>DASQGK010000096.1:0-35035 GCA_035632655.1 Steroidobacteraceae bacterium | reverse complement strand
CGCCGGGCTGGCCGTGGTGCTGAATCAGCTGAGGCCGATATTCCTGTCGCGGAGCCTGCTGGGTGCGGTGACCGGTCTGCCGGTGCTCGGCTCGGTCAGCTTCGTGCCCCAGGGCAGGCAGGATCGCGAGCCGCTGCTGGTAGGGGTCGCCAGCGGCGTGCTGCTGGCGGTATACGGCGTCGTCCTGCTGACGGCGAGCCACCTCAATTCGGCCATTCGCATGTTCTTCGGGTGAGAGTGCGATGAGCATCATCGAACGCGCGCTCGAGAAGCAACGCCAGAGCGCCGGGGAGACGAGCCGGCAGGGGCAACGGGTACCGGGGCGTGTGCTCGAGCCCGCCATTGCGCTTCCCGCCCCGAGCCGCGAGCGGCGCGTTCCCGCGGAAACGATCCGCGTGGATCAGGAGGCGCTGCGTGCCGCAGGGATGCTGTCGCCGGCAGAGGCCAGCGAGCAGATCACCGAGCAGTTCCGACGCATCAAATGGCCGCTGCTGGAGGCGGTCTTCGGGCGCAGCGCTGGCAGCCAGGCCGTCGGCAATGCGGTGATGATCACCAGCGCCGTCTCCGGCGAGGGCAAGTCCTTCGTATGCCTCAACCTTGCGCTGAGCATCGCGCGCGAGCGCGATCTGGAAGTGCTGCTCATCGATGCCGACGTCGCCAAACGGCACCTCACCAGACTGCTGGGCGCTGACGCACGGCGCGGCCTCACGGACGCTGCGGCCGATGCCGCCCTCGATGCCGAGCAATTGGTATTGGGCACCACCATCCCGGGGCTGACCTTCCTGCCGTCCGGACAGCGCAGCGCGATCGCCTCGGAGCTGTTCGCAAGCCGCCGCATGGCTTCTCTGGTCGATGGGCTGCGCAAGGCCGACCCGCGCCGGATCGTGCTGTTCGACTGTTCGCCGCTGCTCGCAACACACGAGACACAGGTGCTCGCCAGTCTCGTGGATCAGGTGGTGCTGGTGGTGCGCGCGGAATTCACCGAGCAGCACCTGGTACTCGAGGCAGTCGACCAGCTCGACCGCAGCAAGCAGATCCGCTGTGTTCTCAACCAGGTGCGCGGGAGCCGCCTGAGCGAGTATTACTACTACGGCTACGGTCAGCCGCCGAATCAACCGAATCAGCCACCGAATGAGTAAGCACGTTTCCTACCGTCCGCTCGCCCTGCTGGCGCGTGGACTCATCGCAGTCGGGGGGCTTCTCCTGCTGGGCATCCCGGCAGCGGAAGCGCAGACGACTTACACCGTCCACCTGGGCGCGGCCGCCGGCTGGACCGACAACATCGATCTTTCGCCTCCGGGCGTGACCAGCGATGCCGAGATCTGGCAGCTCCTGCCCGGCATCCACGTCAAGCACGACGGCCAGGATCTGCAGGCGACACTCGATTACGAGCTGCAGGGGTATCAATACAGCGGCAGCCAGCACGGACACGACATCTACCAGTCTGGGAATCTTTACGGCGAGGGAACGCTGCTGCGCGACTGGCTGTATGTGGATGCGGGCGCGGCTGCGGACCAGAGCGTGGCGAATCCGATCGTGCCCGCAAGCGTCGGCTTGCTTTATCCAACCGGGAACATCGTCGACCAGACTTCGGCGTCGGCGGCTCCCGTACTGCGCCACAAGTTCGCCTGGTTTCAGCTCGAGGCGAGCTATAAATGGGGCTTCGTCAGGTACAAGCCCGTCGGTACTGTCGACGAGCAGCTCTGGGACGCCTCCAACCAGGACGGGTCGTTCAAGCTCAGCTCGCCCGATCCAAAAGCGGACCTCACCTGGGATGCCCTCTATAACCGCCAGGAGACGACGTACACAGAGATCGTCGCCCCGCGCTGGCTGTACGAGCTGGCGCAGGCGGACCTGGGCTGGCTCGTCGCGCCGACGGTGCGCCTGCTCGCTCAGGGCGGCACCGAGACGGATCTCTCCCGGAGCGTCGTCGACGGCGGGCTCAGCTCGCCTTTCTGGCTCGGCGGCTTCGATTGGTCCGCGGGTCCCCGCGATGAGCTGCGCTTTCTGGCCGGTCATCGATTTTTCGGCAAGACCTTCGAGGGGAGCCTGCGGCATCAAAGCCGTCTGCTGACGCTGCAGGTGAGCTACAGCGAAACACCGACCACCGGCGCCAATCGGGCGATGCCACAAGTCCTGTCCGAGAGCCTGGTGGTCATTCCGGGGACGCCGCCGCTCGGCATTCCTCGGGTGACTCCCGACGCTTACGTGCTCAAGAAACTGGATGCGCGTGCCGCGCTCACCGGCCGGCTCACGGAGATCGGCGTGAAAGTGAGCTCCATGGAGGCCAGCTATCTCACGTTGAACGGGGCACCTGCGCCGATTTCCTCATCCGACCGGATACGCGCCGCGACCCTCTATGTCTCGCGGCGCATGGGCGCCAACGTGCAGGGGAGTCTGAGGGCGACGTTCGATCATGACGACCTGCGCGAGGGCTTCACTCAGACCTACAACGATCGCCTGTATTCTCTCAACCTCAGCGATCAGATCAGCCTGCACACGATGCTCACTCTGGCGGCGATGCATACCGACCGCTACGGCGCCCAGCGCTACCGCGTGAACCTCATTACGCTCACACTCAACATGAGCTTCGGGAACACGCCGGGAGGTTTCCCGAGCGTCACGCCTGCTGCACCGGGGGCCATGCCAGCCGGGACCGGCTACTAGGATCGTTGTTCACGGCTCGATCAGCCGCGCACCCACCTGGGACCAGAATTCCGCGAGATCCCGCCGCGCCGGCTGGCATTCGTCATGGCATCGCGCGGCCACTGCGATCACGCGCGCGGTCATCGATCCGTGCCAGGAGCGCACACCGTACTCGAGCTGCGCGAGCAGCGGGCTCGCAGTGACCGCCTCGTCGATCTGGTACAGGTAGCTGACGACCCAGCGGTTGGCTTGCGGAGTCACGGCCTCGATGGTGCGCGCGCCGCGCAGTTGCGCTGGAATCCGCGGGTCGTCCAGCGCCCGCTCGAGTATCACCGACCAGTCCGGCGGCAGCAGCAGATTCGAGGAACTGACCAGCTTGGCCCCGAGCTGCCCGCCCTGGTGATAGGTGGCGACGTAGACCTCCACCCTACGGCCCGCACCGCCATACGCGCCGCGGAGCTCGCTGGCGGCGCCTTGAAATCTCGGCGACCACACCGTGTCGGGTGATTTCGGGCCGGACCATTCGGGGCTGACGGAGCGCGGGAGCTGCGCCGCTGGCATCTCAGGTGGCGTGCTCAATGCCATGCGTGCGTAGGCCACTCCCAACGCGGGAAGGCACAGCAGGAAGCCGGTGCCGAGGACGACCGGGTGCGAGATCCACTGCCGCAGTGCGCGGGTAACGGACGGTGTATGCGACGACCGGTCTGCGGGCCGTACGCGGATGGCACTCGCGGCCGGCGATACTGCCGCAGGCTCCGCAAGCCACCGGGCCAGCAGGCAAACAATTGCGACGAGCAGCGCAAACAGTGCCCATCCCAGACTCAGGTGCTCGTGCACGATGAGATAGGAGGTCATGTCCGTCACATGACCCGCGTAGATCACGACCATGACGCGCAGCCAATTCATGAGGAGGGCGAGCAGGGTCGTAACAGCGACCAGTACGACGGCGCGTCGCGGAGCAAGCGGCAGAATGCTCCCCAGGGGTACCGCCACCGCAAGCGCCATCATGAGGTAACGCTTCCCGGAGCAACCCTCGATGATCTGGAACGTGCCCTCCGGGATGGTGACTCTGTTGCCATCGATCGCCACCGGTACGCTCAGCCAGCCGAGCAGCGTCTCCGATACCGCCACCGTCATG
The DNA here is from genome assembly GCA_035632655.1 of Steroidobacteraceae bacterium. Classification (GTDB taxonomy): domain Bacteria; phylum Pseudomonadota; class Gammaproteobacteria; order Steroidobacterales; family Steroidobacteraceae; genus 13-2-20CM-66-19. Next base: position 31,251 of record DASQGK010000096.1, on the reverse strand, counting down.
GATTGCAGCGCTGGCAGCAGCAGGTCCCAGACCGGGATCGCGAAGTAAAGACACGCGAGCGGCACGCTCACACGTCGCGCCACCGGCGAGCCGCAGGCGAGCCAGACCGCGGACAAGAGGATGAGCGGCATCATCATCTGCTGCCCGATGTTGCTCGCGGCACGCCAGGCAACGAGCCAGGCCGCGATCTCGAGCAGCAGCAAAGCGGCGACTGGCGGAGAAGCGCGCGGCACGGACGGCGGCAGGCTGGTACTGCGCGCGACGACCCAGCACACGACCGCGAGCACTACCCAGGGCGCGTGCGAGTAGTCGTACACGTCGCGCCACGTGGCGAGGAGCGGTGGCCAGGTCGGCCCAAGGGCTACTACTGCAACGGCAAGCACCGTAAGCAGCGGGATGAAGGCGGGGGCTACATCAGGCGAACGCATCGGGATCCGATTTGGCGGCACCGCCAGCCTAACGAACCACCATTCACCGGGCTCTCCGGGAGATCAAAGTGAGACCCAGTTCACGCGGCAAGCAGGAGACCGGAGAGTCTTTCGCCATGGATGTCAATGAGTTAGCGTATAAGATGTCGACGATGCGTGCGCGAGACCTGAGAGAGACAGAGGCCATTCTCCGGAGTGCCCGGGGCCTGGTTGTTGCGTTCGCCCTCATCGCGGCGCTCGTGGCTTGCGGAGGCGGCGCCGGGTCTGCGTCACCACCGCCACCGCCGCCGCCAACCACCGGCAGCGTCACACTCACCTGGACGATCCCGACCCTCAATACCGATGGCAGTCAGCTCACCAATCTGATGGGCTTCAAGGTAATTTACGGCATGTCCTCCACGAACCTCACGCAGTCCCTGAGCATCGACGGTTCGACGGTCGGTACGTGCCAGATTGACAATCTCACTTCCGGCACCTGGTACTTCGCCGTCATTTCGGTCGCGAGCGACGGTACTCAGAGCGCACCGAGCAATGTGCTCAGCCAGACCATCTAGCGGTCGCGTCGCTGCTGCGGGCCATATTGTCAAAAAGCAGCATTTCTTTCAGCCTTCTGACCGCGGTGCCATTGAGCGCAGGTACCATGGCGGGGTGGCGGCTCTGCCGAACGCCGCTGGGAAGGCATAACTGACGATGACGGCTGCAACGACGGCCGCGGACGACCGGCCAGCCGCTGCTACGAACACCCCCGACCCGGGCGAGGCGCTCGCCAGCGACGTGGTCGGCGAGGTAAGTGCCTCGCAGTGGGATGCGTTCGTCGCTGCCACCGGCGCGGCCACGATCTATCACCGCCGGGTATGGCGCAACATCGTCGAGTCGGTATTCGGCCACGAGACGCACTATCTTGCGGCGCGCGCCCCCGACGGAACGATCAGCGGCATCCTGCCCCTGATCAGGCTTCGCAGCTTCCTGTTCGGCGACTTCCTGGTGGGGCTGCCCTACTTCACCTACGGTGGTGTCGTGGCGCGATCGACCGCCGCTCGCGACGCGCTGCTCGAAGCTGCAATTGGACTCGCGCGCGAGCGCAACTGCCGCCATGTCGAGCTGCGTCAGCGCGAGCCCCTGCCGGCGCGCTGGCCGGCCAGGGTCGACAAGGTCGCCATGGTGCTGGCGCTGCCGCAGTCTCCCGAGGAGCTGTGGAAGAGCCTGCCCTCCAAAGTGCGCACCGACGCACGGCGGCCGGCGCGGCGCGGCATCAGCTGCGAATTCGGCGGCTGCGAGCTCCTGCCGGAGTTCTACGCGGTGTTCTCCGAGAACATGCGCGATCTGGGTACCCCGGTCTATCCGGCGACTTTCTTCGAAGCGATCCTCAAGGCGCTTCCTGAGAACGCGTCGCTCGTGGTGGCGCGCCACGGCAGCCGGACCGTGGCGGCAGCGCTGTTGTTGCAGTACGCCGGCGGCATGGAAATTCCCTGGGCATCGTCGCTGCGTGGCTTCAACAAGCTCGGGGCCAACATGTTCATGTATGGCCGCGTGCTGGAGCACGCCATCGTCCGCGGCTGCCGCAGCTTCGATTTCGGGCGCTCGACCGTTGACAGCGGTACTTATCTGTTCAAGAAGCAGTGGGGAGCGAGGCCGCGGCAGCTCTATTGGAACTACTGGCTGCGCGATGGCGGCGAGCTTCCGCAGCTGCGCCCCGACAATCCCAGGTTCCGTGCTGCGGTGGCAGTCTGGCGCCGCCTGCCGCTGGCGCTCGCGAACCGCCTCGGCCCGCGTCTGATCAAGTACCTGCCGTGACCCGCGAAGCCTGAATATGTGCGGAATCGTCGGCATGACCACACCCGAGGCGCAGCGCAGCGCGACGCTGCAGGTCGTGCGCCGCATGGCCGGGGCCATCGTGCACCGGGGCCCGGACGATGAGGGTTTTCACGCCGGTGGCCGCGCAGTGCTCGGCATGCGGCGGCTCTCGATCATCGACCTGGCCGGCGGACACCAGCCGATCGCGAACGAGGACCAGTCGCTGTGGGTGGTGTGCAACGGCGAGGTCTACAACTTCAGACAGCTGCGCGCCGAGCTCGAGCGCGCCGGTCACGTGTTTCGCACGGGCAGCGATGTCGAGGTGCTGCTGCATCTCTACGAGGAGCACGGCGAGCGGCTGCTCGAGCGCGTGTCGGGAATGTTTGCCTTCGCGCTCTGGGACGAGCGCCGGCAGTGTCTGCTGCTGGGCCGCGATCGCCTCGGGATCAAGCCGCTCTACTACACCGAAGTGGGGGGTGAGCTGGCATTCGCCTCGGAGGTCAAGGCGCTGCTCGAAGTCCCGGGTGTGGGGTCCGCGCTCGATGTGGCCGCGCTGCGCGAGTATCTGGCGCTAGGGTACTGCGTGGCGCCCGCCACCATCTTCCGCGGCGTGCGCAAGCTGCCGCCGGCAACTCTGCTCACGTGGACCGCCGCCGGGGCGCGATTTACGCGCTACTGGGAGCCGCCCGCGGATACGCGGTCGCAGCTCAGTCGCAGTGAGTGGGTCGAGAGGATCCGGGCCGAGCTCGAGCGTTCGGTGGCCGAGCACATGATCAGCGACGTACCGATTGGCGCGTTCCTGAGCGGCGGTGTCGACTCGAGTGCGATCGTCGCGCTCATGTCGGCGCACAGCGATCAGCCGGTGAACACCTACTCGATTGGCTACGGCACCGGCAGCGCCGAGAGGTACTACGACGAGCTCGACTATGCACGCCAGGTCGCGCAGCGGTTTCAGACCCGGCACAACGAGATCACGGTTCGGCCGGAGATGGCGGCGCTGCTGCCGCCGCTGCTGTGGCACCTGGAGGAGCCGGTATCCGACAGCGCCGTCACCGCGACGTATCTGGTATCGGACCTGGCCGCAAAGCAGGTCAAAGTGATCCTCTCGGGGGTCGGTGGGGATGAGCTCTTCGGGGGCTACAAGCGCTACCTCGGCGATGTCTACAGCCGGCGCTACCGGCGTTTGCCGCGCTGGATGCGGCGCGGCGTCGTCGCGCCGCTCGCAGAACTCCTGCCCAGCGGACGGCAGAGCCGCTGGAGCGACATCGGCCGCTACGTGCGCAAGTTCATCGCGGCGAGCGAGCTCGACTGGCGCGAGCAATACCGGCGCTTCATCGAGATTCAGGCGAGGGGAACGCTGGCACGCATGCTCCTCGATGCGCCGCACGGTCCCGACGGATTCGATCGAATCATGAGTGTCGAGCGCGCCGGCGATCCGCTGCTGCGCCTGCTGCGGGTGGATTGCGCCACGCAACTCCCCGAGGATCTGCTGCTGCTCACCGACAAGGCGAGCATGGCTCGCTCGATCGAGTGCCGTGTGCCGTTCCTCGACCACCGGCTGGTCGAAGTTGCGGCGCAGGTGCCCGGGGATGTGAAGATCATGGACGGAGAGCTCAAGTCGTTGCTGAAGGAGGCCCTGACGGGGGTGGTGCCGCCGGCGGTCCTCAGCCGCGGCAAGCGCGGTTTTGGCGCGCCGGTCGGTGCATGGTTCAAGCAGCAGCTGCGGCCGCTGCGTAACTCACTGATCAGCCGGGACACTATCGAACGGCGCGGCGTTCTCAGCTGGCCGGTCATCGAGCAGGTGATGGCGGCGCACGACGCCAACCGCGAGGACTACACGGACCTGACTCTGGTGCTCGTCAATCTCGAAATCTGGTGCCGCGTTTTCCTCGACGGTCACAGCCCCGCCGATGTCGGCCAGGAGCTCGCGGAGCAGACGCTCGCCGCGTGAGGGGCGGTGACGGCGCGACCTATGACAGCGGCGAGTCAGTCAGCTTCCGATCGGCGCCCGCTCATTGCGCATATCGTGTTTCGCTTCGATTTCGGGGGCCTCGAGAACGGCGTGGTCAATCTCATCAACTTCCTGCCGCCGGAGCGCTTCAGGCACGCCGTCATCGCGCTTACGCAGGCATCGGGCTTCCAGGCACGGCTCGCGCGCCCTGATATCCAGGTGCATGCACTCGACAAGCGGCCGGGCAAGGATCCTCGGGCCTACCTCAGATTGTTCCGCCTGCTGCGCGCTTTGCGCCCGGCAATCGTGCATACGCGCAACTTCGCGACCCTGGACTGCATGCCGGTGGCCCGTCTCGCCGGAGTGCCGCGCGGCATCCACGGCGAGCACGGCTGGGATGTTTTCGATCCCGACGGCACGCGCCGCCGCTATCGCGTGGTGCGGCGGCTCCTCAACCCGATGATCGACCGCTTCGTCGCCGTATCGCGCGAGATCGAGCAGTGGTTGACCGGTACCGTCGGGATCCGTCCGGCCAAGGTGGTACGCATCTGCAACGGCGTCGACACCCGGCGATTCGCGCCCGCGGGCAGCGCGACACGCGTCCTGGTGCCGCCCCCGTGGCGGGAGCCGGGCACCGTGGTGATCGGCACGGTGGCGCGCATGGCCGCCATCAAGGACCCGCTCAACCTGGTGCGCGCATTCATCGCCCTGCGCAGCGCCCCGGAAGGCCGGGCTGCGCGGCTGCTGTTCGTCGGCGACGGCGATCTGAAGAGCGCCGCGGAGCAGCTCCTGCGCGAGGCGGGGGCGCTGGAGGCCGCGTGGCTCCCCGGCTCCCGCGACGATGTTCCGCAGCTGTTGCGCGAGATGGACGTGTTCGCGCTCGGCTCCCGGCGCGAAGGCATATCGAACACCGTGCTGGAGGCGATGGCGAGCGGGCTGCCGGTGGTGGCGACCGCAACGGGCGGCAACCTGGAGCTGGTGCGCGATGGCGAGGCGGGGCGCCTGGTTCCGCCGGGGGATGCCGCGGCGCTGGCGGCAGCGCTGCTCGCTTATGTCACGGACCCGCAGCTGCGCGGCGCGCACGGCCGCCGGGCGCGTCAGCTCGCGGAGCACGAATATTCACTGCGCACCATGGTGGATGCGTACGCGGCGTTGTACAGCCAGTACACTGCACCCCTCCAGGAGACGGCCTGATGTGCGGCATTACCGGTATTGCAGACCTGCGTGGCGAGCGCCACGTAGATGAGCCTCTGCTGCGCTCCATGAATGCGCTGCTGTCGCATCGTGGCCCCGACGGCGACGGATTCCACTTCGAGCCCGGCCTCGGCTTCGGCCATCGGCGGCTGTCGATCATCGATCTCGCCGGAGGCCGGCAGCCGCTGTACAACGAAGACGGTACGGTCGTGGTCACCTTCAACGGCGAGATCTTCAACTTCATGGAGATCGAGTCGGAGCTGGTGCGCCGCGGCCATGTCTTCCGCACCCGCTCCGATACCGAAGTGATCGTACATGCGTGGGAGGAGTGGGGTCCGGAGTGTCTGCGGCGATTCAACGGCATGTTCGCCTTTGCCCTCTGGGACCAGCGCAAGAGGCAGCTCTTCATCGTCCGCGACCGGCTGGGAGTCAAGCCGCTCTACTACACCGAGCTTCCCGACGGCCGGCTGGTGTTCGCCTCCGAGCTGAAATCCATTCTGCTGGTACCCGAAGTCCAGCGCCGCATCGACCCGCAGGCAGTCGAGGAGTACTTCGCCCTGGGCTACGTCCCGGATCCAAAGACCATCTATCGCGATATCCGCAAGCTCCCCCCGGGGCACTACCTGCTCGGTCAACGCGGCGAGGGCCGCGCGCGCCTGAACTGCTACTGGGACGTGCCGCTGGCGGGTGCGCCGCTGGCGGGCGTCGAGCTGCACAACGCCGAAGCGGAGCTGCGTGATCGACTCAAGGAGTCGGTGCGCAAGCGGCTGGTGTCGGATGTGCCGCTCGGGGCATTCCTCTCGGGCGGGATCGATTCGAGCGCGGTAGTGGCCATGATGCGCGAGATCGGGGCCGGTCCGATCCTCACCTGCTCGATCGGCTTCCGCGAGCCCCGCTATGACGAGTCGCGCTTCGCCGAGCTCGTGGCTGCCGTCAAGCACACCGATCACAAGACCGAGGTGGTCGAAGCATCCGACTACGACCTGATCGAGCGCCTGGTCGATATCTACGACGAGCCGTACGCCGACAGCTCGGCGATCCCCACCTATCGGGTCTGCCAGCTGGCGCGGCGTCACGTGACCGTGGCGCTCTCAGGAGACGGCGGCGATGAGGACTTCATCGGCTACCGGCGCTACCGGCTGTTCGCCATGGAGGAGCGGGTGCGAGCGCTGTTGCCACCGCGCGCGCGTGCGGCGATTTTCGGGCCGCTCGGGCGGCTCTATCCGAAGCTCGACTGGGCACCGCGGCCGCTGCGCGCCAGGACGACGTTGCAGGCACTGGCACGCTCGAGCGTCGATGCGTATCTGCACGGCGTATCGATCTGTTCGGGAGAGATGCGCAGTGCGCTGTTCTCGGCGGACCTGAGGGGCGAGCTCGGTGGCTACCGGACGGACGAGCTCTTCCACGCACACGTGGCCGGGAAGTCCTTCGCGAGTCCGCTGTCGTGCGTTCAGTACCTCGATTTCAAGACCTATCTCCCCGGCGACATCCTCACCAAAGTGGATCGCGCCAGCATGGCTCACAGCCTGGAAGTACGCACACCTTTCCTCGATTACGAGTTTGTGGAATGGGCCGCGCGGCTCCCGGCGCGGATGAAGCTGCGCGGCGGCGAAGGCAAATATCTGCTCAAGCAGGCCCTGCGCCCGCTGCTGCCCGCCGAGGTGTTGTTCCGCGCCAAGATGGGTTTCGCGGTGCCGTTGGACGTGTGGTTCCGGGGGCCGCTGCGCCAGCATATTGCCGACGTCGTCGCCGGCCCGCGCCTGGCGCAGTGCGGCTTGTTCGAGCCCAATACGCTTCGCCGCCTCGTGGCAGATCACCAATCCGGACGGCGCGATCACAGCGCGCCGCTTTGGTCGCTGCTCATGTTCGACGGCTTCCTGCGGCGGCACAGTCTCGCCAGCGAGACGAGCCGCGGGACGGCTGAGCGTGCGGTGGCCTGCGGCTGATGCGCGGTTCCCGAAGTCCATGAAGTCCTTGTCCGCGTGGCAGGCGGCGCTGCTGCGGTGGGGGGGCTCGCTGCTGGCGCCGGGAGGCAGCGGCGGCTCACTGCTGGTTCTGATTTACCATCGAGTGCTGCCTCAGGCGGACCCGCTGCTGGCCAGCGAGCCGGATGCGGCAACTTTCGCCGCGCAGATGGATCTGGTGCAGTCGCTGTGCCGCGTCCTGCCCCTGACCGAGGCCATCGAGCGTCTGCTCTCGGGTTCTCTTCCGCCGCGCGCCGCCTGCATCACCCTCGACGACGGTTACGCCAACAATCTGACCGTGGCCGCGCCGATTCTCGCGCAGCGCCGTCTGCCGGCGACGGTATTTGTCGCAACCGGCTTCATCGGCGGCGGCTGCATGTGGAACGACGTGGTGATCGAGGGCCTGCGCCGCGCCGGGACTACCCTCGATCTGACGAGACTCGGCCTGCGCTCCTACCAGCTGGAGAGCGACGCTGCCCGGCGCAGCGCGCTGGCGGAGATTCTCGACGCACTCCGTTACCGCAGCCGCGCAGAACGCGATGCGGGCGCCGCCGCGGTCGCAGAGCGTGCGGGATGCACGGCGCTGCCCGGTCCGATGATGAACGAAGCACAGATCAGGCAGCTGCGCTCCTTCGGGATCGAAGTGGGCGCTCACACCATCACGCACCCGATTCTTCTGCGGACCGACCCGAAGTCCGCCCGCGAAGAGGTGCTCGGCAGCAGACGGACTCTCGAGGACATCACCGGCGAGACCGTCCGGAGCTTTGCCTACCCGAACGGACGCCCCGGCCGCGACTACGACAGATCGCACGTCGAGCTGGTGCGGGAGGCGGGGTTTACGGTCGCGGTGTCGACGGCGTGGGGCGCGGCCGGACGGTCGGTCGACCGCCTGCAGGTCCCGCGTGCATTGCCGTGGGACTCGACGCCGGCGCGTTTCGCAGCGCGGCTTCTCAGAACCTACCGTCAGCAGCGGGTCGCGGCAGCCTAGGGAGCGGCTTTCAGGACGGTGCCAGCCGATGCTCGCGGAACCACTGCTCGAGCATCGCCAGCGTCCAGATCATCACCCCGTAGTAGCTGGCATCGTCCTCGCCGTGCAGCCGCATCAGCCGGTCGATGAACTCCGCGCGCACGATGCGGCGGCTGCGCAGGCCCGCCAGGTTGTCATTGATGAGAGCGGCGAGCGGCGGCGAGCGTTGCAGCCAGAGCCCGAAGGGCAGGCCGAAGCCGTGCTTGGTCTTCAAGAGGATCTCGCGCGGCAGGAAGTCCGTCATCGCCTGCTTGTAGAAGGTGCGCAGTTCCATGCCGCGCATCTTGAGCCGTGGCGGCACCCGCAGCGACAGGTCGACGACATCCGGGTGCAGCATCGGATAGGACACGCGCACTCCGCCCAGCTCGCACATCGCTCCAACCTTGCGCAGGTCGTTGTCTGCCAGGGTCAAGCGCCAGTCGTAGTGCAGCATGCGGTTCAGCCTGGAGCGGGCGCCGCTCGCGGCGTACGCGGAGCGCATGTGCTGCAACGGCTGCGACGCGTCGACCGCGGCTGCAAACTCGGGGTGCAGCACGGCATCGAAGCCGAGCCGGTGCAGGAAGTTCCAGATCTCGAGGCGGTCGGGCAAGGGCGTGTTGGCCTGGGCGACGTAATTGCGCCCCTTGCGCAACACCCCGACGCGCAATGCGGGCGGTAGTGCGCTCAACAGCGGCTCGAGCAGTGCGCGGCGGAACCAGCCGGGCACGAGCTGGTAGCGCTCGAAGATCAGCTGCTCGGCGTAGCGCTTATTGCCGGCGAACAGCTCATCGCCGCCATCGCCCGCCAGCAGGTGGTCGACGCCGTTGTCGTGCGCGAGCCGCGCACAGCACAGCGTCGGAAGAGCCGAGGCGTTGCCAAAGGGCTCGTCGTAGGCGGCGGCGATCGCGGCAAAGTGAGCGACGATATCCGCCGGGGCCGCCTGATACTCGCGCGCGTCGCAGTTGAAATGCGCGTTGGCGATGCGCGCGTAGCGCAGCTCATCGTACTGATCGAGGCCGAAACCGATGGAGAACGTGCGCGCCCGACGGCCGGTCACCTTGCCCAGATAACCGGCGACCGTGGAGCTGTCGAGGCCGCCACTGAGGAACGCGCCGCAGTGCTCATCGGGCCGGGCCGCCGCGACCGCCGTGAACAGCGCCCGATGCAGCTCCTGCCGCAGCTCGGAGAAGTCCGCGGCGCGCGGCGCAGTCTCCACGAATTGCGGCTGCCAGTAGATCGACTCCGTCAACGGCGCGCCGATCCGGAATGTCAGCTGCGCGGCAGGCGGCAGCTTGCGCACGCCTTCGAAAATCGTGTCTGCGGACGGAACCATGTGGAAGAACAGGTAGCTCAGCAGGGACTGAAGCCGCAGGCGCGGCGCCCCGCAGGCGCGCGCGACCGCCTCGGCCGAGGTGCCGAACACGAGCTGCGGTCCCCGCAGTGCGTAGCAGAGCCGCTCGACGCCCATGCGATCGACGGCGAGCAACGCCCGGCGCTGGCGGGTGTCGAGCACGGCAAGCGCGAAGCGGCCGTGCAGCAGGCGGAGAAAGGATTCTCCGTGCAGCTCGTAGGCCGCGAGAACGGCATGCGAGTCGTCGGCCGCCTGGGTGATGCGCGCGTCATCGGAGCGCCACAGCGGCTGACCGTGGATCGTCGCGACAATGCCCGGTCGCTGCGCGAGGCTCGAGCCGCTGCAGTTCCACGGCACCTCAGCTAACGTCGGCACAGCCGGCTCGGGGGCGCCAAACCAACCCGACAGCCCGGTGGACGTTGCAGGAGGCATTTTCACCGGTGCGAAGGTAGCAGATCGGCGTGCGGCGCTCACGGCAAAAGCTTGACGCCGTCCCGTGCAGAACCACGGGGGATCCGCTATCGTGTGCGCCGCTCCCGGGGAGACGCTCCCACGACGATGACGACCATTCTCTTCTGGTCCATGGCGGCACTGGTTACTTATGTGTACGCGGGCTACCCGTTGCTGCTGCTCGGCATGCGGGCGCTCGTCGGCACGCGCGCCATTGGCCAGAGCGATGAGCGACCGACCGTCACACTGATCGTCTCCGCCTACAACGAAGCCGCGGTGATCGCGGCGAAGCTCGCCAACAGTCTGGAGCTCGACTACCCGGCCGAGCGGCTGCAAATCGTGGTGGTCTCGGACGCATCGAGCGATCAGACCGACGCCATCGTGCGGGCGACGGGCGATGCACGCGTCTCGCTGCTGCGCATGCAGACGCGTGGCGGCAAGACGACCGGCCTCAACGCAGCGGTCGCCGCGTCACAGAGCGAGGTCATCGTGTTCTCGGACGCCAACGCGATGTACGGCCGCGAGGCACTGACGGCGCTGGTGCGCAACTTCGGCGATCCGCACGTGGGCGCGGTAGTCGGAGAGTCCGGTTACACGCGCTCGGACGCCGGGGCCGACGAGCACGAGTCGCTCTACTGGCGCTACGAGGGGCTCATCAAGAGGCTGGAGTCGGCGCTCGGCTCGGTGGTGGGCGGCGACGGCGCAATTTACGCAATCCGCCGCAGCCTGTACCGTCCCATGCCGGCTGCGGCGCTCTCCGACTTTGTAAATCCGCTGCAGATCGTGCGCGCGGGCTACCGCTGCATTTACGAGCCGGCCGCGCGCTCGGTCGAGAGCGGGGCAGGCGACTTTGCCCGGGAGTTCCGCCGCAAGGTGCGGATCGTCAATCGCGGCTGGCGGGCCCTGCGCCTGGTAGGCGGGTTGCTCAATCCCGCGCGCTTCGGCTTCTTCTCACTCGAGCTGCTCTCGCACAAGGTACTGCGGTGGCTGGTGCCGCTGTTCCTGTTGCTGCTGCTGGCCACGAGTTTTCTCGTGCTGGGGCGCGGTGCATTGTATGCGGTGGCGCTGGGGGCGCAGCTGTTGCTGTACATCCTGGCGCTGCTGGGCTATGCGCTGCAGGGCCGCGGTCAGCTGCCGCGCATCCTGGCGCTGCCGTTCTATTTCGTGATGGTGAACCTGGCGAGCGCGCGCGGTATCGCCGAGGCTTTCATGGGGCGGACCTATACCGCATGGACCACCGCGCGTGCCGACGCTCCCTGAGCCTCAGACCGGTGCAACTGTGATGAACGACCTTGAGAGAGTCCGCCGAATACTGCGCGACACCCTGCAGTTGGGTGCGCGTGCCGACCAGCTCACCGAGAGCAGCCGGCTGCTGGGCGGAATACCCGAGTTCGACTCTATGGCGGTCGTCAGCGTGATCAACCAGATCGAAGCCGAATACGGCATCACCATCGACGACGACGAAGTGTCCGCCGAGGTGTTCGAGACGGTGGGGTCGCTGCAGCGGTTCGTGGCGCAGAAGACCGCCGGCTGAGCCCTCGCGATCGTCCATGAGGGTGCTTAGCTTCACCACCCTGTATCCGAATGCGCTTCAGCCCCGCCACGGAATCTTCATCGAGCATCGCATCCGGCAACTGGTGCTGAGTGGCAAGGCGGCTGTGCGCGTGATCGCTCCGGTTCCCTGGGTGCCGGCGGCGTGGCCGGTGCTGGGCCGGCATGCCGTGCTGGCGCGTGTGCCGCGCAGGGAGGTGCGCGACGGCATCGACGTCCGCCACCCGCGCTTTCTGGCGATTCCGAAGCTCACGAGCTGGTTCAACCCCCTGACCATGGCACTGGGCGCACTGCCGGAGATCCGCAGGCTGCGCCGGGAGGGCGGGGATTTCGACCTGATCGATGCACACTTTCTCTTCCCGGACGCAGCCGCCGCGGCGCTGCTCGGCATGTGGCTGGGCAAGCCGGTCATCGCAACGGCGCGCGGTACGGATGCCAACGTATTTCCCCGATATCGCGTGCCCCGCGCCTGGATCAAGTGGCTGGCGCGGCATGTGGCGGGGCTGATCACCGTGTCGGCGTCTTTGCGCGAAGCGCTGCTGCGTCTCGGCATCGCGCCGCAATCGGTCTCGGTGCTGCGCAATGGCGTCGATCTGGAGCTGTTTCATCCGCACGAGCGCCGCGCGGCGCGGCAGGCGCTGCAACTGCGGGGACCGACATTGCTCTCGGTGGGGCACCTGCTCGAGGACAAGGGGCACCACCTGGCGATCGAGGCCTTGACCGAGCTCCCCGACGTAGAACTCGTCATCGTCGGTGACGGACCGCAGCGGGGGCAGCTCGAGGCAACGGCGCGACGCTGCGGGGTCGCCGAGCGAGTGCACTGGACGGGCACCCTGCCGCAGCAGGGGCTCGCGCGCTATTACTCGGCGGCCGACGCCACCGTGCTCGCATCCCGCATCGAGGGTATGCCGAACGTCGTGCTCGAGAGCCTGGCCTGCGGAACGCCGGTCATCGCCACGGCAGTCGGAGGGATTCCGGAGATCCTGAATGTTCCGGAGGCTGGCGTTCTGATCGACCGGCGGGAAGCCGCCGCCATTGCGGCGGCGTATCGTGCGCTGATGCGCAGCCCGCCGGCGGCCGGCGACGTACGCCGCCACGCCGAGGTGTTTGCCTGGGGGCCGACTACCCAGGGACTGCTCACGCTATTCAGCTCGGTGTTGGAGCGCGACCGCGCCGCAAAGACTGCCAATGGCAGCCGCCGACGATCGGGGTGAATGACGCTGCCGGCCGCTTTGTGAAGCCGGTCACGCGGTTATGCCCGTGAGCGCCTCCGGCAGGCAGCTTTGTGCTTTATCATTACCGGCCGCCTGCGCCAGGCAGGTTTCCGTGTGCACCTGTCCGCGAAGGCCCCTGCATCAATGCGCGTATTGCATCTGTTGGATCACTCCTTGCCTACGCGCAGCGGCTACTCGATCCGCACGCTGAACATCATCCTCGAGCAGCGACGCCTCGGCTGGACGACGTTCCATCTCACAGGACCGAAACAGGAATCGCCCGCGGACGGGATCGAGAGCGCCAGCGGCCTGGAATTCTTCCGCACCTCGGGAGCATTCCCAGGGTGGGCCAGACGTGTACCGCTCGATTCGGCGTGGTCGGTCGGCAAACTCAGAGCGCGCCTGCGCACCGTAATCCGGGAGGTCGACCCCGACATCATTCACGCGCATTCGCCGGTCGTAGTCGGGCTGGCCGGCCTCAGGCAGGGGCGGCCGCTGGTGTATGAGATGCGCACTCTCTGGGAGGAGGGCTCGGTGATTGCCGGCAGATTCGCGGCCGGAGGCCTGGCTTACCGCGCGGCGCGGCAGCTGGAGACTTTCCTGCTGCGGCGCGCGGACGCCGTCACGACGATCTCGGCCGGTCTGCGCCAGGACATCATCGCGCGCGGCGTGAGTCCGGAGGACATCACCGTCGTGCCTAACGCCGTGAGCGCCGACGATCTCAGGCGCGAGCGGACGCTGGACGCAGCCGCAGCGCGTGCGCGCTTCGGAGTGCGCGGCGCGTGTGTGCTCGGCTATGTGGGCTCCCTCTTCGCATGGGAGGGCCTGCCGCTGCTGGTGGAAGCGATGGTGCGGCTGCGGCCGGCGATCCCCGACATCATGTTGCTGATAGTCGGTACGGGCCCGGACGAGGCCGCCATCAGGCAAAGCGTTGCGCGCCACGATCTGACACGGCACGTCGTGTTTGCCGGCGAGATGCCTCACCAGGAGGCGGTAAATGCCTACGCAGCCATAGATCTGCTGGTGTATCCGCGCCTCCCGAGCCGGATCACCGAGCTGGTCACTCCACTCAAACCGCTCGAGGCCATGGCACTCGGCCAGGTGTGCGTTGCCTCGGACGTCGGCGGGCAACGTGAGCTCATCGAGGATCGCGTCACCGGATTGCTGTTCCGGGCGGGCGATGCCGCGGCTCTCAGCGCCGTGATCCTGGAGGCGATGGGCGATCCGCAGCTGCGTGCGTCGATTGCCGCGCGCGGCCCGGTCGCGATTCGCAGCGGACGCACCTGGGCACAGAGCGTTGCCAACTATCGCGCCGCCTATGAGCGGGCTGCGCGGCGCTTCGCTGCGCGGCGCTGAACGGGGAGCCTGAACTTGACCCCGCAGCACATCAAGGCACGGTTTCTCGATGGCGGACGCGGGCGGGTCTTCGCGCTGCTGCGGCGACCGGCCGAGCCGGGCGGAACGGGAGTGCTGATCGCGCCGCCGTTCGCGGAGGAGATGAACAAGACACGCAAGATGTTCACCGCGGTTGGCCAGGCATTGGCGGCGCGGGGAGTTGCCACGATCCTCGTCGATCCGTACGGTACCGGTGACAGCGAGGGCGAGTTTCGTGAGGCGAGCTGGGAGTGCTGGGTCGACGATTTGGCACGCGCCGCGGAGTGGGCGGCGCGAGAGGGGTTTCCGGTGAGAGGACTGCTGTGCGTGCGCCTCGGCTGTCTGCTGGGCGCTCAGCTTGCGCAAAAGCTGCTGCCTGAAGTGCAATGCAGCGTTTTCTGGCAGCCGGTGATCGCGGGCGACCGCTTCCTGACCCAATTCCTGCGGCTGCGCGTGGCGGCATCGATGATGGAGGCGACGCGGGAGAGCGTCAGCGGACTGCGGGAGAAACTTCGCGCCGGGCAGCGCATCGAGGTTGCCGGGTATGAGCTCGCGCCCACCCTGGCGGGCGAGCTCGAGAAGTTGCGACTCACGGATGCGCTCGGACCTCACCTCGGCGCGCTGCACTGGATGGAGGTGGTACGCGACCACCAGGTCCCGTTGCCCGCGGTCACCGTGGATTGTGTCAGCGGCGGCCGATCCCGCGGACTCGAGATAAAGGTGAGCACGGTGACCGGCGCGTCATTCTGGGAGTCCACTGAGATCGTGATGAACGAGGAGCTCGTCCGGAGCGCCGTCGAGGTGCTGGCGGCCGCCGGTGGTCGGACGGCAAGCTCCGTCCGCGCCCCGCATGCGGAGCCACGACCGTGACGCCGCCTGTCACGCCGGGGTCCGCCGACCCTTTCGCGAATTATTACGCTGAGCAGAGCCTCAGCGAGAGCACCCTGATCCGCTTCTCATCAACCAGGGATGCCGTCCTGCGGGTCCTGCGACACGCCGGCCTCGCCGACAGTCGCCTCCAGGTTGCCGACGTCGGCTGCGGTGCCGGAACACAGGCAATTCTCTGGGCGCGCGATGGACACCGTGTCCATGGGATCGATGTCAATGAAACGCTGGTCGGACTCGCGCGCAAGCGGGCCGCCGAAGCCGGACTCGACATCCGCTTCGATTGCGCGAGCGCCGTAAAGCTGCCGTGGCAGAGCGGCTCGATGGACGTGTGCCTGCTGCCGGAGCTGCTCGAGCACGTTGCCGATTGGCAAACATGCTTGTCGGAGGCGGTGCGGGTCCTGAAGCCCCGCGGACTCCTATACCTCAGTACCACCAACCGACTGTGCCCGGTACAGCAGGAGTTCGATCTTCCCATGTACGCCTGGTACCCGGGATGGCTGAAACGCCGCTACGAAAAGCTTGCCGTTACCACTCGTCCCGAGCTCGTCAATCATGCGAAGTTTCCCGCCGTCAACTGGTTTGATTTCTATGGGCTTCGCCGTGCGCCCGCACTGCGCGGCTTTCGCTGTCTCGATCGCTTCGACGTTGCCGCCCTCGGCGAGCATCGCATGCCAGCTCGGGCTTTACTCACGGCGATTCGGATACTCCCCCCGTTGCGTTGGCTTGCGCACGCAGCGACCTCGTACACCGTGATATTTGCGGTCGGCGGCCAGGCCGGAGCCAGCCATGGAGCTCAGGCGTAAATGGGGCTGGTTGCACGCACGACGCCACTCGGTTCGACGGATTCTCAGCTACGCGCCGGCTGGCTGGAGCTGCTCGGCGCCGCCCGCGTCGACCTGTCGATGGCGCCGCAGTGGTTCGAGAGCACGGCGCGTTCGCGCGGAGTCGCAGAGCGCGCGCACGTCTTTACGGTTCACGACTCCGGCCGGCTGGTGGGTCTCATACCATACCTTGTGACAACGGAGAGATTGGCCGGCATCGCCGCGCGCTCTCGCGAGACACCGGGGAGCTATCTCATGGCGTATCACCCGGAAGTGATCAGCGTGGCTGACACGGACGCGGTGCTTGACCTGTATCTGCAAGACTCAGCGCGCTACTGCGACGTAGTGGTTCTGCCGAATCTGCGAAAGGGCGGGCGCACCGCCACTGCCGCGCTGCAGGCGGCGAGCCGACTGGGGCTCACCTGCGGCTCGCTTGCGGGGCACGCCTCGCCGTTCCTCGAGATCAACTCTGACTGGCCGGCCTTTTTGCAGGCCAAGAGCGCCAACTTCCGTTCCAATGTGAAACGCAAGGCACGCAAGCTCAGCGAGGCGGGCGCCGTAACCAACCGCTGGTTCTCGGGCGCCGATGAGGTGGAGCAGCTGTTGGCAGAAGTGCTGGCGATCGAAGAGCACAGCTGGAAGAGCGGCGCGGGTATGGCGATCAGCGCGTCGGAGATGGAACGCGAATACTATCGGCTGCTGCTGCCGTTCATTGCCGCGCAGAACGCCCTGCATGCCAACGTCCTTTACCTGGACGCGGTTCCGATCGCCTACAGCCTCTGTTACGTCTCCGACAGCTGCGTGCGTCAGATGAAGACCAGTTTCGACCAGCGCTACGGGCAGCTGTCACCCGGTACCGTGTGCTACGAAATCGCCATTCGCCGGGCGTTCGAGACGCGAGCGCGTGAGTTTGACTTTCTCGGCGACTCCATGCAGCACAAGGGGCTCTGGGCGGACACGCTGCGTGAGCACGTGAGCCTCTACCTGTATTTGCCCACATGGCGGGGCGCTTTGCTCGCTGGTGCGCGGCGGTTGATGGCCGGGGTCCGGCGTCCTTGGGTGCGGCGATCAGTGTCGTGAGCGAGCCGGAGCGGCCGATTACGTTCGAGTGCCGGGGAGAGACGCTGGTGGGAATGCTGCATGCGCCGGCGCATCCCGCGAGCTCGACCGGATTGCTGGTGGTCGTCGGTGGACCTCAGTATCGAGTTGGGAGTCATCGTCAGTTCGTGCTCATGGCCCGCGCACTCGCGCTCGCCGGCTTCAGCGTCTTGCGCTTCGATTATCGCGGTATGGGCGATAGTGGCGGTGCAATGCGTGACTTCGACGATGTCGGCGACGACGTCGCCGCGGCGGTCGAGGTGTTTCTGCGTGAACAGCCCGGTCTAGAAGGTGTTGTGCTGTGCGCACTGTGTGACGGCGCCCCAGCGTGTTCGATGTATTGCGCCCGGGATTCGCGCGTGCGCGGCTTGATTCTGATGAACCCGTGGGTGCGGACTGCGTCCGGCGAGGCCCAGGCGCTGATCAAGCACTACTATCTTCGGCGCGTGCTGCATCGCTCTTTCTGGAACTCGGTATTTTCCGGGAGATACCAGCTGCGCAAGTCCATGCGGGACTTTTTCAGGTCGCTGGCCAGGGCACGCGGCGGCGCGGCACGTAGCAACGGGTCGCAGCGAGCATCGTTCATCGAGCGGATGTACTCAGGACTGCGCGGCTTCGGCGGCCCGGTGCTGTTCGTGATCAGCGGCCGCGACCTGGTTGCCAGAGAGTTTGAGGATCTGTGCCGCGGATCGGCCGCCTGGCGTGCCCTGGTGCAACGTCCGGGCACCCGTTTTGCGCAGCTGCCATCGGCCGACCATACTTTTTCGAGTCGCACGGACCTCGAGCGCGCGGTCGAGGAATGCCGCTCGTGGCTCGCAACTCTCGCCAAGTGAGTTGCCGCTCGCAGTCGCGCGCAGACGCCGCGCGCGGGCCTGGTGTATGATCGAAATCGATTCTGAGTGCCTGTTCATGCGTCATGCCGATGTAATCCCGTGGCTGGTTGGATTCGCAGTGCTGTTCGCCGGCGCGCAGCGCGGCGTGGCGCAGAGCCGGTATACGCCGCCGGTCGAGCGCACCGACAAGGATCTTCCGGAATGCACGCCGGTCAATTACTCCGCACACCCGTTCGACTACCGGCACCCCGATTCGACCGCGCTGTCACACGCCGAGTTCTACAACCAGTGGCAACAGCACTACGTTCCTGCGACCGACCGGATGCGACGCGGTGACTATTCAGAGCCCGTCATGGCCGATCTGGATTTTGTGATGCGCCACTGGCCAAACCACCTTCCGGGGCTCGAAGCGCTCATTCAATATGGACTCGCCGGCGGCAAGTCCTACGAATTCGACCCGGTTTACTGCTATCTCAAGCGGGCGCACGAGTTTGCGCCGGACGATAGCGGGGTGCTGCTGCACGAAGGCTATTATTTCTGGAAGACGCACGATACGGTGCGCGCAGTCGAGGCATACGAAGCGGCCTTGGCGGTCGACCCGAACTCTGCCGATGCTCATTACAATCTCGGGCTCCTGTACTGCGACACACGCGAGTATGACAAGGCTCTCATCCATGCACGCGCGGCATACGACGCCGGCTACCCGTTGCCCGGGTTGAAGCAGAAGCTGGAGAAGGCAGGACGCTGGACTGAAACGAAGCCGCAGTAAGCGAGCGGCAGCGTAGGCGTCAGGAAATCACCTCTGCGCACTGTCCTCCTCATCGCCTTCCATTTTCCACCGATGAGAGGCAGCAGCGGCGTTCAGCGGACGCTCAGATTCGCGCAGCATCTTCCCAAGTTCGGCTGGCGCCCGGTGGTACTGACGATCGACCCGCGCGCGTATGCAGCGGTGTCTGCGAGTGCCGGGAACGAGATTCCGCCGGACCTCGAGGTTCATCGGACCTTCGGGTTGGATGCGGCCCGCGATCTGAGCATCCTCGGCCGCTATCCGCGTGCTCTCGCGCTCCCTGACCGTTGGGCGCTGTGGCGCCTCTGGGCCGTGCGCCGCGCTCGGCGCATTGCGCGCGCGCAGACGATCGATGCGATCTGGTCGACCTTCCCGATCGCCACCGCACATCGCATCGGACTCGACGTCGAGCGGCACACCGGCGTGCCCTGGATCGCCGAGTTCCGCGATCCGATGTGGCAGGGAGACTACCCACCGGAGCCGCGCGTAAACCGGGCGTGGCGCAAGCTCGAGAGCCGCGTGTTCGAAACTGCGGCTGCCGCAGTGGTTGTAACACCGGGCGCCGCCGCTACCTACCGGGCGAGGTTTCCGCAATTCCGAGCCGACCGACTCGTAGTGATCGAGAACGGTTACGACGAGGACACCTTCCAACGGGCACAGGCGTCAGCGCCGCGGCGGCGAGATGTGGTCTCCGGCCGCCCGATCACCTTGCTTCACAGCGGCATCATCTACGCCAGTGAGCGGGACCCGACGCAGCTTTTTGCAGCATTGGCCTCCCTCAAGCGGGTGGGCAGGATCAGCGCCGCCGCGCTGCAAGTCGTACTGCGTGCCAGCGGCAGCGAGCACGACTATCGGGCTCTGCTCGCCGAATTCGACATCTCGGATATCGTGCGTCTCGAGCCGGCCATCGACTATCTGGCGGCGGTGCAGGAGATGTTGTCGGCCGACGGACTCGTCATCCTTCAGGCTGCGAACTGCAACGAACAGGTGCCGGCAAAGCTCTATGAGTACCTGCGCGCGCAGCGTCCGATTCTCGCGCTGACGGACGCTGCCGGCGATACCGCCCGAACCCTGGCGGCTGCGGGCACCGGCTTCGTTGCGCCACTGGACTCGGCGCCCCGCATAGAGGAGGCCCTGGTGGGGTTTGTCGAGGCCATAAAGACCAATGCCTGGCGGCGGGCACCGGCTGATGTCATCGCGCGGTATTCCCGCGAGGCGCAGACCGGTCAGCTGGCGCAACTCCTGCACCGCGTGACTTCGCCACTGCAAGCGGACCGCTAGCGCGACCCCGCCAGCGTAAGCGAGCGCCTGCAGCGCGCAGGACCCTACGGATTCGGGAGTAGTGCATTGTTCATCTTGTGACGCGCGTCACAGGCGAACGGCGGAAACAGCGGGTGCAAACATGTTTGTATGCGCGTGGAGACATTTCGCGGCGGTGATCGATTGGACTTAGAATGCAACACGGCGTGGTCATCCGGGGCGATCGACCTTGGGCGCCGCCGGCTTATTTCAGGGAGCAGCCTGTGAGGCGTAGAGAGTTCATCGCGATTACCGCGGGGGCGACGGCCGCCGCCGCTGCCCGCCTGGGCGCAGCGACGCCCTGTCCGCCACCGAGCGCCAGCATCCAGGGGGGGCCGAGCGTAAACACCGTCTGTGGTAATTCGTACCGCGGCAGTGCGCCAGCCTGGTTCACCTCGTTAAGTGACCTGATGTGGGCTGCGCCAGTGAGCAACTGGCTGGGGGCGAGCGGTGTGATCGACCCGCTCGCAAACACGTCGAACCACGGCAGCGAGGGGCAGAGTGCGGTCATTAACGACTGGACCGGAGCTGGCTTCGATCAGACGCGGAACATACTGTTCTTGCTCGGCAACGGGGGACACGCCGGCTACTGGGGCAACGAAGTCTATGCGCTCGATTTCACCCAGTCATCGCCGGTGTGGGTGAGACGGCGCAACGCGACGGACAGTCAGGCGGTGGGCCCCGCTGAGTTTGCCGGGACGGTTTCGGTCCAGAATGACGGGCGTCCACCTTCCGATCATACGGGCATGGACATAGTTGCCGGCAATGGGCGCTGGTTCAAGTGTGGTCTGGGTGGCACACCCTACGTCGGCAATGCCTCCGAGAGCCAATGGTTCGAGTACAGCCCGTTTTCTGCAACTACTCCGGCCGGGACGACCATTTCCGGGCAGGCGGACGATTGGATCAATCTCGGTCGCGGGTTCTCAAGCGCGACGGGTACTACAGCCCAATGCTGCGCAATGTATGATCCGATCAAGAACCAGATCATCAAGGTTCACGGCGGCTGGGGTTCGGTCTCCGTTGAGTACGTGTCGTTACCAAGCCTCGCCGTCGCAACGAATACCAACGGCTTACAACTCAACGAAGCCAATGCTGCCCTTGATACGACCAACGGGATCATTCTCGTCCGCGCCGGAACAGGCGGTGGCGCGGGCGGGAATGCCTACGCTTGGCTTAACTATCTGAACAATCCGAAGGGGACATGGACGTGGATCTCTTCGGGATCGGTTGCGGGCGTGGACATCCCGGCGAGGCAGGCATTCTGGTGGCACGCAGCCTCTCAGGCGTTCCTCACCTGGGATCAGTCCTCGGGTCTCAAGAAGATCAAGCCTGCCGTAACTGGTTCGGGCAGTAGCGCCGCTTACGCTGGTCTGACAATTACTTCGTCCTCGGTCAGCGGAACGGCGCCGGTATTCGGCGTTGCCAACGGCAATCCGATGTACAGCAAGGTGCAGTTGGTCAACGACATGGGCAACGGGCAGAGCATGCTGGTCGTCGTCCCTGCTTACGCCAATCCCGACGTGTACGTCTGCAAGATTCCAGCCGCAGGCGTGTGATCGTTGTCCGAGCCCCGGGGCGCGGCGAGAGCCGGGCGACAGGGGGCTGACCGTGCCAGCTGCGGTATGCGCAACGGGTCATCCGCGTATACTCGCGCGGCGCACGCAGTATGCAACTGAAGCCATCATTTCGCACGGAGTGACAGCGAGTGTCACTGAGTGCGCTGGTATTTCTGATTCTTTTTCTGGTCGGAAGCTGCCTTGCCTTTGCTCGTCATCCGATCTACGGCCTGATCACTTATGTAGCTACGTACTATCTGAGCCCACCGATGCGCTGGTGGGGAGCATCGCTCCCGGACCTGCGCTGGTCGCTGGTCGCGGCACTGGTCACGCTGATCGCCGTGCTCGTCCAACGGAACAAGCTAGCGCCGAACATCCCCCTTCTCAGGCAGCGCGTGATGGTCGGTCTGGCGCTGTTCCTAGCCTGGATCGCACTCGGGTCGCTGTGGGCGCTCGATTCTGCCGCGCACCTGGAGCTGCTGTTCCTGTGGGCGAAGTATGTCCTGCTCGCGGCACTCATCTACCGGTGCATCGACAGCGAGCGCCATCTGCAGCTATTCATGTGGGCACACTTCGCCGGTTGCGCGTATCTCGGGTGGATCGCCTACACGACATCCGCGGGTGGGCGGTTCGAAGGATTCGGCAGCCCTGATATCGACGAGGCAAACTCAGGCGCACTGGTGATGGTGACCGGCGTGTTGGTCGGCTCGTCGCTGTTTCAACTGAGTAAGCTGCGAGGGCGGCTGATCCTGCTGGCAGGTCTGCCGCTCATCGTCAATGCGCTTGTATTGACCATCAGTCGCAGCGGGTTTCTTGCGCTTGGGTCCGGCGGCATCCTTTACAACCTGTTCACACCGCGGAAGGCGCGCCTGCGCGTTGCCGTCTTGTCCGCGCTTGCGCTCATCATGTTTCTTCTGCTCACCAATCAGCAGTACTGGACTCGCATAAGCTCCCTCGAGCTGGCAGGCCAGCAGGTCGAGGGCGTCGATACGGGTGCCGGCCGGGTGGATTTGGTGCATGCACAATGGCGCATGTTCGCCCAACATCCCTTCGGCTGCGGACATCGGTGCACCGCGGTCCTGAGCCGGCAGTTTCTCCCGGACAGTGAGCTCACCGGCACCGGCGCGACGCGCGCACGCTCGTCCCACAGCACACCGATGACCATGCTCGTCGAGCACGGAATTCCCGGCATCCTGCTGTATCTCGTGCTGATCGTGTGGCTCGTCAGGAGCATGCTTACGCTCAGCAGGTCGGTGCGCGGCAAACAAGGCCTCCTGCCCACGCTGGTACCCGCAGTGGCCGGCATCATGGGCGCCATGCTGATTGGCGACCTGTTTGTCGATTATCTGATTCTGGAAGCCCGCGTATGGTTCATCGCGATCGTGATGGTCATGCTCAATCTCAGCGCGGCACCCAGGGCCGTGGCGGTTCCGGCAGGCCGGCAGACTGGCTCCGCAACGCGCAGCAGGCCGGCGGCAGCGGCGCTGCGCCAACGAGACGGACGACGCGGCGAAATGTGACGCAGATCACGCCCGCTCTGCGGATGCGGCGGGTTTTGGCGACACAGTTCTCGGGAGCGGAGCCCCGCGTATACTCCGGCACGGCGCGTGCTCGATAGCGGAGAGTCTGATGAAACGCAGGGAATTTCTGTTCAAGGTCGGCGCAGGCGGGTTGCTGCTGCCGGTTGCATCCAGGGCAACGATTCCCTGCCCGCCGCCGACCGTGAGCGCCGCCGGGCAGTCCGCCACGACTCAGTGCAGCGCGGTCACCGCTCAGAGCGACTGGCAGACCCGGATCACCGGACCCGGCGTCGTCTGGTACAACGGGTTCGAATCACAGAGCGAGGTGAACCAGTTTCTGTGGGCAGGCAGCTATGGCGGCGGCAACGATCCACTCGCCAAGTCGTCCGACGCCGGTATGATCCTGTGGAACGCCACCGGAGGTCCCGGCGGGACGTTCCCCTACATCGAGATCGACCGGCCGGCGGCTCGCGAATCGAACATTAACTGGTGGCGACCGTTCAGTGCGCTGCATGCGCCGGGGAACGGCCGCACGACCGATGATCCCGGTGCTGGCCAACCACTGCGGACCTGGACTCCCACCGACAGGTCGTCGACCACGAACCAGTGGGCGCAGGACTTTTATGGGCCGACGACCTACCCTGGGCAGACTTTTTATCTGCAGATGCGCGTTATGTCGGACCCGCGCAGATTCTCCGCGCCCTATCAGGCGGTCAGCCTCGTTGGTAAGAAGTTTTATCTGACCACCACCACACAAACGCTGACTGCGCAGGAGATTGTGACCTACCAAGGCACCCAATATCACCGCGTGTACGCGAGCGGCAGCCCGCCGCTCGAGGACGTGCAGTCGGGCACGAACTACCCGGGAGAGCAGATCGGCAGCCAGCTGGCCAATTACCCCGCGGGCGTCTATTGCGATGTCGGAACACAGCCGCAGACATGCTGGGCGTTCGGCACGAACCAGTGGGATACCCTGCTTTACGAGATCACGCCGGGTTCGACGAGCGGCATCAACGTGTCGGTCGTATCCGCCATCAAGATCTACGCGGCCAATGCCGGGGCTACCAGCTACACGAAGATCTGGGATGAGTCCTTCAAGCACGCGTGGGATCAGACAGGCCAGTACGGCTGGAACGCCTTGACCTTCAACACTTACTGTAACAACCTGACGTTCCCCGGGCCTTTCTGGCAGCGCTACGCGCAGGTCATCTTCTCGCTGCAGATGATTCCCTGTCCGCTGGTGTGACCTCATCCTGCTTCAGATCAGCAGCTCCGCCGGCGGCGGGTGGCTGAGAAACGCGGTCGGACTTGCGGTGAGCCCGTAGGCACCGCTCTGCAGAACGGCGACGAGGTCGCCCGGGCCGGCCACCGCGAGCGCAGCCCGATCCGCCAGCAGGTCGAGCGGGGTGCAAAGAGGGCCTACGACGGAGGCGACCTCGCGCGCGGCCCCGCGCACACGGTTGGCAATCACGACCGGGTAGTTCTTGCGCAGCACCTGACCGAAATTTCCCGAGGCGGCGAGATGGTGGTGAAGGCCGCCGTCGGTCACCAGGAACACCTGGCCGCGTGAGATTTTCCGGTCGATGACCCGGCATACGTACAGACCCGCTTCGCCCACGAGAT
Organism: Steroidobacteraceae bacterium; assembly: GCA_035632655.1. Lineage (GTDB taxonomy): Bacteria > Pseudomonadota > Gammaproteobacteria > Steroidobacterales > Steroidobacteraceae > 13-2-20CM-66-19. The sequence goes on along the minus strand of DASQGK010000096.1, from coordinate 6,549 downwards.
ACCGTCCCAGCTCGATCACGAGTTGCGCCTCGGGGAGCGTTTCGTGCAAGCCGTTCACGAGCTCGCGCAGGTTGGCACCGATCGGTTCCAGTTCGAGCGGTCGCTCGCCGGGAAAGTAGGGAATCCCGAAGCCGCCACCGATGTTGAGTGTCCTCACCGGACCCGGTGCGGCGGCAGCGAGCCTCACCGCCAGCGCGACCGACTTGCGCTGCGCGTCGACGATGGCCTCAGCGCGCAGATTCTGCGAGCCGCTGAAGATATGAAAGCCCGTGAACTCGAGCGGCAGGGAGGACATCCCTTTTAGCAGCTGCGGTACAACCTCGGCGTCGATGCCGAACTGCTTCGGTCCGCCGCCCATCTTCATGCCTGAGGTCTTGAGCTCGAAATCCGGATTGACCCGCACCGCGACCCGCGGACGACGGCCCCCGCGCCGTCCGATGTCGGCCAGTACCGAGATCTCGCGCTCGGATTCCACGTTGATGACGATGCCGGCGGCGGCGGCCTGGGCGAGCTCCGCGTCCGTCTTGCCGGGCCCGGCAAAGCTGATCCGGGTCGGCTCGGTTCCCGTGCGGAGTGCAAGGTTCAGCTCGCTCCCCGAGGCGACATCCAGGCCGTCGACCAGGCCGGCCATGTGCTGCACGACGGCCGGCATCGGGTTCGCCTTGATGGCGTAGTGCAGGTGCACGGAGCGGGGCAGGCGTGCACGCAGCTCCGCCACGCGCGCCGTCATGTATTGCCGTCCGTAGACGTAGAACGGCGTGCGGCCCGCCTCGCGGGCCACCTCGGTCACCGGGCGACCGCAGATCGTCAGGCAGTCCTCGTGCACCTCGAAATACGGGTGCACGGCGTGGGGGTCGAGGCCGGCTATGGTCATGCGCGCGTGCTGGCCCCGGTGAATAGTTCCCTGAGCTCGGCGGCAAGACGCGGTCGGTCATACTTGCCATTCGCGTTGCGCGGCAGGGCCTCGCGCCATTCGATACTCAGCGGCACCATGAACTGCGGCAACTGCTCGCGGCACGCGGCCAGCAGACGATCCGCATTGGCCTCCTGGTTGGGCGCGGGGGTGGCGACGACCACGATCCCCTGGCCGAGTCGTGGGTGCGGAACCCCGACTGCCGCGGCATCGGCGACCAGGCCCGTGGCAAACACCACCTCTTCCACCTCCGTGGGACTCACCCGATACCCCGAGGTCTTGATCATCTCATCGCGCCGACCGACGAAGTAAAGAAAGCCTTCTTCGTCCGCTCTCACCGTGTCGCCCGACCAGACCGCGAGCTCCTCGAGCACCAGCGCCGGGTTGTGGCTGGGGACGGGCTTGAAACGCTCGGCGGTCTTCACCGGATCGTTCCAGTAGCCGAGCGAGACCAGAGCGCCGCGATGTACGAGCTCGCCGGGCTCGTCGGGTCCGCACAGGGTCCCATCGGGGCGGACGACCAGGATCTCCGCGTTCGGGATCGCCTTGCCGATAGAATCAGGGCGTCGGTCGAGCTCTGCGGGCGGCAGGAAAGTGGAGCGAAACGCCTCGGTGAGCCCGTACATGAGGAACGGTTGGGTGTTGGGCAAGGCAGCACGCAGTTTGCGCAGCACAGCGAGCGGCATTGCCCCTCCCGAGTTGGTGATGTAGCGGAGCGATGCGCGTGCCTCAGCCGGCCATTCGAGGTCGGCCAGCTGCGACCACAGCGGGGGAACTCCGGCAAGGGCGGTGGCGCGCTCGCGGGCGGCGAGCGCGATCACGTCGCGCGGCAGCAGGTAGTCCATGAGGATGACGCTGGCGCCCGCATGAAAAGCCGTCGAGAGCTGGCTGAAGCCGTAGTCGAAGCTGAACGGCAGCACCGCCAGCAGGCGATCGTCCGCTACGTTGCCGAGGTACTGGGCGACGCTCTCTGCGCCGGCGACCATGTTGCGGTGTGAGAGCACCACCCCTTTCGGCTTGCCGGTGCTTCCGGACGTGTAGAAGATCGATACCACATCCGTGTCGATCACGCGGTGGCCCGTCATGCCGGTGCCGGAGCCCAGCATGGCGTCCCACGTGATGCAGTCGAGGCGCGAGGGCAAACCGCAGTCCGGCGGCTGGCTGGCGCCCACCATGACGATGGTGGCGAGATCGTCACACTCGCCCAGGCTCGCGCCGACCGCCGCGGCACGCTCGGGGGAGGTGATCAGCACCCGAACGTTGCAATCGCGCAGGATATACGCGACCTGCGCGGCCTTGAGCAGCGGATTGATCGGCACGAACACGCAGCCGGCGCGAGCCGCCGCGAACATGGCGATCACCGTCTCCGGCTGCTTGGGCAGATACACGCCAACACGGTCGAGGCGTTTCAGGCCGATCCGCACCAGCCCGCGAGCACAATTCTCGATGCCCGTGGCCAGAGCCGCGTAGTCGAGCACCCGGTCTTTGTACGACAGGCTGGGGGTCGCCGGCGCGCGCTCTGCCGAGTGGAGCGCGAGCTCAAACAGCAACTGGCTCATGGCGTCGGCGATCCGGGCGGCTTGCGTCTGCGAGGGGTACTCACGGCCGCTTAGGATATCAGTCCTGCCGATGCCTACGGACGCTATGATTCTACAGTGCGGGCGTATTTACGATGCGTGAGCGGCTCTACCGATGGGTCTTGAGGTCAGGCGCGTTGATCCGCTGGAGATGCGCGCGGCGATCGTGGATTTCTTCTGGCGGATCCGGATGTGGCCTCACCCGACGAAGGAGGATTATTTCCGGCTCTGGGACTGGCGCTATGCATCCATGTCGGAGCAGAAGCCCATCGCCTGGGTCGCGCTCGATGGCACCACCGTAGTCGGCCACATCACGGTCCTGTTCCGCACTCTCGCGCTCGACGGCCGGCGGATCCGCGCCGGCATTACGGCAAATTACCGGGTCGATGAGCCCTATCGCTCCACGATGGTGAGCGGCGCTCTCGGCAACGCACCTCGGACGCTGATTCGTCAGGGAGAGCTCGACCTGCTGCTCGCCTTCAGCAACCGCGCTGCAAGTCGCGTGGTAATTGCCCTCGGGTATCGCGAGCTCGGCCCGATGCGCACCTGGGCACAAGTCGTACGGTGGGCGCCGCTGCTGCGGCGTCGATCACGATTCCTTCCGGCTTTCACGCCGCTCGTGAGCGGGGCGGTGCGAGCACACAAGGTCTTGCGGGGGGCGCGAACGCCGCAGCTTCCCGAGGAGCTCACGGCGCGCATTCTGAGCGCGAACGAGCTTATTGGCCTGGACCGTTCGCATTGGGAGCACCACGGTGGACTCACCTGGGACGGAACCACTGCCGCGTTCGCGAAGCATTTCTCTCCGTCGGAGTCTCGCGCGAGCCGGGTGCTCGGCGTCATCGACCGCCGCTCGGGCCGCCTCGAGGGCCTCGTCGCGCTCGAGGGAGTGAACGATCTTCAGATTCTGCAGTGTTCGGTCAACGAGAGCGCTCTGTCTGCCGTTCAGGCGGTTGAACTTGCAATCCAGGCGAGCCCGGACGTCGAGATTGTGCGTGTTCCGCTGCTGCCGCAGACGAATCTTGCTGCGGCCTTCCGCAATGCCGGGTACTTTGAGTTGCCCGCTGCATACTCAGCTGCGGTGCTGCGCGGGACTTTCTGGTCGGCATACTGGCCCAAGGAGCACCCGCTCGCTGCGGCGCTGGCGGACACCCGTGCGTGGAACCTCTGGTACGGATGGAGCCATCATTAGGGCTTCGCCGGGCGTTTCCTGAGGCCTCTCAGAGGGTTTCAGGGGCAACCTGTGCAGCCCTTCACACTCGCGCAACCCCATTCTTTACACTGCCACTGTAAACTGAACGCCGAGACAGAGAGGGGGTAAGGCGCACCCCCGGGGGAGGGGCGACTTCACTTAAGTCGCCGGGCCAATGCGTATCCGGATTCTCGGTCAGTACGTTCACGCTCCACTCGCGGGGCTCGCCTCGATCGAGGCCCTGGCGTTCGCCGGCGCGATGGTCGTGGCGATGGCGCTGAGCTCCGTGCCGCTTGGGGCGATGCCCCCCATAGAGGCGCTCTGGCCGCGGGCGCTGGTGTTCGCGGCAGCGATGGCCACCTGCCTGTTTGCCTTCGGCCTGTACAGCTCGCGCCAGAGGGCTTTGGCCTTCGGCATTGCCGTGCGCGTAGTGGCCGCGATCCTGACGGGTGGCGCGGTTACGGCGGTCGTCTTCTACCTGTTTCCCAGCCTGTCCCTCGGGCGCGCCGCCATGGGGTTGGCGGTTGCGCTGGCGGCGCTCGCGCTCCTTTTCACCCGCAGCATTCTGGCGCGGCTGATCGAAGACGATGTGTTCAAGCGCCGGGTGCTGGTGTACGGCTGCGGCGAGCGAGCGGCATCCATAGCCAGCCTTCGCCGCCGCAGCGACCGCCGCGGCTTTGCCGTGGCCGGTTACGCCTGTCCCGAGGACGAGCCCTGTGCCGTTCCGGCGCAGCAAATCTTCAGGGCCGCGAAGGTGCTCGAGCTCTGCGCTCAACTCGGGGTGGACGAGGTCGTGGTGGCGATGGACGACCGGCGGCGGTCGTTTCCCATCCGCGAGCTGCTCGAGTGTCGGTTGAGCGGCATCGACGTCACCGATCTGCCCACCTTTCTCGAGCGCGAGACCGGTCGGGTGCGCATCGACGTACTCAACCCGGCCTGGATGATCTTCGGCGAGGGTTTCAGGCGCGACCCGGTGCGGCTGTTCACCTCCCGGCTGCTGGATGTGGTGAGCAGCCTGCTGATCCTGATCCTGGGTCTGCCGGCGATGCTGCTCGCCGCGCTCGCCATCAAGCTGGAAGACGGCTGGCGCGCACCGCTGCTCTATCGGCAGCTGCGCGTCGGCTGCGGCGGGAGCACGTTCGAGGTGCTGAAGTTCCGCAGCATGCACATAGACTCCGAGGCTGACGGTCAGGCGCGCTGGGCGCGTGAGGACGATCCACGCATTACGCGCGTCGGTGCCCTGATCCGCAAGCTGCGCATCGACGAGCTGCCGCAGGTGTTCAATGTGCTGCGCGGCGAAATGAGCCTGGTGGGGCCGCGTCCCGAGAGGCCGGAGTTCGTCGCCGAGCTGTCCGAGCGGATTCCCTATTACGTCGAGCGTCACACCGTGAAGCCCGGCATCACCGGCTGGGCACAGCTGTGTTATCGCTACGGCTCCTCGGAGCAGGACGCACTCGAGAAGCTGCAGTACGACCTGTACTACATCAAGAACCACACACTGCTGCTCGATCTGGCGATCCTCATGCAGACGGTGGAGGTTGTCCTCTTGGGCAAGGGAGCGCGTTAATGCCGACCGGCACCTGGCGAATACTTGGACCTGAGTCGCGGCACGCAACCGACATGCAGCGGCGCAAGCTCCTCATCCTGGCGGATGATCCCGCCGTGCGGCGTGAGCTGCAGACCATCTTTTCGGATCTCGAGGTCACCGCGAGCGAGATCTCCGAACAGGTGCTGGCGGTGGTGCGCCGCATGGAGCCGGACGTCGTGCTGTTCGACCTCGGGCAGGCGCGCGAGCCATCGGGCGCTGCGGGCAGTCTCGAGCTGTTGCGCGAGATTCTCAAGCTCGCCCCCGACACCCGCATCGTCGCCATAACCGAGCGCGACGCACGCGAGCTCGCGGTCGCCGCGGTCGGCCTCGGAGCCGCAGATTTCTATCACAAACCTCTCGCCGCCCCGGTGCTCTCGATCGTCGTGCGCCGCGCCTTCCGCATCCGCGAGCTCGAGGAGGAGAACTGGCGGTTGCGCGAGCAGTCGGGCGCCATGGCGCTCGACGGAATCGTCGGCGTCAGCGACGCCATGCGCAGCGTCTGCCGCGCCATCGAGAAGGTCGCACCCACCAGCGCGACGGTCCTGCTGCTCGGCGAGAGCGGCACGGGCAAGGAGCTGCTCGCGCGCGCACTGCACCGCCTCTCCCCCCGCTCGCACCGGCAGTTCGCCGGGATCAACTGTGCGGCGATACCGGACACGCTGCTCGAGAGCGAGCTGTTCGGCTATGAGAAGGGCGCTTTCACGGGAGCCGATAAGCGTACCCCCGGCAGGCTCGAGTCGGCGAACGGCGGCACGGTATTCCTCGATGAGATCGGAGAGATGCCGGTGTCCTTGCAGGCGAAGCTGCTGCGGTTCCTGCAGGAGCGCAGCGTCGAGCGCATCGGAGGACGCACGCCCATTCCCCTCGACCTGCGCATCGTGTGCGCCAGCAACCGCAACCTCGAAGCGATGATCGGCAGCGGAGGGTTCCGTGACGACCTCTTCTACCGCATCAGCGAGGTCACGGTGGATGTGCCGCCGCTGCGCGAGCGCCAGGGCGACAGTCTGCTGCTGGCACAGTTTCTGTTGCAGGAGATGGCGGAGCGCTTCGAAAAGCCGAGCCGGAGCCTCGCGCCCGATGCGATTCGCGCCATCCAGACCCACCGCTGGCCCGGCAATGTCCGCGAGCTTGAAAATCGCATCAAGCGGGCGGTGATAATGGCCGACGGTGCGGTGGTGACCGCGAACGACCTGGGGCTGCATGACCCGAGCGAGAATCTCGAATACCTGAATCTGCGGGTCGCGCGGCAGCGCGCCGAGGTCCAGGCCCTGCGGCAGGCCCT
>DASQGK010000095.1:0-3464 GCA_035632655.1 Steroidobacteraceae bacterium | reverse complement strand
GGGTGCGGGGCGGGTGGCGGCGGGGCTCGACCGCGCGGCAGCTGTCGAGCTTCAGGCGTTTCTTCCGCTATTACATGCGCGAGGGCGTGATCCGCGAGGATCCGACCGCGCAGATCGCCATGCCCAAGATCGGGCGCTCGTTGCCGCGCTCGCTCACCGAAGAGGAGGTCGAGTCACTGCTCGCCGCCCCGCTGGTGAGCGATCCGCTCGGCAACCGCGACCGCACCATGCTCGAAGTGCTGTACGCCACGGGGCTGCGCGTGTCGGAGCTCGTGAACCTGCGGCAGGGGCAGATCAACCTCAACCAGGGCGTGATCCGCATCCTCGGCAAGGGCGACCGCGAGCGGCTGATTCCGCTCGGCGAGGAAGCGATGCGCTCGCTGAAGGAATTCGCGCGCGGCCCGCGCGGCGAGATCCTGCTCGAACGCCAGACCGATTACCTGTTTCCGACGCGACGCGGCGACCGTATGACACGCCAGGCCTTCTGGCACATCATCAAGCGCTACGCGCGCAAGGCGGGCATAGCCAAGGAGCTGTCGCCGCACACGCTGCGCCACGCCTTCGCCACCCACCTGCTGAATCACGGCGCCGACCTGCGCGTCGTGCAGCTGCTGCTCGGGCACAGCGATCTGTCGACTACGCAGATCTACACGCACGTGGCCCGGGAACGTATGAAGGAGCTGCACGGGCAGCACCATCCGCGCGGCTGAGATCGCCCCCGCGTGCGCGCCGGCGCCGTGTCTCGCCGATCCTGCTCTGTTAGACTGAGCCCTCGGGGTGCGCTGCGAACCATCGCCCACCGCCACCGGTCCAAGCCCTCACCCTGATCCCACGGAAGATGCCGATGCCCACGCACAAGTTGCTGCTGCCACTCGTGGTTCTGGCCACGCTGTTCTCGGGCCCGGTCGGTGCGCAACAGCCCGCCGCCAGGGCCGCGGACCCGCGCGAGGAGATCGCGCGCAAGATCCCGGGCGGGGCACGGGTCGATGAGCTGCGGGCGACGCCGGTTCCCGGCATCTTTGAATTTACGCGCGACGGCGATATCGCCTACGTGAGTGCCGACGGGCGCTACGCGATCAGCGGCGACATGGTCGAGCTCGGCTCCAACGTCAACCTCACCGAGAATCACCGGCGCGAGATCCGCGCTCGCGAGCTGGCCGCGGTTCCCGAGAGCCAAATGCTGATCTTCGGGCCGAAGGACGCGAAGTACACCCTCACCGTCTTTACCGACATCGATTGTCCCTACTGCCGCAAGCTCCACAGCCAGATCGGCGAGTACAACCGGCTCGGGATCCGCGTGCGCTATCTGCTGTACCCGCGCAACGGGCCGAACACCGAGTCGTGGACCAAGGCGGAGCAGGTGTGGTGCTCGTCAAACCGCAACGAGGCGCTCACACGCGCCAAGCAGGGACAAGACCTCAAGACCAAGGTCTGCACGGACACGCCGCTGCCGCGTTTCTGGGCACTGGGGCAGAAATTCAACATCACGGGCACGCCCGCGCTGGTGATGTCGGACGGGGAGATGCTGTCAGGCTATATGCCGCCCGACCTGCTGCTGAAGCATCTGCAGGAAGAGCAGAAGCACTAATTTGATTGGCTCGCTGCGCCTGCGGCGCAGCGAGCAGGCCACCCTGTCAACCGCTTCACGCCCGCGCGCAAAAGGCGTGGCTTTTGCGCGCTACCAAAGGGCGGGTTTCCGCTAACGCTCCAGCAGCTTCAGCTTGTCGGGCTTGCCTTCCCATTCCTTGGCATCCGCCGGCGCGGCCTTCTTCTCGGTGATCACCGGCCACTGCTTGGCGAGCTCGGCATTCAGCTGCTTGAAGTGCTCCTGACCCTTCGGCAACTCCTCCTCGGAGAAGATCGCCTCGACCGGGCACTCCGGCTCGCACAGCGTGCAGTCGATGCATTCCTCGGGATCGATGGTGAGAAAGTTCGGCCCCTCGTGGAAACAGTCGACCGGACAGACCTCGACGCAGTCCATGTACTTGCACTTGATGCAGTTCTCGGTGACGACGAAGGTCATGCAGTCTCCTCGAGTGCGGCTAATTATTGTGCCACGCCGGCGAGCCCCGCGCCGAGGGGCCCGAAGCGCAAGCCTAGGTCGCCGGCGAGGCGAGACGCCGGTCGATGGTCGTGAAATGGTGGGGCTGGACGCCGGCCGCGCGGTCCTCGAGGTAGCGACGCAGCGCATACTCCGTGCTCGGGAAGGCCAGGTCGTCCCAGGGAATGTCGGCGGGCGCCACCAGCGCGACCTCGAGACTCTCCGCACCGGGGCCGTAGCGGTCCGCGCTCATCGCGGCCCGGAAAAAGACGTGCACCTGCCGGGCGTGCAGCACGTGCACGACCGCCAGCAGGGAGCCGATCTCGACCTGCGCGAGCGCTTCCTCGTGCGACTCGCGCGCCGCGGCCTGCTGCAGCGTCTCGCCGTTCTCCATGAACCCCGCCGGTACCGTCCAGTAGCCGTGGCGCGGCTCGATTGCGCGGCGGCACAGCAGAATCCTTCCGGCGTGCTCGGGGACGCAGCCGACGACCAGGCGCGGATTCAGGTAATGGATGGTGCCGCACGCGTCGCACACGTGACGCGGCAGGTGATCGCCCGGCGGGGTGCGCAACTCCACCGGAGCGCCGCACTGACTGCAGTAGTTCATGGGAGGCCGCGAGGATACGAGCGCCGGCCCCGGCTGTCGACAAGCTAGAGCAGCCCGAATACGGCTACGCCGTTGGTGACGCCGACGAACACCTTGCCGTCGGCAACGGTCGGCGTGATGAACTTGTTGCCGGCACCGAAGGCGTCGCGCCCGCCTGCCTGCCTGCTGTTATAGAGCTCGTTGGCGAGGTTGCCCGCATCGTAGGCATGCAGGACCGCCGGATTGGTGTTCTCGTGGGCCCAGACGATGCCATTGGTGCTGCCGTTGGCGGAGACCGCCGGTGCGGTGCCCGGATAGGCGAAGCCGGTCGCGGTCTGCGACGAGGGCGCGCCTGACAGCATGGCATTGCCGAGCTTGAACGCGAGGAGCGGTGAGCCCACCGGGCCGTAGTACACGGTGCCGTTGAAGTACGCGGGCGTCGACCAGATGCCGCCCGGCAGCGCCCCCGGCAGCTCCTGCCAGATCTGATTGCCGGTCGGGCTGAACTTGCCCATCGAGTCGCGATTGACCACGTAGAGGTGGGTGTCCTTGCCGGCGCCCACCGCCAGATGCCGGGTAGTCCCGCCCGAGTCCACGAGGTCCGGCAGCAGCATGATGCCGCCGGAGCCGAGATCGACGTCGCCGTTCGACTCGGCAACCTCGTTGTACATGGTGAAGTAGTCGGCGACGCTGAGCGTGCCGCCGCCCGGCGTCAGCTTGAGGAACGAGTTGCCGTAATCGCCGCGGTTGGGAAAGCCGTTGGCATCGAGTGTGGTCTCGAACGCCCCATTGCCGGTGAGCAGGTAGATGTTGCCGGAGGCATCCGCGGCCGGACCG
>DASQGK010000094.1:0-1760 GCA_035632655.1 Steroidobacteraceae bacterium | reverse complement strand
GCCCCGCCGAATTTCGGCACCACGGCCGCCGCCTTGAGCGGCACCACGGCGCCTGCGCGCCGGCCATAAGCCTCTACCGGCTGGTCCATCCCGGAGCGCACCAGCAGCACCGGGGTCTCGCCGGCCGGGGCTGCGGCGGGGGGCGCCAGTCTGAACCACAGCGCCTCCTTAATAAGGTGGGAGCCGCGCACGTGGAATCCCCGAAAACGCCCATCCAGGCCACCGCCCGTGACCTCCTCGACCGTGGGAGAGGGGGCCGCAGACTCGAGAACCTCGGCGGGCAGCGGGGTCTGGGAGGGGGAAGACGCGCCGGCCGCGCGCGCCGGGGGAGCGAGCAGCCCCGCCAGGCACACGGCGAACCCCAGAGATAAGGTGAAGCTCCTCACGAGCACTGATTCCCTGAGCCCCCTGCGGGGGTCTGCGCGGGTGTTCGAGACCCGTCTATCCCTATCGTAACGGGCGTCCATGGCAAATCAATCGCAAAGCAGCACGGGCGCCGCTCCGGCGGTTGACACTCCGGGGGTCCCTACCTAGAATCGCCGGCCTTTGTCGGGCCGGCCCTTAATTGCTCGCCGGCACCGGAAACAGCGACTTAGAAGCACCGGGCCGCCTGACGCAGGCGGCCCGGTGTTCTTCTCGGTCGCCTATTGTGCGAGTACCCACCCCCGCACCTGATTGGAGACGAGTGTAACGATGGCGACCACGGGTCAGCTCATCCGGCAACCACGCCGGGTTGGGGCAGAGAAAACCAAAGTTCCGGCGCTCGGAGCCTCCCCGCAGAAGCGCGGCGTCTGCACGCGCGTCTACACGACGACGCCGAAGAAGCCGAATTCGGCGCTGCGCAAGGTCTGCCGCGTGCGCCTCACCAATGGCTACGAGGTCACCAGCTACATCGGCGGGGAGGGCCACAACCTGCAGGAGCACTCGGTGGTGCTGATCCGCGGCGGCCGCGTCAAGGACCTGCCCGGCGTGCGCTACCACACCGTTCGCGGCACGCTCGACTGTGCCGGCGTCGGCGAGCGCAAGCAGGGACGCTCGAAGTACGGCGCCAAGCGCCCGAAGAAGTGAGGGGTTAACAGTTTATGTCGCGTCGCGCGCAAGCACCGGTCCGCAGCATTCTCCCGGACCCGAAGTTCAACAACGAGATGCTGGCCAAGTTCATGAACGTCATCATGAAGAGCGGCAAGAAGTCCGCGGCCGAACGCATCATCTATGGGGCGCTCGACCGCATCGCCGAGAAGACCGGCAAGCAGGGGGGCGAAGCGATCGAGGTCCTGTCGACCGCGCTCGACAACGTCAAGCCCGTGGTCGAGGTGAAGTCACGCCGCGTCGGCGGTGCCACCTACCAGGTGCCGGTCGAGGTGCGCGCCACGCGCCGTCAGACCCTCGCCATGCGCTGGGTCATCGAGGCCGCGCGCGACCGGAGCGAGAAGTCCATGGCCTTTCGCCTGGCGCATGAGCTGATGGATGCTTCCGAGAATCGCGGCGCCGCAGTGCGCAAGCGCGAGGATACCCATCGCATGGCGGAGGCCAACAAGGCCTTCGCCCACTACCGCTGGTAACTCACAAAGGATCGTGACCGTGCCCCGCGCGACGCCCATCGAGCGCTATCGCAACATCGGAATCTCCGCGCACATCGACGCGGGCAAGACGACTACGACCGAGCGCATCCTTTTCTACACGGGCGTCTCGCACAAGATCGGCGAGGTTCACGACGGCGCGGCCGTCATGGACTACATGGAGCAGGAACAGGAGCGCGG
>DASQGK010000093.1:0-54989 GCA_035632655.1 Steroidobacteraceae bacterium | reverse complement strand
ACGTCGGTGTAGAGGACGTTGACGGTGGGCAGCATCTGCAGGCACGGCGGCGTATCGGTGGCGCAGCTGACCGCCATGCGCGCCTGCGCCATGGTGTCCCCGTTGTTCTGCGGGATGAAGGCCGCGCCGCCGGTCGCGATGGTGTGCGGGAAGGCGGTGCCGGCCGTGCCACCGGCCCACGCCGCATTGAAGGCGCCCCGGCGGCCGTGTGACACCGGGTTTTGAGCGCCGCCCTGCGGCTGGTGGCAGCCGTTGCAGGAGAGCGTCTCGCCCGGCATCAGCTGCAGCCATACCCCCTGCGGTGCGGTGATGGCGCGCGCATTGGCATCGAGCACGCTGACGCGAAAGGCGACGTTGGCGGGGACCACGACATGCACCGAGCCGTCGGGCTCGATCGGCGCATAGCCTAAGATCTCCATCATGTAGGCGCTGACGCCGAAGTCGGCGTTGGTGAGCGTTATCACCGTCTTGTCGGGGATCGAGACCGCCTTCTCGAAACGCATGAAGCGCGCCGGGCGCGCACTCGCCGGGGTCTGGGCGGGATCGGCGATGGCGGCGATGTTCACCGCGGCGCCGTTGGCGGGATTCACGGCGAAGCCGTCGATGTCGTAGACGCTTCTGATATCGATGACGCCGACACCGGCGCTCGCGAAGCTTTCGGCCTGGCCGCTCGGCAGGGTGTCGGGGATCAGGTTGGGTACCGGCTTGGGCTGCGTCGCCACCACCGAGGTGATCATGATGCCCTCGACGGGCGCCACGATCGGCATCATCGTCCCGGCCGCGGGATCGAGCATCCACAGGCTGTAGAGCGGCAGGGCGGTCTGCACCGTCGGGCTCGCGAGCGCGCTGGCGGTGCAGGGCACGATCGCCGGCGGAGTCTGCGTGGTGTCGAGCAGCCGGCACTCCGACCAGCTGACGAGGATCCGGCCGGTGCCGTCCCAGAGCGGATAGGCGGAGTTGAAGCGTCCGCCGGGCGAAGGTCCTGGAATCGTCAGGATGTTGTTGAGCGTCGTGGCCGGTGTCTGCGCCGGTCCCTTGAGGCCGGCGTAGGCAGCCAGCGGCTGCAGGTTCTCGACGAAGTGCACGCCGTCGATGAGCGCCAGATTGCCGCCGTCGTCGACACCGGTGTACTGGCGGATCAGCGTCATCACTCCGCCCCCCTGCAGCTCGTGGGGCTGTGTGAACTCGACCACCGTCGCTGTATTGGTGCCCACCGCCGCGGTGCCGGTCAGGTGGCTGTTGGCGCCATAGTAGAGCTGCACGTCCGTGCCGTCCGGGTTGACGGTGTAGAGCGACATGGCGTCGTGTCCCGCGGCAGCGTCCCAGCGGCTGTAGAGCACGCGCCCGCTCTGCAGCACGGTCGCCTGCTGGTCGTGGCTCTGATTGAAAGTGATCTGGTGAACGTGGGTGCCGTCGGCGTTCATCACCTCGAGCACGAAGTCCGGCTGGGTGCCGCCCTGATCGGCCGCCGAGGCCTCATCGAGGGCGATGAACCCGGGCTTGCGCTCATCGAGCAGCACGCCCTGCGCGGTGTCCTGGCGCGTGGTCGAGAAAACGATGCGCCCGTCGGCGAGGTAGTGCGGCGACACGTCGTTGACGGTCGCGGGATCCGGATCGAGGGCCGGGTTGATGACGGGGGTGAGCGTGTCGGTGGCGATGACGTACTGCCAGATACGCCAGCAGGGCGGGTTCTTGGCCTGCTGTCCCTTGGTGAGGGGGCCGCGCATGGCGAACACCACGCGGCTGCCGTCGGCGGCGACGTCCACGTCCTTGACGTCGTAGCGCGCGCCGGCGGTGACGCGCGCGGTAATGTTGGTCTCGATCGCGCTCGCCGAGGCGCTGCCGCGCATGTAGAGATCGGCGCCGGGCACCAGCTCGCGCAGCACCCGCAGGTCGTCCTGCACCAGTGCGCCGGCGGCGTTGGTCGGCACCGGGCGCTTCACATAGAAGATCGGGTAGTCGACGGTGGCGGGGTCGCCCCCCTGGCTGTTGGCGATGTTGACGCTGCCGTTGCCGCCGCCGTTCCCGGCGCAGGCCGCGAGCGTGATGGCGATCACAAACGCGGGCAGGCGCACGCAGCGCATCGCCAGGCTGCGCGAGCCGCACGCCACAGGCCACTCGTTACTCGGACGCAAGATGCACCACCGTCTCCCTGCACGCCCGCGGGCGCGAATGTAACGTAATTCCCGGGCCGCGCCGATTACTTTCGTCGTGCCGGGATTAGGTCACGGTACCGGCGTGCGCTGCGTGTTCTCCTGAGCTTGAGGCAGCACTGCCGTCCTGGCCGCTACTGGTATTCGTTCGCGGCAGTGCCCGCCGTGATCTGGCTCGCACTTCCCGGCGCAATCATCCGCGCAGGGGGCCAAGCAACAAAACTGTCTGCGACCAGCGACGTCAGGCACTTGAGACATTCGGGGACGGGTTGCGGGGGCCGTATAGTCGGCTTGCGCCTACGGGTTTGCAGGGAGTCGTCGAGCGCCATGAAAGACATGACTACAGGCACAGGTCTGCGCCGCGCGCCCCACGCCGCACGTGCGGCAGCGGCGTTGTTGCTGCTGGCGCTCACCGCAGCGCCCGCGCACGCCGGTCCCAACGAGCAGGCCAAGCGCATCTACGAGCGCATCGCCGGCGTGCCGCCGAGTGCGGCGGTGCTGCAGCAGATGTCCACCGCCATCAGCAGTCAGCCCGGACAGCCGGGCCTGATGGCCGCGGCGGCCATCGCCACCAGCGCGCCGAGCTTCTACAACGTCACGCTGAAGAACTTCGCGATGCCGTGGACCAACCGCAATGCCACGGTGTTTGCGCCGCTCAACGACTACGTCGCCACCGTGATCGGCATGGTGCGCGACAACGTGCCCTTCAACACCGCCCTGTCGGCCGACATCCTCTATACCAGCAACGCGCCCGGGCTGCCGGCGCCATCCCCGGCCAACAACAACCACTATGCCACCGCGGAAACCAACGGCGTCGATCTGATGGCGACCCTGGTGCAGGGTACGCAGTCGGGTGTCTATGGCACGCCGACCGCGGCCACCGCCGGGCTGATTACCACGCGCGGCGCAGCCTCGGCGTTCTTCGTCAACGGCACCAACCGCGCCATGTTCCGCTTCACGATGATCAATCAGTTCTGCAACGACATGCCGACACTGATGGATATCACGCGCCCCGCGGACCGCATCCGCCAGGACGTGGCGCGCTCGCCCGGCGGCGACAGCCGCATCTTCCTCAACAACTGCGTCGGCTGCCACAGCGGCATGGATCCGATGGCCCAGGCCTTCGCCTACTACAACTTCGACGCCACCGCCGGACAGATGGTCTACACCCCGGGCCAGGTGCAGCCGAAGTATCTGATCAACGCCACCAACTTTCCGTTCGGCTTCGTGACGCCGGACGACAGCTGGTCGAACCGCTGGCGCAGCGGCGCCAACACGGTGCTCGGCTGGTCGGCCTCGCTCCCGGGCAGCGGCAACGGCGCCAAGTCCTTAGGTACCGAGTGGGAATCGAGCGCCACCTTCGCGCAGTGCCAGGTCACCAAGGTTTTCCAGGCGGTGTGTTTCCGCGCCCCGGTGAGCAGCGCCGACCTGGCGACGGTCGCCTCGATCACCTCGAGCTTCACTTCCGGCGGCTACAACCTCAAGCAGGTGTTCCAGCTGTCCGCCGCCGCCTGTCCGGGGCAGTAAGGGAGCACCACGATGCACGCCGCCTTGGGATCCACTATGGATAAGCTTCTGACCCGCCGCGCGCTCCAGGTCGGTGCCGCGGTACTCACGCTCGCCGCGCTCGCCGCGTGCAGCTCCTCCGGAGGTGCGCCGACTACGGTGAACCAGTCGAGCGGGGGCACCGCACAGGTACAGACCTACACCGGGCCGCCGGCACAGAACGCCGACATCCAGGCGTTCCAGGTGAACCTGTGGCAGAACATCATTCCGGCCAACCGCTGCGGTGGCTGCCACCACCAGGGTGGACAGTCGCCGATGTTCGCGCGCTCCGATGACGTGAACCTCGCCTACCAGGCGGCGCTGCCGCTGGTGAATCTGACCAACCCGAGCCAGTCGACCCTGGTGCTCAAGGTCGGCGGCGGTCACAACTGCTGGGTCGCCGACCCCTCGGCGTGTGCCCTCACCATGACCACCTGGATCCAGAACTGGATCGGGCAGGGGAGCTCCTCCACCACGACGGTCCAGCTGATCGCCCCGCCGGTGCAGACGGCGGGCGGCGGCAAGCAGTTCCCGGCCGATCCGACCGTCGGTAACCCGAGCTATCAGAGCACGGTGTACCCGCTGCTCACCAGGTTCTGCTCCGGCTGCCACAACCCCGCCTCTGCCAGCCCGCAGCAGCCCTATTTCGCCGATCCCAACAACATCGACGCCGCCTACATCGCGGCGCAGCCGAAGATCGATCTGGCGCAGCCCGACCAGTCGCGCTTCTACGTGCGCCTGGCGACCGAGTTCCACCACTGCTGGCCGACGGCGAGCTCCAACGGCGCGCCGGACTGTCCGGGAAGCTCCGCGGCCATGCTCGCCGCGATCACCGCCTTCGCCAACGGCATACCGGTGACCCCGATCGACCCCTCGCTGGTGGTCTCGAATGCGCTCTCCCTGACGCAGGGCACGATCGCCTCCAGCGGCAGCCGCTTCGAGGGCTCGCTCATCGCCAAGTACATGTTCGAGACGGGTCAGGGCAGCACTGCCTATGACACCAGCGGCGTCTCGCCCGAGGCGGATCTGACCCTCAACGGCAACGTCACCTGGGTCGGTGGCTGGGGCCTCGCCTTCGCCAAGGGAAGCTCGGCGCAGGCCTCCACCAGCTCGAGCGTCAAGCTCGCCAACATGATCCAGGAGTCGGGCGAGTACTCGATCGAGGTGTGGGCCGCGCCCGCCGATGTCGCCCAGACCAACGCCTGGATCCTCAGCTACTCGGGCAGCAACACCACGCGCAACGTCACTCTCGGCCAGGCGGCCGACCAGTACGAGGGCTTCACGCGCTCGAGCGTGACCGACACCAACGGCATGCCGCCGCTCGTCACCACCACGACCAACGGCGCCGCCCAGGCGGCCCTGCAGCACATCGTGCTGACCTACGATCCGGTGAATGGCCAGAAAATCTGGGTCAACGGGGTGTTCACGGGAGATGTGGATCCCTCCAAGGGAGGCTCGTTCGCCAACTGGGACAGCAGCTTCGCCCTGGTGCTCGGCAACGAGACCAGCGGCCAGCGTCAGTGGCAGGGCGTCATCAAGATGGTCGCCATCTACAACACCGCGCTCAACCAGACGCAGATCCAGCAGAACTTCGCGGCCGGCGTAGGCCAGAAGTACTTCATGCTGTTCGGCGTCAGCTCGCTCACCGGCGTCAACCAGTCGTACATCGAGTTCACCGCGAGCCAGTACGACAATTACAGCTACCTGTTCGCGCAGCCGAAGTTCATCAGCCTCGACCCGAACGCCACCGTTCCGGCGAACCTCAACCTGGCGGCCATCCGCATCGGCGTCAACGGGCAGCTGGCGCCCTCCGGCCAGGCCTTCAGCACGGTGAGCACGACGCTCGGCGGCTCCAACTACACGGCCGCGAACGGCCAGCTGCTGTCGCCGCTCGGCACGGTGGTCCCGGTGCAGCTGGGTGCGGCCAACGACCTGTTCTTCCTGTCGTTCGACCAGCTCGGCAGCAGCAGCCACACCTTCGTGGATCCGCCGGGCACACCGACGTCGCCGACACCCAACAACACACCGGTGCCGGACTTCGGCGTCGCCACCTTCGAGCGCGTCAACAACGCCTTCTCGAGGATCACCGGCGTGCCGATCACCGACGCGGTAGTGCAGCCGATGTACATGAGCGCCCAGCAGGCGATGCCGGCGACGCCCCTGATCTCGGCGTTCATCTCCTCGCAGCAGACCGCCATCTCCTCGCTCGCCAATGCCTACTGCGGCGAGCTCATGGCGAACGCCTCCTGGCGCGACGCCTTCTTCGGCAGCGGGCTGGATGCGAGCCTCAGCGCATCTTCCAGCGGCTTCTTCGGGGCGAGCGGCAGCGCCAATCGCGCCATCGTGATCAATGCGCTGTCGAACAACGCCGTCGGCGCCAACGTCGCGCCGCAGGCGGCGGCGGCGGTGCAGAGCGAGGTGGATGCGCTGATCACGCGCGTCCCGCAGATCAACGCGGCGGCCACGGTCACGCAGACGACGGTTGCGGCCTGCACCGCGACGCTCGCGAGCGCCGTGGTCACCCTGCAGTAAGGGATTTGGAGAGGTAACTCAGATGCTGATTCGCAAGCGTCCCCCGCGGCCCACACCGCCCGGCACCCCGTTCCGGCACGAGAACCACCCGCGTCCGGTGACCCGCCGCGACTTCCTCGCCGCGGGCTTCCTCGGCGCCCAGGGCATGGTCATCGGCTCGGCGTGGCTCGGCGCGCTCCTCAAGGCGCAGACCGCGCGTGCCGGCCTCGATACCGACATCCAGGCGCTGCTGGGTTCCGGTCAGTGCAACATCCCGAGCGGCTCGGGCTCGCTCCCCTTCATCGTGTTCGACCTCGCGGGAGGCGCGAACCTGGTGGGCTCCGAGGCACTCGTCGGCGTGCAGGGCGGCCAGGCCAACTTCCTCTCGACCGCCGGCTACGGCAAGCTCGGCGTGCCGGGCAACATGGTGCCCACCTCGAGCACCTTCGTGAGCAGTGCGCTCGGGCTCCTGTGGCACTCCGACGGCGCGATCCTGCGCGGCATCCTCACCAAGGCGGCGGCCACCACACAGGCGGGCGTCAACGGGGCGGTGATCCCGGCGATGTCGCAGAACGACACGCAGTCGAATCCCACCAACCCGATCTACGGCATCGCCAAAGCCGGCGCCAAGGGCCAGGTCGTCAACCTGGTCGGCACCGATTCCTCGGTCTCGGGCGGCAACTCGATGGCGCTGATGTATACCATCGACCCCTCGCTCCAGCCCGCCACCATCCAGTCGCCCGCAGATGCGGTGGCCCTCGCGCCCCCTGTCCCGGGCGGCGGCGTGCCCGATCCGCTGGCGCTGGCCGAGCTCGAGTCGGAGGCCCGCATCAGCACCGGCACGAGCCCGTATCTGGGCAGCGGCTCGAGCGGCAGCGAGTTCACCGGCGCGCTCGGCAACCCGAACGGCTCGACTCCGGGCGTGCAGCTCGTCCCGGGCGGCGGTGCTGCCGATGCGGCGCTCAAGAACCAGGTGCGCTGCGCGTATGTGCAGGCTTCCAACACCGCCAACATCTTCGCGGCGGGACCGGCGGGCCTCGACCCGACCCAGGATCCGCTGATCGTCGGCGGCAGCACGCCGATCTTCACCGCGGCGGACTTCCAGACCCAGGACGTGCGCATGACCGCCTCCGTCATGAAGCTCGTGATCGACGGCTACGCCGGCGCGGGCACCATCGCGCTCGGCGGCTACGACTACCACGACGGCTCGCGCGCGACCGGCGAGACGCGCAACTTCACTGCCGGCCAGATGATCGGCGCGGTTCTCGAGTATGCGGCGCGCCGCGGCACCCCCGTCATGATCCAGATCATGAGCGATGGGTCGCTCACCTCCAACAGCATGGTGGACACCAGTACCGCAGGGCGCAATAAGCTCGGCTGGCAGGGCGACAACCAGTCCGTGGCCGCGACGCTCTTCCTGGTCTACAGCCCCAAGGGACGCCCCGTGCTGCGCAACGGCGTGGCCGGCCAGCAGATCGGCTACTTCAGCTCCGACGGCTCGGTGGTCAGCTCCTCGAGCCCGGCGGCCAACTCCGTGAACCAGATCCCCGAGCTCATTATGCTGAACTACATGGGGCTCGCAGGAACGGATGCGAACTTCCCGACGCTCTTCCCGATGCAGGGTCTCGGTTCCGCCTCGGCCCTCGCAGCCATGACGGTGTTCGAGCCGATCATCTAGTTAATTGGCCAGAATCGCAGGAAGCGATTCTGGCGGACATTACTTCGTCGGCCGCCGGCAAAAGGCGCGACTTTCGCCGGCTGCGCATCAGGGACCGATTCTGGCGGACATTACCTCGTCGGCCGCCGGCAAGAAGCGGCGTTTTTGCCGGCTGCGCCTGCTGTGACTGTCGCCTGCCGCCGACGGCGGCGGCCGCGGCTTTCGCGGGGTGCTTCGTTGACAGTCTCGCGGGCGCTATGCGAGGGTTCTCGCGCTTGCGCGCAGCCCGGCATCACGGCCCGAAGGATCCTCTTTTGAGTCTGCAACGACCCAGCGGTCCGGCGGCGCGTGACTGGTGGTCACGCCGCTGCGTTTTGGTGCGATGTGTCGCCGCGGTCGCGCTGGCCGCCGCTACGGCGGCGGTGGCGCAAACGGCCTACAGCCTCATGGCGCAGGCCGCTCCGGACTTCACCCTGCACGCGGTCGCAGGCGGCAACGTGCGCCTCTCCGAGCATCGCGGCCAGGTGGTGGTCCTGAGCTTCTGGGGCAGCAGTTGCGGCACCTGCCGCGGGCAGCTCACCGCGCTCGACCGCAGTCTCGCCACCTACCGATCCGCGGGCCTCGAAGTCTACGGTGTCAGCCTCGACGATGTGCCGGAGCGCGCCGCGGCCTATGCGCGCGCCGTCCCGGTCGCTTTCCCGATGCTGCTCGATCCGGGGAAGGCCGTGGGCCGGGCCTACCGGGTCGATAACCTGCCGATGACCGTTCTGATCGATCGCGGCGGCACCGTCCGCAACGTGCTGCGCGACTACGACGCCAAGAGTGACGGCATCTACCTCGAGCAGTTGCGGGCTCTGCTCAACGAATGATCGGACCGACCATGCTGCATGCTTCCCCGATTCGCGCCGTCTGGCTCGGTTGCCTGCTGCTCGCCGCGGCACGGCTCGCGGCCGCACAGACGCCGCCCGCAGCCGCTGCCCCCGCACCGGTCCCGGAGGCCGCCGCGAGCGCTCCGCCGGCTGCGGCCGCGGCGGAGGCCTCCGCCGATACCCGCGGCCTCGATGAGCAGGTGCAGGGCCTGAAGAAGGAGGTGGTGGATCTCAACCGCGACCTCTTCGTGCTGGAGGAGGAGCTGCTGTTCCCGGCCAACACCCAGGTGGCGGTATTCCTCGCGGTCGATGTGGGCGATTTCTTCGCGCTCGATTCCGTGCAGCTCAAGATCGACCGCAAGGAAGTCATCGACTATCTCTATACGCCGCGCGAAGTGGAGGCGCTGCTCAAGGGCGGCGTGCAGCGGCTGTACCTGGGCAATCTCAAGGTCGGCCAGCACGAGCTGGTCGCCTTCTTCAGCGGCAAGGGCCCCAACGACCGCCCCTACAAGCGCGGCGCCTCGATCAAGTTCGAGAAGGGCATAGGGGCCAAGTACCTCGAGCTGAAGATCGACGACCGTCAGAGAAAGCTCCAGCCTGAGTTCGAGATCAGGGACTGGGAATAGCGCTGCCATGCAAGGTCCGCTCGCGCGTGCACTGCTGTCGGGCCTCGTGCTGCTCGCCCTGGCGGCGCCGGTGGCCGCGCGGCGCCACGATCCGGAGAAGCTCCCGGAGGTGCGCATCCGCGACCTGCACTACGGCGACGCACTCTTTTATTACTACCAGCACGAGGACTTCGAAGCGCTGACGCGCCTCTCGGCCTACGAGCACTGGAATCGCATGCCGCATCACCGGGAGGATGCGCAGCTGCTGATGGGCGGGCTGTACCTGGCGCTCGGCATGCACAACGAGGCGGGCCAGCGCTTCGAGGCGCTGCTGAAAGACCCGGTACCGAGCGGCGTGCGCAACGTGGCCTGGTTCTACCTGGCGCAGGTGTGGTACGCGCGCGGCTACCTCGACAAGGCCGCCGCGGCTCTCGCGCGCATCAATGGCCGCATGTCGGCCGACCTCGAGGCGCAGAAAGAGCTGCTGCTCGGCAACGTGCTCATCCACCAAGCCAAGTACGACGAGGCTGTCCGCCTGCTGTCCGCGTGGCGCGGAACGCGGATCTGGTCGGCCTACGCGCGCTTCAATCTCGGGGTCGCGCTGGTGCGCTCCGGCCGCCTCGCCGACGCCGATGCGTTCCTCACCGGCGTCGGGACTCTCCCGGGAACGACCGAGGAGATGCTGACGCTCAAGGACCGCTCGAATCTTGCGCTCGGCTTCGCCTATCTGCAGCAGGGCGAGCCCGCCAGGGCGCTGCCGCCGCTCGAGCGCGTGCGTCTCAACGGCCCTTATTCCAACAAGGCGCTGCTCGGCACGGGCTGGGCCGAGGCCGCGCTCGGCGACTACCAGGCGGCGTTGTCGCCCTGGATGGAGCTGCGCAACCGCAGCCTGCTGGATGCAGCGGTGCAGGAGTCGTATCTGGCAGTGCCGTATGCCTTCGGCAAGCTGAATGCCAATGCCCAGTCGGCTCAGTACTACGAGGGCGCGGTCGAATCCTTCAATGCGGAGAATGGGCGGCTCGACGCGGCGATCGAGCGCATCGAGCAGGGCGACATGCTGAAGAGCGTGCTCGATAGCGGCCGCAACGCAAATCAGCCCTATGGCTGGTTCTGGCAGCTGAAGAATCTGCCGAGCGCGCCCGAATCGCGCTACCTCTACACCGTGCTCGCCGGCAACGACTTCCAGGAGGGGCTGAAGAACTACCGCGATCTGGTGCACATGGGCGACCTGCTCGAGCGCGGCGGCGACAGCATGGATGCCTTCAAGGACATGATCGAGACGCGCGAGCGCGCCTACGCCGAGCGGCTGCCCAGGGTCGACGCGCTGCTCGCCTCCGCAGCGGTGACGCATCTCGAGCAGCGCAGCGTCGATCTCACCGGTGAGCTGCAGACGCTCGAGGCGCGGCGCGACGTCGCAGCGCTCGGCACCCAGGGTGAGCGCGACCAGTGGGCGCGCATCCAGCGCATCGAGGCGGCGCTCGCCGCCGCGCCCGATACGCCGGAGAACGCCGACCTGCGCCAGCGCCTCGCGCTGGTGAAGGGTGTGCTCTATTTCCGCCTCAACGATGCCTACAACGCGCGCCTGTGGGAGGAGCACCGTTCGCTGAAGGACCTCAATCTCGCGCTGCACGAGGCGCAGAGCCGCTGGATCCGCGTGGAGCAGGCGCGGCGCAACGTGCCCACCAACACCGGGGAATTCGCCGCGCGTATCGCTGCCCTCAAGACGCGCATCGATGCGCTCGAGGTGCGCCTCGCCGCCACCGAGCAGGCTCAGGCCGGCTATCTCGCCCGCGTCGCGGTGCGCGAGCTCGACGAGCAGAAAGCCCGGCTCGCCGCCTACCAGGTGCAGGCGCGTTTTGCGCTGGCCGACATGTACGATCGCGCCGCCCACGAGGCCGGCGCGCCGGTCAAGGCGCCCACGGCGGAGCAGCGGGGCGCCGCCGAGCCGCCCCAGCCCCAGACGCCGCAGACTGAACCGCCGCCTCCCGCGGCCGAAGCGCCCGCGGCCGCGCCCGCAGAGGCGCCGCCCACCGCAGCGCCGCCGCCCACCGCAGCACCGCCGCCCGCTGCCGCGCCGCCCACCGCTCCGCCTCCGCCGACTCCGGAGCCGCCGCGGTGAAGCGAGCCGCGTTTCCTGCCCTGCTCGCGCTGGCGGCGCTCGCGCCTGCGCCGCCGGGCGCCGCCCAGTCCCCGCCTGCGACGGTCGGCGATCTCAAGTCGCGCGCCGTGGAGATCCATCGCGATGCGCCCGCGAGCCCGAACGTCAACAAGGCGATGGAGAACTACCGCCGCTTCCTCGAGCTGCAGAACACCGACCCCAAGCTGCGCGCGGAGGCGATGCGCCGCCTCGGCGACCTGAACCTCGATGCGGGCGAGCTGCAGCGCATGGAACAGGAGGTGACGGCGCAGGACCTGCAGGGGGCCGAGGCCATCCGCCTGTATACGACGCTGCTCAAGGGCTACCCCGACTACCCGCGCAACGACCAGGTGCTCTATCAGCTGGCGCGTGCCTACGAGGTGACCGGCCAGCCGGATCCCGCGCTCCATGCGCTCGACCAGATCGTGTCGCGTTATCCGAACACGGCGCAGCTCGCCGAGGTGCAGTTCCGGCGCGGCGAGCTGCTGTTCTCCGCGAAGCGCTACCCTGAGGCCGAGCGCGCCTACGAGGCGGCCATCGCCCGGGGTTCCGACTCCGGCTTCTACCAGCAGAGCCTCTACAAGCACGGCTGGGCGCTCTTCAAGCAGGGACGGTCGGACGAGGGCCTGCCGTCCTTCGGCAAGGTCCTCGATCATCAGCTCGGCACCGGCGGCAAGGGACGCACGCTCGAGTCCCTGCGGCGAGCCGATCGTGAGCTCGTCGAGGACACGCTGCGCGTCATGAGCATTACTTTCTCCTATAACGAAGGTGCGCAGTCGCTCGAGCAGTTCGTCAGCCACTCCGGCCAGCGTCCCTACACCTACCTGCTTTATCAGCGGCTCGGCGACCTGTACGTGGACAAGCAGCGCTACCAGGACGCGGCCGGCACCTACCGCGCCTACGTGGCGCTCGATCCCTACAGCGACCAGGCGCCCAATCTCGCCATGGCGGCCATCGAGGCGTACTCCAAGGGCGGATTCAGCCAGCTGGTGCTCGACGGCAAGCACGAGTTCGTCGAGCGCTACAACTTCGACTCCCCGTACTGGAAGACGCGCAGCAAGGCCGCCAACCCGCGCGTCGTCGCCGAGCTCAAGACCAATCTCAAGGACGTCGCCACCTACTTCCACGCCAACGCGCAGAAGACCTCCCGCATCGAGGACTACCAGGAGGCCGCGCGCTGGTACCGCTCGTACCTCAAGTCGTTCCCGGACGATCCGGAGTCAGTCTCCACCAACTATCTGCTGGCCGAGGCCCTGTTCGCGAGCCACGACTACGCCGATGCGGCCACCGAATACGAGCACACCGCCTACAACTATCCGAAGAACGACAAGTCGGCGACCGCGGCTTACGCGGGGCTGGTCTCCTATCAGAAGGGCGAGGCGAACCTCGCGGGCGCCGACAAGGACGCCTGGCACCGGCGCGCCACCGATGCCGGCGTGCGCTTCGCGCAGACCTTCCCCGAGCATCCGGACAGCGCCGGGGTGCTCACCCGGGCGGCCGAGGACATCTTCGCCGCCGGTGACCGGCCGCGCGCCATCAGCGTGTCGCAGATGCTGCTCGCGCGGCAGCCGCCGGTCGATACCGCCAAGCAGCGCATCGCCTGGACCATCATCGCGCAGTCGCATTTCGACCAGGGCGACTATGCGCACGCCGAGCCCGCCTATCTTCAGGCGCGGGCTCTTGCGGCCGGGGATGAGAAAATGCGCGCCGATCTGACCGAGCGCCTGGCGGCGTCCGTCTACAAACAGGGCGAGGCCAGGCAGAAGGCGGGCGACGGCGCGGGCGCGGTAGAGGACTTCCTGCGCGTGGCGCGTGTCGCACCCGAGTCGAAGATCCGTTCCAACGCCGAGTACGACGCCGCCGCGCAGCTGATCCAGCTCAAGAGCTGGGACCGGGCCATCGGAGTGCTGGAGGGCTTCCGGCGCGACTTTCCCTCGAGCCCCTTGTCCGCAGACGTGACGCGCAAGCTCGCCGTGGCATACGGGGAGGCCAACCGTCCGGGTGAGGCCGCCGGGGAATTCGAGCGCATCGCGGCGACGGCCACGGAAGAGGCGGGCGTGCGGCGCGAGGCGCTGCAGCGGTCGGCGGACCTGTACGCCAGGGCAGGGAACCAACCGAAGGCCGTGGCGATGCTCGAGAAGTTCGTGGAGACGAATCCGACGCCGGTCGGCGACGCAGTGGAGGCGCGACAGAAGCTCGCCGACTACGCCGCCAAAGGCGGCGATGTCTCCCGGCGCGATTACTGGTACCGGCAGATCATCGGCGCCGATGCCCAGGCGGGCGGGCAGCGCACCGAGCGTACGCACTACCTCGCGGCGAAAGCGCAGCTGGCGCTGGCCGCGCCGGCGCGCGATGCCTTCCGCGCGGTGCGCCTCACCGTGCCATTGAAGAAGAGTCTGGTGGAGAAGCGCCGTGCGCTGGAAACCGCGATGGACGGCTACAAGGCCGCAGCCGACTACCAGGTGGCCGAGGTGACCACCGCCGCGACCTACGAGATGGCGGAGCTCTACCGGACGCTGGCGCACGATTTGCTGAGCTCCGAGCGGCCGCCGAATCTCAAGGGCGACGCGCTCGATGAATATAATTCGCTGCTCGAGGAGCAGGTGTTTCCGTTCGAGGAGCAGGCGATCAAGGCGCACGAGCTCAACGCAGCGCGCGCCAGGGACGGCCTGTACGATGAATGGGTGCGCAAGAGCTTCACGGCGCTCGCCGAGCTCAAGCCTTCCCGCTACGCCAAGACGGAGCTGACCGAGGATGTGGTCGCCAAGCTCGAGTAGACGCGCGCCGCGCGCGCCGGGCAGACACGTGGCCGGCCGGGCCGCGGTGCCGGCGCTCGCCCTGTTGTCGGTGCTCGCCGGCTGTGCGTCGAAGCCGCAGCCGCAGCCCGTGAAGGCGCCGCCCGCGGCAGCGCCGGCACCGACACCGGCACCGGCGCCGGCTTCCCCACCCAAGGGGTCCGCGGGGACGCCGGCCACCGCCAGGCCGCCCGCGGCCGGGGCGGGCGCGACGATCCCCGCCGGCGCGACCACCGGCGCCGCCACGGCCGGCGCTCCCGCCGCTCCCGCAGGTCCGCCGCCGGTGCCAGCGGCGGCCGCGAGCGATTTCGCGCGCGCGGTCCGCTATATGCGTGCCGGCAACGCCACCGAGGCGGAGCTCGGCTTCAAGCAGATCGCGCTCGAGTATCCGCAGTTCGCAGCCCCGCTGGTGAACCTCGGCATCCTCTACCGCAAGAGCAATCGACTCGAGGAGTCCGAGCAGTCGCTGAAGAGCGCGGTCGGGCACGAGCCCGCGAGCGCCGCCGCCTGGAGCGAGCTCGGCGTCACGCAGAGAATGCGCGGCGAGTTCAAGGACGCCGCGGCTTCCTACGAGGAGGCGATCAAGGCCGACCCGCAGTTCGCGCCGGCCTGGCGCAATCTCGGCGTGGTGTCGGATCTGTATCTCGGGGATCCGGGGCGCGCCCTCACGGCGCTGTCGCGCTACCAGGAGCTGACGGGCGAGGAGAAACCGGTGAGCGGCTGGATTGCGGAGCTGCGCCAGCGGCTGGGCCTGCCGCCGGTCAAGCGTCCGGAAGCCGCGCAGCCGGCGCCGCCTGCCGCGCCCGAAGGCGCACCCGCCGCCGCACCCGCCGCGCCGGATGGCGCTGCGCCCAAGGCACCCGCGAGCCCGCCCGCGAGCGCAGGAGGCTGATCATGCGAACCTTCTTTCTGACGTTCCTGCTGTCGGCGATATCGATGGGCCTCGCGGCGCAGCAGCCGCCGGCCGCTGCTCCGCGCACGCCGGCACCCCAGGTCGCGCCCCCGCCCGAGCAGCTCGAGCCCGCCGTGGACACGACGGCCACGACCTCACAGCCGTCCCAGGCATCACAGCCCCAGCCGCCGCAGAGCCGCGCGCAGCCCAGGGCCGCCGCCGCGCCCGCGACAGCCGCCGCGCCCAGGGCGGCCGCGCGGGCCAAGGGGCCCGATCGCGTTGAGCTCGAGACGACCGACATCACCGGCAACCGCGAGCTGCCGAAGGTGCTGTATATCGTGCCGTGGAGGCGCTCCGACATCGGCGATCTCGTCGGCAAGCCGCCCAACAGCCTGCTGGACGAGGTGTTGCAGCCGATCGATCGCGAGGTATTTCTGCGCGAGAATCGCTATTACGATGCGGTCAAGCCGGACGCGGCGGCGGGTCGACCGGGTACAGTGCCGGGTTCTGGCGACAAGCCGTGAAACCCCGCCCTGTGCCCTTCAAGGATGAGAGCTGGATCGCAGCTTTTTCGCCATATGTCATTCAGTTTTGGGCCTTCTTGACCGGGAGAGTCAGATGCAGATCTGGAACCTGATCGTGCGCTTCTTTCAGGGCGGCGGGGACTTCATGTACCCGATCGCCATCGTGTTCGTGGTGGGTCTGGCGATCGCCCTCGAGCGCTGGATCTACCTGACGGCCGCCGCAACCCGCAATCGCGGTCTGTGGAACGAGATCGTGCCGCTGCTCTCGCAGGGCAACTTCCGGGGCGTCGCGCAGCTGACCTCGAAGTCCTCGTCGGCCATCGGGCACATCCTCAATTACGGCCTGGCGCGCATTCAGTCGGCACGCCGGCGCGATGACATCGAGAAGGCGATGGAAGAGAGCCTGATGGAGGTGGTGCCGCGGCTCGAGAAGCGCACCCACTACCTGGCGACCTTCGCCAATCTCGCGACGCTCCTCGGCCTGCTCGGGACGGTCATGGGTCTGATCCGCGCCTTCGCCGCGGTGGCGACCGTGAACCCGGCGGAGAAGGCCAATCTGCTCTCGGCCAGCATCTCGGTGGCGATGAACTGTACCGCCTTCGGACTGATGACCGCGGTGCCGCTGCTGTTCATCCATGCGTGGCTGCAGACCAAGACCACCGACGTGATCGACAGTCTGGAGATGGCCTCGGTGAAGTTCCTCAACGCCATCACCGAGCGGCAGACGGCGCCCGCGGCGGCCTGAGCCGCCCAGGGCCGCCGCCACCTGCGTCCACGGTAGAAGACAGCGCATGCGTCGCTCGTATCAGAACCGCAAACTGGAGCGCCACGCGCGCAAGCCGGCGGAGCTCCTGCTCGTGCCGATGATCGACATCTTCACGGTGTTGGTTACGTTCCTGCTGATGACCGCGGTGTTCTCCCGCACCGTGATCCTGCAGCTGAACCTGCCGCCGCCGAACACAACGTGGAAGGAGCCGCCGCCGGGACTGCAGCTGGAGGTGATGGTGCGCAAGGACCTGCTGCAGGTCGCCGACCGCAACACCGGGCCGCTCGCCACGTTCCCCAACACTGCGGCGGGCTATGACTACGACAACCTGACCGAATACCTCAAGCGCGTGAAAGCCAGATTCCCCGACAAGACCGACGCCAGCATCCTGCTCGAGACCGACACGCCGTACGACACGCTGGTGCAGGTGATGGACCGCGTCCGGGTGTTCGAGGCGGGGCAGGGCATGGCCACCGTGCAGGCGGAGCTGTTCCCCGACATCTCCATCGGCGATGCGCCGTCGACCACCGAGGGCCCGCCCGGCGCCCCGACCGCCGCCGCGCCGCCCGCGGCTCCGGCGCCGCACGGAGGCCGCTCATGAGCATGTCGAACCGCGCGCGGCGCATGGCGCAGCATCACCTGCGGCACAAGGCGGACGCGCAGCTCAACCTCATCCCGCTCATCGACATCCTGTCGGTGATGGTGGCGTTCCTGCTGGTGTACTCGACCGAGGTCGAGGTCATCCAGAACTCCAAGGGCATCGAGATACCGCAATCGATCGCGCAGACCGCGCCCAAGCAGTCGGTGGTGGTGATGATCACCCGCGACGACCTGTTCGTGCAGGGCGAGTACATCGCGACGGTGAAGGAGATCCAGGCGGCGGCCGGACCGCTGATCGCCCCGTTGAGCGCCGCGCTCAAGCGTCCGATGCTGGTGGGACAGAGCGTGAGCGAGCAGGATGTGTCGCAGCGCGAGATCACCATCATGGCGGACAAGGCGCTGCCGTACCAGGTCCTGAAGCGCGTCATGCAGACCTGCACCGACGCCGACTACGGCAAGATCTCCCTGGCCGTCATCCAGAAGGAAAAGCCGGTCGCGGCCGGCCAGGTGAAGACGGGTTAGCGCGCGCATGATTCTCGCCCCCTACTACCGCGAATACGAGCTGCCCTGGGAAGGCGACCCGGAGTCGACCGAGCGCTTCCGCAGGATCCTGCGGGTGCTGCTCATCATCCTGGTGGTGCTCGGGATCCTCTTTCCGCTGCTGCCCACGCCGAAGCGCGAGGCGGCGCAGGACATTCCGACCCGGCTCGCGAAAGTGATGCTGGAGAACAAGCCCAAGCCGCCGCCACCGCCGCCCAAGCCGGTCGAGCAGCCGAAGGTCGAGCCGAAACTGGCGATGGTCAAACCGCCGCCGCGGCCCATCGATCTGAAGGAGCTGGCGCACCGCAAGGCCGAGAAGCAGCTGAACCAGGTGAAGGACGAGCTCGCGGACCTGCGCGAGCAGATGGACCTGACGCCGCTGCAGACCAGGAATCTCTCCGGCTCGGTCGGCGCGGATTCGCACGCCGAGCGCTCGCTCATCACCTCGCGCGTGGGCGCGGGCTCCGGCGGCATCACCTCCGCCAACGCCAGCCGCGGCTTCGGCGCGGGCGCGGGCTCGCTCACCGGCCACACCGCGACCGCGGTCAATTCCTCGGTGGCGCTGGCGAGCGCCGCCAACCGCAACGTCCACTCGGGCGGCGGCGGCAAGCCCGCGCGCTCTCCCGAGGAGATCGCGCTGGTCTTCGACCGCAACAAGGGCCGCATCTACAGCCTGTACGCGCGCGCGCTGCGCGACAACGCCGAGCTGCAGGGGAAGCTGGTGCTGGAATTCACCATCGCTCCCAACGGCTCGGTGACGGATTGTCGGGTCGTCTCGAGCGAGCTCAAGGATCCGGAGCTCGAGCGCAAGATCGTGGCTCTGGTGCGGCTCTTCCAGTTCCAGGCTGAGGACGTCGATGCCGTTACCGCCACCAAGCCGATCGACTTTTTCCCCACCTCGGCCTAATCTCGCCGCAGCGTTCCTCGAATGAGGCAGCCATGAACCTCAATTCCGAGATCGAATTC
Source organism: Steroidobacteraceae bacterium (assembly GCA_035632655.1). Taxonomy (GTDB): domain Bacteria; phylum Pseudomonadota; class Gammaproteobacteria; order Steroidobacterales; family Steroidobacteraceae; genus 13-2-20CM-66-19. The sequence goes on along the minus strand of DASQGK010000093.1, from coordinate 36,429 downwards.
TTCGGCGACCTGCGCACCGTCGACAAGGCGCGGTTGCTGAACCTGTTCCTGCACGAGCTGGCGGAAGAGGCGCGCGGCACCTATGGGCCGGGCGCCGAGCAGGTCCAGGACGGGGCCCACCTGCGCTTCGTCAACGAGCTCGTGTTCCGGCTCACGCGCGTCGTCGAGCAGCTGCTCGCCGAGGATGCGACACGGCCGGCGGACGACGTGGTGCTGCGGATGCTCCTCACTCCGCGTGCCGACAAGATCGCCGAGCGGCTGGTGTTCAATGCCTACGGACGGGCCATCCAGGGCTTCGAGAGCTACGACACCACGGTGCTGATGGGGCCGTAGAGCCCATCATGTATTCCCTCGTGAGCAGGCGGCAAAAGCCGCGCCTTTTGCCGCCGGCAGCCGCAGTGCTGTCCGCTGAAATCGCTTCCTGCGATTTCAGCCCATTAATGGGGGCGCTCGCGGCAGCTGCGCTGCTCCTCTTTGGCATCCCGCCGCTGGCATCGGCCGCGGGCGCCACCGCGCCGATCCTGCTGCGGCCCGCGGCGGTGTGGAGCGCAGGCGAGCCGCTGCACAGCGGCTGGGTGGTGCTCACCGACGGTGCGCGCATCGCCGCCGCAGGCCCGGCCGGGACGGTGCAGGCGCCTCCCGGCACCGAGGTGATCGAGCTGCCGGGGGCGACGCTGCTGCCGGGCCTCATGGACATTCACTCGCACCTGCTGCTGCATCCCTACAACGAGACGCTCTGGAACGACCAGGTGATGAAGGAGCCGGTGCCCTACCGCACGCTGCGCGCCGGCGTCCAGGCGCGCGCCACTCTCATGGCAGGCTTCACCACGTTGCGCGATCTCGGCACCGAAGGGGCCGACTACGCCGATCTCTCCATCAAGCGTGCGATCGACGAGGGCCTCATCGAGGGACCGCGGCTGTTCGTCGCCACGCGCGCCATCGTCGCCACCGGCAGCTACGGGCCCGCGCCGCGTGCTTTCAGGCCCGATGTCTGCTGCACGCCGCAGGGGGCGGAGGAGGTGAGCGGCATTCCCGAGGTGATCCGTGCGGTGCGTGAGCAGGCCGGGCGTGGCGCGGACTGGATCAAGGTGTATGCCGACTATCGCTGGGGCCCCGGCGGCACCCAGCAGCCTACCTTCAGCGAGGCAGAGCTTCGCGCGCTGGTCGAGACCGCACACTCATCGGGACGCCCGGTGGCGGCACATGCGGCCACCGCCGAGGGCATGCGGCGCGCGACCCTCGCCGGCGTCGACACCATCGAGCACGGCTTCAACGGCACGCCCGAGGTCTTCCGTCTCATGGCCGAGCGTGGGGTGGCTTATCTGCCGACCCTCACGGCGGAAGAGGCCTATGGGGAATATTTCGAGCACTACGTGCGCGGCGCGAGCCCGCCGACGCCGGGGATGCTCACGGCCGCACAGGCCTTTCGCACCGCTCTCAAGGCGGGCGTCACCATCGGCTGCGGGAGCGATGTGGGTGTGTTCACCCACGGCACCAACTATCGCGAGATCGAGTGGCTGGTGCGCGACGGCATGAGCCCGGTCGCGGCCCTCACCGCCGCGACCGCTACCGATGCGAAGATCCTGCGCCGCGAGTCCGACCTCGGCCGGGTGCGCGCGCAGATGCTGGCGGATCTCATCGCGGTGCGCGGCAATCCGACCGAGGACGTCAGCGCCATCGAGCAGGTGGTGCTGGTGATGAAGAATGGGGTGGTGTACCGGCGGCCGTGACGTCAGCGCTGCGGCCGGGCGGTGCTCAGCGCGGGTGGGTTGGTTCGCGGCCGGGCCTGGGCCAGCGCGTCATCGAGCATCTTGACGAGCTGATCGCGGCTGTAGGTGTAGGGTTGGCCCTCGTTGAGCTGCACGAGCTGGCCGACCAGCGAGCTGACCGCCCACTCGGCTTCATCCTGGTTCGGCGTAACCAGGTAGCGGTGCTTGGGGACCGGCTCGAACAGCGCCTTCTCGACCGCGTCGGCGACTTCGTCGGGTTCCTTGTACTGCGAGCGATCGGCCGTGAGACGGTAGCCCTTGTCCCGCAGCGCCGGAGCATCCGCGCCGAGCCGCTGGATCGCATTCTTGCCGATCTCGGAGTTGTAGTTGCCCGGTTCGACGATGCTGGCGGTGGCCCCCGAGTCCTTCAACTGCAGGATCAGCGATTCGCTGAAGGCCTCGAGCGCGTGCTTGCTCATCGAATAGGCCATGAGATTCGCTGAAAAGCCGATGCCGGAAATCGAGCCGATGTTGACGATGCGCCCTTTGGCGGCAACGATCAGCGGTTCGACGGCCCGGGTCATGCGATACGGCCCGTACAGATTGACCGCCATCAGCAGGTCGAACTCCTCGGGCTTCATGTCGGCCACGGAGCCCACGGTGCCGATCCCGGCGTTGTTCACCAGACCGTAAAGACCCCGGCCGCTCTTGCCGATGAGCTCGGCCACGGCATCGATCTCATCCTGTCGGGTGACATCCAGGCGCACCGCCTGGACGTTCCTGATGGCGCCCAGCGCCTTGAGGTCCTCGGCTTTGCGTGCGCCGGCAAACACGAAATAGCCGTCGGCGGCCAGCCGCTCGGTGACCTTGCGGCCGATCCCGCTGCTCGCACCCGTCACCAGCACGGCCCGCTGGGGGGGTGCGGGCGGTGCGGCTGCGCCGGCCAGCAGCGGCCACAGCAGGAGGAGCGACGCGGACAGTCGGTAAGTTCGGTTCATGCGTGCAGTCTAGCTTGCATCGCCCGTGCCGGTTAAGTGGCCGGCGCGCGCCGCCGCACGAACGCGTGGATGGCGCGTTCGCCGGCGAACTGGCTCGCACACTCGTAGCCGAGGGCTGCGAGGTCGAGGTCGCGGAACAGGGGCTCGCCGCCGCCGAGCAGCACGGGGCGCAGCGCCAGGTGCACCTCATCGACCAGGCCGGCCTGCAGATACTGGCGCACAGTCGCCGCGCCGCCTCCGAGCCGCACGTCGAGATCGCCGGCCGCCGCGCGCGCTCGCTCGAGGGCGGCGTGAATCCCGTCGGTGACGAAGTGGAACACCGTGCCGCCCGTCATGGCGAGCGGCGGGCGCTTGTGGTGCGTGAGGACGAACACCGGCGTGTGATAAGGAGGCTCATCGCCCCACCAGCCGCGCCAGCTCTCATCCGGCCAGGGGCCGCGCACCGGACCGAACATGTTGCGCCCGATGATCCAGGCGCCGATGCCTTCGAAACCGCGCGCCGCCAGCGCATCGTCGACACCGGCTTCGCCGCCGCCGTGCCCATGAATGCGTTGAAAGGTACGGGTCGCAAACAGCCATTCCATCAGCTCGGGTCCACGCACGCCGAGCGGATGCTCGAGGTCCTGGCGGGGACCCGCAGCATAGCCATCGAGCGATACCCCGATGCTTCTGACGACGAGTTTCGTCATGGTTCTGTCTCCGCGGGCCGCTCGCCCGCCAGCCGCTCGAGTGCCTCGCCGTGGACACGATAGGTGGTCCACTCGTCCAGCGCCAGCGCGCCCAGGCCGCGGTAGAAACCGATCGAGGGCTCATTCCAGTCGAGCACCGCCCAGTCGAGCCGCGCGCAGCCGCGTTCGAGCGCGGTGCGTGCGAGCCACGCCAGCAGCCTCCTGCCGGCGCCGAGTCCGCGCGCCTCGGGGCGCACGTAGAGGTCTTCCAGGTAGATCCCGGGCTTGCCCAGGAAAGTCGAGAAGTTGTGAAAGTAGAGGGCGAAGCCGACGGGCACGCCATCGAGGCAGGCGAGGGCGACTTCGGCGTAAGGGCGCGGCCCGAAGAGCGCAATGTCCACGTCCGCCTCGGTGGCGACCACCTCGTGCTCGAGATGCTCGTAGCTGGCGAGCTCGCGGATGAAGCCGAGCACCGCCGGCACATCGCCGGCAGTGGCGCTGCGGATGGTGATGGCGCCGGAGGTGCGGCTCATGGCGCTCAGCCGGTGCTCTGCAGGCCCTGAGCGATTCCGCCCACGCTCGCCAGCAGCGCCTCGAAGAGGTCGCGGTCCTCGCGCCCGCTCGCGCGCCAGCGCCTCAGCAGGTCCACCTGCAGCAGATTCATCGGATCGACGTAGGGGTTACGCAGCTCGATGGAGCGTTGCATGGTCGGGTCGGAATCGAGCAGTGCGTTGCTGCCCTTGATGGCGAGCAGCGCACCGCAGGCCGCCCGGTACTCGGCGCGAATGCTGCCTGCGAAGCGCCGCAGCTCCTCCGGTGCCAGCTCCTCATAGTATTGCGCGATCTCGAGATCGACCCGCGCCAGCATGGTCTCGATGTCGTCGAGGAGATTGCGCATGAAGAACCACTGCGTGTACAGCTCGCGCATCCTGGCGAGGCCGAAGCGCTCGAGGGCCGCGCCGAGCCCCGCGCCCGCGCCGTACCACTCGGGCAGCATGTAGCGGGTCTGCGACCACGCGTACACCCACGGCACCGGCAGCAGCGACTCGATGCCGGTGCCTTCTGCGCGGTGGATCGAGCGCGAGCCGATCTGCATGCGCTCGATGACGTCGATCGGCGTGATGGCGCGGAAGTACTCGTAGAAGTCCGGGTCCTGATAGACGAGCCGCTGCCAGGCAGTGCGGCTCTCGGCGGCGATGAGCGCCGCGCAGTCGAGGTGGGCTGGTGGCTCGGGGGTGAGGGTGCCGCGGCGCTGCGCCGCGCTCACCAGCGACAGGGCGTTGAAGGCCCGCTCGAGCGTACGCATGGCGATGGGCCGCAGCCCATACCCCTGTCTGACAGTCGCACCCTGCTCGCGGATGCGCAGTACCCCGTCCACCGCCCCGGGCGGTGCAACCCTGACCAGGGCTTCGATGCGTCCGCCGCCGCGCGCGATGCTGCTGCCGCGCGCGTGGAACACCGTGGCCTGCTCGCCGGCGGCGGCGAGCACGCGCGTGAGCTCGCGCTGCGCTTCGTGGATGCTGACGCGCGAGGCGCAGGCCCCGGCCTGTTTGTTGCTGTCCGAGTAGCCGATGACTACGCACTGCCGCCGCCCGCGCGAGTGCAGGTGCCGGCGGTAGAGCGGGTCCGCCAGCAGCTCCTGCAGGGTGGCGCCGCAGGCGGCGAGCGCCTCTTCGGACTCGAACTGCGGTGCGATGTCGAGCGCCACCTCGCCGGTGTTCTTGTCGTAGGCGGAGGCCCAGCGCGCGAGCAGCAGCGCCGCCAGCACGTCATCGGAGGCGGTCGCGCCGCTCACGATGAAATAGCCGATGGCCTCCGGCCCGTAACGGTGGCGTGCCTGCACGATGGCCTCGAACACGGCGAGCGAGCGCTTGCCGAGCGCATCGAGCTCCACCGCCGGCCCGCGGTCTTTCTCCAGTGCCGCGGTGAGCAGCGCGCGGCGCTCGCGGCTGCTGCGCGTCAGCCAGTCCGGATCGTCGAAGCCGCGCGCGATCACCTGATGCAGCACGCTGGCGTGTACGCGCACGTCGAGCGCTGCGAGGTGGAAGCCGAAGGTGTCGATACGGCGCAGCAGCCGCTCGACGTAGAAGAGGCCGGCGTTCGCGCCTTTGTTGGCCCGCAGGCTGGCGGCGATCAGCGCCACATCGGCGCGGAACTGCGCCGCGCTCTCGTACCCGGAGGCGCGCCCGTCGTTGGCATGGCGCAGCCGCTCGGAGATCTGCGCCAGCAGCAGCCGGTAGGGCATGCGCTCGTGGCGCAGCGGCACCGTGGCGCGCGCCGCCGGCAGCAGCGTCGTGTAGCGCTCGATGCGTTTCTGCAGCTCGGCGGACACCCCGACGCGGCCGCCGCTCTGCGACAGCCGCTGCGAGAGGCGCTGGCACTCGGCGAAATAGCAGTTGAGCAGCGCCTGCTGCTGGCGCGCCAGGCTCTCGCGGATGGTCTTGGCGTGCACGTCGGGGTTACCGTCGGTGTCGCCGCCGGCCCACGAGCCGAAGTGCAGGATGGGCGGGACGCGCGCCTGCGCGGCCTCGCTGCCGTAGAACTTGGTGAGGGCCTGGGTGATCTCCTCGTAGAAGGTCGGCACCACCTGATAGAGGACCTCGACCAGGTAGAAGAGGATCTGCTCGCGCTCGTCCGCGACCGAGAGCCGCTCGCGCGGCAGCTCCTCGGTCTGCCAGGCGGCGGTCATCTCGAGGCGCACGCCGCTCCAGAGGTTGCGCAGCTCGTTGGGGGTGAGCGAGGGGTCGAGCCGCTCCAGCAGCCGCTGTGCGATGCGCTGCTGCTTGCGCAGGAGCGTGCGGCGCATGGACTCGGCCGAGTGTGCCGAGAACACCGGCTCGATCGACAGCGACCCGATCAGCTCCAGCGTCTCCGGCAGCGTCCAGCCCTGGGCCTTGAGCGCCGCCACGGCGTCCTCGACGCCGCCGGGCTGCGGCCGCTGGCTGTCCTTGAGAAAATAATCACGGCGACGACGGATACGATGCACGCGCTCGGCAAGGTTGACCGCCTGGAACCAGGCGGAGAAGGCCCGCACCAGGTCGCGCGCCAGGGCCGGCGGACGGTCGCGCACGCAGGCGGCGAGCTCGGCGCGCGCGCCGCTCTCGCCGGCGCGGCCACGGATGGCGGCCACCCGGCCGAGCTCCACCAGCTCGTAGAGCTGCTCGCCACCCTGCTCGCGCAGGATCTCCCCGACCAGCGCCCCGAGGGCGTGCACGTCGTCGCGCAGAGGCTCGTGCTTGGGCGGAAAGTGGATATCGTCGCGCTTCAACCTTCGCTCCAGCTGTGGGCGCGCGCAGCGAAGTCCGCGCGTTGCACCCGCACCACGCAGAAGCGCTGTCCGGTCGGCGCCTCCATGACGTACCAGGTGCGCACCGCGCCGACGCGCCGGGCGCCGAGCCGCTCGAGCCGCGCCACCTCGGCCTCGATGTCGTCGGTTTCGATGTCGAGGTGCACACGGCTCGGATGCCCGACCTGCTGCACTTCGATGTGCACTTCGTCGGGCGCCGTGTCGAGCGCGCGGTAGTTCGCCTCGGCGGGGTTCTTCTGCGTGCGCACCCCGAGACCGAGCGCCTGGCTCCAGAAGCGCGCGGCTGCCTCGAGATCCGTGGTTTCGCAGTCGATGATGAATCCGGCGAGGCGGCTCTTGTGCATGGTGAGTTCCTGCGGGCGGCAGCGGCCGCGTATTGTAGCGCCGTGCCCGCTCAAGCCGGGTTGGCACGCACTGGCGAGGGACGAAAATGCAGCGACGGGACTTCTTGTGGCGCAGCCTGGGATTTGCCGCCGTCCCGCTGGAGGCGGCCGAGCCCCCGGTCGCCGCGATCACCGACTATGAGCGCAGCAGCGGCGGGCACATCGGTGTTTATGCGGAGAACATCCGCACGGGCGCAAGCCTCGCCTGGAGGCCGGACGAGCGCTTCGTCATGTGCAGCACTTTCAAGGCCTCCCTTGCTGCCTGCATCCTCTCGAGAGTCGATCGCCGTGAGGATGATCTGCAGCGGCTGGTCCATTATGGTGCCGCGGATCTGCAGGACTTCTGGGCGCCCGTTGCCCGGGAGAACCTGGCCCGGGGCTTCCTCTCCGTGAAGGAGATGTGCAGGGGTGCCGTCGAACAGAGCGACAATGCCTGCGCCAATCTGCTCCTGACCCGCGTGGGCGGCCCGCCGGCCCTGACGGCCTTCTGGCGCACGCTCGGCGATCGTGTGAGTCGCCTCGACGACGCCGAGCCCCTGTTGAACCGGACGCCGCCCGGTGGCCTGCGCAACACGACTACCCCTGCGGCTATGGCAAATACGCTGCGGCGCCTGGTCCTCGGGCAAATCCTCTCGGAGACCTCGCGAGCCACCTTCACCGGGTGGTTGGTCGGCTGCCAGACCGGGGCCAACCGTTTGCGCGCCGGGCTCCCCGCAGACTGGGTCATAGGCGACAAGACCGGAAACAACGGCCGGGATGCGGCCGGTGACATAGCCGTGGCGTGGCCGAAGCCCGACGCTCCCATCGTCATTTGCGTCTACACCCGAGGCGGTACGCCGTCGCCTCGGCAGCTCGAGTCCGCCTTTGCAGGTGTCGGACGCTTCGTTGGCATGCGCCTCGGTCAGAAGCTGATCTGACAGGCGCGATCGCGCGCCTGCCCGCTCACGCGGCAGCGTGGGCGGCGCGGTCGATCTTCTGCGCGAGCTGCACCATCGAGTGGTCGGCGATGGGGTTCCAGCCGTAGAAGAGGCTGTAGCGCGTGCCGCGGATCGCGGGCTGCTGCGCGGTCGGCTTCACGATCAGGCTCGCGAGGGAGCGCACCAGCGCGAGTATCTCGCCGCGCTCGTAGATACGATCGATGGACAGCCCGCGCTTGTTCGAGTCGCGCAGCGCACGCGCGACGCTGAGAAAGCCGGTGACCGGGGACGGATCAAAGGCGTACACCTCCAGTACGCGCGGCACGCTGCCGTCCGGATCGGCCGGCAGCGCGTAGGCGAACTGCTGGGCCAGTCCTCCACCGAGGGAGTGCCCGGTGGAGAAGAGCGCGGGGCGCGAGGCGCCGGCGAAGCGACGCCGGTATTCCGCCGCGAAGGCGGGCGCGAAAGCGCGCACCACCTCGGTGTATTCATCGTGGGGATCCGGAACGAACCAGCGCAGATTCGACAGCCAGTCCTTGCCGTTGTCGAACACCGTACCGCCGAAGGCGACCGCGACCGCGCCGCGGCCGCGGTTCTCCCATACCTCGACGCGCAGATGCGCCCGCTCGATCTGCTGCCACATCGACGCCGGCTCGAACGCCGGCCAGCGCCACCAGCCGGCGCGCTCGAGGATACCCACGGGATCGCGAAACGCGAGTGGCGTGCCGTCGGGGGCCTTCCTGCCGGGGTGCCTGCGCTCCTCGAGCACGGCGCGCGCCGCGCGCTTCCTGCCGGCCGGTGTCCCGGCATAGGCGGCGAGGCTCAGCCAGGCGAACTGCCAGTGGCGCTCGGCGTACGGTGCGGCCGGCAACGGGGCGCCGAGGAAGCGCCGGCCGGGCTCGCGCAGCACCACCTCGGACGGCGATTGCCCCAGGGCGCGCAGAATCGGGATCTTCGCGAGCCACGAACCCATGGCGCACCCCTCTGGCGTCGTCAGCCGGCCAACAGCACCGACTCGGCGCGCTCGAGCTCCTCGGGCTGGCCGTAGATGACGACGATATCGCCCTCGTGCAGCACGGTGCTGTCGGCGGGCTCGCGGCCGAGAATTCCCTGGCGCCGCACGCCGGTGAAAGTCACCTCGACACCGCGGCCGCGCACCTCGCTCAAGGACCGCCCCACCGCCCACGCGCCCGGCGGCACGACCACGGACTTGAGCTCCTCGCGATGCTCGCTCAGCTCATCCACCGGGCGCGCATCGCCGCGCCGCACGATGTTGCGCAGCACCGCGTAGCGGCTGCTGCGGATGTCGCCGAGGACGCGCACCACGCGCGCTACCGGTACGTGCAGCAGCATCAGAACGTGCGACACCAGCATCAGGCTCGCCTCGAAGGTCTCGGGGACCACGTCGGTGGCGCCCGCATCCTGCAGCTCCTTGAGCCGCGCATCGTCGGCGGTGCGCACCAGCACCGGCACCTGCGGGCGCAGGCGCCGCAGGCTGCGGAGGATTCCGACCGAGGTCGCCGGATCCGAGAAGCTGATGACCACGGCGCTGGCATGGCTGAGTCCGGCGCGCCCGAGCAGCTCCTCGTCGGAGGAGTCGCCGTAGATCACCGGATCGCCCGCCTGGCGCGCGGCGCGGATGCGCGCCGGATCGAGATCCAGGGCGATGTACTCGAAGCCCTGTGATTCCAGCACCCGGCCCACATTCTGGCCGACGCGCCCGAAACCGCACAGGATCACGTGCTCGCGCCGCGCGATGCCGCTGGTGGCCGCGTCTTCGCGCTCGATGGCGGTCGGCGCCGGTCCCTGCTCGCGCAGCAGCGCGCGCGCCACGCGCTTGTTGTTGCTGAGGATCACCGGGCTCAGGACCATCGACAGCACGATTGCGAGCAGCAGCGGCTCGACGACTTCGGCGCGCACCAGTCGGGTCTCGAGCAGGATGGTGCACAGCGCGACGCCGAACTCTCCGCCGATCGAGATCACGATGCCGGCGCGCAGCGCCTTGAAGCGCGACGTGGTGAACAGCCGCGCGGTGAGCGCTCCGATCACCGTCTTCAGCACCACCAGCGTCACCAGCATCAGCGCCACCTTCGGCAGCGCGTACACCAGCAGGCGTGTATCGAGCAGCATGCCGACGGAGACGAAAAACAGACCGAGGAGGATGTCGCGGAAGGGGCGGATGACCGCCTCGATCTGATGCCGGTACTCGGTCTCCGCCAGCATCATGCCGGAGAGAAATGCGCCGAGCGCAAACGACAGTCCGGCGAGGTGCGACACCCAGGCGGAGGCGAGCGCTACCAGCAGCACCGTGAGCGTGAAGAGCTCGCGCAGGCGGCTGTGGGCTATCTCGTGAAACAGCGGGCGCAGCAGCCAGCGGCCGGCCGCAAGCACCGCGACGATGGCGAGCATTCCGCCGACCGCCGTCACCACGCCCTCGCTCATGCTGAAGTGATCGGCGCCGGCGGCGAGCGCACTGGCGAGCGCCAGGAAGGGCACGAAGGCCAGGTCCTGGAACAGCAGCATGCTGAAGGCGAGCCGGCCGTGGGTGCGGTTGAGCTCGGCGCGCTCGGTGAGCTGCTGCAGCAGAATCGCCGTCGAGCTCATGGCCACACCGCCGCCGAGCACGATCGCCGGCAGCCAGCCGACACCGAGGAGATTGCCGATGACCGCGAACACCGCGGCGGTGGCGCCGACCTGCAGCGCCCCGAGGCCGAAGACCTCGCCGCGCATCGCCAGCATGCGCGGCAACGAGAATTCCAGTCCCAGCGTGAACAGCAGGAAGGCCACGCCGAGCTCAGCGAGCAGGCGCGTCGTGCCCGTGTCCGAGACCACGCCGAGGACGTGCGGCCCGATCAGCAGCCCGAGCGCGAGGTAGGCGAGGATGGTGGGCAGGCCCAGCCGGCGCGCCAGCGTCACGAGGAACACCGAGCCGGCGAGCAGGATGAGGACCTGTGTGAGCGGCGACATCACGGCCTGCGGAACTTAGACTGCGTTACGCGCCGAAGGCAACGGCCGGCGTCGCCCGGCAAGGGCGTATGGCGCGCAAGGGCTGCGCGCGGATGCGGCGCACCAGCGTCCCGCGACGCGTGGCGGCGATGTGGCCGGTCAGATTCCCGACTGCCAGGTGCTCGGCATGCCGGCCTTACCGATGGCGTCCTCGATCCGCAGGCACGCATCGCGCGCCTCCGGCTGCGCCCGCAGGCTGCGCGCGATGGAGTTGAGGAAGCGGCACATGAGCGCGAGATTCGGATGGCCCGCGTGCAGCTGCTCCTCGACACTATCGATGGCTTCGATCAGGTCGTCCTGATCGCAGATCGGGAACGTCATGCTCGTAACGGCATGTTGTACGGACACCAGCGCCTCGTGTATTGCGGCCTGTTGCTCCCCGTCCATGCCCGGAATTTGAACCGGTTTGGGCCTCCCCGCAAGTCCCTCAGGGGCCGCCCCGGAAAGCAAGAAGCCCCGCCGTTGCCGGCGGGGCTTCTCAAAGCGTCGACTGGAAAAATGCTTACTTCGGCGGGGCGCTCGAGGACGACTCGCTCTTCTCAGCGCTCTTCTCGCTCTTCTTGTGGTGCTTCTTCTTGTGGGTCGCCTTCGTGTCCTTCGATGCCTCGGTGGACGAGGCGGCCGGGGCCGCAGCGGGGGCCGCAGTCGACTGGGCGAACGCAGGGCCGGCAATCAGGGCCAGGGCGATGACAGGGATGAGCTTCTTGAACATCGATGTAGTCTCCACAGTGACAAAGGGTGTGCGCAGCAGGGCGCGAAGCGGGCGTATTATGACTGGATTCCTGCCGTTCAAGGCCCAAATGACCGCAAAGTAATGTTGGGGTCATGGGTTATCTATCATATTGATTTTAAAGCTTTATTTAGTCTGAACCGCAGCTGAATCGCACGCGGTGTCCGCGACTTCAGCGTCCCGAAAAGGAGACGAGCGCGTTCACGGGCACATCGAGCGCGGCGAGCTTCTCGGAGCCCCCGAGATCGGGCAGATCGATGATGAAGCACGCGGCGAGCGGGTGCGCGCCGAGGGCACGCAGCAGCTGCACGGCGCCGCAGGCCGTGCCGCCGGTTGCGATCAGGTCGTCGACGAGGATGACGCTCTCGCCCGCGCTGACGGCATCGCGATGCATCTCCATCTCGTCGAGCCCGTACTCGAGCGAGTAGGCAACCCGCACCGTCGCATGGGGGAGCTTGCCTTTCTTGCGGATCGGTACGAACCCGGCCCCGAGGCGCGCCGCGATGGCGCCACCGAGGATGAAGCCGCGTGCCTCGATGCCCGCGACGCGGTTGATGCCCGCGCCGTCCCACGGGCGCGCCAGCAGCTCCACCACGCTGTGGAAGGCGCGCGCATCCCCGAGCAGCGTCGTTATGTCACGGAACATGACTCCGGGCTGCGGATAATCGGCGATGGTGCGAATGGCGGCGCGGATCTCGGCAGCGGTGAGGAGCTGGCGTGTGGAGCTCATGGCGCAGTTCTACGCCGCGGCCTGACGCCGCCACACCAGGGTGCGGTTATTGGCCGGCATGGCGTGGTCGGCGGCGAGCGCCAGTCCCTGTGCGGCGGCCAGCGCGGCCAGGGCCTCGAAATCGCGCACGCCGCTCGCCGGGTCGCGTATGTGCAGATAGCGGTCGAAGTCCGCATTGCTGGCACTGGTGTATTCGCCGCCGTAGCGGAACGGGCCGTAGACGCACAGCACACCGGGCCTGCGCAGCACTGCGCCGACGCCGCGGAAGAATTCCTCCACCTCCGCCCAGGCCATGATGTGCAGAGTGTTGGCGCTGAAGACGGCATCGACGCCGCTGACCGGCCAGGGCTGGCTGCGCACGTCGAGCTCGATCGCGGGCCTGAGGTTCGGCGGTCCCTCGAGGCGAATCCGCTCGCTGAGCGCGGCGAGCTCCCCGGAGCGTTCGCTCGGCTGCCAGCTGAGGTGGGGGAGATGGCGCGCAAAGTGCACTGCGTGCTGACCCGTGCCGCTGCCGATCTCGAGCACGCTGTGTTCTGCGGCGAGGGCGCCGGTGAGGACCGCGAGGATCGGGCCCTTGTTGCGCTCGCAGGCTTCGGAGTGGGGCAGCATGGCGCTCAAGTCTGCGACAATGCGCACATGCAAGCCATAGACGCCCTGGTGACGCGCCGCTCGGCCGTCACGCTCACCGACCCCGCGCCCGACGACGCTGCGCTGCAGCTGATTTTTGCGAGCGCGGTGCGCGCCCCCGATCATGGACGGCTGCGTCCGTGGCGTTTCGTGGTGGTGCGCGGCACGGCCCGGGAGCGTTTCGGTGAGCTGCTCGCCGCGCATCTGGCGCGCACCCAGCCCGCAGCGACCGCCGAGGCCCTGCAGCGCGAGCGCGCCAAGGCGCTGCGCGCGCCGCTCATCATCGTGGTCGCCGCGCACGCGAAAGCGGCAGCCAAGGTGCCGCCGATCGAGCAGACGCTTTCGGCCGGTGCGGCCGCGCAGAACATCATGCTCGCGAGCGTTGCCCTCGGTTACAACGCCATGTGGAAGACCGGCGGCGCCGCCTATGACGAAGCGGTCAAGCGCGCGCTCGGCCTCGAGGCCGGCGATGCCATCGTCGGCTTCCTCTATCTCGGCACCGAAGGCGGCCGGGCAGCGCCGCCCCGCGGTGAATGGCGCGACCTGGTGCGCGAGTGGGATGGCGGCTGAGAGCGCCTCTCAGGGCTTGACGACCGCAAGAATCACGATGGCGACGAGCAGCAGCCCCGGGACTTCGTTGAAGAGGCGATACCATCGGTCCGAGCGTCCGTTCCCGGCCGCGAGCTGCCGCAGCAGCTGTCTGCACCACAGGTGATAGCCGATCAGCGCCGCGACCAGGATCAGCTTCATGCGCAGCCAGTTGAACGCCAGGTAGGCAGGGGCCGCGGCGATCATCGCCAGGCCGAAGAGCAGCGCCCCGGCCGCGCCTATGGTCATGATCGCAAACAGTCGCCGCTCCATGAGCTCGAAGCGCGCCCGGCCCGGGGGGTCGGTGGTGGCGAGGTGATAGACGAAGAGGCGCGGCAGATAGAAGAGCCCGGCGAACCAGGTCACCACGAAGACGACGTGGAACGCTTTCAGCCACAGCATGGGTATTTCCGGCGCTGCCCCAGGCCGATTGTAATGGCGGCCATAACTCAAGGCTAAGGCGAACCGCCCGCGCACCTCTGGTAGCATCACGGGCCCTCAATCGCCGCATAAAGACCCCGCACTATGTCCAGCACACCGGCCGCCGCGTCTGCCCCCTTTCCAAGCAATATCGAGATCGCCCAGCGGGCAAAGATGCGCCCGGTGGTGGCGCTGGCCCAGGAGCGGCTGGGAATTCCGGCCGAGAGCCTCGAGCCCTACGGGCACTACAAGGCGAAAGTGTCGCTCGAGTACGTGGCGCAGCTGAAAGGCCGCCCCGACGGCAAGCTGATCCTGGTGAGTGCGATCACACCGACGCCCGCGGGCGAAGGCAAGACCACGACGACGGTCGGACTCGGAGATGCGCTCAACCTGCTCGGCCACAAGGCCATCATGTGCCTGCGCGAGCCGGCCCTGGGCCCGGTGTTCGGCGTGAAGGGCGGCGCGGCCGGCGGCGGCTATTCGCAGGTGGTCCCCATGGAGGACATCAACCTGCATTTCACCGGTGACTTCGCCGCCATCGCCGCCGCCAACAACCTGCTCGCGGCGATGATCGACAATCACATCTACCAGGGCAACGCGCTCGGTTTCGATGTACGGCGCATCGCCTGGCGGCGCGTGGTCGACATGAACGACCGGGCGCTGCGGCAGATCGTGGTGGGACTGGGCGGCACCGCCAATGGCGTGCCGCGCGAGGATGGCTTCGACATCGTGGTCGCTTCCGAAGTGATGGCGATCCTGTGCCTCGCCACCACCCTCGCCGACCTCAAGGAGCGCCTCGGCAAGATAGTGGTCGGCTACCGCGCGGACCAGACGCCGATCCTTGCGCGCGACGTCAAGGCGCAGGGCGCCATGGCGGCGCTCCTCAAGACCGCGCTCTCGCCCAACCTGGTGCAGACCCTCGCCAACAACCCGGCCTTCATCCACGGCGGCCCCTTCGCCAACATCGCGCACGGCTGCAACTCGGTGATCGCGACGCGCACCGCGCTCAAGCTCGCCGACTATGTCGTGACCGAGGCCGGTTTCGGCGCTGACCTCGGCGCGGAGAAATTCGTCGACATCAAGTGCCGCAAGGCGGGACTGAAGCCGAGCGCGGCGGTCATCGTGACCACCGTCCGCGCCCTCAAGTACCACGGCGGCGTCGAGCTCGCCGACCTCAAGACCGAGAACCTGGCGGCACTGCAAAAGGGCGCCGTGAATCTCGAGCGCCACATCGACAACGTGGTCAACCATTACGGACTGCCGTGCGCGGTCGCCATCAACCGCCGCGCCGAGGACACCGACGCGGAGATCCGCCTGCTCACCGAGCGCGGCGCCGCGCACGGCGTGCGCGTCATCGGCGCGACGCACTTCGCCGAGGGCGGCAAGGGCGCAGTGGAGCTGGCGCGCGAGGTGGTGCGGCTGTGCGGACAGCCGGGCAAGTTCCACTTCGTCTACGAGGACTCGGCGACGCTGTGGGACAAGATGAAGGCGATCGCCACCAAGATCTACCGCGCCAGCGACATCAACGCCGACAGCAAGGTGCGCACGCAGATCAAGCAGCTGCAGGACGGCGGCTACGGTCACTACCCGGTGTGCGTCGCCAAGACGCAGTACTCCTTCTCGACCGACCCGAAGCTGCGCGGGGCTCCCGAGAACCACGTGGTCAACATCCGCGAAGTGCGGCTCGCCGCGGGAGCGGAGTTCATCGTCATGATCTGCGGCGACGTCATGACCATGCCGGGCTTGCCGAAGGTGCCGGCGGCCAACAGTATCGACGTCGACGACAGCGGCCGTATCACCGGATTGTTTTGACGGCGAACGCCCGTGCCGTTCTGCGAGGCCGATCCGTGGCGGCTGCAGTACTTCGAGGGCATCGCGTGTCCGCCGGGAGTGCGGATTCCGACCGAGGATCCGGACGCCTACCAGTGGTATCCGGCTTACCGCTGGGTCTACAACAAGCTCGCCGTGGCCGAGTCGCAGGGTCTCACCTGCGCTCCGCACGGCGTGCGGCCGGCGTCCTTTCCGGTGTTCTCGAAGCCGATCGTCAATCTGCACGGCATGGGGGTCGGCAGCCGCGTCCTGCCCGACCTTGCAACCTACGAGCGCGAGGAGACCGCCGGGCACTTCTGGATGCCGCTGCTCGAAGGCGAGCACGTGAGCACCGATGTGGTCGTCGAGCATGGCCGGACGCGCTGGCTGCGCCACTGCCTCGGCGTGCCGGGTGTCGGCGGTACCTTCGACTACTGGGTCATCGAGGCGGGACGGCGCCAGCCCCTGGCGGCTTACCTGGATGCCTGGGTCGTCAAGCACCTCGCCGGTTACACCGGCATGTTCAACGCGGAGACGATCGGCGATCGCATCATCGAGGCGCACCTGCGGGTCGCCGACCAGTGGCCGGACCTCTATGAGAGCGGCTGGCTCGAGGCGGTGGTGGGGCTCTACCGCGACGGTGTCTGGGCGTTCGCTGAGGTCGAACGCCGCACCGGCTACAGCGTCGCGCTCTTTGGTCCGCATGGGCGCGAGTACCGCCACCCGCCCGCGCGACTGATTGCGGAGGTGCGGCACATGCCGCACGTGGCCAGCGTCCAGATCACCTTCCATGAGGACCGTCCGGCCTCCGCCCATGCCATGCCGCCGGGAGGCTTCCGCCTCGCGGTCGTCAACTGCACCGACCTCTCCGCCGGGCTTGCCGCGCGAGCGCGCCTCGCGGCTTTCTTCGGTGTCTGAGGAGCCGCGGGCCGCCGCTCAAGGGCTCCAGCCGTGTGCGCGCGCCGCCGCCTCGGACGCCCCATCGAGCGGATCTCCTTCCATGAGCTCATCGAGCGTGCCCGCCACGGCCGGCGGCAGCGCGGAGGCGGCCTGGCGGTAGCCGCCCGCCGGCGCTCCCGGTGAGGCCGCGCTCTGCGCCAGCGCCATCACCTGCCAGGACGGCCCCTCGCGGCACGCCACTCCCGCGAGCGACTCCCCCCGGTGCAGCACGAAGGTGCGGCAGTAGCCACCCCTCCTGGCGCGAAAGCTGATGCCGATGGTCACGGGCGCGGCGGCTGGCTGCTCGCTCGCCAGCTGCTGCGACAGTGCCCGCGCCAGCGCACCGCCTGCCAGCAACCGTCCGCCGCTCACATCGAACGGGGCGGGGGGCGCGGCGGATCTCAGCAGCCAGGGCCCGAGCAGCACCCCCACGATGAGACTCGCAGCCATGGCGCTCCACTGCGGCCACGACCAGCGCGGCGGGCGGCGCCCCGCGAGTGCTATCACGTTGTCGGTGCGCCGTGGCTCGCCCGTGCCACGCGCCGCGGCGAGCAGCCGCTGCGGCACCGGCTCGGCGAGCACCGGCTCGAAGGCCGTGTGCAGGCGTTCGCGCAGCGCGCGATGCTGCGCGATGCGCTGCGCAAGGCGCGGATCGGCGGCCACCGCGGCCTCCACCGCCGCGCGTGTTGCGGCATCGAGCTCGCCGTCGGCGTAGGCCATCAGGGTCTCATCGCTGAAGGTCATGGGTTCAAGCTCCCGTTCCGCCGAGCAGCGACTGCAGCGTCTCGCGCGCACGCGCCAGGCGACTCGTCACCGTTCCGATCGGTACCTGCAGAACGTGGGCCGCCTCCTTGTAAGAAAGTCCTTCGATCAGCACCAGTGCCACCACCAGACGTTGCTCCTCGGGCAGGCGCTCCAGCGCTTCCTGCACGGCCAGCCGCTCCGCAGGCGCCGAGCCCGCCACGTCCGCCACCTGCCCGCCCGACTCCTCGGGCGCGAAGAGCCGTGCGCGCCGGCCGCGGGCGCGCTGCTCGTCGACCCAGGCGTTGCGCAGGATGCCGAACACCCAGCCCGCCAGCTGCATCTCCGGGCGCCGCTGCGCCGCGTGCGCGAGCGAGCGCTCGAGTGCCAGCTGCACCAGATCGTCGGCGTCGTGAGCATTGCGGGCCAGTGCGCGCGCAAAGCGCCGCAGCCGCGGCAGCAGCGCCACCAGCTCCTCGCGCAGCTCCTCCATCCCGTTCGCCTATGCAGGCACTACGATCATGCAGGCGATTTTCTTCCATTTGTTCCGCGGACGGCCACATTCAATTAAGGTGCGGCCGTGCGTAACCTGCTGCTCGGCGGACTCATGCTGTGTGCTGCGGCACGGGCCGCGGCACAGGTGGGCCTGCCCGCGGTGCGCGTGCCGGGTCTCCCGCCGGTGAACCTGCCGGCGCTCGCGCAGCCGGGACTGCTGCCGCTGAGCAACGAGGCGAGCGCAGCGCTCGGCGAGCTCGACTCGCGCAGCCTGCGGGAGCTGCGCCAGCGGCGCATTCGCGAGCTCCTGCACCGCCATCGCGATGTGCTCGAGGCGGACCCGCACGGCTCGCCGATCGTACGCGGCGAGCTGCTGGCCTTCTCACCTGCGGCAGGCGCGCTCGAGGCGGCACTCGCAGCCGGGTACACGGTGCTGCGCGTGCAGGAGCTCCCCGAGCTCGGCGGGCGCATCGTGGTGCTGCGGCTGGGCTCCGACACGGCGGCTGCGCTGGCGCGGCTGCAGGCGATCGACCCGTCCGGCAGCTACGACTTCAATCACGTATATCTTCCGAGCGGTGCGCCGTTGAGCGCCGGCGGGCCGCCGAGGCGCGCGCCCGACGCCGGGAGTGACGGTGCTGCGGCGAGTGCTGCCGGAGTGCGCGTCGGGCTGATCGACGATGGGGTCGATGGGCGCCATGCGGCGCTGCGAGGCTCGACGATCCATGCGCACGGGTGCGCGGGAGCGGCGTTGCCGGCGGTCCACGGCACCGCCATCGCCTCGCTCCTCGCCGGACGCGACGGGCGCTTCCAGGGCGCGGCACCGGGAGCCGAGCTCTACGCCGCGGATGTCTTCTGCGGGCGCCCCACGGGCGGCGCCGTGGATCAGGTCGCCGAGGCGTTCGCGTGGCTCATGCACGAGCGGGTGCCGGTGATCAACGTGAGCCTGGTCGGGCCTCCCGACCGGACGCTCGAGAGCGTCGTCACGGGCGCAGTCGCGCGCGGCTATCTCATCGTGGCGGCCGTCGGTAATGACGGCCCGGCGGCGCCGCCTCTGTACCCGGCCGCATGGCCCGGCGTGGTCGGTGTCACGGCGGTCGATGCGCGGCACCGGGTGCTGCCCGAAGCGGAGCGCGGTCCGCAGGTGAAATTCGCCGCCCCCGGTGCCGACATGACGGCCGCGCTGACGCCGCGCGGCTACGCGCTGGTGCGCGGAACCTCCTTCGCCGCCCCGCTGGTCGCGGGCCTTCTGGCGCAGGCGCTGCGCTCTCCTGACAGGGCCGCGGCCGACGAGGCGCTGACTGCGCTCGAGCGCCGTGCCCAGCACCTCGGCGCCGCCGGCGCCGATCCGGCCTATGGTCACGGGCTGGTCGGTGCGGAGCTGGCGCCCGCGCCCGCCCTGGCCGGCGCCCGGCAATAAGTTAAGTAAGGACTTGAGCACGCGGGCGGAAGAAAGCGCGGGGTCCGGTCGTAGTACTCGGTGAAAGGTCGCGGACGGACCGCGGCCTCGAGAGGAGACGACCATGAAGACCCATCATCTTTTCGCGAGCGCCGCGATCGTATTGCTGTCTGCCGCAGCCCTGCCGGCTCAGGCACAGCTGCTCGGCGGCGGGATCCGCGGCGGCGCAGCCGGCGGGTTCGGCGGCCCTTTAGGCGGGGCGCAGGTGACCGACTTCGAGCGTGCCCACGCGGCCGCCCGCACCAGCGGCGCGATGCGCGAGAGCGCCGCCGCCCGCTCCACTGCGGCTCAGGCCGCGAGCGCGGGATCGCAGGCGGGTATGCGCGGGGGCTCGCGCGCTGCTGCCGATGGCAGGAGTGCCGCCAGCACCGCCGCGGGCGTGGGGCACGGCGCCCTGAATGCTGGCACGACGGACGCGCGCGGCGCGGCGGGCGCGGGCCTCAGCCAGGAATCGACGGTTGCCGGCATGACGGCCTCCGACGGCCGTGTCGCCATGGACGCTACTGGGTCTTCCGCGACGCACACCACGAGCGCCGCGGAGAAGGGCGGCAAGCCGTCCACGACGGCTAAGCCCTCGGGCAACGGCAAGCCCGCACCGGCCGGCACTCAGTCGCAGGCGCAGCCGCAGCCGCAGAAGTCGGGCACCCGCGCAGATTTCGGCGGGTCCGGCGGCGGCGGCGCCAACGCGGCCGCGCAGGGTGCCTCGGTCGGAGCGTCGGGCAACGCTTCCGCCAACGGCTCGGTGGACGCACCCCGCTAGAGACGCCACCTGTCTTGCGGCCGGATCCCTGGATCCGGCCGCTTTTTTTTATGGGGGATTCGGGCCGCTGAAGGTCGTGGCCGTGGCGCCTTCGATTGCTCCGATGGTCGCGCGATCACTCACATAGAGTTTCACCGGGCGCTCGAACCTCAGGGGCCCCTTGACCACCGAGCCCGGGCCGATCACGACGCGCGGTTCCTCGCGTCCGGTCTCGTCCGAGTGGTCCTTGCGCACGATGACGCCGCCGTCCACGTGCGCATCCGGGCCGATTTCGATGCTCCCGGTGACGGTCTCCACATCGCCCCCCACGTGGGCGCCGTTGACGCGGATGCTTCCGTTGACGTTGGCGAGCGAGCCTGAGACGTCGGCCCCCTTGGCGAGCAGGAGCGAGCCATTGACGGTGTGAATGGCGCCGCTGACCCGGGCTCCGTCGTGGAGCTGTACGGCGCCGTTGACGGTCCGCGCCTCGGTGGCGGTCGCGCGTGCCTCGAGAGCGATACTGCCGTTGACGGTGTGCGCATGGCCGGCGGCGGCTCCCTCGCCCAGGCGGATGGATCCGTTGACGGTTGAGAGGTCTCCGCGATGCTCGCCCGCATTCACGCTGATCGAGCCCGTGACGCTGGATATGGCCTCGTCCCCCGCGCGCACGCCGCCGGCAGCGCCGAGTACCAGCACGACGAAAACGACGGCGCAGACATCTTTCCGAGTCATGTGATTCCTCCGGTTGCGCGGCGATCTGGCACCGCCCTGCCAATAGATGCAGGCGCGGGCGCAATGGTTTGCACGCCTGTCCGCGGCACCGCAGAATCCCCGGATGCCAGGGAAAAGGACCGCCGCGGCGAACCGCACACCCCGCCGCATCCTCGTGATCGACGTCGGCGGCACCCACGTCAAGTTTCGCATCATGCCCCGCGGCCGCGGCGCAAAGTTCGCCTCGGGCCCCACCCTGGGCCCTGGGCGCATGGTGCAGAAGCTGCGCAAGCGCCTTGGGGACGCGGTCTTCGATGGCGTGTCGATCGGCTATCCGGGCTTCGTGTTCCGCGGCCGTATTGCCGCGGAGCCCCATAACCTCGGCCGCGGCTGGGTGAAATTCGACTTCACGGCCGCTTTCGGCAAGCCGGTGCGCATCGTCAACGACGCCGCCATGCAGGCGCTCGGCAGCTACCGCGGCGGGCGCATGCTGTTTCTCGGGCTCGGCACCGGGCTCGGCGCGACGCTGATCATCGACGGGGTGGTGGAGCCCACCGAGGTCGGCCACATGCCCTACCGTCACGGCCGCAGCTTCGAGGACTACGTCGGCGAGCGCGGGCGCCGCTGGCGCGGCAATCGCCGCTGGCGCAAGACTGTCGCCGAGGTGATTGCCCAGCTCATGGCCGCATTCGAAGCCGACTACGCGGTGCTCGGCGGCGGCAACGCGAAGCGGCTCAAGGTGCTGCCGCCGCACGTGCGGCGCGGCGATAACAGCAACGCCTTCATCGGCGGCGTGCGCCTGTGGCACCCGGCGCGCGGCCGCGGCATCGGCGGGCGCAGCCCATGAGCGCCGCGCCAGGCGGCCCGGGGCTTCCTCCCACCTGGTGCAGCAGCAACAAGGAAATGGTCGGCTGCCCCCTGGGTCCCGCGCGGCTGTGGTTCACGATCGGCGGCGGCATCATCAACGAGGTCTACTACCCGCGGGTCGACATTCCGCAGATCCGCGATCTCGGCTTCATCGTCGGCGACGGCGCCGGCTTCTGGGTCGAGGTCAAGCGCATGTGGCGCCACGAGCTCGAGCTCGCGGACTCGGGCGCGCCGGCCGTGCGCATCGTGCATCGTCACGAGCGCTTCGAGCTCGCGCTGCGCGTCGCACCGAGCGAGGACCGCGAGGTGCTGCTCATCGAGGTGACACTTACGGGCGATGCGGCGCTCAAGCCCTACGCGCTGCTGGCGCCGCATCTCGGCGGCACCGGCCACGGCAACCGCGCCGAGGCGGTGATCTACCGCGGGCGGCGCGTGCTCTGGGCCGAGCAGGGGCCTTTCGCGCTGGCGCTCGCGGCCGCCACCGCGCAGCAGACGGACGCCCTCGGGCGCGGCAGCGCCGGCTTCGTCGGCGACAGCGATGGCTGGCAGGACTTCCACCGCAACGGCGCGATGACCTGGGAATACGCCTCCGCCGGTCCCGGCAACGTCGCGCTCGTCGGCGAGCTGCCGCGACAGGTGGTGCTCGCGCTGGGCTTCGGCAGCAGCACGGAGTCGGCCGCCACCCTGGCGCTCACGGCGCTCTGCGATCCGTTCGAGACGGTCTGGGATCGTGCGCACACCGCCTGGGCGGAGTGGCACCGCCGAAACACTCCGGTCGAGCGCCTGTCCGCGGACGTGCCCGCGGAATGTCTCACGCAGTTCCGCATTTCCACGATGGTGCTGCGCGCCCATCGTGACAAGACCTATCCGGGCGCGATGGTCGCTTCACTGAGTGTCCCATGGGGCAATACGCACGAGGAGCGCGAGGGTTACCACCTGGTGTGGCCGCGCGACCTGGTGGAGTGTGCCGGGGCATTGCTCGCGACCGGCGCGACCCACGAGGCGCGTAACACGCTGAGGTATCTGCTCGCGACGCAGAACGCCGACGGCCACTGGAATCAGAACCAGTGGCTCGGCGGCAAGGGTTACTGGTCCGGCATCCAGCTCGATGAGGCGGCGTTTCCCGTGCTGCTGGCGGCCGCATTGAGCGAGCGGGATGCGCTGGCGGGCATCGAAGTGGCGGGCATGGTGCGTCGCGCGCTCTCCTTTCTGGTGCGCACCGGCCCGGTGAGCGACCAGGACCGCTGGGAGGAGGACGCAGGGCTCAACACCTTCACCCTCGCCGTCTGCATCGCGGCGCTCGTCGCCGGCGCGCCCTACCTGCCCCCCGAGGCCCGCGAGCTCGCGCTCGCCTTCGCCGACTACTGGAATGCCTCGCTCGAGAACTGGACGTCGATAAGCGACACGCCGCTGGCACAGCGCTACGGTGTGCCGGGCTACTACGTGCGCGTGGCGCCGCCGCAGGCGCTCACCGACCGCTGTTGCCCGAAGGACCTGCTGCTGGCGATCAAGAACCGCGCCACCGATGCGGCGCTGCCGGTATCCGAGCAGATCGCCGTCGACTTTCTGCAACTGGTGCGCTTCGGCCTGCGGCGCGCGGACGATCCGCTGATCCTCGCGAGCGTGCGTGTCGCGGATGCGCTGCTGAAGGTGGAGACGCCCTCGGGACCCGCCTGGTACCGCTATCGCGGCGATGGTTACGGCGAGCATGAGGATGGCAGCGCCTACGACGGCACCGGACGCGGGCGTGCATGGCCGCTCCTTACCGGGGAGCGCGGTCACTACGAGATCGCCGCCGGCCGTGATCCGCTGCCGCTCATCCGCGCGATGGTGCGCATGGCCTCGAGCGGCGGCATGCTCCCCGAGCAGGTCTGGGACGCAGCGCCGCTGCCTGCGCGCGGACTCGAGCCGGGGCGCCCGACCGGCAGCGCCATGCCGCTCGCCTGGGCTCACGCGGAGTACATCAAGCTCATCGTCTCGCGCGCGCTCAAGCGCCCCTTCGATCGTCCCGACAGTGTCTGGAAACGTTATGGCGGCGCCCGCCCGCCGCTCAGGCGCGTCATGTGGTGTGAGCATGCACCGGCCGCCGAGCTGCCGGAGGGCTGCGCTCTGACACTCGCACTGCGCGCGCCGGGCAGCTTCGTCGTGAGCGTGGAGGGCGGAGCGGCGCGCGAGCTCGCGACCACGCCCAGCGCGCTCGGCCTGCACCTCGCGCCGCTCGACGGCGCGGCCGTGCGCGCCGGTCAGCACATCGATCTCAGCTATCGTCATGCGGATGCGGCCGCCGCCAGCCGGCAGTTTCGCGTGACCGTTACCGCAAAGAGTTAGGGGTCGCGAAGCCGATGCCGTTCACCCTCGCACATCCGGCCGCGGTCCTGCCGCTGCGGCGCCTGCCGGGGCTGCGTACGGCACCGCTCCTCATCGGCGCCATGGTGCCCGACACACCGGACTACCTGCCTGTGCCACACCGCGTGGGCGTCGACACGCACACCCTCATGGGCTCGTATCTCATCGACCTGCCGCTGGGATTCATGCTGCTGGCGGCGGCACTGCTGCTGCGCGAGCCATTGACGGCGCTGCTGTCCGCGCGCGCCCGCTGGCTGTGCCTCAACGCGCTCGAGCCCTTCAGGCGGCGCGGCTCGGAGTGGCTGCTGGCGCCGGTGGCCATCCTGCTCGGCGTGTGGTCGCACCTGTTGTGGGACTCGTGCACTCATGGGGAGGCCTGGGTCGTGCGCCATGTCGCGCTGCTGCGGCAGATCGTCGATATCGGCGGCTACAGCATCCAGGTCTGTCACCTGCTGCAGTACGTCAGCTCCATCGTCGGGCTCGCGATCGTGCTGCTGTGGTACCGGCGACTGCGCGCACCCATCACGGATGCCGCGCACGCGACGCGGCGCTCGCACGCCGGTCCCGGGCTGCTGCTGGTGCTGGGCGCGGCGCTGCTGATCGGCGGCGTCGAGGCGCAGCTCGCTTACTCGCGCTCCGAGGGCGCCGTCTATCGCACCCTCGATGTGCTGCTCACCCACAGTGTTGCGTGGTTCGTGCTGCTCAACCTGGTCGGCGGCGCCATCGTGACGCTCGAGCACCGCGCCGCGGCCGCACGCCGTGACCACTGACCATGACCCGCGGACCGAACGCGCATTTCACCACCACCGGCTGGCCCTGGCGGCCCGGCAACCAGTTCCGGCTGCTCGACGGCGGCGGCGAGTTCTTTGCGCGGATGCTCGCGGCCATCGAGGCCGCCCGCAGCCACGTGCTGCTGGAGATGTACCTGGCGGGCTCCGGTCGCGTGGCGAGCGCATTCATCGAGACGCTGCGGCGCGCGCGCCTGTCGCGCGGCGTGCGCTGCTGCGTGCTGCTCGATGCCTTCGGGGCGCTCGGGCTGGCGGGCGGCGACCGGCGGCGGCTGCAGGAGGCGGGCGTCGAGCTGCGCTTCTTCAACCCGCTGCGCTGGAGCCACCGGCTCGGCAACTTCAACCGCGACCATCGCAAGCTCCTCACGGTCGACGGCCAGGTCGCCTTCGTGGGCGGCGCGGGCCTCACGGACGAGTTCGACGGACCGCAAGCCTGGCGCGAGGTGATGCTCGAGATCCGCGGCCCGGTGGTGCGGGACTGGCAGCGCGCCTTTGCGCGCAGCTGGCGGCGCTGGGGGCCGGAGCTCGGCCTGCCGGAGCCGGTGATCGCGCCGCTCCCCGGCGGCGCGGCCGGGCGGCTTTCCCTGAGCGAGGCGCGGGAGCATTCGGTGCTCGCCAACGGCGTCATTCGCCGCATCGACGCGGCAGTCACGCGCGCCTGGCTGATGAGCGCGTACTTCGTGCCTTCGCGGCGCTTTCGCAAGGCACTGCGCCGGGCGGCGCGGCGCGGCGTCGACGTGCGACTGCTGATGCCGAGCGCGCGCACCGACCATCCGTGGGTGCGGCAGGCGGCCCGGCGCTTCTACGGCCGGATGCTGCGCGCCGGTGTGCGCATCTTCGAATATCAGCCGCGGGTGCTGCACGCCAAGATGATCCTGTGCGACGACTGGGTCTCACTCGGCTCGAGCAACCTCGATCGCTGGAGCTTCAAGTGGAACCTCGAGGCCAATCAGGAGGTGGCGGATGCGCGCTTCGCCGACGCGGTGGCGACGCTGTTCCGCGGCGACTTCGCCGTCTCCGCGCTGTTGAGCCGCCGCTCCTGGCCGCAGCGCGCCTGGCTCGATCGGCTGCGCGAGCACATCGCCGGCGTTCTCGACCGCTGGCTCGATGGGTGGCGTCGCCCGCCCTGAGGCGAGGCCGCGCCGGCTCAGGGAGACGGTGCGCCCGTGAACAACTCCGTCGTGCGCACGAACGCCAGCAGCAGCGGCGCCAGCATCTCGAGCTGCGTCGGATAGGCGCGCAGCGCCTCGAGCTTGCGATCCTCCTCGGCCGGCGTGAGCTCGAAAGTTGCGACCGGCACGCCGGCGAGACGCGGCGCCGGCGTGAGCGGCAGCCCGGGCGAGAGCTGCCGCGGGTTCGGCCAGCCTTCGCCGCCGTGCACGATCCAGCAGCGTAGCGCCGCCGGCTGTCCGCGGCGCATCAGCAGGCGCGCCGCGAGGAGCCCGGCCGCGCGGTGATCCGGATGCGCATCGCGCGGGCTCGGCGCCAGCACCAGGGTGGGTCGCACCCGCTCGAGCACTGCATCGAGGTCCCGCTCGAGGGTTGCGCCGGTATAGGCATGACCGGGAAACAGCGCGTCGGAGTAGGGCACGCTCGCCGCGGCGGTGAAGGGTGAGGTGAAGGGGCGGGCGTAGTAGCGGGTGAGGAGGTCGAGGACGCCGCCGTCCGGGTAGCCGAGGAACAGCTGGTCCGCGGCGCGCAGCCCGAGCAGGGCGGTCGCCGCGCGTGCCTCGCGCATGCGCCGCCCGGCGAGATCGCGCAGCTTCGCGGGACTGCGGAACAGGCTCTTCTCGACGAACAGCAGATTCAGCTCCGAGCCATCGCCGCTCGTCAGCCAGACGACGCTCGCACGCCCACCGGCGCGCACCACCCGCTGCATGACCCCGGCGCAGCACAGGATCTCATCGTCCGGATGAGGCGCGATGACCAGCAGCGAGGTGCCGGCGTCCAGCGGCGGCAGGTCGGCTGACGTGGGCGTGCCGGCGTGCGCCGCGACTGCGCAGGCGGCCAGCAGGGCAGAGAGTGGCAACGCCGCCTTTCTGACATCGGGGTGCAACACGGCCGCGCTAGGGTACCCGAAGCACGCGGGAGCGCGTGTTCGGCGGATCAGGCCCGGAGCGGCGAGGGAGCGCCCGCTCCGGGGCGCGGGTGACGCGCTCATCGCGAACTGCGACACTGCAGATCCGCGCGGCGCGCCGCCGCTTTCCGGAGCTTACGTCTCATGGCGCAAAGCCCCAAGCTCGCCTACTACGATCCGCGATTCATCGATTCGGACGAGGGACGTCCCATACGGATCGTCTCCGAGTACCTCGCGCCGCTGCGCACTTTCTGCGCGGCCGGCGTGACGGCGACCGTGGTGTTCTTCGGCTCGGCGCGCGCCCGCAGCGGCGGCGTGCTCGGCAAGTACATGGACGAGGCGGTGGAGCTCGCGCGTCTCGTCACCGAGTGGAGCCGCAGTCTTCCCGGGGACGAGCGGCTCACCGTCTGCTCGGGGGGCGGGCCCGGCATCATGGAGGCCGCCAACCGCGGCGCCTCGCTCGCCGGCGGGCG
The DNA here is from genome assembly GCA_035632655.1 of Steroidobacteraceae bacterium. Lineage (GTDB taxonomy): Bacteria > Pseudomonadota > Gammaproteobacteria > Steroidobacterales > Steroidobacteraceae > 13-2-20CM-66-19. The sequence continues at coordinate 8,905 of DASQGK010000093.1, read as the reverse complement.
CAGCGTCGGGCTCAACATCGGACTGCCGCAGGAGCAGCGCCCCAACTCCTTCATCACGCCGGGGCTGAGCTTCGAGTTCCATTACTTCTTCATGCGCAAACTCTGGTTCGCGCACCTGGCGCATGCGCTGGTGGCCTTTCCGGGCGGCTTCGGCACGCTCGATGAGGTCTTCGAGATTCTGACGCTGGCGCAGACGCGCAAGCTCGACCGCTCGATCCCGGTGCTGCTCTATGGCACGAGCTACTGGAAGGAAGTGGTCAATTTCGAGGCGCTGGTGCGCCACGGCACGATCGATGCCGCGGATCTCAAGCTGTTCTCGTTCGTCGACGAGCCGCAGGCGGCGCTCGCGATGCTCAAGCGCCACATCCACCTCGCACCCGAGCCGCCGCACGCACCCTGCTTCGCCAGGTCGCAGGTCCCGCCGGCCGCGTCGTAACGGCCTTTGCCCGTGGCGGTCGCGGGTTCAGACCCCTGCGCGGTCGCCGTAAGTGTTTGTGCGCATGCAACGCTCTGCCGCCCGGCACTAATGTTTTCTTGTGCACGGGCTCATCGGCATAACCAGGCTGCGCTGGCTGCGGGCATGTCTCTTCGCCCTCGCCTTGCCGGCACTGCAGGCCTGCGCTACGCACCCGGCAGGGGACAAGAACCTGCTCGCCTTCCTCGACCAGCCGGGCGTCAGGCGGGAGGATGTCTACCACCGCCTGGGCATGCCGCACGCGACCTACGAGGGCAACAGCCTTGCCGCATTTCGTCTCAGCAGCGGCCGCGAAGGCCTGTATGTTTCGCACGCGGCCTCCGGCTGGGAGAACGTGCGTTACAACCTGCTGCTCGAGTTTGGCGCGGATGAGCGTCTGACCGGGCATCGTCTGATCGATGTGCGCACCCCGTAGCAGCGGTCCTGGCCGCTTCGGGGCGCTTGCGGTGCTGCTGGCGCTGACCGGAGCGGCGATTCCCGGGTGCATCTCCGTGCCGTTTCCGCTCGCTTCCGGCCCGTTGCCGGATTCGCGGACGAACATTCCAGCGGAGGTTCCGTCCTCAATAGCGGTCGGGAGCACGAGTCGGCGGGAGGTGCTGCTGCAGCTGGGAGAGCCCGATGGCTCCGGGCCGGGGGACGCGTGGTATTCCTACGGCTCGGCATTCAGTCATGGAGGCCTCGGAATCCTGACGGTCTCCTACGGCGCCTCATACGACGCGCGCCACAACGTGGAGGTGCGACGCCTGTTCCTGCAGTTCGATCCGGGCGGAGTCGTCAGCAGCGTGAGCCTCGAGACCAAGCGCTGCCCGATGTGGACTTCGGATCTGCTGCGGCACGTGAGCCTGCCGTGCCTCGACATTCAGGGTGCGGACATCGCGCTACAGAAGTCGAGCCCCGCGCCTCCGGCTCTGCTGGGCCAATACAAATATGTCGTGCGTCGCCCCGGAGACTGCTCGACGCACGGCAAGCTGACAGCCGAGGGAGTGACCGGCACCTTGCAGGTTTTTCCGGATGAGATGCGGCTGGTCCCCTCGACACCCGAGCAGAAGGAGTACAGCGCCTACCTGCAGCCTCCAGCCGGTGACTCGATCGCAATCTCTCTCGGGCAGGTCCGGTCGGTCGAGTACGTAAAGGGACGGTGGTTCTGGAAATGGCTGAACGTGCACATGCAGGATGGCAGCTGCGCCTCGCTGCAATTCGGCACCTCCGCCCAGGCACAGGAAGCGGCGCAACTCATCCGCCGGCAGAGCGGCGCGCAGTGAGCCGGGTAGCGGCGCCGGTTGCGCCTCCCGCGGCGAAACCGCCAGGCGATCACCGTGTCTTTTCTTCGTGAAGGCTCGCGAGTTCCTTTGCCCCTGTCACCGCATCTACCACATCCAGATGTTGGCCATTCGATGCGCCAAACTTCATGGGCTCCAGTCCTGGAGTGCGCCGCGCCTCACCGATCACCAGAGACCATCTGAGGTAGTAGGTGGCGCCCGGCTCCGCTCTCAGAGACACCGTCACGGCACTGTTGGCGAGGGACAGGCGGTTGTAGGCAGCTTCGGCGCCGCGGACCTGTGGATTGCAGGCCGGAATGTGAATCTTCCGCCATACCCACCCGGCACCCACGGGAGTATCGGTCACCGTCGCACCACATTCACGTCCCAGCTCCTGCAGACTCGTCATGCATTGCGCGACGACCTCGTGCATCTGTGCGCTGGCCCACTGCCGCCAATCAATCGCGCTGCACCCGCCGAGGGTCGACCAGTAGCCGCTGATCGGGGGAGCCCCGAGGTCGGGGTGGCCGACAACGACGCCGGTGGCCGTCACCGCAACGCTGCCCGCCGGGACTTGTGCGCGGATGTACCTGCTGTTGTCCAGTTCGCCGAAGGAGTCGGCGCCGACGAAAACAAAGGAGTGGGCAAGCATGCCCATGAAGCGGGAGTTGCGGTAGACGTACACGGTTGCCGGTGCAGGCGCTGCCGGCAGCTCTTGTGGGACGTCGCCGCCGCTCGCGGCGCTGGTCTCTGATACAGGCGTGTGCGCGCGTGCAAGGCACGCAACGAGTAGAAAGGCGACAAGCCCCGCTCGTGGCACGACTCTGGACATGGTTGGCATACAAGGGCGCACGCGATCTCACGCCACCGGCATCGTCGGGTCGATCTTTGCCGCCCACGCGAGCATGCCGCCCTCGAGATTGACGGGTCTCTCGACGCCGGCCTTGAGCGCCATCTCACAGGCGCGCAGGCTCCGCCCGCCGCTGCGGCAGATGAACACAGTCGTTCCGGCGCGCGGGAGCTCCCGAAGTCGCTGCGCAAATTCGCTGGTCGGTATGTTGACGGCGTCGGGCAGATGTCCGGTGTCGAACTCCCAGCGCTCGCGCACATCGATGAGGGCCGGTAGCGCTCCCGCGCCCGCATCGAGCAGTCCTTTGAGCCCCTGCGGAGTGAGGCGGCCGATGCCCGCGCTGGTCTCGTTCGGTGCCGCTGGTTTCTGATCGCGTGGCTCGGTGATCATCGGGGTGTCTCCGCACACGGCGCAGTCGCGCCGGCGCTCTACACGGAATTCGGTGAAGCGCAGCTCGAGCGCATCGTAGAGCAGCAGCCGTCCGATGAGCGGTGCGCCGGTGCCGGTGATGAGCTTGATCGCCTCCGTGGCCTGCAGCGTACCGAGCACGCCCGGCAACACGCCGAGGACGCCGGCCTCGGCACAGTTGGCGACCACGCCGTCGGGAGCTTCGGGAAAGAGACAGCGATAGCAGGGCCCGCGTCCCGGCAGGTAGGTCATGAGCTGTCCCTCGAAGCGGTGAATCGCCGCCGACACCAGGGGCTTGCGCAGGATCACGCACGCGTCGTTCACCAGGTAACGGGTCGAGAGACGATCGCTCCCGTCGAGGACAAGATCGTAGTCGGCGAACACCGCGCGCACATTGGCCGCCTTGAGCTCGAGCGCGTGTGCCACCACGCGGATCTCGGGATTGAGCGCGCTGAGGCGCTCGCGCCCCGCCTCGGCCTTGGGCTGCGAGACCCCCGCGGTGTCGAACAGCACCTGGCGCTGCAGGTTCGAGACCTCGACCCGGTCGAAGTCGAGCAGGCCCAGCGTGCCGCAGCCGGCGGCCGCCAGATAAAGCGCCGCGGGGGAGCCGAGGCCACCGGCGCCGACGACCAGCACCCGCGCCGCCTTGAGCTTCTCCTGGCCCGGGACGCCGATCTCGGGCAGCGCCAGGTGGCGCTGGTAGCGAGCGCGCTCCGCCGGTGTGAGCGTCATCGCCTCTTCACCCTCCCGAGAGGGCGCAGATCACGTGCACCGTATCTCCGCCATCCACCGGCGCGGACAGATCGCGCGCCTCGCGCAGATTCACGAACAGCCTCAGGTGCGGCCGGATGCGGCTTTGCTCGTCGATCACGCGGAAACGGATCCCGGGAAAGCGCCGCTCGAGGTCGCCGAGCACCTCGGCGAGAGTGCCGCCGCGCGCCTCCACCATGGCGGCGCCCGAGGTGTAGGAATGCAGTGGACTGGCGATGCGCACCGTGCAGCTCATGAGGCCTCAGTGCGCGTGAGTCACCGAGTAGATCTCCGGCAGGTGCCGCGCCAGGCAGCGCCAGCTGTCGCCCGCATTGGTGCTCGCCCAGACATCGCCGCCCGTGGTGCCGAAGTAAAGCCCGGTGCGCTCGCTGTGATCGGCGCACATCGCCTGACGCAGCACCGTGAGCCAGGCGTTGGCTTCGGGCAGTCCGCGATCGAGGCGCTGCCAGCTGCGCCCCGCATCGCGGGTGCGGTACACGGCGGGCCTGCCGCCGACCGAGGTTCGCGGCCACACCGTCTGCCCGTCCATGGGCAGCACCCACGCGGTGTCGGGGTCGCAGGGGTGCAGCACGATCGGAAAGCCGATGTCGCCGACTTTCTTCGGCATGGCGTTGCCGATGCGCTCCCAGCGTCTGCCGGGACGGTCCAGTCGATAGATGCCGCAGTGATTCTGCTGGTACAGGCGGTCGGGATCGGCCGGATGCAGCGCGATGCAGTGCGGGTCATGCCCGAAAAGGGCGTTCGGGTCGGGGAGAAAGTCCGCCGCGACTCCCTCATTCAGCGGCGCCCAGTCGGCGCCGCCGTCGGTGGATTCGAACACTCCGCCTACCGAGATGCCGAGATAGATGTGCCGCGCGTCGCGCGGGTCCACCAGGATCGAGTGCAGCAATTCCCCATCCGGTGTGCCGTTCAGGATCCATTTCGGCCGCATGGGATGGTCGTTGAAGCCGGCGACCGGCTCCCAGCGCTCGCCACCGTCGGTCGAGCGAAACAGACCCGCCGGCGTGCTGCCGGCATACCAGCTGCCGGGCTGCGATGCATGGCCGGGCGTGAGCCAGAAGACACGCTCGACGGCGCGGGGCGACTCGCCCGCGGCGGCCGTGCGGAAGGCGGGCGGGAGCGATGCTTCGCGCCAGCTGCGACCACGGTCGGTGGAGCGGTAGACCGTAGGTCCGAGGTGGCCGGTCCTGGCCGCCATCAGCAGCGTGCGCGGCTCGCGCGGGTCCTGCACCACGTGATGAACGACGTGCCCGAGGAACTGTGGGCCGCTGAGCTTCCAGGTGCGCCGCTGCGCGTCGGCACGCAGGGTGAACAGGCCCTTGCGCGTGCCCACCCAGAGCGTGCCCGTCATGGGAGGCGGCCGCCCTTCAGGCGGCCTGCGGCTGACAGATAAAGAGGTGCGCCGGCAGCACGTTGAGCGGCTCGAACTTGCGGGCGACGACGCCGAAGATTCGCTTGAGGTCCTGCAGCACCCGGGTCGAGAACTGATAGACGAGGAAGGCGCCTCCGGGGGCGAGTGCCGCGCGAGTCTTGCGCAGGATCCGCTCGCGCAGCGGCGCCGGGATGGTGCTGAAAGGAATTCCGGAGATGATGTAGTCGGCCTGACTCTGCCCGCAGCGGCGCAGCACCTCGTCGACCGATTCCGCCGACCCTTCCACCACGCGCAGCCGCGGGTCGCGCAGCGCGCCGTGCAGGTAGCTGACGAAGTCCGGATTCATCTCGATGGCGATCAGCACCCCGTCGGAGCGCATGCGGCGCAGCACCTCGGCGGTGATACCGCCCACGCCCGGACCATACTCGACGATGACGCGTGCGCGCTTCCAGTCGATCGGCGCGAGCAGCTCGCGTATCAGGAAGCGCGAGCTCGGGACGATCGAGCCGAGCATGCGGGGGTGGCGGAAGAAATTGCGGGCAAAGAGCAGCGCCTGGCCGTTTTTGCCTGCAGGTAAGACTTGAGGGTTATTGTTCATGCCTGATTCCGCCCGCTGCTCGCGGAAAATACTCTATAGCAAGGATCGGCGGCCGTTACCACTGCGCCGTCGGAGTGCCGCGGCGGAATTCCCCGACAATCACGCGCTTAGCCGGCCTTCTCAACCGCCGGCGCGCCTGGCGTCGTAGCCCAGTCGGACCAGCTCCGCCACCAGGCGGTCGCGGTGCTCGCCCTGGATCTCGATGGCGCCATCGCGCACGGAACCTCCCGCGCCGCACAGTCGCTTGAGGCGCGTGGCGAGCTCGGCGAGCGCCTCATCCCCGAGCGGCAGGCCGCGAATCACCGACACGCCCTTGCCGCCGCGTCCCGCGACCTCGCGGCCCACACGCACGCGCGCCGGCTCGCCGGGGGCGGCGGTCCTGGGGGGCCTGATCGCGGGTGCGGGACGCGCATCGCGCATCACCACGCCCCGGAAGGTAGGACGCGGCTTCACGAATGTCCTCACTCATTAGTGTTGACGGTGTCAGGCGATTACAATCCTTAAGGACTGCAACTGCAATCTGTAAGAGCCGACCGTCCATGACTCCACGTTCGCGCCTGCACGTTCCCGCCCCGCCGGCACGCCCCGGGCAGGAGCCCGACTTCAGTTATGTGAAGATCTCGCCCGCCGGCGCCGTGGGCCGCCCCGATGTGACCGCGGCGGTGCGCGACATCGAGACCCTGGCGCTGGAGATGGTGCGTGTGCTCGATGACGGGCAGCGCGCGGTCGGGCCGTGGAATCCGCATCTCGAGCCGCAGGAGCTGCAGGTGGCGCTGCGCCACATGCTGCTGACGCGCCTGTTCGACGATCGGATGCAGAAGATCCAGCGCCAGGGCCGCATCTCCTTCTACATGAAGTCGACGGGCGAGGAGGCCGTGGCGGTGGCCGCCGGGATGGCGCTGCAGCCGACCGACATGCTGTTCCCCTCCTACCGGCAGCAGGCCCTGCACATCGTGCGCGGTCGCAGCCTCGTCGATCTGATGTGCATGTGCCTGTCCAACACGCGCGACATGTGCAAGGGCCGGCAGATGCCCATCATGTATCACTGGGGGGCGGGCAACATCTTCTCGATCTCCGGCAATCTCGCCACGCAGTTCCCGCAGGCCGTGGGATGGGCCATGGCCTCCGCCATCAAGGGCGAGGAGCGCATCGCGGCGAGCTGGCTGGGCGAGGGCTCGAGCGCCGAGGCCGATTTCCACCACGCGCTGACGTTCGCAGCCGTGTACCAGGCGCCGGTGATCCTCAACGTGGTCAACAACCAGTGGGCGATCTCCACCTTCCAGGGCTTTGCCGGCGGCGAGCACCAGACCTTTGCGCAACGCGGCCCCGGCTACGGCATTCCCGGGATCCGTGTCGATGGCAACGATTTCCTCGCGGTCTATGCCGTGACGCAGTGGGCCGCGCAGCGCGCCCGCCACAGCGGCGGACCCACGCTGGTGGAGCTCGTGACCTACCGCGCCGGGGCACACTCGACCAGCGACGATCCCTCACGCTACCGGCCCAAGGAGGAGTGGCGTGCCTGGCCCCTGGGCGATCCGGTCCTGCGCCTCAAGCAGCACCTGATTGCGCTCGGGGAGTGGTCGGAGGAGCGGCACGCGCAGCTCGAGAAAGAGCTCGAAGCGCACGTCACCGCCTGCTGGAAGGAAGCCGAAGGCTACGGCACCCTCAGCGGCGGCCCGGCGCTCGATCCGCTGTCGATGTTCGAGGACGTCTTCAGGGAGATGCCGCCGAATCTCAAAGCGCAGCAGAGCGAGCTGCGTGCATTGCGTGAGAAGCAGGGCGAGCCGGGCCCGGTCGCGAAGCCGGAGCCGGCGGCCAGCAAGGCGTACTAGCACCATGGCACGCATGAACATGGTCCAGGCGCTGAATTCCGCCATGGACGTGATGCTGGAGCGCGATCCGCGCGTGGTGGTTCTCGGTGAGGACGTCGGTTACTTCGGCGGCGTCTTTCGCGTGACCGACGGACTGCAGCGCAAGTATGGCGAGCACCGGGTGCTCGACACGCCGATTGCCGAGGGCGGCATCATCGCCACCGCGATCGGCATGGGCGTCAATGGACTCAAGCCCGTGGCGGAGATTCAGTTCGCCGACTACATCTACCCCGGCTACGACCAGGTGGTGAGCGAGCTCGCACGGCTGCGCTACCGCTCGGCGGGCGATTTTTCCGCTCCGGTCACCATTCGCACGCCCTGCGGCGGCGGCATCCGCGGCGGCCAGACACATTCGCAGAGCCCGGAGGCGATTTTCGCGCACGTCTGCGGCATCAAGGTGGTGATGCCGTCCAACCCTTACGACGCGAAGGGCCTGCTGATCAGCTCCATCGAGGGCGACGACCCGGTGGTGTTCTTCGAGCCCAAGCGCATCTACAACGGGCCCTTCGACGGCGATCCGCACAAGCCCGCGGTGCCCTGGAGCGCGCACGTCAGGGGCGAGGTCCCGCAGGGCCACTACACCGTGCCCATCGGCCGTGCCGAGGTCGTACGTCCCGGGCGTGACGTGACGGTGCTCGCCTACGGCACCATGGTGCATGTCGCCGAAGCTGCGGTACGCAACTGCGGAATCGATGCCGAGATCGTCGACGTGCGCACCATGGCGCCGCTCGACGTCGAGACGCTGTGCACGTCGGTGTGCAAAACCGGGCGCTGCGTGGTGGTGCATGAGGCGACGCGCTTCGGCGGCTACGGAGCCGAGCTCGTCGCCACGGTGCAGGAGCAGTGCTTCTGGAATCTCGAGGCCCCGGTGCTGCGCGTGACCGGCTGGGACACTCCCTATCCGCATGCCTTCGAGTGGGACTATTTTCCCGGCCAGGCGCGCATCGCCGCGGCCCTCAAGCAGGTGACGGAGGCGGCATGAGTCAGTTTGTCTTCAAGCTGCCAGACCTCGGCGAGGGCACGGTACAGGCCGAGATCGTCGGCTGGCGGGTCAAGCCGGGCGACGTCGTGGCCGAGGACGACGTGGTGGTCGAGGTGCTGACCGAGAAGGCGGCGGTGGAAGTGCCGGCGCCGGTGAGCGGTCGCGTGGTGTCGACCACCGGGCAGCCGGGCGACATGGTGCCGGTCGGTGCGCAGCTGCTCGTGCTCGAGACCGACTCAGCTGGGGCGACCAGGAGCCCGGCGGCCGACGCGCCGGCGCCTGCCGCGGCGGCGGCGGCTGCGAGCGCGCCGCCCACGCG
>DASQGK010000092.1:0-1504 GCA_035632655.1 Steroidobacteraceae bacterium | reverse complement strand
AATGAGCCATGATCCTTTGGCAAACTCCTCGCGCCGGTGCAGCTTGTCCGGAAACACGCCCAGCAACTCGGAGAACGGCGCCAGCGAATAACTGTCCGTTACCCCCACCTCGCCGCTCAGGTCTCTGCCGAGTTGCCACAGCCAGCTGCCGCGCAGGTCGTAGCCGTCGTAGTCGAGACTGCGGAAGCGATTGTAATGGACGGTGTTATAGGCCAGCGATGCCTCGATGCGCTGCAGACTGAAGGCCACGTCCGCGGTCAACCCGACCGAAGTGGTGAGATAGGTATCGCTGCGAACCGGGTAGCCGATGACGGTCATCGGATCCGCCCGGCCCGATATCCGGAAGACATTGTCGTCTGCGGTGAACGTCTCCTCCACGAACGGCGAGAAAACAGGTCCCTGCGGAGCACTCTCCGTCGGGGGCGGCGGCCCTCCCACCAGCGGTGCCACCTGCGCGCGCGCCTGCACGAATATCAGCGCCGCAAGGCCTGCCAGCACCCAGCGCATCGCTGGCCCTGCCGGGATGCCGGCACTCACGCGCGCCACCTGCGGCGCCGGGCGATGCCCGGGTCTGCGATCGAGGACAGCCGCCGGCGCCCGATGGCGAGTGCGCCCGCCAGGCCCGCCAGCAGCAGGGCCCAGCTTCCGGGCGTACGTCCTCCCCCCAGGGTTGTCGCAATTTGTGGCGGGTTATCGACGACGGCGCGCTCCGGGCGCAGGCTGTTCGCCGCGAAATAACGCCATGGGTTGAGCGCCGGCAGCGGCACGCTGTGCCGGGCTTCCGCGCCGCCCGGGACGCCCGCGAGCGCGACACCGGCCTCGTCCGCCGGCTCGGGCACGGTCGCCACCGCACCTCCCTGCACGGCGATCATCGCCAGCGACAGAAGCAGCGCGAATGCTCTCATGGGTCGAGAAAGCGCAGCGCGAGCGCACGACCCACGGCCTGGGTGCGGTTGCGCACATTGAGCTTACGCAGAATTTTCTGTACGTGGTTCTTCACGGTCAGCGGGCTGATCCCGAGGATCGTGCCGATCTCGAAATTGCTCTTGCCGAGGTGGATCCAGCGCAGGATCTCCTTCTCCCGTGCGGTGAGCAGATCGGCGGCGTGGGACGCCGCATGGGCTTCTTCGGGTGCGCGCGCGAGCTGCGAGCGCACCCAGGCGAGGTGCAGGAACGGGGCGATGAGCTCCAGCAGGAAGGACTGCTCGGCACCGGCATCGCCCGGCATCGCACCGAGCACGAACAGGCTCACTGGCTTGCCGAGCGAGTCATAAGTGCCATGGACCAGCACGTTGTCCGCCCCCAGGGCACGCAGCTCCGCGGAGAACTCGCCCTGCGCCAGGGCGTTGCTGCCCGTCGTGCTGCAGGCGACCGGATGGAACTCCGCCTCCACCCAGCGCCGCACGAGCGCGGCGACCGAATCCATGTCCTGCTGGAAAAGTCCGCACACCCGGTCGGAATCGATCCACGGGCTCGCGAAGCAGTCGACCTGGTAGGTCATGGG
>DASQGK010000091.1:0-4177 GCA_035632655.1 Steroidobacteraceae bacterium | reverse complement strand
CGACACAGGCGCTGCGCCGCGTTCCGTTTCCGCCGCGCTCGCAGGCGCGACGGCTCACCCGAAGACTGCGTTACCCGACGCTGCGCCCCCGGCCGCAGGCCCGGGCGGCTCCGGCCAGGACGCGCCGGCCGGATCGCCCGCCGCCCCGCCAGCGATGGGCGCTGCCACAGCCGGTGCGCCGGCGAGCGCCGCACCCGCACCCGCAACTCAGGCCCCGCAAGGCCCCACCGTGCAGGTGCAGGCGCCGGTCGGCAGCAACGGTTGGGCGCACGAGGTGGGCATGCGGCTGCATCTCCTGGCACAGCAGGGAATCAGCTCCGCGTCGCTGCGCCTGACGCCCGCGCAACTGGGCCCGGTCGAAGTGAAGATCTCGGTACACGAGAATGCCGCGAGTGTCTGGTTCGGCGCCGCCCAGCCCGAGACCCGCAGCGCGCTCGAGCTCTCGATGCCTAAGCTCAGGGACCTCTTCGCCTCACAGGGACTGAACCTCGCGAACGCCGGCGTGTCGGACCAGTCGGCGCGCGGTGCGCACCGCGAGCCGCAGCCCGCCGCCGCACTCGCGCCGAGCCTCACCCGCGCGGCGCATGCAACTCACGTCACGTCGGCGCAGCCGGCCCGCCGGGGTCTCCTCGACCTGTACGTTTGACCGGCCCCCCGCCGGTTTTCCGGCGCCCACCGCACAGTGCGAACTGGCTCACGCTCCGCAAAAGCGCGAATTCCCTTCCCCGGCCTCCACTTAGCTCACTTCAGGGGGGTGTGGCATGCGCGTTGCACTGAAACCTGCGGCGCTGACGAGCGCTTTTGCAGGAGTGATAAGCCCAGATGGCCGCAGAAGTCCCGGTACTCAAGGCTGCCGACAAGGCCGCACAGACTCAGCCCAGGGGCAGCCGCAAGCTGCTGTTGATCATCGTCGGCGGCGCCGCGCTCGTTCTGGCGAGCGTCGCGGTCGGCACCGCCTGGTGGCTCAGCGCCGGCTCGCATAAAACGCCGTCGGCGGCCGCCGCGCCCAAGCCGGTCGCGCCCGAAGGTCCGCCGCTGTTCCTGGCGCTCGATCCGCCGTTCGTCGTCAATTTCGATTCCGAGCAGGCCGTGCGCTTCCTGCAGATCGCCGTGCAGCTCGAATCGCGCGACCCGGCGACGATCGAGATGCTCAAGACCAACGATCCGGTGGTGCGCAACGACCTGCTGCTGCTGTTCGGCAACCAGAAGTACGCCCAGCTCGCAACGCGCGAAGGCAAGGAGGCGCTGCGCAACCAGGCGCTCGCCGACGTGCGCAAGGTGCTCGAGGCCGCCGGCGGACATGCCGACCGGCTCGAGGCCGTGTACTTCACCAGCTTCGTGATGCAGTGAGCCGAGCGCCGTGACCGCCCCTTCGGAAAAAGTACTCGACCAGGCCGAAATCGACGCCCTGATCCACGGTGTCGACAGCGGCGCGGTGAATACCGACCCGGGCCCGGTTCCGGGCGAAGCCCGCAACTACGACTTCGCCGAGCAGAAGCGCATCGTGCGCGGCCGCATGCCGACGCTCGAGATGATCACCGAGCGCTTCGCCCGGCTCTTCCGCGTCAGCATCTATAACCTCCTGCGCCGCTCGCCCGAGATCGCGGTGCATCCGCTGCAGATCAAGAAGTTCAGCGAGTACGTGCACACGCTGCACCTGCCGACCAGCCTCAACATGGTGAAGATCAACCCGCTGCGCGGCATGGCGCTGCTGGTGCTGGAACCTAAGCTGGTGTTCGCGGTGGTCGACAACTTCTTCGGCGGCGTCGGACGGCACGCCAAGATCGAGGGCCGCGAGTTCACCGCCACCGAGCAGCGCATCATTCACATGCTGCTGCGCAGCGCTTTCGCCGACCTGCGCGAGGCGTGGGCGCACGTCGCCAGCATCGAGGTGGAGTACCTGCAGTCGGAGATCAACCCGCACTTCGCCAACATCGTCTCGCCCTCCGAGATCGTGGTCGTGACCTCCTGCCACGTCGAGCTCAATGGCGGCGGCGGCGACCTGCACGTCACCATGCCCTACTCGATGATCGAGCCGCTGCGCGAGGTGCTGGATGCCGGCATCGCCAGCGACCGCATGGAGAAGGACAGCCGCTGGAGCAACCTGCTGCGCAGCGAGATCGAGGACGCGGAAGTGCAGCTGAAGACGCTGCTCGGCCGCACTTCGGTGACGCTCGCGGAGCTCCTCAACTTCAAGCCCGGCGACGTCCTGCCGTGCGATTTCGCCGGCAAGGTGACGCTGCTGGCCGAGGACGTGCCGCTGTTCCGCGGCAGCTTCGGACTGTCGCGCGGCCAGCAGGCCGTCAAGATCGAGAACCGCGTGCGCCGCATGGGCGCCCCGCCCCCGGATTCCCTGAACTTCAAAACCGAGAGTCGTAAATGAACGCCAATGCCGAGGCGGCCCAGGTCGCCGAGTTCGATACGGTGCAGGACGAGAGCCAGCCGGCCGGCGGCGACGTCAACCTCGAGGTCATTCTCGATGTGCCGGTGACGCTGTCGATGGAGGTCGGCCGCACGCGCGTCCCGATCCGCAATCTCCTGCAGCTGAACCAGGGCTCGGTGGTCGAGCTCGACCGCGCGGCCGGTGAGCCGCTGGACGTCTTCGTCAACGGCACGCTCATCGCCCACGGCGAGGTGGTGGTCGTCAACGAGCGCTTCGGCATCCGCCTCACCGACGTCGTCAGCCCCGCCGAGCGGCTGCGCAAGCTGAAGTGAGCCGATGTTCGCAGCTCCGCAAACCGCTCCCGCGGCCCACGCCGGGGGCCTCGGTGGCCTGGGCGAGGTGACGCTGGCGCTGCTCCTGGTGCTGGGAGCGGTGTTCGCGCTCGCCTGGATCCTCAAGCGCCTGCGCGGCTTTGGTCCCCGCGCCGGCAACGGCCTCGAGGTGATCGCACACGTGCCGCTCGGAGCGAAAGAGCGCGCCGTGCTGCTCAAGGTCGGCCCCAATCAGCTACTGCTCGGCGTGGCGCCGGGCCGCGTCAACACTCTTTATGTACTGCCCGAGCCGCTCGAGCCGGCGCGCAGCGCGGCAACACCCGCGGGCGCGGGCGGGACAGCCTTCGGCGCGCTGCTGAAGAGCCTCAGGCGATGAGCCGCGGCCGCGCTACCGCGCTCCTCGCCGCGCTCGCGCTGCTGCCAGCAATCGCCGCGGCCGCCGGCGCGCCAGCCGGCATTCCGGCGGTCAGCGTGACCGGCGCCGGCGGCGGTCAGACCTACACGCTCTCGCTCCAGGTGCTGGCGCTGATGACCGCGCTCACCCTGCTGCCGGCGATCGTGCTGATGATGACCGCCTTCACGCGCATCATCATCGTGCTCGGGATCCTCCGCCAGGCCATCGGCGCCGGCCAGACGCCGCCCAACCAGGTGCTGGTCGGGCTTGCGCTCTTCCTGACGCTGTTCGTCATGAGCCCGGTGGTGAACCGCATCAACGCGGAGGCGCTGCAGCCTTACTCCGCCGGCACCATCGAGGCGGGCGTGGCGCTCGAGCGCGCCGTGGTGCCGCTCAAGAAGTTCATGCTCGACCAGACGCGCGAGTCCGACATCGCCACCTTCGTGCGCATCTCGGGCGGCAAGGGTTTCGCGACTCCGCAGGACGTGCCGCTGACGCTGCTGGTGCCGGCCTTCGTGACGAGTGAGCTCAAGACCGCATTCCTCATCGGCTTCCTCATCTACATCCCCTTCGTGATCATCGACCTGGTGGTGGCGAGCGTGCTCATGTCGATGGGCATGATGATGCTGTCGCCGGTGCTGATCTCGCTCCCCTTCAAGCTGATGCTGTTCGTGCTGGTCGACGGCTGGTCGCTGGTCATGGGCACCCTCGCCGCGAGCTTCTACTCATGAGCCCGGAAGCCGTGATGGGAATCGGCGGCCGCGCGCTGGAGATCACGCTGATGCTGGCGGCGCCGATGCTGCTGGTGGCGCTGATCACCGGCCTGGTCGTCGGCGCCTTCCAGGCGGCCACCCAGATCAACGAGATGACGCTGTCCTTCATCCCCAAGCTCATCGCCATCTCGGTGGCGCTGATGATCGCCGGCCCGTGGATGCTCAAGGTGCTCATCGCCTATACGCGCGAGCTCTTCGAGAGCATCCCGCAGCTCATCAACTGAAGCGCGGCGCCCCGACATGATCAGCCTCAGCGCCAACCAACTGCAGGACTGGGTCGCTTCTCTCTACTGGC
>DASQGK010000090.1:0-89561 GCA_035632655.1 Steroidobacteraceae bacterium | reverse complement strand
TATCGACCCCCTCGTTCTTCAGCGCCTTCGCCACCAGATGACCGCCGGATACCACTCCGGCTTCACGGCTCTTCTTCTGCAGCGTGTCTTCAGCCGTGCTCGACTTCGGCACAGGTACGGGAATTGCGGCGTTCATGGATCTCTCCGGAAATCTTCCTCAAAAAGCTTGCATCGGGCGGGGCGGCAGCCATGCCGCCCCGCCGTCCTTGTGTTTCCTCAGGTGGCGCTGCGCACCGGGGTCGCTGCCTGGATGCCGCTGCTCACGCCGGCACGGATGGCCTCGAAGTGACGCGTGCGCATCGGCTTGAGCACGAACAGGCCGAGGCCGGCGGCGACCAGGTTGCCGCACATGGCCAGCCACAGGATCGAATTCCAGCCGTGTGCGGCGGCGAACGCGGTCCCCGCGGCCACCAGCAGCGAGCCGGTACCCTTGGCGGTGTACAGCATGCCGGCGTTGGCCGTCGCGTACTGCGCACCGAAGGTGTCGCCCTGGGTTGCCGGGAACAGGCTGTAGATCTCGCCGAATACCGCGAAATACAGCGTGCTGAAGATCACGAAGGCCAGCGGGGTGGTGGCGGTCTGGCTGAGCAGGAACAGGGCACCCGCGCCGATCACGAAGGCGATCGCCATCGTGTTCTCACGGCCGATTTGATCGGAAACCCAGCCGAAGAACGGACGTCCGAAGCCATCGAAGATCCGCTGCGCCTTGATGGCGAAGGTGCCGGCCACGACGCTCATCCCGAAGATGTCGACCGCGGCCTTGGCGATCTTCAGGTCCTTGGCCATCGGCGCCATGTTGGCGATCAGGATCAGTCCGCCGGCGGCGACCAGTACGAACATGACGTACATCACGTAGAACACCGGGCTCTTCAGCACCTCGGTCGGCGTGAAGCTCTTCGACGACTGGCTCTTCTTCGGGGCCGCGGCCAGCAGCGAGGACGCCGGGACCAGCAGGCCGAGCGCGGCGATCAGCACGATCACGCCCTGCAGTACACCGAAGAACAGGAACGCGTGCTCGTAGCCGTCACTCGCGATCATGGTCGCGATCGGCGCAATGGTGAGCGCAGCTCCGATACCGAAGCCCGCCGCCGTGCAGCCGGCCGCGAGCCCGCGGCGACCCGGGAACCACTTGAGGGCATTGCCGACGCAGGTGCCGTAGACCGCGCCCGTGCCGATGCCGCCGACGGCCGCGGCGATATAGAGCAGGGTGAGGGATGTGGCCTGTGAATTGATCGTCCAGGCCACGGCTACCATCACGGCGCCTATGATCACGACGATGCGCGGACCGAAGCGGTCGACGAGGTAGCCCTCGATCGGGACCAGCCAGGTCTCGAGAAACACGAAAAGACTGAAAGCGAACTGAATCGCCGGCCGCCCCCAGTGATACTTCTGATCGATCGGATCGACGAACAGCGTCCAGCCGTACTGCATGTTGGCCACGGCGGCCATGCAGACGATGCCGAGGATGAGCTGTACCCAGGGATTGGCGAGAGCCGAAGGGCTCTGAGGTTTCGAGTCGGTGATCATCGAAGTCCCCCTGTGTCTGAGTGGAAGGTTTCGGCCGATTGGGAATTTCTTTAGTGGGAATGACTGGAGCGCGGACTTCCGGGCCGCTGCGTATCGACCGCATCGGCGCTCCCCCCCAAGGCCCTGAAATGGTGCATGGGTCATTGTCGTTCTTCGGGTCGCGGCCGACCATATGTGATATATCTTTGCTTTGTCAATATAACGCCATGTGCTAAGAAGCCAGGCAGAAAGCAGCTCAGGAGCGGGATACAGAGGCTAAAGCTTGGCTGGACGACAGGGGGATGCCCCAATCTGGGGCAATCTGCCTCTGGTGATATTTGATATGCCAGTAATCGAGGTGGATATGCCTGTGCGCACAGTGCGTTACGATTTGCGCGCCGCAGTGCAGGGATCTCAAGGAGCAGGTTTCAGTGAGTGCGATCGCCACGCTGCATAAGCGCCGGGCCGGGGGGCTCGCGTTGGGGAGGCTGCACACAGTGAGCCTGAAGGATCAGGCCTACGCGAAGATCAAGGAGGCCATTGCCAACACGGACATCTACCGGGAGCGCGAGCCTCTCAGACTCGATGAGCGCGAGCTGATTCACGCCCTGGGTGTCAGCCGCACCCCGGTGCGCGAGGCCCTGTCGATCCTCGAGCAGGAGGGCTTCGTCAGGACCGTGCCGCGCCGCGGCATCTTCATCGTCCGCAAGTCCAAGCGCGAGATCATCGAGATGATCCAGATGTGGGCGGCGCTCGAGAGCATGGCGGCGCGTCTGGCGACGCTGCAGGCCTCGGATGCCGAGATCGGCAAGCTCCGCCACCTGTTCGACGAATTCCAGAACTCGCCGCCCGCCGAGCACCTTGACGAGTACTCCGATGCCAACATCGCCTTTCACCAGGCGATCATCCGGCTCGGCGGCTCACAGCTGATCGAGGACGCGACCCACAATCTGTTCCTGCACGTGCGCGCGATCCGTCGCGCCACGATTTCGCAGAACAACCGGGCGGCGCGCTCGATCATCGACCATCTGAAGATCATCGAGGCGCTCGAGCGGCGCGACACCGAGCTCGCCGAAAGGCTCACTCGCCAGCACACGCTCGATCTGGCCGCGCACGTCGACCGCTACTGCGATTTTCTCGACTGATCCATTGGCTTGTGACGCCTTCGGCGCCGCAAGCAGGCCAGACCGGGCGACCGCGTTCGGCTCGCGGGCAAAAAGCCTGGTTTTTGCCCGCGAACAAAGGGCGAATCGAGACTACTTGCGCGAACTGCGCGTGCCGCGCTCCACCGGGCGGCTCGCGGTAGCGAACTCGATCGGCATCAGCCGCTCGATGAGCGGCGCTCCTTCGCGCAGCAGGAATTCCTTGAAGGCGCTCGCCGCGGGCGGCAGGCGTTTGGCGCGGTTGTGCACCAGGTACCAGTTGAGCATGGCGGGGAAGCCCTGTACGTCGAGCACCACCAGGTTGCCGGCGCGCAGGTCGAGGGCGAGCGTGTGGGCCGACAGAAAGGCCAGTCCCATGCCGGCCACCACCGCCTGCTTGATGGTCTCGGTGCTCTGGATCTGCATGGCGATGTTCAGGCGCGGGAACTGCCGGCCGAACACCTCGCGCATCGAGTTCCAGGTGTCCGAGCCGTGCTCGCGCTGCACGAAGCGCTCGCGGTTCAACGCGGAGCGCGGTATCTGACGCTCCGTGGCGAGCGGGTGGTCGGGGGAGGCGACGACGACATAGGGGTGCGGCGCAAAGGGGATCGCGATCGTGTCCATGTCGCTCGGCGGGCGGACCATCACCGCGAGGTCGGTGAGGTTGTCGGCCAGATGCCGCAGCAGCCCCTCGCGGTTGTGCACCGTGAGATTGAAGCTGATGCCGGGGTGCTGGGCGCCGAATGCGGCGAGCACGCGCGGAAAGAAATAATCGCCGGCGCTGATGACCGCGACGTTGAGCCGTCCGCCGGTGAGCCCCTTGAGCTGCGCGAGCGCTTCCTCGGTCTCCTTGAGGCGCTGCACGATCGCCCGGGCACACTGCAGCATTTCCTCCCCCGCCGGCGTCAGATAGGTGCGGCGGCCGATACGCTCGAACAGCGGCAGGCCGAGCTCGGTGGCGAGCTCCTTGATCTGTGTCGACACCGCCGGCTGCGTCAGGTGCAGCTCCTCGGCGGCGCGCGAGAAGTTCATGTGGCGCGCGGCCGCGAGGAACACCCGCAGCTGCCGCAGCGTAACGTGCTTCATGGCTCACCGAGCATAGCTCCGCAGGCAACGTAATGTATATAGAGAACCTTATGCCCGATATAGAAAGCTTTGACTTTTGCTATGGAATGCCCGGACGTAGTCTCCATCCTCGGCGTAGCCCTCGTGGCATTGGCTGAAGCGGCGCATTCCGCGAAAGGTGGGGACCGTGGCAACGACCGTTCCGAGCAGCAGGCAGACAGGCGGACCCGAGAGCGATCCGGTGGCTGCCGAGCTGGCAGCCTACAACCACGCATTCTGCGAGCTCGAGCTCCCCTGGCGCTGGGACGAGGCAACCCTCAGCCAGTTGAAGAGCCTCGCGGGCGACCGTGACATCGTCGGCGCCTATGTCGAGCGCAGTCAGGCGCACTTGTTGCGCGCCTACGAGAAGCGCTTCCTCCAGGACCTGGTGCATTCCGCACGCGCCCGCTACCAGGAAACGCTCACCGCCGCTCCCTGAGCTCGAAGCTCGTGCCGACCGATCGCGCCCGGGCGCGAATCGGGTAAGCTTGGATCGAGGTGAGTCTCACACCGTCGGCGCAGGCGCGCATCGCACTCGGAGACAGCGGCCTCGCCGTGGCGCCACTTGGCTGGGGCATGTGGCGTCTCGCGGACACGCAGGGGGTGAGCGTGCGCGCCCGCGTGGAGGCCGCGCTCGAGGCGGGCTGTACTCTCTTCGACACCGCCGACATTTACGGGTATCACAGGGGTGAGGGCTTCGGGCTCGCCGAGTCCCTCCTCGGCGCGCTGCTGCGCGAAGCGCCGCAACTGCGCGAGCGCATGGTGCTCGCGACCAAGGCGGGTATCGCGCCGCCTGCCCCCTACGATTCCTCGGCGCAATACCTGCTGGCATCCTGCGAAGCCTCGCTCAGGCGCCTCAATGTCGAGCGCATTGATCTCTTCCAGATCCATCGTCCGGATCTGCTCACGCACCCCGCCGAAGTCGCGCGCGCGCTGGATGAGCTGCGGCGTGCGGGCAAGATCCGCGCGGCCGGGGTGTCGAATTACGGCGCTGCACAGTTCGAGGCGCTCGTCAGTCACATGCCGTTCGCGCTGGCCACGGTGCAAAACGAGCTCTCGCCGCTTGCCATCGACGCGCTCTCCGATGGCACGCTCGATGCTGCGATGAAGCATGGGGCAGCCTGCATCGCCTGGTCGCCGCTGGCACAGGGCCGCCTCATGCCGCGCGCCGGCGGTCTCGCCGACAGTGCCCGCACCGAGCGGGTGATCGCGGCGCTCGACAACATCGCGCGGCGCGCGGCAGTCTCGCGCGCCGCGGTCGCCTATGCCTGGGTGATGGCGCATCCGGCGCGGCCCATTCCTCTCATCGGCAGCCAGGATCCCGGGCACATCCGGGCGGCGCGGGCGGCGTATGCCGTCGACATGACCCGCGAGGAATGGTACCGGGTGCTGGTCGCGGCGCGCGGCGCGCGCATGCCCTGAAGCGCATTCGCGGCTACACTCTCGCCCGGCGCGAATTTCCCCGGGGAGCAACGGCCATGAACGAGCAGGTCGCGACCATCAGCCATGCCAGGGATACGCTGGTGGACCTGGCCATTCGCTTCGGTCCCCGGGTATTCACCGCAATCCTGATTCTCGTCGCCGGGATCATCGCCGGCCGCTGGGTGAGCGGTTGGCTGGGGCGCTTACTGGCGCACCGCGAGCTCGAGCCTCCGATCCGTGCGCTGCTGACGCGCATCATGGGGGCGCTCACGGTGCTGCTGTTCGCCATCATGGCGTTGCAGAACCTGGGGGTGGAGCTGCTGCCCCTGATCGCCGGGCTCGGTGTCGCCGGCGCCGGCGTTGCCCTTGCCACGCAGGGCGTCCTCGGCAACCTCGTGGCGGGCCTCTCGATCATTTTCTCGAAGCCCTTCAAAGTCGGCGAGTACATCGCGATCGCGGGCGTCGAGGGCGCGGTGGAGAGCATTACGCTTTCCAACACGACGCTCGCGCACGCCGACCGCTCGCGCGTCGTCATTCCCAACCGCAAGATCGTCGGCGAGATTCTTCACAACTACGGTCAGGTGCGCCAGCTCGATGTCAGCGTCGGCGTTGCCTACGACACCGATATCGACGCCGTGCTGTCCCTGATCCGTGAGGTGCTCGACTCCAATCCGCGCGTGCTGCGCGACCCGCAGGCCGTGGTGCAGCCGGTGCAGCTCGGCGATTCCGCGGTTTCCATCGCGGTGCGCCCCTGGGTGGCGGTGGCCGACCAGGGTGCGGCGAGCGGCGAGGTCTATGCCGCGGTGCTCGCGGCATTGCGCGGGCGAGGGGTGGTCATGCCCTTCCCGCAGCGCGAGGTGTACATCAGGGAGTCTGTACCGGGGAGCGGCTCACGGTCACTTTGAGCGCGGGCGTGACGCTCGCGCTGAACTCGAGCAGCAGCGGCTTGCCCGCGGGGAGCGAGAACTCGACGATCTTGTGCGGGGCGCTGCAGCCAGGCCGCCCCTGGAAGTCGCGGGTGCGCAGCAGAACTCCCCCTGCGACGACGTCGATCCAGGCCGCCTGATCGAGGGCGAAGCGATAGACGCCGGCCGTCTCGACGCTGAACCGGGCGAGCCCCGCATAGGTGGCTTCCGCAGGCCAGCTGCGGCTCGGTGCCGCTGCGAAGCTCACCTCGGGCTGCGCGCGCAGCTCGAGCTCGTAGAGTCGGTCGGTGGCCAGAGCCGGGGCATCGGCGGGAGCCTTGCCGCTCGCCAGGTCGATGGGTTCCTTGCTGAAGAGCTCTCTCTCGTGGTGCACATCCACGGAGAAGGCAGCGCACGGATCGTCCGCATGGGCACGCAGCGGTGCGAGGCCCGATACCAGCAGTACCGCCCACAGGCACCAGCCTGGCCGCATGCCTTTCCCCATAGGATGAGTATAGGGTGAGGCCGCGGCCGGCGCCTAAATCGCGATTTGCCGCCCGAGATCGACCACCTGCTCGCGCGGCACGTTCAGGTAGTCGGGCAGATGCATGGAGTTGCGCAATAGCGCGCTGAAGATCGCCTCGATCCAGCGCGGCAGGCCACGGCCGTCCTCGCTCGGCACGATGCGCTCTGAGCCGACGAAGTAGGTGAGCCTGGCCACATCGATGCCGCAGCCGCGGGCAGCGAGCTCGCGCATCAGCTGCGGCAGGTCCGGCCGCTCCATGAAGCCGTAGCTCGCGATCGCCACCCAGAAGCGGGGCGCGGGCTGGGCGAGCTGAACGCGCGCTCCCGCGGCTGTCCAGGGGACCGATGCGGTCTCCAGAGTCACGGCAATGACGTTCTGGTGCAAAGCATGACTGTGCCGCACGTACCACTGCATGACAGGTGGGGCGGCGTCCTTGACGCGCGTGAGGAACACCGCGGTGCCGGGCACGCGCGCGATCGGCTCGCGCGCGATACGTTCGAGAAAGTCGGCCAGCGGCAACGGGTGCTCGTGGATGCGCTCGCGGACCGCGCTCGTCCCGCGGTGCCAGACGTACATGACGCCATAGACCGCAGCGGCGATCAGCAGGGGTACGTAACCGCCTTCGAGCAGCTTCATGAGGTTCGAGGCGAAGAAGCCGGCATCCACGACGAAAAACAGCCCGGCGACGGCGATGCAGGCGGCGAGACTCCATTTCCAGACGTCCCGCATGGCGGTGTACAGGAGCGCCGTAGTGAGCAGCATCGTGGCCGACACCGCGATGCCGTAGGCTCCGGCGAGGTTGTCGGATTTGCGGAACGCCAGGGCCAGCGCAATGGTGGCCGCCATCAGCAGCCAGTTGACCGCCCCGACGTAGATCTGGCCGTAGCCCTCGCTCGATGTCTGCACGACCTTGAGGCGCGGCATCCAGCCGAGCTGGATCGCCTGGCGTGTCATCGAGAAGGCGCCGCTGATGATCGACTGGCTCGCGATGATGGTCGCAACGGTGGAGAGGACCACCAGCGGCACCAGCCACTGTGCCGGGCACAGGCGATAGAAGATGTTGCCGTCGGTGGAGTCTCCCGCGAGCACGATCGCGCCTTGCCCGGCGTAGTTGAGCACGAGGCTCGGGAATACCAGCGAGCTCCAGGCGAGCTGGATCGGCCGGGCGCCGAAGTGTCCCATGTCGGCATAGAGCGCCTCGGCGCCGGTGACGCACAGGAACACGCCGCCGAGTACCAGGAACGCCGCGCGGCCGCCGTGCGCGAGGTAGTCCAGGCCATACCAGGGGTTGAGTGCCCAAAGCACAGCCGGGTGGCGCGCGATGGCGGCCATGCCGAGGAGAGCGATGATCAGGAACCACAGCGCCATCACCGGTCCGAAGGCGCGGCCGATCCGGGCGGTGCCGTTCGGCTGCAGCAGGAACAGACCCAGCAGCACCAGGGCCGCCAGCGGCAGCACAAAGGGGTGCAATCCGGGCTCGACGATCTCGAGCCCTTCGAGGGCTGAGAGCACCGAGATGGCCGGCGTGATCGCGCCATCGCCATAGATGAGCGCCGCGCCGAACAGACCGAGTGCCACGATCAGCGGGCGCCTGAAGCGCTTGACGCCGAGCAGCGCCATCAGCGCGAGGATCCCGCCCTCACCGTCATTGTCGATGCGCATCGCGAGACCGGCATATTTGACCGTGGTGACGATGATCAGCGTCCAGACGAGCAGCGACACCGAACCGAGAATGGTCGCCGTGTTGGTCCCGCCGGTGAGGTCCAGCACCGTCTTGAAGGTATAGAGAGGACTCGTGCCGATGTCGCCGAAGACCACCCCAAGCGCTCCCAGCCCGAGGGCGGGGAGCGCCGGATGCAGTGGTTTTTCAGGTGGCGGCATACGCGACTCGACGGTTCGGGCTTAGACTCCGGCTTCGGGGAAGAGCCTCGTCGAAGGGATGGACAATGTCAGGATCGCGCCGCGAGTTTCTCATGAGTTCCGCCGCCGCGCTGCTTGGCCCGGCGGTCGCCGGCGCTCAGGCATCGCCGGACGCCTCCGCGGCGCCGCCGGCTGCGCCGCCGCCGGGTACGCCTCCGGCCTTCGGCACCGCTGCGCCAGTCGGTCCCGAGGTGAGCGCTGCGACTTTTGCGGAAGCGCAGAAGCTCGCGATGGTCGAGCTCACCGCAGCGGAGCGCGCCCAGGCGGCACAGAACTGGCGCAGCAACATCGCTCCGCTCCACGAGCGGCGCAGCGGGCCACGCAAGATGGCCTTGCCGGCGACGCTGGCGCCTTACTCCACGTGGAATCCCGTACTCCCCGGGCACGGTCCGCTCCCGCACGGCGACCGCTTCACCCGCAGCGACCGCGACGCGGGACCGCTGCCGAAGGCCGACGCCGACATTGCCTTCGCGCCGGTGTGGAGGCTGTCGCGCTGGCTGGAGTCCCGCCGCCTGAGCTCGGAGCGGCTGACGCGGATTTACCTCGAGCGCATCGGGCGCTTCGACGGCCGCCTGCGCAGTGTCATCACGCTCATGGGCGAGCCCGCGCTCGAGCAGGCGCGGCGCGCCGATCGCGAGATCTCCGCGGGCCGGTATCGGGGGCCGCTGCACGGCATACCCTGGGGAGCCAAGGATCTGCTCGACACCGCCGGGGTCCGCACCACCTACGGTGCGGAGCCGTACCGCGACCGCGTGCCGCAGGCCGATGCGGCGGTCGTGCGCCGGCTCGATGAGGCCGGGGCCGTGCTGCTGGCGAAGCTGAGTCTCGGCGCGCTCGCGCTCAACGACGTCTGGTTCGGCGGACAGACGATGAACCCCTGGCTGCCGGAGGAGGGTGCATCGGGCTCGAGCGCGGGCCCCGGAGCCGCGACGGCGGCGGGGCTCGTGGCGTTCGCCATCGGCAGCGAGACCGAGGGCAGCATCGTCGGTCCCAGCATGCGCTGCGGCCTCACCGGGCTGCGGCCGACTTTCGGCCGCGTCGCGCGCACCGGCGCCATGACATTGTGCTGGTCACTCGACAAGCTCGGCCCCATGGCACGCAGCGTCGAGGACGTCATGCTGGTGCTTCAGGCGATCTCCGGTCCGGACGCGGGCGACCTCGGCAGCGTCGCGGCGCATCTCGAGTTCGACGCCGCGGCGCCGGTCGCCGGGCTGCGCGTCGGATTCTTCCCGCGCTGGATGCGCGAGGATCCCGCGACCGAGGTCGACCGGGCCGCGCTCGCGAAGCTGCGCTCGCTCGGTCTCGAGCCGGTCGAGGTCACCATTCCCGACTGGCCTTACGACGATCTCAACACCGTGCTGTTCGCCGAGGCGGCGGCAGCTTTCGAGGAGCTCACGCTCAGCCGCGGGATCGATGCCCTGCGCATGCAGGTGCCGGACGCCTGGCCCAACGGCTTCCGCCAGGCGCGCTTCATCTCCGCGGTCGACTTCGTACAGACCGATCGCCTGCGCCGCGCGGTTGCCGTCGAGATGCAGAGGCTGCTGGCCGGGGTCGACCTGCTGCTGGTGCCCTCGTTGCGCGATGAGATGCTGACCATCGGCAACTTCACGGGACTCCCCTCGCTGACGATGCGGGCCGGCTTCGTGCAGGTCGCCGAGGCACGCAGCGACTGGGCGCCCGACCCGGCGCGGCCGCTGCCGAAGTTTCATCCGCCGCGCCGTGTACCCCACGGGGTCACGCTCATCGGCCGCCTGTTCGATGAAGGGACCCTCGCGCGCGTGGGCCTCGCGCTCGAGAAGAGCCTCGCGGTCGTCGACGAGCGGCCGGCGGGGTTCTGACTCAGGGAAACCCTGCTGCGGCCTGGCCGGTGGACCGGATGAGCGGCGGCAGGCGGCTGCTGACCCAGCCGGTCGCCTGGTCATAGGCATGCCCGAGCTGCAGGACCGCGAAATCCGCGTGCCGGCGGCCGATGATCTGCATGCCCATCGGCAGTCCGAGGCTCGAGAAACCCACCGGCACATTGAGCACCGGACCGCCGAGGAGGCTCGCCGGCACCACCACCTCCATCCAGCGGTGATAGCTGTCCATGGCGGCACCGTTGACCGAACGCGGCCATGGCAGGCCCGCATCGAACGGGAACAGCTGCGCGCTCGGCAGCAGCAGATAGTCGAAGCGCTCGAAGAGCTGACCGGCCGCGCAGTACCAGCGCGAGCGCGCCGCCGAGGCGCGATAGACATCCGCGGCGCTCAGGCCGGCCGCGCCCTCGATCTCCCAGCGCGCCTCGGGCTTGAGGCGCGCCCGCGTGACCGGGTCGCGGTAGAGCGGCTCGAGCTCACCGGCGACCAGCCAGTGGCGCAGCGTCACCCATGCGTCCCACAGAACCGCCGGCGCGCAGGGAAGGCTGGCGGCCTCGACTGAGCAGCCGACCGCCGCCAGCGCCTTGCAGCCCGCCTCGCACAGCTCGAGCACTTCAGGCTCGCAGGGCAGGTAGCCGTCGAGATTGCCGAGCCACCCGACGCGTGCGCCGGTGAAGCTGCGCTCGAGCGGCTGCAGGAACTCATCGGGTCCCACGCCGCCGGAGAGCGGCGCGCGCGCGTCTTCACCTGCGATGACGCTCATGAGGAGCGCCACGTCCGCGACGCTGCGGCCCATCGCACCCCACACCGACAGCTGATCGAGGAACAGCTCCTCGCCCGCTGCGGGCACGCAGCCGTACGAGGGGCGAAAGCCGAACACATTATTATAAGCGGCGGGATTCCTCAGCGAGCCCATCATGTCGCTGCCGTCCGCCACCGGCAGCATGCGCAGCGCGAGCGCCACCGCCGCTCCGCCGCTGCTGCCGCCTGCGGTCTTGCCGGGGTGCCAGGCGTTGAGCGTCGTGCCGAACACCGGGTTGTAGGTCTGCGAGCCGAGCCCGAGCTCGGCGGTGTTGGTCTTGCCGATGAGAATGGCGCCCTGCGCACGCAGTCGCTCCACCAGGATCGAGTCACGGTCGGGGATGGCATCGAGGAGCGGCGAGCCGCGGGTAGTGCGGATGCCGGCGGTGCCGGCGAGATCCTTGACCGCGTGCGGCAGACCGTGCAGCCGTCCCGCAGACTCGCCGCGCGCGAGCCGTGCATCCTGCACGCGCGCCTGCTGCAGCAGTCCGGCGGCGTCCTGCACCGAGACCAGCGCATTGACGCGCGGATTGCAGCGGGCGATGTGGTCCAGGTAGGCCGTCATCACCTCGGCGCAGGAAACGCTGCGTGCGCGGATGGCTCTCGCGAGTTCCGCCGCGCCCATCCGCAGCAGCGGCGCGAGCTCTGCCTGAGTGCTCATGAGGCACCTTGTGGGCAAACCTGAGTCCGGGTCGCAGTGTATAGTTTCCGGCCATGGTCCGGGCGCGAACCCTTGTCTGCGGCGTGCTGCTGCCGGCGCTTTCGGCCTGCTCCCTGCTCACCATCAGGACTCCGGAGCGGCCGCTTTCCACGCCGGAGCTGAACGCCCGCATCCTGACGCGCGAGGTGTCCGCGCAGTTCGCGGCGGCGGTCGACAGCTGCGCCAGCGATATTGCCGCAACGGAGCACAACGAAGCGGTGCTCGACAGCGCTCTGCGCTGGGAGATCGCGGCCGTGGGCGAGAGCCGCCGTGCGGCGCTGCGGGTCGCGCCGCTGATGAGCGTGCTCGACAGCTGGGCGCTCGCCGAGCAGATGAAAGCCTTCGTCGCGGAAGGCGCGGCGGGAGGCGCGCTGTTCGGAGCGCACCAGGAGAGGGTGCGCCAGATCACCGCAGCCTACGCCGATGATACCGAGGCGCTGGCGCACCGGGTGGCGACGCCGCAGCAGTTCCATGCCTACCAGAGCTTCGTCGCGGCCTACGTGCGCGAGCACCCGCTCGCAGACCTCGGATTCGCGCGCGCCTCGGTGGTGGCGCTCTGGAGCCGCGAGCAGGGTGCCGGCACACCGGTCGTCGACTCGCTCGGCACCATTTCTGAGGCGATGAGCGATACCGCCGAGCGGCTCGAGATCTTCGGCGACACGGTTCCCACGCAGATGATGCGCCGTACCGAGCTGGCGCTCGCCGAGTCCGGATATTCGCGCCGGGAGCTCAAGGCGGCACTGGCGAGGCTCGATGAGCGGCTCGAGCGGCTGCAGGCCGTGGCGGAATCGACACCCGCCCTGGTGCACGGCGCGGAGATGGAGCTGCGCTCGAGCCTGCGCGAGGTGCTCGATCGGCTGGCAGCCTCGGCACGCGACGGGGAGTCCGCGCTCCATACGGAGCGCACGGCGCTCTTCCAGGACATCCGGGCCGAGCGTGTAGCGCTCATGGCGGCGGTCGATGAGGAGCGCAAGGCACTCGCGCAGGATGCGGGCCGGATTTCGGGTCAGGTGGTCAGGGACGCCGGCCTGCAGTTGCGCGATCTCGCCGGGGAAGTGCTGCTGCTCGGGATGGTCTTCATCGCGATTCTGCTCGGGTTGCCGTTCGCCGCGGGCTACCTCCTCGGGCGCGCGCGTCACGGAGGCGGGGCGGCAAGGTGAGCGACCGTTCCGAGCCGCACGGCTTGGCGTGGGGCGACTGCTTCAGAACTTCACCATCACGCCCGCTCCCCAGACCAGCTCACGGCTGCGCAGGTCCGGGAACCAGATGCCGCCTGCATTGGCGCAGTTGTCGGCGCCGATGACGCTGCCGTTGTTGCACACGTAGCTGGCCGGCGCGCCCGTGTTTCCAGCGGGCGGCGTCACGCCTCCCGTACCCGTCCAGTAGGGCACATTTGAGTGGCGGAACGTGAGCTCCGTCCACCAGGTGATCCAGTCCTTAGGCATGTACTGGAAGTTGAGCTGTGTATCCCACTGGTAGAGCTTCTGTCCGGGATTCTCGGTGAAGTAGGGCGTGCCGCTCTGCGCGGTGGCGCCGTTGATGGGCGGCAGCAGCGCGAGGTAGCGCCCGGGATTATTCATGAAACCGCCGCCGACGGTCACCGCGTAAAGGTTGCGGTCGAACCAGAAGCGGTTGTAGGCCATTACGCCGAAGAAGTTGGCCTTGTTGGGCCCGTGCGAGCAGTGCACGCCGCCTCCGTACTCGCAGCCGATATCCACGGTGAGCGAGGTCGCCATACGTGACAGGCCGCCGCCATCCGCCGCCTCGTAGTACTTCCACAGGATGCTGTCATCCTCGTGCACGCGCGTCACGTTTCGGTAGTTGATGTAGGGGGCGCCGGGGTTCGGCGCGCCGATCGCGGCGTTGGGATTGCCGCCGTTGTTGGGCACGCCACTGCCGCCGGCCAGGTTGTCCTGACCGATGCTGTAGCTGTTGAACACCACCTTCAGGCGGTCGTTCGGTATCCAGAGGACCTGGCCGCCGAAGCCCGGGTCGCTGTTGAACTTGGCATAAGACTGCCAGCCATTGATGAGCCAGGGCTCGATCTTCAGCGTCTGCGTCGGGAACCACTGCACACGAAGTCCGTTGAAGAACCACGGCGTGTTGGAGGAGACGAAGGACGGCTGATAGGTCCAGTTGTCGAAGTTGTAATAGCTGAAGAGGCCCACGTAGGACACGAAGATGCCCGCATCGACGTTGAGGCCGTGATTCACGTCCCAGTGGTAGCCGGCGTTAGCCTCTGACAGGTACTTGTAGGCACCCTGCAGATCCCACTGGCCGACGCCGGCGCTGGCATCGTTGCGGGGCGTCGTGACCGCGAACATGCCGAACATCGACAGGAAGCGCGCCTGGACGTTGTTCCAGTGGAAGTTGCCGCCGAAGCTCACCTGCTCGATCTGGAATTCGCCCGAGCGGAATTCCTCGGTCGAACCGACGATGGTGTGGTCGACCGGATGGTTGAAGTCCTGCAGGTAATTCACGTCGAAGCGTACTTCGGGCGTGAAGAATTTCGTATCGAAAACCGGCGTCGAGTTGCGTGTCGTGCCGTTCATCCAGCCG
Source organism: Steroidobacteraceae bacterium (assembly GCA_035632655.1). GTDB lineage: Bacteria > Pseudomonadota > Gammaproteobacteria > Steroidobacterales > Steroidobacteraceae > 13-2-20CM-66-19. Next base: position 75,120 of record DASQGK010000090.1, on the reverse strand, counting down.
AGGTCGCCGACGGCGAAGGGTGTCTCCCTGTCGATCGCAGGCGAGGGCGGCGGCGCCTGCAGTGCTTCCGGCACCACCTGCGCGGCGGCTGCGGCCGCCGCGGGCGCAGTCGCGGCCGGCACCGTGTTGCCCGGCGCAGAGGTCACCACTGCGCTGCCGGACGTCACGAAGTCGCAGCGGCTCGCCTTGCCGGCCAACACCGTCAACGGTGGCGCGCGGGCCTCCGGCGCGCCTTCGGGCTGCGCGCTGACGCTCCATACGCCGGGCGGCAGATCGCCGAAGGAATAGACGCCGTCGCTTGCCGAGACGGTGGCGCGGATCGCGCCGCCGTCCGCGCGCAGCGCCGTGACGGTCGCGTGCGCCAGCGGCACGCCCGTCGGGCCGGTGATCGTGCCGACGATCGCCCCAACGGTGGGCTCGGCGGCGCGCGCCACCGGCAGCGCCACGGCAAGGGCGAGCACGCACAGCACGGCGCGCTCCACGTAATGTCTGATCACAACTGAATTCCTGGCGCAGCCGCGAGCCGCGAGCCTGTGAGACAAGCGTAGCATTGTGCCGGCACGGCGTGCGATGCCGACGTGAGCAATTCCCGCCCGCGCGGGCGGGCCGATGTCTCAGGCGGCCGCAGACACCGCCGAGCTCACCATGTCGACGACCGGCCGCCGCTCGACTCCGGACTTGAAACCGCGCGGCTTGACGATCAGCACGTCGCAGTCGAGCCGGTCGAGGACGCGCTCGGCCGCGTTGCCGATGAAGAGGCGTTTGAGCGCCGAACGCGACACTGCGCCCATGACGACCAGGCCGGCGCGCGTGCGGCGCGCCACGGCCGCGAGCTCTCCGGCGACATCGCCCATGTGAACGTGACGGCAGGCACGCGCCACTCCCGCTTTTGCCGCGAGCCGGTCGATCTCCTGGCCGATCTGCCGGCCGTGCGACTCCTCCATCTCGGGAGGTATCGTCAGGAGAGGCGCGGTGCCGAGCGGCACGATGGCGGCGTTGAGGAGCGGCATGTACGCGTGAAACACGTGCAGCGTGCCCTCGAGCAGCTGCGCGTAGCTCTTGCCGGCGTCCAGCAGGCGCGCGTCGAGATCGGCGGGGCGCGCATGGGCGTGAAACGGGTCCACCGCGGCGAGAATTGCCGGATTGCGGTACTCGCGCGCCGACTTGACGAGCAGCAACGGCACCGGGCAGTGCCGGATGAGCTCCCAGTCCGTGTTACGCAACACGAGGCGCGTGCCCGGCAGGTGGTGGCGCGTCGCGGCGATCACCAGATCGGCGCCGATGGTCAGAGCGCGGCGAATGATCGCTGCATGCGCCGGGTAGTCCCAGCTGCTGGTGCAGCGCACCGGGAGCCCCCGGAGCGAGTCATCCCTGGCCAGCCGCAGCAGTTGGCGCTCGCTGCTTTCCGCGAGTGCGGTGCGGTGGCGGGCGACCTCTTCGGGGCTCGCCGTCTGCGGCCAACCCGCCGCGGGGTCCGGGTCCTCGATCGCGTGATAGAGCTCGAGTGCGGCGCCCGAGGCGCGTGCCAGGGCAGCCGCCTTGCGCAATTCTCTCTTCGGCGCATGGTGCACATCGCGAATGGCGACCAGAATGTGCCGGATGTCGTTTTTCATGGGGCATCCCCTCAAGGATTCCGGGCAGCACTCACTCTAGGTGCCTCAACCGGCTCCGGCATCGGGGAAAGTGCCTAAACGGAACCCGCCGGGCGGCGGACTTACGGGCTTTTGCGTATGGCCGGCGGGCGTGCCCGGGCGGACTATCGTCACATGAACGCCGTCATGACACGAGCAGCCGTCCGCCGCCTTGCGCATCTCGATGCCTTCGAGGCGACACCGGCGAGTGCAGCGCCTCAGGTCCGACTCGAAGTGGAGTCAGACGAGGCCGACTACGGTTGCGTGGACTGGTACGTCTACCGCGCTGAATGCGCGCCGCCTCGCCAGGCTCCGCGGCCGCAGCCCCGTCAGTAGAGTCGCGGCTGAGCGCCGAGATAGCGGGCGCCCCGGCGCCTGAGTGTGGGCGCGGGTACCCGCCCCGCAGGCTTCACGATAAGGATGTCGCAGGAGAGCCGGTCGAGCAGCTTTTCGGCGGTATTGCCGATCAGCAGCCCCTTGATCCCCGACCGCGCGATGGCCCCCATGACGACGATGGCGCTGTGTGTCTGCTTCGCCAGCTGCGCAATCGCATCCACCGGATGGCGTCCGACGACGTGTCGTCGGGAGCGCGGGATCGCAACACCGCGCACGAGGCGCTCGAGCTTGGCCGCCGCGCCGCGGGCGTTGCGGGCCTCGAGGCGCAGCACCTCCTCGTCGGAAAGAGCACCCTCCGAAAAAGCGGTCAGCGGCAGCGGCACGTAGGCGTAGCCGGCGTGCAGCTTTCCACCCACTGCGCGCGTTATCGCCGCGGCGGTCTGCAGAATCTGTCGATCGAGCCGCGGCGGCTTGGCGTAGCTGTGATCGGGATCGACCGCCGCCAGCACTGCCGGACGGTGCAGGGTGCGCGCACTCTTCACCACCAGCACCGGCATTGGGCTCGAGCGCAGCAGCTCCCAGTCGTTGAGGTGCAGCAGGCCAGCGGCGAAGTGCCGACCCGGGTGCTGCTCCGCCACGATGAGGTCTGCCCTGAGGCGGCAGGCCTCGCGCACGATTGCTTCATACGGCGGGAAGTCCCACTCGGCGCTTACCCTGACTCTGATGCCGGTGCGTCGCAGCCGGCTCGCCACCCTCTCCAGGCGCAGGAGCGCTGCCTCCCGCGTGCGGCGCTCGAGGGCCCGGGGATCGTCGCTGAGCGGAGAGAAGGCGCCGTCGAAGCCGCCGACATAGAGCGGCTCGGCAAGCGCATGAAACAACACGAGCTCGGCATCGAAGCCTCTTGCGAGGCGGGCGGCCTTGCGCACCCCGGCCAGCCGCCGGGCGCTCGGGTCCCTGACGGCGGCCAGGATGCGGCGGATCGCCATGCGCCGCCCTCAGGGTTGGGACTCGAGGAAGGCGGCCACGGCGTCCATGTCGTCGAGAATCAGGTTCTGCGCTACGCCATGCATGATGGCGACGTTGCGCATGTTGCTCTGGAAGGAGGCGAGCTGCTTGAGCACGTACTGCGCATGCTGGCCGGCGAGGCGCGGGAATTCCTGGGTTCCGTGGGCATCCGCTCCATGGCAGCTGCTGCAGGCCGGCACTCCCTGGGCCGCCACGCCGTGCTCGTAGATCTCGCGCCCGCGGGTGACGGTGGCGGAGGGGCCCTTCGCACTCGGCTCGGCCTTCTGGCCGGCGTAGTAGGCGGCGAGCGCCTCGATGGTTGTGTCATCGAGCTGCGCGGCCATGCCCCACATGTAGCCGATGGCGTCAGGATCGCCGCGCGTCTGCGCGCGGAAGGCTTTGAGCTGCGCCGCCAGGTAGTGGGCATTCTGGCCCGCGAGCCGCGGGTACTTCGGCTGCACGCTGTTGCCGTTGGGACCGTGGCAGGTACCGCAGACGGTGATCGCGATCCGTTGCGCATGCTCCCGGCTCGCGGCATCCGGCTCGTCGGCGCGCGCCGCGGCTCCCATGGTCAGGAGCGTCGAGGTCGCCAGCCATACGAGGCTTCTTGTCACTATGGTCATGATGGTCACCTCAGTACGCGAACCACAGCAGCAGGTAGAACGCATTGTTGTCGGAGGCATTGCGTCCGACGCCGTCATAGTTGGTGCCGCCGCCGTTGAACTTGTTGTACGCGACGTATTGCGCGGAGATCTTCACGTTCAGCCAGGGCAGGTAGTTCACCTCCGCCATCCAGCCGCGCGTGTCAGGCGAGCCATTGGCGCTCACGATCACCCCCGGGTTGGCGCCTGAGGGCAGCGTCGCATCGGAAGGATAGAGCACCGGGTCGGTGCTGCCCGTGGTCGAGAAGTAACCCAGCGTGCCGCCGATCTTGCGCCGGTAGTAGTAGGTGGCCCAGAACCGGGTCGTCGACAGGCTGTCCTTGGGGTTGGTGCCGCCTGCGGTGCTGGCATCGAGCGACATCGATTCGTGGATGTGCGTTCCCGCCAGGGTGAACTGGTGCTCATCGCTCACGAACTGGTATTGCACGTCCTCGGCCACGTCGCTGAAGCGATTCACCGGCCCGCTGAGCGGGATCTCGCCACCCGGCGCGCCGCCGGGGAACAACCTGAACTGAATGCCGTAGAGTCCCGCCTCGAGGGAATGGCGGTCCCAGTTGTACTCGTAGGCGAGCCGCCAGTAGGGTGCGAATCCCGAGACGGCGTTCGAGGCCGATCCGTCGAGGGGTCCTGCGCCGCCGGTCAGCTCGTTGGTCTGGCCCTGCTTGGCGGAGCGGTAGCCTCCGACCTCGGCGTACAGCGATTCGTTCCAGTAGAGATACGCCGTGAGCCCCGCGACATCCTGGGCGAAGGCGCCGTCGATCGCGGTGCCGGCGAGCGGGCTGACCGTCGCGTTGCTCGCCGCATAGGGGAATCCCCACGCGGGAACCGTGTTCCAGAGATCCTGCACCGTCGGGTTGTTGTTGAGCGAAAGGCCGTAGGTAAGCGGACTGTTGTCGGGAAGCAGCGTGGTATCGGCGAAACGCAGGTCGGTGTTGTCGATGCCGATCGTGCCCGAATCGTTGCCATAGGTGATCTGGAAGAAGGCGCCGAAGTTCGGGGCGATCTTGCCGGCGTAGAACAGGCTCAGCTGCTGCGGGAAGCCGGCGGTGCCGTTCTGGGCGATACCGGGAGCGCCGGCGCTCGCAAGGTCAGGTACCCCGGTCTTCATCTGGCTGTAGGAGACCTGGGCCATGATCGACAAGGGGACCATCTGCGCAAGCGACAGCAGCTCCTCTTTCTTGCCGGTGACGTCCTGCACCTGCTTGACGTTGCTGAGGATGTAGCCGTTGGCCTTGAACACGCGCCCGAAGTGCGTGAGCTCGGGAAAAACCGTGTGGCAGGCTTCGCATGCCATGCCGGTCTGCCGCGCGAAACTCGGCACCGCGTAGGCGCTCGGAGCTACTCCGACCGCAGCTGCGGCCAGCGCCGCGACTGCGGCAAGCCGACCCACGAAACCCCCTAGCGTTCTGCCTGACATGCTCGCCTCCCATCAGAGCCGCGGTGATCCGGGCTTGGTTTTCAGGCTAAGGAATTTAAGGTACAGCAGATAGTAAGGTTTATACGTATGGCATCAGGATGAATGCCTAGGAGGGTCGCGGGCGGCGCAGGTACCATGCGGCGACACGCATCATGAGCAGCCACAATCTCAGGTACCTGCTGACCCCGCAGTCCGTGGCCGTCGTGGGCGCTTCCGACCGCCCGGGGAGCGTGGGCGCCACGGTGATGCGCAATCTCCTCGCCGGGACTTTCAAGGGCCCGGTGTGGCCCGTGAATCCCAGGCACACCACGGTGGCGGGTGTGCGCGCATTTGCCACCGCGCAGCAGCTGCCCGCGACCCCGGATCTCGCAGTGATCTGCACGCCGGCCCCCGCGGTCCCGGGAGTCGTGCTGCAGCTGAGCGAGCGCGGCTGTCGCGCGGCGATCGTCCTCAGTGCCGGGCTCGAGCAGCCCGCCGCCGACGGCGGTACGCTGAGCGCGGCCATGCTGCGGGCGGCGAGGAGCCACGGTCTGCGGATCCTCGGTCCCAACTGTATCGGGCTGCTGGTTCCGGGCATCGGGCTCAACGCGAGCTTCGCTCACCTGTCCACCGTGCGCGCCGGCGGCATCGCCTTCGTCGCACAGTCGGGCGCCCTTACCACCGCGATGCTCGACTGGGCGCAGGGCTCCGGTGTCGGCTTCTCGCACTGTATCTCGCTCGGCAACGCCGCGGACGTCGACTTCGGCGACCTGCTCGACTACCTCGGCAAGGATGCCGCCACGCGCGCCATCCTTCTGTACGTCGAGTCCGTCACCGGCGCCCGCAAGTTCATGTCGGCGGCGCGCGCCGCGGCGCGCAACAAGCCGGTGGTCGCGGTGAAGGCGGGGCGCACCGGCGAGGCCGCGCGGGCGGCCACATCGCACAGCGGCGCGCTCGCGGGCTCGGATGCGGTGTATGAGGCGGCGCTGCGACGCGCAGGCGTGCTGCGCGTTCGCACCACGCGCCAGCTGTTCGAAGCGGCCGAGATTCTCGGTCAATCCAGACCCTATGCAGGCCCACGGCTCGCGATCCTGAGCAACGGCGGCGGTCCGGCGGTCATGGCGACCGACGCGCTGATCGAGGGCGGAGGAGAGCTTGCGCCACTCGGCGCGGAAACGCTGCGCGAGCTCGGTGGACTTCTGCCCCGCGGATGGTCGCAGGCCAACCCGGTGGACATCATCGGCGATGCCGGACCCGAGCGCTATGTCGGTGCGCTCGAGGCGCTTCTCAGGAGCCCGACGGTCGATGCGCTGCTGCTCATCCATGCGCCCACGGCGCTCGCCTCGACCCGCGCGGTGGCGCAGGCCTGTGCGCCGCTCCTCGCGCGGACGCCGAAGCCCGCCTTCGCCTGCTGGCTCGGAGCTGAAGGAGTGCGGGCGGCCGGGCTCCCCGGGACCGAGCCGGTGCCCGGCTATGCAACGCCCGAGGAGGCGGTCGAGGCCTTCATGCACGTGGTGCGCTACCACCAGGTGCAGTCGCTTCTGGTACAGACTCCGGAGTCGCGGCCCGAGGGGCCGGCTCCCGACCGCGCGGCCGCTCGCGCCGTGGTCGCGAAGGCACTGGCCGAGGGCCGGACCACCCTCACTGAGCCCGAGTCGAAGGAGCTGCTGGCCGCGTACGGCATTCCGACCGTGGTGACCCGCATCGTTCGCGACCCCGCCGGCCTCGCCGCGGTCGCCGCGAGCATCGGCTATCCCGTGGCGCTCAAGATCCTCTCGCCCGACATCAGCCACAAGTCCGACGTCGGCGGGGTCGCGCTCGACATTGCGGGCGCGGCCGAGCTCGAGCGGGCCGCGCAGGCGATGCTCGCGCGCTGCCGGTCATTGCGGCCGCAGGCCCGGCTCGAAGGATTCACCGTACAGAAGATGATTCGCCGCGGCGGCGCGCACGAGCTCCTCGCCGGGCTGGCCGTCGACCCGACATTCGGACCCGTGATTCTTTTCGGCCGGGGCGGAACGGCCGTCGAAGCCATCGGCGATAGCGCGCTCGGCCTGCCGCCGCTCAATTCCGTGCTGGCGGGCGAGCTCATCGCCCGCACGCGTGTTGCACGCCTGCTCGGCGGCGTCCGCGGCCTCGCGGCGGTCGACAGGGGCGCACTCGAGTCCACCCTGGTCAGGCTCGCGCAGCTCGCCAGCGAGATCGCCGAGATCGCCGAGCTCGATATCAATCCGCTGCTGGCCGGCGAGGACGGCGTGATCGCGCTCGATGCGCGGGTGCGCCTCGCGCCGGCCCGGCTGAGCGCCGCGGCGCGGCTCGCAATCCGTCCGTACCCGAGCGAGCTCGAGGAGCGCATCGAGCACCGCGGGCGCGCGCTGCTTCTGCGCCCCATCCGCCCGGAGGACACGGCGCGGCATCGGCAGTTCCTGGCGCGAGTCTCGCCGCAGGATCTGTACACGCGCTTCTTCCGCAACGTGCGCGAGCTGCCCGAGTCCGATCTCGCGCACTTCACGCAGATCGACTACGACCGCGAGATGGCGTTCATCGCGGTCAGCGCCGCCGGCGGCGACCAGGAGGAGATTCTCGGCGTGGCTCGTGCCTATGCCGACCCCGACAATACCGCGGCCGAATTCGCCGTTCTGGTTCGCTCCGATCTCAAGGGGCAGGGTCTGGGCACGCTGCTGATGCGCAAGCTGATGCGCTACTGCGCCGCGCGCGGCACGGGCGAGCTGCGGGGCACGATTCTCGCCGACAACGCCGCCATGCTGCAGCTGGCGCAGACACTCGGCTTTCGCGTGCGTTCGCGCGAGCTCAACGTCGTGGAGGTCGCGCTCGACCTGCGGCCGGCAGCCGCCGGCCCAGGCTAGACGGCCCGGGCTAGACGGCCCGGGACAGCGCCGGGGCCTGCTGCTGCGGCAGGGCGAGATAACGGTCGAAGCACATGGCGATGTTGCGCAGCAGGAGTCGCCCGACTTCGGTTGCCGCGATCTCCCCGGGTGCGGTGCGCACCAGACCGTCGGCGGCGAGCGGCTCGAGCCGCCGCAGCTCGTCCCCGAAGTAGCGGGAGAAGTCGATGTCGTAAAGCGACTCGATGGAGCGGGTATCGATCGCGCCCTGGCACATCAGCTGACCGATGACCGCGCCCCGCACCTTGTCATCGGCGCTCAGCGCCAGTCCCCTCAGTACCGGCAGGCGCTGCTCGTCGAGGGCGGCCTTCCAGCGGTTGAGCTCGCGAAAGTTCTGACTGAAGCTGTCCGCCACATGGCTGATGGCGCTCGCGCCCACTCCGATCAGGTCGCAGTGCGCGTGAGTCGTGTAGCCCATGAAGTTTCGCTGCAGCCCGCCGGCCTCCTGCGCCCGCACCAGCTCGTCGTCCGGCAAGGCGAAATGATCCATGCCGACGTAGCGATAGCCCGCCGCCGACAGCTCGTCGATGGCGAGACACAGCAGCTCGAGCCTGCCGGCGCCGTCGGGCAGGTCCGCCGGCTCGATGCGCCGCTGCGCCTTGAAGAGCGCCGGCAGGTGCGCATAGCCGTACACCGCCACACGATCGGGGCGCGCCGCTATCACGGTGCGCAGGGTACGGCGGAATCTCTCGGGTGTCTGGCGCGGCAAGCCATAGATCAGGTCGACGTTGATCGAGCGAAAGCCCCGGTCGCGGCAGGCATCGATCAGGTCGAGCGTCTGCTCGACGCTCTGCACCCGGTTCACGGCCTGCTGCACCTCCGGGTCGAAGTCCTGCACGCCGAGGCTGGCGCGGTTGAAGCCGAGAGCTGCGAGAGTTGCGACATAGGCTTCGGGCGACTCGGGAAGCGAGCGGGGGTCGAGCTCGATGGAGAAGTCGCGGTCGGCCGCCTGGCTCATGCGAAAGGCGCGCGCCACGGCGCCAATGAGGCGCCCGAGCGCGGCCGCCCCGAGGAAGTTCGGCGTGCCGCCCCCGAGATGCAGCTGCACCAGCTCCCGCCGGCTGTCGAAGAGCGCCGCGGCGAGGCGGATCTCCTCGAGCAGGTCGTCTACATACCGTTCGCCCCGGGCGAGGTCGCGGGTGATCACGCGATTGCAGCCGCAGTAGAAGCAGGGACTGAAGCAGAAGGGGACGTGCACGTAGAGCGAGAGCGGACGGCGATGCGCGGCGCAATTACTGCGCTCCGCGTGCTCGCGCAGCTCGTGCGCACCGAAGGCGCTGCTGAAGTGCGGCGCCGCCGGATAGGAGGTGTAGCGCGGGCCCGGCCGGTCGTAGCGGCGGAGCAGTGCGGGGTCGGGCACGAGCGCTGCATTCATCCTGGGCTGCTCTTCGCTTAAAAAAACATCGCCGCGAGCCTGGGTCGCCCGCGGCGATTTGCGCACCGTGCGCCTACTGGACCTTAATCGTCGTCGGCCGAGTAGCCTCGATCTTGGTCTTCGGAACATGAATCGTCAGCACGCCGTCCTTCGACTCGGCGCGGATCGCCTTGTCGTCGACGGCATCCGGAAGCGCGAAGCTGCGCGAGAAGCTGCCATAGAAGGTCTCGACCTTATGGAACTTCTCGTCCTTCTGCTCTTCCTGCTGCGAGCGCTCGCCGCTCAGGGTGAGCATTCCGTCCTCGTACAGGACCTTGGTGTCTTCTTTCCGGACGCCCGGCAGTGATGCGCGAATCAGGTACTCAGCCCCGGTCTCGCTGATATCCACCGAGGGGGCCCAGTCGGTGCTCGCCTCGAGCGCTCCCGGCATGCGCGGCCAGCGGCCAAACCATGCCGGAAACCCCTTGAACATGTCGTCCATCGCATTGAATGGTTCCCAACGGATGAGGCTCATGGTTTCCTCCTCTTTTGTTTCCTTTTGACTCGCAGAGAATGTTAAAGAGGCGCCTAGCGCGTGCCATTCGGAATACTGCTTACCCGGATGTCGTTGGCGACTCCGGAAACCCCCGGAATGCGTTTGGCGGTGTCCTCGGCGGCATACTTATCGAGCAGGCGCCGCACGTGGCCGCTCAAGGTGACCCGGCCATTGCGAACCCGCACCTCGATGCCCGACTCGTCCACTCCCGGCGAGCCAAAGAGCTCCGCCTCGACGTGGCGCTGAATCTCGCCATCCGTTCTGCCCATCATGAGGCGCACTCCTTGCCGCACTGCGCGGGCTGCCTTGCGGGAGTATGTCGGGCGGCGTTCCACGCCCAAATAAGGATGATTGCGTAAGTTCATGCGGGAAATGGTTACCCCGTCGCAGGCGCGGACAGCCATTGCGGTATCATGTAAATATGTCCATCCGCAGAGACACGAGCCTCGCGTCCCGGCCCAGCCGCCGCCGCTTTCTGATGGCGGTTGGGGGTGTATGCGGGGCCGCGGCGAGCTTCGGCGCCGCTCCGGTTCTGGCCGCAGGCCGCAGCGCGCGGAGCCTGAGCCTGATTCACACCCATACGGGTGAGAGGCTGAGCGCGGTCTATTTCCAGGACGGCTGCTACCAGGCGGATTGCCTGACCCGTATCGATCACCTGCTGCGGGATTTCCGCACCGGCGATGTGCATCCTATCGATCCCGGGGTGCTCGACATCCTGTTCGAGCTGCAGACGCGTGCCGATCGCGACGCCCCGTTCGAGGTGATCTGCGGTTACCGCTCTCCGGCGACCAACGCGATGCTGCACCAGCGCTCGGAGGGCGTGGCCGTGCACAGCATGCACCTCGAGGGCCGGGCGATCGACGTGCGCCTGAGCGGGTATTCGACGCAGCGGCTCGCCTCGCAGGCGCGTGCGCTCGGGCGTGGCGGCGTCGGTTACTACGCGAGCAGCGACTTCGTGCACGTCGACACCGGTCGCGTCCGCCACTGGTGACCTCTAAGGCGCCGCCACCGGCGTGAGCCCGAGCAGGCGCTCCAGCCTGCGATCCTGCCCGTAGATATCGTCGACGAAGTGCACCTTGCCGTCCTCGGTGGCGATTGCCGTGCCGTAGAGGATCAGTACGTGGACCGGCCGCGCCAGCGGCACGCGCAGCGTCGTCTCGCCATTCATCGCCGCGCGGATCTTCTCCGCCGTCCAGTCGCCCTGCACTCCGCGCAGTACCTCGGTGGCGAGTGCCACCGGGTCGCTCACGCGGATGCAGCCATGGCTGAAGGCCCGGCGCGCCTCCCCGAACAGCCGCTGCGCCGGCGTCGAGTGCAGGTATACGTCGTAGCGGTTGGGAAGGTCGAATTTGATCAGCCCCAGGGCATTGTCCGGGCCGGGGCGCTGGCGCAATCGCAGGCGTCCCGCCGCCAGAGCGGCCAGGTTGTCCGCAGTCGCCGGGAGGGGCGCGGTGGATGCGGCGCCGCCGCCACCCACCAGCTCCATGTCGTGGGCCTCGAGGTAGCCGGGGTCCTTGCTGAGCTCGGCCAGCAGCTCGCGCCGCACGATGCTCGGCGGCACGTCCCAGTACGGGCGGAACAGCACCGAGGTCATGTCCGCGGCGAATACCGGTGTGTGCAGCTGTGGGTATTGGCGCCCGACGATCACGTTCATGCGCAGCATGGCCGCTTCCTCATCCACCGCGGTGTGGATCAGGAACAGACGGAACTGCGGAATATTGACGATGAGGGTCGGTGGGCGCAGCGGTGGAACCCAGCGCCAGCGCTCGAGCGTCAGCTCGATCTGCCGCACACGCTGGGCGAACGGGACCCGCAGCGCGCTCATCGTGGCGCTGCCGAGCGCGCCGTCCTCGGCGAGACCATGCAGGTACTGAAAGCTCTTGAGCGCAGCCACCAGCTCCTCGTCGAGAACCGCATCGGTGCGCGCCGCCTGCGCGGCAGACAGATCGCCGTTTGCCGCGAGCCATCGGCGCAATGCGGATGCGCCGGCGTACGCCTCCCCCGGCCTCACTGACCTTCGTGGCAGCGGCGGCAGCGACGCCAGAGCGGGACCTGCCGCCAGCTCCCGATAGCGGGTGAGCGACTGGCGCAGCAGCCGGTAGTGCAGGTACCCCGGCTCGATGGCGGCGATCGCCACCCCCGGATTGCTTGCCGAGGCGAGTTGCGCGACGACGGCGGCCGCGTCCATGTCCGCTGCGCGCGGCGGCAGGTCGAAGCCGGCCGCGCCCGGATCGATGCGGCCGTAGTGCAGATCCCTGACGAAGGAGAGGGCTGCGCCGGTGAGCGCGAGGTCCAGCCGCCGCAACTCTGCGGAGCCGGGCTGCCCGGCGGCATCCGCTGCGAGGGCGGCGGCGAGCTCTGCGGCCCGATATCTCCCGGGCGCCAGCCCATAGCGGTCGGCGGCCTCGAGCGTCGCGACCAGCGCGCGCGCCTGCGGCGTGATGGCGCCCGCGCGACTCCAGACCAGCTCGTCCTGTGGGGGTGCGGCGACGGATACACCCCCCCAAAGGCACAGGCACAGCAGACAACCGGGCTTATACACCGGCGCAGATTGGCAGATGAGAAATGGGGCGAAATCGGTAGTGTTCCGCGCCAGCTAGGTAGTCGTCGCAGCGGCCGCACAAGAGACTTCTAAGGGCTCTTTTGGCATATGCTTAGGCTCGCAGGAAGGCGCAGGCGAGGATCGGCAGCCGTCTCCATGCAGAGTCTCACCGGGGAACTTGCGCGCAGTGCGCTGGACGCCGCGCCTGACGCGCTGATCATCGTCGACGCAGGCGGAGCCATCCGTTTCGCCAATCGCCAGGCATCGGCGCTCTTCGGCTACGAGCGCGAGCAGCTCATCGGCCAGCGCATCGAGCAGCTGCTGCCGGATCGCTTTCGCAAGCATCATGCCGCCTACCGCCAGCACTACTCCTCCGCCCCGCGCCTGCGCCCGATGGGGGTAGGGATGGCACTGTTCGCCCGGCACCGCGACGGGCGCGAGTTTCCGGTCGAGATCAGCCTGAGTCCCATCGATACCGCGGGTGGAGCGCTGGTCGCCGCCGCCATCCGCGATGTGACCGAGCGCAAGCGATTCGAGGCCGAGCTGAGCGCGGCGCGGGAAGCCGCGGACGAGGCACGTCAGAGTGCCGATCGCGCCAACAAAGCCAAGAGCCGCTTCCTCGCGACCGCCAGCCACGATCTGCGCCAGCCGTTGCAGACGCTCTCCCTGCTCAACGGTGCGCTGCGGCGCATAGTGACCAACCCGGACGCCGCGGAAGTGCTCGCGCAGCAGGAGCATGCGGTAGGCACGATGTCACGGCTGGTGAACACGCTGCTCGACATCAGCAAGCTCGAGTCGGGCGCGGTGCAGCCGGCGTTACGGGACTTCAGGATCGCGACGGTGCTGGAAGCGGTGCGGCGCGAGTTCGTACAGGTCGCCGGCAGCCGCGGCCTCGAGCTGCTGGTGGAGCCCTGTGAAGAGTCGGTGCGCTCCGACCCCGCCATGGTCGAGCAGATCCTGAAGAATCTCGTGTCGAATGCGGTGAAATACACGCCGCGGGGGCGGGTGGCGGTGCGTGGCAGGCGCCAGGGGGGGTCGCTGCGCATCGAGGTGCAGGACACCGGCGTCGGCATCCCCGCCGCCCAGCTCGCTTATATCTACGATGAGTTCTACCAGATCGGGGTGTCGGCCGGAGCGCGCGAGGGCTATGGGCTCGGGCTGAGCATCGTGGAGCGGCTGGTGAAGCTTCTCAACGCCAGCCTCGAGGCGCAGTCGGAAGTCGGCCGGGGCTCGGTATTCGCCTTACTCCTGCCGCTCGCGCTGGGCGGGGTTGCCGAGGCGGCGCCGCAGGCATCACCCGCACCGACGCCGGCCGCGCCGGCGGGCGGCGCTCATGTGCTGCTGGTCGAGGACGACGCCAGCGTTCGCGATGCGACCAGCATGCTGCTGCGGGTCGAGGGCTACCGCGTGACGGCGGTCGCCTCGCTTTCCGCAGCCGTACAGGCGATGGGCCGGGAGGCTCCCGATCTGCTCATCACCGACTACCGCCTTGGCGAGGGTGAGCTCGGCACGGACGTCATCGCCGCGGTCCGTGACAGGCTCGGCGCCGGCCTCAAGGCCATTCTGCTGACCGGGGACACGTCCGCGGTGATCAGGCAGCAGCGGCCGGATCCGGGGGTGTGCATCCTCAGCAAGCCGGTCGATGCCGAGGAGCTGCTGGCGCTGCTGCGGGCGCAGCTCGGACGCTGAGGGTCGCGCACGCGCGGTGCGCGTCACTTCGCCTGGGCGCCCTCCAGGTCCATCACCATGCGCACCAGCTGCGCCAGCGAGGCGGCCCCGCTTTTTTCCATGACGCGCGCCCGGTGAATCTCCACGGTGCGCTGGCTGACCCCGAGCTCCGCCGCCATCACCTTGTTGGGCTTGCCGCGAGTCATCAGAGTGAGCACTTCGCGCTCGCGCGGGGTAAGCGAGTCGAGGCGCTCGCGGATCTTCGTGTGCTCGTCGAGCGCGGCGCGGTTGCGCGCATCGCGCTCGAGCGCGCGCTGGATGCGGTCGATGAGGTCCTGATCCCGAAACGGCTTCTGCAGGAAATCGAAGGCTCCCTGCTGCATCGCCTCGACCGCCATCGGGATGTCGCCGTGGCCGGTGATGAAGATGACGGGAATGACGGCGCCGCGCAGATTGAGCTGCTGTTGCAGCTCCAGCCCGCTCATCCCGGGCATGCGCACATCGAGCACCAGGCAGCCCGGCTGGCTCGGCTTGTACGACTCGAGGAACTCGGCGGCGGAGGCGAGCGCCCGGGTCGCCAGACCGACCGACTTCAGCAGAAAACGCAGTGAGTTACGCACGCCCTCATCGTCGTCCACGACGAAGACGGTTGGTAGCTGTTGTTGCATGTCACTCGGGGGTTTGCGTCGGCAGCACTATATAGAAGCATGCCCCGGCTGGCTTGTTGGGTCGATACCCGACCGTGCCGCCGTGGGCACGCGCTATGGTACTGCTGATGGCGAGACCGAGCCCAGTGCCGTTCTCCTTGGTGGAAAAGAACGGGTCGAACACCCGCTTGGTCATCGTGGCGCTGAGGCCCGGGCCGTTGTCGCACACCGAGAGCTCCACGGCGTGATTGCTGGCCGAGACGGTGCTGATCGCGACCATGGGACTGGCCGACGGCTGTGCGCTGAGCGCCTCCAGACTGTTGCGCAGGAAATTGAGGATGACCTGCTGAATCTCCCCGGGGTCCGCGGCCACCTTGGGCAGGCCGGGCGCCAGATCGAGCGACAGCTCGACGCCGTGCAGACTGGCGTCGGTTCGCATCAGCTCCTGAAGCTCCTCGACGAGCGAGTTCACCTCGATCGGGATGTGCTCGGCCTGGCGGCTGCGGGCCAGGGTACGCAGCCGCCGGATGATGTCGGCCGCCCGTGTGGTCTGCTGGCTGATCTGCCTCAGTGCCTCGCGCAGCTCGTTCGGGTCGGTGCCCGGCCGTGCCAGCAGCCGCTCGCAGGCATGCGCGTAGTTGGCGATCGCCGTAAGCGGCTGGTTGAGCTCGTGCGCGACCCCGGCCGCCATCTCCCCGATGGTGGCCATGCGCGACACGTTCTGCAGCCTCCCGTGCAGGACGGCCAGAGGGTCGGGTGCCGGCTCGCCGGCCGTTTTCGGCGGCGCCTGCGCCTCGCGCACTCGGTCACTGTTCATGTAACGCTCACAATTCCGGGTTTGAGCCCGGAGAATCCACGTTCGCAAGCCCTTAGTCTGTACGTATCTTTCACAGACATCCGTGTGCCGGTACCGGACGGCAGCTGGCGCGGAGCGGCGGAGCGTTGCGGCGCGTTGCGGCGCGGCCTCAGTGCATGTACTGCCCACCGTTCACCGAGAGCGTCTCACCGGTGATGTAGGCGGCTGCATCGCTCACCAGGAAGGCGATTGCCGCCGCGACCTCCTCGGGGCGGGCAAGGCGGTGCAACGGCACCCCCGCGACGATCCGCTCGCGCACGTCGGGACGCACGGCCGCGACCATCGCCGTATCGGTGTAGCCGGGTGCGACGGCATTGACGGTGATGCCGAGCGCTGCGCTCTCCAGGGCCAGGGCCTTGGTGAAGCCGATGATCCCGGCCTTGGTCGCCGCGTAGTTGGTCTGGCCGAACTGTCCGGCGAGCCCATTGACCGAGCTCACGTTGACGATGCGTCCGTAGCGGCGCTCGCGCATCGACGGGATCACGGCATGGCACATGTTGAAGCAGCCGCCGAGATTGACGTCGACGACGCTGCGCCACTGCTCGAGGGTCATCTTGTGCAGGCTCGCATCGCGGGTGATCCCGGCGTTGTTCACCAGCACCTCGACCGGACCCAGGGTGCGCACCACCTGGGCGACACCCTCGTGACAGGCCTCGAAGTCGGCGACGTTCCACTGGAAGGTGCGGATCTCATATTCCTCGCGCAGGCTGCGCGCCGCGGCTACGTCGCCCACGAAAGTCGCGGCCACCTGGTAGCCGGCCTGCTGCAAGGCCCGGCAGGTCGCAGCGCCGATGCCCGCCACACCGCCGGTGATGAGTGCAACACGTCCCATAGCTCATCCCCTTACCCGAGTGCCTTGAAATTCTGAGACTTTGCGAGCGGGTCCGCAGTACGCTCTTGTCCCTATATGCGCCCGCCGAACAGGTCACTAGCCTGCATTGCCATGCGAGCTGAGCTCGTTTTCGCGGTGGCGACGCTGGCCCTGCAGCTGGCGCAGGCCGCCACCGTTCCGCCCGCAGCTGTGCCCCCGGCCGCCGCATCCACGGCGCCTGATCCACAACATGGACGAGTTCTGTACATGCGCCACTGCGCGGCCTGTCACGGCCCGCGTGCCTGGGGCGACGGTCCGCGGGAGATTCCCGCCCTCGCTGGCCAGAGGGAGGCCTACATCATCGAGCAGCTGACCCACTTCGCCGACGGCGACCGGCCGGGTTCCGAGATGCACGGCCCGGCGATGCGCGACACGCTGCGCGCTCCCGACGTCAACCGCCCCGCGGCGATCCGTGATCTGAGCACCTGGCTCGCGCACACCCCGCGCGCCCCGCAGCCGGACCAGGGAGAGGGTCAGGCGCTCGCCTCGGGCAAGAGCCTCTATGTCCGCGAGTGCGCGGCCTGTCACGCCGCGCAGGGCTCGGGGAGCGATGCGGGATCGATACCACGCATCGGCGGACAGCATTACCGCTATCTGCTGTCCCGCCTGCGGGAGTTTGCCTCGGTGCACCGCGGCCTGGATGCCGCAGCAGCGGCGGCGCTTTCGGACGTGGCGCAGCAGTCGCTGGCGGACTACATCTCGAGGCTGCCGGGCAGCGGCAGCGCGCCGTAGCGGCAGTCGCGCTTAGGCACATCTCCTTATTCCGGGTCCACGGCCGTGGCACGACGATGCCGGCGTCGGAACCTGCCAGGAGATGCACATGAACGTCACCGAAATCTGCAAGCGCCCTGCAGTCACCATCCTTCAGACCGAGGAGCTCGGCGCCGCGGCGCGGCTCATGCGCGAGCGCCACATCGGCTATCTGGTAGTGGTCGAGCCGCACCTGCCGGGATCCTTCAGGCCGACCGGCGTCCTCACCGATCGGGACATCGTGGTGGCGGTGGTCGCCAGGGGCGAAGACCCGAGGCAGCTGCGGGTCGGCGATGTCATGACCCGTCAGCCAACGGTGGTCGAGGAGTCGAAGTCCCTGTCGTACGCGCTCGAGCAGATGCGCCGTATCGGCGTGCGGCGCGTCCCCGTGGTCGGCGCCCTGGGCGAGCTCACCGGCGTGCTGTCGCTCGATGACGTGCTCGATACGCTCGCCAGGGACCTGCACGGGGTGGCGAGCTCGATTCGCAGCGAGCTGCACATGGAGGCGGCGCTGCGTCCGTGACCCGCGTGCTCATCGCGCGTGCCGCGGGCGGTGCGCATAGCGGGTAGCGCGTACGCGAAGATGCTTAGTGAGCAGCGCCGCGCACAGCGCTACGATCCCCACCGTCTGCTATGGACATCGCGAACATCAAGGACAAGGGGCCGCGGCCTTTCACAGTCCTGCACGTCGAGGACGACGAGGATCTCAGCGCGAGCGTGGCCACGTTGCTGCGGGTCGAGGGACTCGAGCCCATGACCGCGAACGATGGCGCGAGCGCCCTCACGCAGCTGGCGAGCGCCGCGGCCGCGCCCGATGTGCTCATCCTGGACTTCGATCTGCACGGCGACATGGACGGCACGGAGGTCGCGGAGGAGGTCTGCCACGCGATCGGTCACGTGGTGCCCACCATCTTTCTCAGCGGCGAGCTGGCAAACGCCGGCCTGCCGTGGCTGCCAGGCGCACCGCTGCTGTTCATCGCCAAGCCCGTGGATCCCGAGGTTCTCATGAAGGCCGTCAAGTCCTTCGCCGCCCTCGGCCGTTTTCTCACTTCGCGGGCGCAGCACTGACGGACGGCTCAGGCGAGCGCCTGTGCCAGGTCCTCGAGCAGATCGTCGGGCTCCTCGATGCCGACCGACAGGCGCAGGAGATTCTCCGGTGCGCGCGTGCCCGCCCCCTCGATCGAGGCGCGGTGCTCGATGAGGCTCTCGACTCCCCCGAGGCTGGTCGCCCGCCTGAACAGCCGGGTGCGTGCCGCCACGCGCAGGGCCGCATCGCGGCCGCCGGCTATGCAGACCGAGAGCATTGCGCCGAAGCCGCCGCGCATCTGCGCCGCGGCGACCGCGTGACGGGGGTGCGTGGCGAGGCCGGGGTAGAAGACCCGCTCGACCGCCGCATGCGCGCCGAGGAATTCCGCCACGCGCTGCGCGCCGCGGCATTGCGCGCGCACACGCAGCGCCAGCGTGGCAATGCTGCGCCGGAGCAGCCAGCAGTCGAATGGGGCGAGCGGCGCGCCGGCCATGCGCTGCCACTCGCGCAAGCGCTCGAGGAGCGCCGCGTCCTCACGCACGACGACCACGCCGCCGAGCACGTCGCTGTGACCGCCGAGGTACTTGGTGGCACTGTGCAGCACCAGATCCGCGCCGAGCTCGAAGGGCCGCTGACAAACGGGCGTCGCGAAGGTGTTGTCGCACACCACCAGCGCCCCGGCGTCGTGGCCGAGTGAGGCGGTGGCCTCGAGATCCGTGATGCTGAGCAGAGGGTTGGCGGGAGTCTCGATCCACACCAGCCGGGCTCCGCCGGCGACGGCAGTCTCGAGGGCGGATGGCTCGCAGAAGTCCGCCAGCTCGAGCACCGCGCCGCGGCGGCGGGCGATCGCGGCGAACTGCCGCAGCGTTCCGTAGTAGCCCTCGAGCGGCGCCAGCAGCCGCTCGCCCGCGCCGAGCAGGTCCAGCACGGCGTGGTTGGCTGCGAGACCGGAAGCAAAGGCGACGGCCCCGATGCCGCCCTCGAGCTCGGCGAGACAGGATTCGAGAGCCCTGCGGTTCGGCGTGCCCTCGCGGCTGTAGCGATAGCCCCGCGGGTACTCTCCGTCGGCATCGCGCTCGAAGGTGGTCGAGAGGTGGATCGGCTCCGCCACCGCCCCTGTGAGCGCATCGGGCGCATGCGCCGCGTGCACGCACAGCGTATTGAGGCCGGATTTCTTCATGGACGTCTCGGCTGCTCAGCAAAAGACGGGCGGCAGGCGCACCGGCTGCTCCAGTGCACCACGCCGCCCGCTGTGGAGGGCCGCACCCCGCTGCGGGTGCGGATTCGATTACTTCTTAAGAGTCCAGGAGCTGCACCAGCCGGTGGCCTTGACCGCCTTGCCGGGAAACAGCAGGCAGCCACCCTGGGCCGAGCCCGCGGCGCCCTGGTACAGCGCGCAGTTGGCGCACTTGCTGCCGGGCTTGGCGTCGGCCGCCTTGGAAGCGTCGGGCGTGTACTTGAGAGCTTTGCCCGTGGGATCGTCCGTGCCCACGAGAGGCAGATCGGCGGCCTGTGCCTGTCTCAGCGGCGCGGCCGCGATCGGAAGCAGCAGCGCTCCGAGAGCCACGTTCTTCAGCAGTTGCCGGCGGGATTGATCGCAGGGCATGCACTTCTCCTTAACGACGAGGTCGCCTTGGCACCAGCCTACTTAATGCCGCTGCGCCTGGGAAGTAGCCAGTAGTACCGATGCCGGCATCGACGCCGCGCTAGCGCTTGCCGACGACGTCGGGAAGCGCGGGCGCGGCTGCCGGGACGGCCTGCGGGTAGTCTTTACCCAGGAACGCCGCGAGCGTCGCGGCAATCTGCGCCTGATGGACCTCAGGCGTGTTGGTGCGCTCGCCGAGCGGGGCAGTATCCGGTCCCATTACCGCGATCCAGACGTTCTCGGAGCCCTTCTGCCCGACGCCGTGCTCCTTCCACTCGGTGAGCCCGCTGCCGCGGCCGTGGTCGCAGGTGATGATGAAGGTGGTCGAGCCGCGATAGTCCGGCAGGCGCTGCAGGGTGTTCCACAGCTCCTCGAGGAAGCGATCGAAGTTGTGAGCGCTGTGCAGCAACAGGTCGTAGCGCCCGCCGTGTCCCCAGTTGTCGGTCTCGCCGTAGCCGACGAACAGCACCCGCGGGTGCGACTTGTGCAGCGAGTCGAGGAGCGTCACCTGCATGAACGAGTCATCGAGGTCTTCGTAGTCGAAGCGTGAATGGGTCTCGAACAGCCGGTTCAGCAGCCGCTCACGCGGCGCCGTCGCGCCCGGGTAAGGGGGATCCCAGCCCGCCTGCACCGGCAGGTGGCTGCGGCCGACGTTGAAGATGTCCCTGAACGTCGCCCAGCCGGCGTGTGCGGCGACGCGCCCCGCGAACTCCGGCTGACCGTTCAGCCATTCGAACACCGTGATATTGGGGTTCGGCCCGAACTCGTTGGTGTTGATGCGCGGATCGGCATGGCCGGCGAGCATCTCGTTGTAGCCGGGGTATGAGAACGCGAAGCCGTTGGTGACGCGTGCGATGCTGCCCTTGGTCTGGTTGCCGAAGATCTGGCCATGCGGCACCACCGTACCCCACAGGAACGGGAACAGCACGCGGCGCCGCTCGTTCACAGCGTCGCGCCAGAACTCGCGCCTGAGGTCCGCCTCCTTGTCCCAGATGCCTCCGTACTTCTCGTTGAGAAGCGTCGGATCGGCACCGCTGAAGACTTCCTGCCAGCGCAGGCCGTCGCTCACCACCAGCACGACGTTGCGCGTCTTGAGCGGCGACTGCGGGTAGGCCCGGGGAGCTGCGGTCGCGAATGCCAGGAGCAGCGGTGCGCACAGCAGGGCTCTGAACACTTTACGGCTGAGCATCGGACTGAAACCCCCGGCGGCGGATGCCGCTACAATAGCAGGCACCGGTCGTGAACAAACAGTCCGCAGCGCGCTGCGCCCGCTACCTTCTGCCCGGCATCCTGATGTTGCAGGCGCTCGTGTGGGCGGCTGCCGTGGAGCCGCTGCCGGCGGGCCCGGCTGCGACCCTCAGCGTCGGCGCCCTCACGCTGCATCGCTGCGAGACGCCCGCACCCTGGTGCGCGGTGCTGATGCGCCCGCTCGATCCGCGCGGCACGGTAGCCGGCACGCTCCCGGTCTACTTCGAGTATTACCCGCACACCGCGCCCGGTGCCGTCGCCGGCACGCTGGTCGCGACCGAGGGGGGTCCGGGCTATCCGGCCACCGCATCGCGCGCGGAGTACCTCGCGCTGTTCGCGCCGCTGCGCGCGCGCTACGACGTCGTGATCATGGACAATCGCGGCACGGGCCGTTCGGGCGCGATCGACTGCCGGGAGCTGCAGGACGCAGCCGCGCTCACCGAGAGCAACATCGGCGCCTGCGGGCGCTCTCTCGGGCCGGCGGCGCCTTTCTACGGCACCGCGCTCGCCACCGACGATCTTGCGGCGATCCTCGAGGGACTCGGTACCGGGCCCGTCGGGCTCTACGGGGATTCCTACGGCAGCTACTTCGCGCAGGTCTTTGCGCTGCGCCATGCGCAGCTCCTGCGCACGCTGGTTCTCGACGGCGCCGACCCGCTCGACGGGCCGGACTTCCCGTGGTACCCGCACTACGCGACTGCCATGCGCGAGAAGTTCAACCTCGCGTGTGCGCGCTCGCGCGCCTGCAGCGCACTCCCGGGGAGCTCGCTCGATCACATCGCGCCCGCTCTCGAGCGGCTGCGGGCGCAGCCCTTTCAGGCGACGGTGCGCTCCGGCGCGGGCCACTTGAGCTTCACCGCCAATGCGAGCGCTCTCGCCATCGTGATGTTCGGCGGCTCGCCGGCCTTCGCGACGGTGCGCGAGGTGGACGCGGCGGCCCGCGCCTTCGTGCACGACGATCGGGCGCCGCTGCTGCGCCTCATGGCCGAGGCGCTGGGCTCGGTCGACTCGCGCGATGCGACCCGCAACCCCCGGCTGTTCAGCGCCGGCCTCGCGGCCGCCGTGTCCTGTCAGGATCCGCCGCAGATATTCGACATGCATCTGCCCCCCGCCGCGCGGCTCGCGGCGCGCGCCTCGCTCATTGCCGGGCGCCGCGCGGCTTTTCCAGCCGCCTATGCGCCTTTCACCATCGATGAGTACCGCGGTATGCCCCTCGATTACGCCTTCATCGATCAGTGCGTCGCGTGGCCGTCGCCGCCCGCCTGGCCACCCGCGCCGCTCATCTACGCCGCCTCCAGCTACCCGGACGTCCCGGTCCTCGTGCTCTCGGGCGAGCTGGACAACATGACGAGCGTGGCCGACGGCGCAGTGGCCGCAGGGCATTTCCGCCACGCCCGCCACGTCGTCATCGCCAACAGCTTTCACGTCAACGCCTTGCCCCACGCGCGCAGCGACTGCGGCGCCACACTGGTGCGGCGCTTCATGGACACCCGGTCGACGGGCGATGAGAGCTGCGCCGCGGCCGTGCCGCCGGTGCGTCTCGTGCCCGTCTTCGCGCGGCGCGTGCGCGAGCTGGCCCCGGCGCAAGGCAGTGCGGCAAGCCACGCGAGCGATGAGGATCTGCGCGTAGTGACGGCGGCGCTGCTCACGGCCGAGGATGCGATCGCGCGCGCCGTTGCCGATGGTCCGGGCACCGGAGTCGGCTTGCGCGGCGGCAGCTTCGTGGCCACGGCGGCAGACGGGGGCTACCTCGTGAAGCTGCACGCTCTCAGGTGGACCGAAGACGTGAGCGCCTCGGGAAGCATCAGCTGGCCAGGCCGTTCAGGTCTGGTGCGCGCGCATCTCGGCCTGGAGACTCCCGCGGGGCCTGCGACACTGGATCTGAGCTGGCCCGAAGGCGCGAGCGGCGCGCGCGCCATGGCACACGGCCTGGTCGGCGGCCGCAGCGTCACGGCCGGGGCGCCGGCGCCGTGACGCGCCGGGCGCGCGCTTCTCAGCGCGTCGGTTCCCGCGCCGGGTCTATCAACAGCCACGCGGCGCCGCCCGCGATCGCAAATGCCGCGCCGATCCAGAAAGCCAGCGTCCACTGGTGCTGGCTCGAAAGGTAGCCGACGATGGGCGTTGCGATCAGTCCGCCGCCGTTGCCGCCGGTATTGAGCAGCCCCGAGGCCGCCATGGCGTCGGCGCGCCCGACGTGCATGATCGCCGCCCAGTAGGGCCCCTCGTTGAGCTCGATGGCCGCAAAGCACAGTGCCAGCGCGACGACCGCCAGGTAGGCGTTGACCGCATCGACCGCGAGGAACTGCAGCACGGCGGCGGCCGGCAGCGACACCAGCGGCACGATCGCGAGCCCGCGGCGCACGCCGTAACGGACGGCGAAGGAGCTCGCGAGCTTGCCGCCCACACCGGCTCCGATCGCCGCTGCGAGCGGCGGCGTGCTCGCCAGCCAGCCGCTCTCGAGCACCGTGAAATGCCGCTCCTGCACCAGGTAGAGAAAGCACCAGTTGGCGATCAGGTAGAACACGTAGTTCAGGCAGACGTAGGAAGCCGTGAGCAGCAGCACGTCGCGGTTCCGCAGCAGCGCCCACATGCGTGACCAGGTAATCGAGGCATCGACGCGCGGCACGGGATGTGCGCTAAGCTCGGCGAGCTCCGCCGCGCTCACTGACGGATGCTCCGCCGGCGTGTCGCGCCCGTACCAGGCCCAGCCCCAGATGAGCAGCAGCGCAGGCAGGGAGCTCCACAGCAGCGCCTGCTGCCAGCCGAATGCGTACATGAGCGAGGAGATGAGCGGCGGCATCACGGCGGCGCCGAGCTGCAGACCCATGCTCTGCAGCCCCTGCACCAGCGGCCAGCGGTCCGGCGCAAACCACGACTGGAACACCCCGGCCGAGACCGGGAACACCGGCCCCTGCGCCGCCCCGAGGAGGAGCTGCAGGCCGACCAGCAGCGCCAGCAGGGCCGTGCCGGCGGCGAGCAGCGGCGCGAGCGGCGTCGCCACGTAGGCGCCGAGCGCAATGAGGGAGATCAGGATGAAGCTGCGGCGCGCGCCGAGCTTCTGTCCGAGCACGCCGCCCGGAAACTGCATGACCGTGTAGCCGACGAGCAGCGCCTGCTCGAGCCAGGCGATCTGCAGCTGGCTCAGATTCAGTCGCGGCATCATCTCGATGCCCGCCACCGGGATGGCGCGCTGCTGCATATAAAGGATGAAGCCGAAGCCGAACAGATAGAGAAAGATCTTCCAGCGCACCTGCGAGCGCTGCGGTGCAGGCCGTGCGTGCGCCCCCGCCGGCGGTGCCGTCACGTCGCGCTCACGCGGTTCCGGGCAGCGGCGCATCGCGCCGCAAGACACTCTGGGCGGGGTCGCCCTCGAGCTCGCGCGCATAGCGGTGGCCGCTGTATACGGCGTGCACGATCGCCCCGGGCGCCAGCGCATCCCCGATACGGGTCACGGAGCGGATACCGGCGGCGGCGAGCTCCGCGGCGCGGCCCGTGAGCTCACGGTGCAGGCCGTCGTTCGCGAAACGCGCGCCGACGATGACGAGCGACCCGCACGGCAGCCCGGCTTGCGCATCGGTGAACTGCCTCGCGAGCGTCACGGTGCCGTCGGTGAAGGAGACGACGCGCGACAGGGTGTGCACGCTTATCCCGGCCGCGAAGAGCGCGCGATGAATCTGTGGCTGCTCGTTGCTCATGATCGTCCAGGCGGAGGCATGACCTGCCGGCGTCACGTAGCTTACCGAGTGTCCGCCCCGGCTGAGGTGCTCGGCGAGCACGCCGCCCATGTAATAGTTGTCGAAGTCGTAGACGACCACCGGGTCGGCGACCGGCGCTCCCTGCGCAACGTCGTCGGGCGTGAGCACACCCGGTCCCTCGAGGCTTCCCGCCGGCACCTCCAGCGGCGAGTAGAGCAGACGCGCCCAGCGCGAGCCGGTGGCAATCACCACGTGGGTGCTTGCGAGCTCGAGCACCTCGTCCGCCGACAGACGGTTGCCGCGGTAGATGTTGACGTTGCTGAGCCGCTCGAGCTGCCCGCGGCGCCATTCGACGACGCGGCCCCAGGCGCTGAGTCCGGGCAGGCGGGTCTCGAAGCGCAAGCGGCCGCCGATATCGTCGGCCGCTTCCGCCACACTCACCTGGTAGCCGCGCCGCCCGAGGGTGAGGGCGCACTCCAGGCCCGCGGGCCCGGCCCCCACCACCAGCACCGAGGCTGCGCGTGTCGCTGCGGCTATGCGTTCCGGATGCCAGCCGCGCCGCCACTCCTCGCCGATGGTGGGGTTCTGCGTGCAGCGCACCGGCACGCTGTCGTGCCAGCTCGATATGCAGATGTTGCAGCCGATGCACTCGCGGATCTCCGCCTCGCGCCCCTCGTCGATCTTGCGCGGCAGGAACGGGTCGGCGATGGAGGGCCGCGCCGCACCGATGAGGTCGAGCACGCCGCGGCGCACCTGGCTGACCATCGTATCGGGCGAGGTGAAGCGCCCGACGCCCACCACGGGCTTCGCCGTCACCTTCTTCACGAAGTCGATGACCGGCTCATGGCTCCCCTCTTGAGCAAAACGCGACGGCGGGCAGTCGGTGGGCGAGGAGTCCATCTTGACGTCCCACAGGTCGGGAAGATCCCTGAGCAGTGCCACGACCTCGTGTGCCTGCGAGGGCGCGACCTCGCTCGGCCGCGCGCGCAGCTCCTCGAGACTGATGCGCAGCGCGACCGCGCACTGGCCCGCCACCGCCGCGTGCGTCACTTCCAGGAGCTCGCGCACGATCCGCACGCGATTGGCGACGCTGCCTCCGTAAGCGTCGCTGCGCAGGTTCCACTCCGGCAGCAGGAACTGGTAGGGCAGATAGCCCATGCCGGCGTAGACATAGACGATGTCGAAGCCCGCCTGGCGGGCGCGGCGCGCCGCGGCGCCCTGCTGGGCGAGGAGCGAGCGGATGTCGTCGGCATCCATGGCGCGCGGGCGCTGGTTGCCCATGAAATTGACGTGCGTCGCCATCCAGGAAGTGCCGGACGGCGACATGGTCGGCAGCCGACTCAGGCGGTTCATCACCGAGCCGCCGCCGTGCCACAGCTCGATGCCCGCGAGCGCCCCGTGGCGGTGAACGGCGTCGGTCATCAGTGCGTGGGAGCGCACGTCGTCGTCGTCCCAGAGCGTCGCGTAGGGAAGGGGAGCATCGTCGGAGCCGGGATCGATCGACACATAGCCGGTGCACACCACGCCCCAGCCGCCCTCGGCTTTCATGCCACGGAAGGCGGCGCGCATGTGCGGCATGGAGTTGGTCATGCCGGCGGCGTGCGGTACGGCGTAGAAGCGGTTGCGCGCAGTGACCGGCCCGATCTTCACCGGCTCGAACAGCACGTCGTAGCGCGGGCTGCGGGACATCGGGGCAGTCTGCCTCCAGTTGAGCGGCTGCTCAATAGTGGAGGACGCTATACTCGGCGTGCGCGCATGGCGCCGGAATGTGCACCGAGGTAAAGGGCTCATGGCTCACAAGAAGCTCGTGCTGCTGACTGCGATCGTGCTCGTCTCCGGGGCGCTGCGTGCGCAGACGCCGACCGGGCCCGATCGCGCCGAGCCCGGCTCGGTCGAAGAGATCGCGCACGCCACCACCGAGACGCGCTTCAGCTCTCCCTGGGTGAGTTATCTGCCGGCATCGTCGAGCGTGGTCTCGCCGCGCGCCTTCTGGCACCGCATCCCCGGCGCTCCCGGGGAGCTCGTCGACAGCGCCGCGGCTTACGCCTACTGCCGCGCGCTCGCCGGCTCCTCACCGCGGGTGAAGCTCTTCACCATCGGTCGTTCGGAGGAGGGCCGTGACATCCTGCTGCTCGCCATCGCGGATGAGCAGGGGATCGGCGACCTCGAGCGGCTCAAGGCCGCGACCGCGGCGCTGGCGGATCCGCGTCGCACCGCTCCCGCGGCCGCCGAGCAGCTGATCGGCAGCTCCCGCCCGATCTATTACATCAACGCGGCGCTGCACTCCGATGAGACCGGCTCCACCGAGTCCGCGCTCGAGCTCGCCTACCGGCTCGCGGTCTCCGAGCAGCCGATGATCCGGCGCATCCGCGAGAAGCTCGTGGTACTCATCAACCCGGTTTCCAACCCCGACGGCCGCGACCGCCAGGTCGAGTGGTTCTACCGCTATCTCAAGGGCAAGACCGATCTGGCGCACTTCCCGCGTCAGGCGCCGCCCTACTGGTCGAAGTATGCCTTCGTCGACATCAATCGCGACGCGCACCAGCAGGTGCACGCAACCACCCAGGCGGTGTTCCGCATGATGTGGGCGTGGCATCCGCAGGTGATCCACGACATGCACGAGAGCGTCGCGCTGCTCGTCACCTGGAACGGCACCGGTCCCCTCAACCCCAACGTCGACCCGCTGACCTACGACGAGCGGCTCGAGCTCAGCTTTCACGAGGTGCAGACGCTCACCGGACTCGGCATGCCGGGCGTCTGGACCTGGAACTTCGGCGATGACTTTGCCCATCTTTACCTGGATGCCATCGCAACCAATCACAACGCGGACGGCCGCGGCTACGAGACCTTCGGCAACGGTACTGCGGAGACCCTGATCCCGAAGCAGCCGAGCCAGGACGCATCCGTCGAATGGTACCGACCGCTGCCGCCGCCGGCGCAGGGGACGTTCACGTGGTCGGCGCGCGACAACGTCAATTACAACGAGACCGCTCTGCTGGCGGCGCTCGACGACGTGGCGCAGCAGGCGCCACAGCTGCTGCACAACTATTACCTGAAGGGGCTGCATTCCTACCACCGTGGACTCGAGCAGCCGCCCTTCGGCTTCGTGATTCCCGACGGGCAGGGCGATCCGGCGCGCGTCGCGCAGCTCGTCGCGCGACTGCTGGCGCAGGGCATCGAGGTGCAGCGCGCCTCCGCGCCCTTCACACTCAGGGAAGGCAGCTTCCCCGCCGGCACCTACGTGGTGCGACTCGACCAGCCGTATCGCGACTACGCGGTCGATCTGCTGACTCCGCAGGATTATCCCAGGGACGCCGGCGAGGCTTACGACGACATCTCCTGGGCGTTGCCCGTCAACTATCACCTCACTGCGGTGGCGACCGCGGACGCCCGGGTGCGCGAGCTCGCTCTGACGGCGCTGCACGAGGCGCCGCAGCCTGCGGGCGCGGTCGCCGGCGAGGGGCCGGTGTTCGTGCTGGCCGATACCGGGCAGGAAGGGCTGCTCGAGGCGCGCTACCGGCTCGCGCACTTCAAGGTGACGATCGCCGAGCGCCCCTTCACCCTGGCGGGGCGCGAGTATCCGGCCGGCTCCTGGATCCTCGGCCCGCAGGCGGGGCTCGCGGTCGCGGTGCGTGCGGCCGCAAAGGATCTCGCCCTCGAGTTCGCCAGCAGCGCGGCCGCCCCTGACGTCGCGCGCCACGATGCGCCGGTGCCGCGTCTCGGGCTCTGGGTTCCCTGGGCGGACACGGACACGATCGGCTGGGCGCGCTACTCACTCGATCAGCGCCACATTCCCTATGCGTACGTGCGCGATGAGGACATCCGCGCCGGCCGCCTGCGCGAGAAGTACGACGTACTGCTCTACGGACACGTCGACCTCGAGCTCGCCGAGCAGATCCAGGGAATCCCCAAGGCCTGGGGTCCGATGCCTTTCAGGAAGACCAGGGAAACGCCCGCCTTCGGCACACCGGCCGAGTCGGACGACATCACCGGCGGCATCGGTTACGGCGGGCTCGCCGAGCTGCAGCGCTTCGTCGACTCGGGGGGTCTCATGATCACGCTCGGCAGCGGCTCGATGCTGGCGATCGAGGGTGGCCTGGTGCGCGGAGTGCGCCGCGAGTCCGGCGGCGTGCCGCGCAGTACCCAGGGGGGCGGAGCGGCTTCGGCCGCGGCCTCACAGTCGGCGGTGGCGCGGACACCGGGATCGCACGTGCGCGTGAGCTTTGCACGGCCCGACCACCCGATCGCCTACGGCTACGCGGCGCGCACCTGGGTCTTCCGCCAGAACTTTCCGCTCTACTCGCTGCCGCGCCGCTGGCTGCGCATGGCGTATTGCACCACCTGTCTCGACGGTCCGATCGATCGCAGCGGCGTCGTGCTCGAGTGGGGCGACCGGGAAGGCGCTCCCTTCGTGGTGAGCGGGCAGGCGTGGGGGGAGGAGAATCTCATCGGCCGGCCCGCCATTCTGGACATGCCCGAGGGCAAGGGCCACGTGGTCGCCTTCAACTTCAACCCGCTGCACCGCGATCTCAACCGCGGCGATCAGCGGATGCTGTGGAACGCGATCCTCAACTGGCGGGCGATACTCGACGCACCGAGGTGAGCTTCAGCGCAATTCCGCGTCGAGCACTTTGACGCTCTTCATCCACTCGAACAGCTGAGCGTTGGTCAGCCGGAACATCGGCACCCACATCGCCAGCTTCGTGTCCCAGAAACACAGGTGACCGGTATCGCTCACCTTGCAGTGGGGGTAGCGGTTAGGACCGATATGACCGCCGGGAAATCGTTTCCTCATGACCAGCCCCATTTGAGCCAGCTCCCGGTAGAAGGGTAACCAATCGGCGCCCGGGCAGCGCAAGGCTTTCCGTCGGGGAATCGCGACGCAACGCAAATGGGCGGGATTGATCGACTCTGATTCGATTAATGGGGCAATCCGCCGGGGAACGCGCTCGCGCCGAAGGGTTGCGCGGGTACGCCGAGCCGATTCATTGCGCCAACAGGCCCGCCGTACACTCTTAACGTGAAAATCCCGCTGCGGGCGTCCTTGCTGATCGGTTTGTCGGCGGTTTCGACCGGCTACGCGGGTGCGTTGCGCGCGGCGGCCGACAACCCCTTCGTCGGCGATTGGAAGCTCAACCCATCGAGGAGCACCCTCATCGAGGAAATGCGGGTTGAGAGTCTCGCGGCCGGCAAGTACGGCTTCGACTTCGATGGCACCGGTATGGTCGAGACGATCCTGATCGATGGAACCGATCAGGCCGGCCTTTTCGGAACGACGGTGGCTGTCAGTGCCGCGGGCGCCGACGCCTGGAAGGTCGTGCGCAAGAAGGACGGCCGCGTGCTGCTCATCGCCAACTGGAAGCTTTCCAAAGACGGCAACACGCTCACGGACGATTTCTCCGCGATCTCGCCCGAGGGGAAGGCGTCCACTGTGAAGCTGGTCTTCAAGCGGACGGCGAGCGGATCCGGTTTCGCGGGCAGGTGGGACAGCACGAGCGGATCGCTGATCTCCGCTTTTGTGATTCAGATCCGGCCGTACGAAGAAGACGGCCTCGCCATCGTCAACTCCGCTTCGCTGACGAGGAAAATGCAACTGGATGGAAAGGATTACCCCAATACGGGTCCGAATGCAGCCATACTCCCCACTTCCTCGGTGCGCAGACTCGATGCGCACACACTCGAGCTGGTGGACAAGACCGGCGACGGCAAGGTCTACAACACCGAGAAGCTCGAGCTTTCACCGGATCTCAGGACCCTGAGCGTGAGTGTGCAGACTCAGGGCCGAGCTCAGCCGAACATTCTCGTGTTCGAGCGACAGTAAGGAAACCGGCGGCTCACCAGTCTTCGGAAAGCGGGATATGGCCGGGCTCAGCCGCGACCCGCTTCAGCCAGGCAACGACCGCCGGATAGGCGCTCAGATCGAAGCCGCCCTCGGCGGCGCAATGGGTGTAGCCGTAGAGTGCGATGTCGGCGATGGAATAGCGTCCCCCGGCGAACCAGTCATGCCTCGCCAGATGCGTCTGCATCACGGCCAGCGCGGCGTTGCCTTTGGCGTGCCATTCGGGAACCAGGTGGCGCTTCTTCGCCAATTCCTCTTTGGGCGCGTAGGCCAGCCAGAAACGCGCCACGGCGACATAGGGCTCGTGACTGTACTGTTCGAAGAACATCCACTGCAGCGCCTCGGCGCGTCCCCAGCGATCGGCCGGCGAGAGGCGCGTGCCCTCGGCGAGGTACCAGAGGATTGCGTCCGATTCCGGCAGCAGACGGCCGTCCTCGAACTCCAGCATCGGCACACGGCCATTGGGATTCTTCGCCAGATACTCCGGTTTGCGTGTGGCTCCGTCGTGCAGCCCATAGCTCCTGAGTGTGATCGCCACGCCCAGCTGTCGCGCGGCGAGCCGCACCTTGTAGCAGTTGCCGGACATCTGCATCTGATGAAGAACTGGCATGGCACGAGCCTTCCGCGCGTCAGGAACCGGGATATTCAGCGATCGACAGCCTCCCGTGCCCGTGTGTGCCCGTCAAGTGCCGGGACGAAGTGCGCTCACTTCGGATGCGATGGTTCCATGTTGGAAACGCTGTACCAGACCATCTTCCAGGGTCCGTCGCCGCGACGCCTGAACTCCGCGATGAAGGTCGTCTTGTGCGCCATCAGCACGCCCGCACGACCGTGATCCTCGTCGTAGGTGCCGCGATAGACCGCCAGGTCGCCGCTGCCGGCAACGTCTACGGTCTCCTCGATCAGGCTCACTCTCCAGGCGGGGTCGCGGGCAAAGCCGGTCTTGAAGCCCTCCCGGTCGGCTTCGATGCCGACAGCCGGAGGACTGCCGCATTCAAAGGAGACGATATCCGGGGCGTCATAGGCGGTGGTCTTCGCCGGATCGTGTGCATTGAGCCCGGCGACGAGTTGCGCGACGTCTTTCCTGATGGTAGCGGCGATTGCAGCCGCGTCGACCGACGCGACTGCTGCCGATGATCCGGTCGCGGCAAGAGCCAGGGCAGCCAGAAGCAGACCCGGGGCCCGGCATGCAGACAAGCTCATATGACGCCTCCGTCGGTTACCTGACCAGTCGGTTATAGCGCGCCAGCACGGCGCGCAGCTCCGCGTGCGGCAGCGCGCGCACGTGATGACCGTCGATGCCGGTCATGTCGGTGGCGGCGACCATGGCGTTGACGATGGCCTCCTCGGTAGCCTGTACCGTCGCCGCGAACAGCGGGTCCATCGAGTCGTTCGGCACCATCCTGAGGTCCACCGGGCCATGATCGATCTCGCTCGCACCGGCGTTGGCGGTCGAGAAGGCGATGAAGATGTCGCCCGAGCCGTTGCCGGCGATGCTGCCGGTGCGCCCGAGACCGAGCGACACGCGCCGTGCCATGCGCTTCAGCTGATGCGGCAGCACCGGCGCGTTGGTCGCCACCACGACGATGATCGAGCCGTGCTCGGCGACGTCGGAGGGCATCCACGCGTAGGGATCCTCGCTCTCGATCTCGCGTCCCACGGGGATCCCGGCGATGCGCAGGTTCTGCCGGCGTCCGTAGTTGCATTGAACCAGCACGCCGACCAGGTAGCCGCCGTCCTTGTCGGTGAGCTTGCGCGAGGCGGTGCCGATGCCGCCCTTGAAGCCGTTGCACACCATGCCGGTGCCGCCGCCGACTGCGCCTTCCTCTACCGGACCCGGGCGTGCGCCGTCGAGCGCCCGAAACACGTGCTCGGGTTTGACGTGAAAGCCGTTGATGTCGTTCAGCCACCCGTCCCAGGTCTCGGCAACTACGGGCAGCGACCACCACGAGTCGGTCTGATCCGCCGGTCCGTGCGCTACGCGCCACGCGATCACGGCATCGCGCACCACGCCCACACTGTGGGTATTGGTGATCATCACCGGCGACTCGAGAAAGCCCGACTCCTCGATCCAGGTCGTGCCGGTCATCTCGCCGTTGCCGTTCTGGGAGTACCAGCCCGCGAAGGAGAAACGCCGCATGGAGTCGGCGCCGCGCGGCAGCACCGCGGTGACGCCGGTGCGCACCGGGCCCTTGCCGACCACGAGCTTGCCGCTGCCTTCGATGAGCGTGGTCTGCCCGACCAGCACGCCCTCGATATCGGTGATGGCGTTGAGTGGCCCCGGTGTGCCGTCGAAGGGAATGCCGAGGTCGCGGGCGCGCTCGCGCTGACCCGCATCAGCGCCGTGTGCGAGGCCCGCGGCGAGTGACAGGCACAGCAGCACGGGCAAGGGGAGCCTGAGCGCCAGGCAACGCATGGTGTTTCTCTCCATCAGGCGCTCGCGGTCAGCGCGTCGCGCTGCAGGCTGTAGCGCCGGTGCCACCAGTACACGCCGTACACGGGCACGCCCATCGCACAAAGCACCAGCGCCTGCCACAGGGGCTTGCCGCCGATGCCGATCGATACGAACGTGCAGTAGAGGGCTGCGAGCAGCGCGGCGATTATCCAGCGCGCCTCGCGGGCCCCGGGCTTCGCGATCTGTCCGCGCAGCCACAGCACCAGGACCGCCGCTGCGCACCCGATATAAATGGGAAGGTTCGCGGCGGTGACCACTACGCTCATCAGGGTGAAGGCTCCGGCCATCGAGTCGTTGTAGTTCATGACGGTGATGATGCTCGCGAGCAGGGCGGTCACCACGAAGCCCCAGGTCGGCGCGCCGCGTGAGTTGACCCGTCCGAGGAAGCGCGGAAAGCCGCCGTGCCGCGCGAAGCTCACCGTCAGCTCACCCAGTATCAGCGTCCAGCCGTTGAGGCAGCCCAGCCCTCCCACGATCACGAAGGCGGCGAGCAGTTTGCCCGCGCCCGGGCCGAGGAAGCGCGCCAGGGCGTCGGCGAAGGGCGCATTGGAGGCAGCCAGCTCCCGCTGCGGGATGAGGAGCATCGGCACCAGCGAGACGCAGATATAAATGAGTGCCACCAGCAGTGTGCCGATGAAGGTGGCGCGCGGGATGGTGCGGCCCGGGTCGCACACGCGCCCGGCGGGCATGGCGGCACTCTCGACGCCGAGCATGGCGTAGAGCGCCAGCGTCGAGGCGGCGATCACCGCGGGGAAGCTGAGCGGGGTCTTCGGCACGCTCACCACCGGCTGAGCGTGCGGCGCGAGGAACGCCCAGACGCCGAGCGCGATGATGCCGAACTGCGGCACCAGCTTCAGCACCGTCGTGAGCACCTGCACCCAGCCGGCGGTGCGCGCTCCGAGGATGTTGATCAGTACGAACAGCCAGACGAGCGCAACGGCGGTGGCGGCGGCGAGTGTGTGGTCGACGCCCAGATCGGGGAAGAAATAGGACAGGTAGCCCGTCACGCCGGTCGCGAGCACGGCGTTCGTCACCCAGGTCGATATCCAGTAACACCACATGAGCACGAAGGCGACGAAGCCGCCGAAGGCGCGCGCGGTGTAGGCGTAGGGGCCGTCGTCCTGCGGGAATGCGCGCGCCAGTCCCGCAAACACCCAGGCGATGAACACACAGCCGACGGTGGTGATCAGCCACGCGGGAAGCGCGTTCAGCCCGAAGGGGGCGAGCGATGCCGGCAGCATGAAAATGCCGACACCGATGGTATTGCCCACCACGAGCGCCGTGCACATGGTGAGGCCGAGGGCGCGCGCGGGCTGCGGTGCGGCGCCCTCCGTCATGCCCTGACCCCGGAGGTCCCGGTCAGCGCCTCCCTGAGCGAGGTCTCGAGCAGCGTCATGGCCTCATCGACGTGTGCGCGGTTGATCATCAGCGGCGGAATGAAGCGCACGGTGCTCTGCCCGCAGGAGAGCAGCAGCAGGCCGTTGTGGAAAGCGCGCGTCAGCACCGCATCGCACAGCGCCTTGGCCGGCGCGCGCGTGGTGCGGTCGGTGATGAGCTCCATGCCGATCATGAGTCCCTTGCCGCGCACCTCGCCGATCGCGGGGAAACGCTGCTGCAGCTCCTTCAGGCGCCCCATGAAGTACTCGCCGACCGTCGCGGCATTCGCCGCGTATTCGTTCTCGACGAGCTCGAGTGTGGCGAGCGCCGCCGCGCAGCACAGCGGGTTGCCCCCGAAGGTGTTGCCGTGGGCGCCGCGCTTCCACTTCTCCATGATCGGGCGGCGCGCCACTACCAGGCCCATCGGCAGCCCCGAGGCGAGTCCCTTGGCGAGCGTCATGATGTCGGGCGTCACGCCCCAGTGCTGGCTGGCAAACATGCGGCCGCTGCGGCCGATGCCGCACTGGACCTCATCGAAGACGAGCAGGATCCCGTGCCGGTCGCACAGCGCGCGCAGCCCGGGCAGGAAGCTGTCGGGCGGTACCAGATAACCGCCTTCGCCCTGGATGGGCTCGACCACGATCGCAGCCACCTCTCCCGGCGGCACGTTGTGCTGGAACAGCATCTCGATGTAATCGAGGACGGCACGTCCCTGGTCGGCGCCGGCGAACAGCGGCCGGTAGGGATTGGGGTAGGGCACGTGAGTCACGCCGGGCATGGTCGGGAAGAACCCCGCCTGCTGCGTGACCTTGCTCGAGGTAAAGGCGAGCGCGCCCATGGTGCGGCCATGGAAGCCGCCGAGGAAGCCGATGAAGCGCGGGCGGCCGGTCACATAGCGCGCGAGCTTGAGCGCGCCTTCGACGGATTCGGTTCCGCTCTGGCAGATGAGCATCTGCGATGGCTCGCCCACGGGCGCGAGCTGGTTGATGCGCTCGGCGAGGCGCGTCATGCGCTCGTGCCAGTAATCGGAAGAGATGTGCAGGAAATCGTCCGCGGCGTCCTTGATCGCCTGCACCACCTTCGGATGCGCATGCCCGGTGCTGGCGACGCCGATGCCGCTCATGAAGTCGAGGAAGCGATTGCCGTCCACGTCCCAGGCCTCGGCGCCGCGACCCTTCGCCATGACGAATGGGTAGTCGCGCGGGTAGGACGGTGTGGTGACCGGCCGGTCGCGGGCGATGAGTGCCTGCGCCTTCGGGCCGGGCAGCGGGGTGCGGATGTGCGGTGCGGGCATGATGGAGCTCCTCGAACGTCGCCTAGGGGGTGACGGACGGCAGGGTGATGCGGACCGGACGGGACTGCGCCTCGCGCGTGCGCGCCTCGAGCTCGCGCAGCGTGCGCAGCTCCGCCGGCGTCGGCGCCGGCAGCGTCTCGAGACGCGCGGCCACTTTCAGGGGCCAGCCGGTGGCGGCGCGCGCCGCGTCCGCGGTGAGGCCGGGATAGAGCGCGGTGAGCTCGAGCTCCTCGGTCCCGGGCGCCGGCCGCAGCACGCCATAGTCGGTGACCACGGCACGCGGACCGCCACCCGGGCAGCGGTGCGCGGCACGCGCGCCTGAGCCGGTGAGAAAGCCGCATGAGGTGAGGAAGTCCAGCTTCGGCACGAAGGTGCGCGCCGTCTGCTTCATGATGATCAGTACCTCGCGCGCGTAGGTGGCGATCTCGGGTGCGCCCCCGCCTCCGGGCAGCCGCACGGCCGGATGCCCGTATTCGCCGATGACGGTGCTGTTGAGGTTGCCGTAGCGATCGATCTGCGCGGCGCCGAGGAAGCCGACATCGATGCGGCCGCGCTGCAGGTAGTGAGCGAAGACTTCCGGCAGGGGTACGACGCAGGTCGCGGTCTCCGCGAGCTCGCCGTCGCCGATCGAGAGCGGCAGCACCTTCGGCCGCGTGCCTACGGTGCCGGATTCGTAGATCAGTACCAGCCCGGGCGCATGCGTCATGCGCGCCAGGTTGCACGCCGCGCTCGGCAGCCCGATGCCGACGAAACATACCGCGCGGTCCTTCAGCTGCCGCGCGGCCGTCACCGTCATGATCTCATCGCGTGAGTAGTCCGGCGCACTCACGCCGCGACTCCCAGCACCCGCAGCAGCGCCGCATGATCGTGCACGCCGAGCACGTGCCGCTCCATCCACGCCGTGAAGGCCGCGCGGTCGCGCGCGATCTCATCCCAGGCGAGATAGAAGCGGTTGTCGCGCGGGTAGTAGCCCTGGGCATAGGAAGGATAAGCGCCGCCCGGCACGATGCTCGCGGCGCTCACCAGCCAGGCCGGCAGAATGACCGCATTCATGTCGGCCGTCAGGCGCTGCACGCGCTCCTCGACGGTCACCAGAACGCGACGCGCGGCGAGCGCCGCCTCCTTCGCTGCCCCGACGATGCCGCGCAGCAGTACGTTGCCTTGCGCATCGATCTGCTGTGCGTGCAGCACCGTGACGTCGGGATTGACGGCGGGCACCGCCGTGAGCGGTGCGTCCGTGAACGGGCAGCGCACGGTGCGCAGCGTGGTCCCGGGCACGCGCTCGAGGTCCGTCCCGGCGTACTGCGGCATCATTGCGCAGCTCATGCCGCTCGCACCGGCGGAGTAGGCGAGGGCGAGCTGTGCGTGGGTGTATTCGGTGAGCGCGAGCGGCTGCGGCCAGCCGCGCTCCACGGCATCGCGCAGGCGATGCAGCGAGCCGACGCCGGGATTACCGCCCCACGAGAAAGTGAGTGCCCTGGCGCAGCCAATGCCGATCAGCTGGTCGTAAACGAGATCGGGAGTCATGCGGATCAGGTGCAGCCCGCGCCTTCCCTGGCGGATGATCTCGTGGGCGGCGGCGAACGGGATCAGGTGCGTGAAGCCCTCGAGGGCAATGCTGTCGCCGTCGCGCACGTGCGCGGCGATCGCGTCCTTCAGGGGCAGCAGCTCCATGCTGCCTACTCGACCACCGTCTGCGACTGCTCGCGCAGGTACTGCGGCAGGTAATAGAAGGAGCCGATGGCCTTGCCGGTGCTGCCCGAGCCCTTCCAGCCACCGAAGGCCTGGTAGCCGGGCCAGGCGCCGGTGGTTGCGCCCTGCGGCCGGTTGGCGTAGGTGACCCCGGCCTCGATGTTCTCCTGGAACCAGGCGATCTCATCGCTCGCGCCGTAGAAGCCGGCCGTCAGTCCCAGGGGCGAGGCGTTGGCGAGCTGCATCGCCTCGTCTCTCGATGACACGCGATGCAGCATCAGGATCGGAAGAAACATCTCCTTCTCCCACAGCGGATGTCCGGCCGGCGCCTCCGCCAGCGTCGGTCGCACGTAGAGCCCGCGCGCGAACTCGCCCTCTTTCAGCTGCTCCCCGCCGGCGAGGATGCGAGCGCCGCCCTCGCGCAGCTGCCGCGCATAACGTACGAAGTCCTCGTATCCCGACTGCGTGGCGACCGGCCCCAGCCAGTTCTCGCGCCGCGCCGGATTTCCCACCGCGAGTGAGCTCATCTGCTCGAGGAGGCGCGCCGCGAGCGGCTCCGCCACCTCATGCTCGACGTAGAGTCGCGAGAGCGCCGAGCATTTCTGGCCGCCCATGCCGAATGCCGAGCGCACGATGCCGCTCGCGGCACGCGCGAGGTCGGCGCGTGCGGTGACGATGCAGGCATTCTTGCCGCCCATTTCGGCGATGCAGGGGCGCGGGTACGTGCCCCCCTGGAGTTTCACCACGATCTGCCGGCCGACTTCGAAGGAACCGGTGAAGGTCACGCCCGCAGTGAGCGGATGATCGACCAGCGCGGCGCCGATCGCACCGCTCGAGCCGCTGAGGTAGTTGAACACGCCCGGCGGCAGCCCCGCATCCCGGATGCAGTCGGCCAGGAGCCGTCCCGCCCAGGGCGTCACGGTCGCGCCCTTGAGCACCACGGTGTTGCCGGTGATGAGCGCGGCGGCGACCGGGCCGGCGGCGAGTGCGATGGGGAAATTGAAAGGCGTGATCACCACCCAGGCGCCGTAAGGCTTGAGCACGCTCCTGTTGTGCGACACGTGGCTCTTGAGCGGATCGTCGGGCAGGGCGTGCTCGAAGCCGCCGTGACGCTCGAAGTCATTGCAATAGGTTTCGAAGAAATCCGCGGCCTCCTGCGCCTCGCCGAGCGCCTCCATGCGATTCTTGCCGACCTCGAGGGTGAGGCACGCGGCGATGTCGTAGACGCGTTCGGCGATGAGCTCCCCCACCCGGCGCAGCAGCCGCGCGCGGGTTGCGATCGGCGTGCGCTTCCATGCCGGGAAGGCGCCGTGTGCGGCAACGAGGGCTGCTTCCGCATCAACGCTGCTCGCGGCCGCGAAACGGCCGAGGAGCTGCTCGCGGTCGGCGGGATTGTGCTTGTCCAGCATGCCGGAGGTGCTGCGGTCCGCGCCGGCGATGTAGAGGGGATGCGAGCCGCCGAGACTGCCGCGCACGCGCTGCATGGCCGCATCGAAGCGCGCGTGCAGGTCCTCGGGCGGATCGAACATGGTGGCGTAGGTCAGTTTGAAGGTCATGAGTCGAGCTCTCCGGCAATGGTCGTGCTCAGCTCGCCGAGCAACGTGTCGAGAAGATCGAGTGCATCGCTCAGCTCGCGCTCGCTGATCACCAGCGGCGGCGCGAGCAGCAGCAGGTTGCCGCGCGCCGCGAACGATACGCCGCGGCTCATGGCCCGCTCGAGCAGCCGCTTGAGGGCTAAGTGCTGCCGCGGCCAGGGCGCGAGCATCTCGCGCCGGGCGCGCTCGCGCACCAGCTCGATGACCGCAAACAGTCCGTGACCGCCGCGCACGTCGCCGATGACGGCATGGCGGGCCTGCATGCGCTGCAAGCGCGCGAGCAGCTGCGCGCCGAGCGCGCGCGAGCGCTCGATCAGTCCCTCCTCGCGGTAGCTCTCCAGCGCCGCCACCCCGGCGGCACAGCTGAGCGGATGGCCGCAGTAGGTGAGACCGGTGAGGAGCATCTGTGGCTCCAGCGCACGCGCTGCTTCCGCCGACAGCACCACGGCACCGAGCGGCAGGTGCGCCCCGGTGAGTCCCTTGGCGAGCGTCATGAGGTCCGGTCGGGCGTCGGCGCCGTAGCGCTGCCATGCAAACCACTCGCCGCAGCGCCCGAAGGCGCTCATCACTTCGTCGGCGATCAGATAGACGCCCGCCGCGCGCGTAGCCGCGCGCAGCGCCGGCCAGAACTCATCGGGCGCGACGATGCCGTTGGTGCCGGCGTTCGGCTCCATCATCACCGCCGCGACCTGGCTCGCGCCGCGCTCGTCGATGAGCGCGGAGATTCGCCCGACGGCGGCCGCGGCGCATTCCGTGGCGCTGCTCGTACCGAAGGGACAGCGGTAGGAGTAAGGTGGTGGCACGTGCAGGACGCGAAAGGCCTCGGGGTCCGCCTGCGCCGCGGTGCGCGCATCTCCCGACAGCGCCATGGCGGCATAACTTGCGCCATGATAGGAGCGCTCGCGCGTGATCACCCAGCCGCGCGGCTTGCCGGCGGCGGCCCGCGCGAACTTGACGGCGTGCTCATTGGCATCGGCCCCCCCGAGGGTGAAGAACACACGCCCGGCCGCGAAGCCCGAATGCTCGAGGAGCAGCTCGGCGAGCCGCGCGCGCGGCGCCGCGCCCCAGGCGCTGGTGACGAAGCACAGGCGCTCCGCCTGCGCACGGATGGCGGCGACGACGCGCGGATGCTGGTGGCCGAGGTTCGAGCATTCGGCCAGACTCGACATGTCGAGTATGGTGCGGCCGTCGTCGGTGAAGAGCCGTGCGCCTTCGCCGCCGACGATGGTGGGCGCGTTCCATTCGCTCTGGACGCACCAGCTGTGCAGTACCGTCCGGCTCTCCGGCAGAGCGGCAGTCATGGGTCTGGCCTGCGCGCGCATGCGGCTATTGTCGGCGATCCCTGCGCCGGGCGCATGGCGAGATAGTAGACCGGACTCACCACCACGATGCCCGCGAGCCACGAGAGATCGACGCCCCCGAGCGCGCGGGCGAGGGGCCCGGTATAGAAGCCGGCCGCGATGAATGGAATCTGCACCACGATTCCCACGACGTAGCAGGCGAGCGCGGTCAGGTTGTAGTGGCCGTAGATGCCGCCGTCCGCGGCGAAGAAGGAGGGCACGTGGTAATCGCCGTAGCGGATCAGGTAGTAGTCGATGAGGTTCACGGCAGTCCAGGGCACGAGCAGATACAGCAGCAGCTCGTTGAACTGGCTGTAGAGGGAGAGGAAGTTCGACGCGCCGGCGATACTGATCAGCAGCGCCAGTACGAATATCGTCGCGGCAACGACGATGCGCGCCCGGTGCGTGGCATGCCAGCCGGGGAACAGCGTATGCCCCAGTGTGATCAGCGCCAGCGCGCCTCCGTAGAGACAGATGGCGCCGGCGACCGCCACGCCGGGCGCGAGCAGCACCGTAACCGGCAGGCTCACGGGGCCGGCAAGCCGGGCGATGGCCGTGATGACGTTGCCGTCGGTGACGGCGGGGCCGATCATGGCCCCAAGTATCATCGGCAACACGCCACCGAGCGCCGTGCCCCAGTAACACGACCAGAAGGCCTGGCGCGGGCCCGAGTCGGGCGGCAGATAACGCGAGTAGTCGGAGACATAGGGCGCGTACCCGAGCTGCCAGAGGGCGCCCATGGAAACCATCTTGAAGAAGCCGACCGCCGAGAAGGACCCTGCAGTGAAGTAGTGCCCGGGGAGCGGTGTGATGAACAGCAGCCACACGTAACACAGCAGCAGCGCACTGCCCGAGACGTAGGTCATCATGCGGGTGCAGAAGTGGATCAGATCGTGGCCGAAGACCGCACCCGCGAGGCAGACTGCACCGATGGCGACGATCGCCAGCGTCTCGTTCAGGGCCGGAAGGATGTAGTGCAGGGATTGCCCGCCGGTCACGAACGCCGTGCCCGCATAGCCGACGTACATGAACGCGACCAGCACGACGACGAATCCGGCACCCTTGGCGCCGAACTGGCCACGGCTCTGAACCATCTGCGGCACGCCCAGCCGGGGGCCCTGCGCCGCGTGCAGCGCCATGAAGACCGTGCCGATGAGGTTGCCAGCCAGGATCGCCACAACGCCGGAGAGAAACGACTGATGGAAGATGGTGGTCGCGAGCGCTCCGGTGACCACCGTCAGGACGTTGAGGTTTGCGCCGAACCACAGTGTGAAGAGCTGGCGCGCCTTACCGTGCCGCTGGTCGAGCGGAATCTGGTAGATCGTGTGCTGCTCGATGCGGGAGGTCTTGTCGCGGCTGGACTGCAAGTCGTTGGCCAGGTGGGGCTGCGGACAGCGGCGGGTGACTCTAACATACGGTACTCGCCTGCCGAGGGAGCTGCTCGGGAGGCGCCGCGGGGGATTGCATGAGGGCCTTTCCTGACTTTGGTCTGACGGAGGCGCAGCGGCGCGAAGCGGTGTTCGGCCATCGCTACGAGCGGCCCGGCACGGGCGGCGAGCGCGGCGAGATCTGGTGCTACACCGATTCGATAGCCTACGCGCCGGGGACGACGGTACGGCTGCATGTGTGCTCCACTGCGCCGGACTATGTGCTCGAGATCGTGCGCGACGGCGCGACGGCGCTGCCGGTCCTGCGACGGGAGGTCCGCGGCGCGCGCTGGCAGGACACGCCCGAGCAGTGCTCCGTGGACGGCTGTGGCTGGGCGCCGTCGCTGGAGTTCCAGATCGGCAAGGACTGGCCGTCGGGAGCCTATCGGATCACGCTGACGGCGCCGGGACCGAAGACCCGGGCGCTGCGGGCGGATCATCTTTTCATCGTGCGCCCGCCCGCTGGCGCCGGACCGCGGCGGATCCTGCAGATCGCGGCTTCGGCGACCTGGACTGCCTACAACACCTGGGGTGGCTCGAATCACTATCAGGGAATCACCGGCCCGAATCGCAATCAGTATGCGACCACGGTGAGCCTCGAGCGTCCCTGGTGCCGCGGCTTCGTCGCTTTGCCGGACGATGCGCCGCGGGTGCCGCTGGAGATGCCGCCGCCGCCCGGCGCCGGACTGCGCTATCCGCATCTGGAGTGGGCGTTCGCGCATGGCTATTCCAACAAGTACGCATCGAGCGGCTGGGCGAGCTATGACAGGCATTTCCTGCGCTGGGCGGAGAGCGCGGGTTACGAGGTCGATCTGGCCAGCCAGCACGACCTGCATTTCCATCCGCAGATCCTCGAGGGCTACCCCTGTGTCGTATTCGTCGGTCACGATGAGTACTGGACGTGGGAGATGCGCGACGCCGTCGACCATTACGTCGAGCACGGCGGGCACGTGGCCCGGTTCGCGGGAAATTTCATGTGGCAGATCCGGCTCGAGCGCGCCGGCAAGGCACAGGTCTGTTACAAGTACCGGGCGCGCGCCGAGGATCCCGCCTACCGTTCCGCCGACCCGTCGCGCACTTCCGGGTCCTGGGAGGCCCGTGAGACCGGCCGCCCGGGTGCCGCGACTTTCGGACTCAACGCGACCGACGGACTCTACGCCGGCTGGGGCGCCTGTGCGCCGCGCGGCGTGCGCGGCTTTCCCGTGTATCGGCCCGAGCATTGGGCGTTTGCCGGCACCGGGCTGTGCTACGGAGATCTGCTCGGAGAAGAGGGCCATGCATTCGGCTACGAGGTGGACGGACTCGACTACCTGATCCGCGGCGGCCTGCCGGAGCCGGCCGCGACCAGCGGCGCGCCGCCGGGCCTGCAGATCCTGGCGCTGGGGATGTCGAGCCTCAAGGAAGAGCGCAGCCAGGTGCCGCTCGACGATCGGTTCCTGTCCGACGACGATGCCAGATACGTGGCCGAGATCCGCCACGGCGATCAGAGCGAGACGGCCGTGGAGCGGGTGAAACGCGGAGCGGGGATGATCGTCCACTTCGCCCGTGGCCGGGGAGAGGTGTTCAACGCCGGAAGCTGCGAATGGGTGGCGGCGCTCAAGCGCGGCGACGCGATGGTCGAGCGCGTGACCGCGAACGTGTTGAACCGCTGTCTGGGACGCTAGGACCGCCGCGCCGCGTCAGGGTGGGCCGAGGTATTGCCGCATCCAGTCGAGGTAGCGCCGGTAACGATCGACGAGGAAGCTCGGCCGGTCGAGAGTGTGATGCTCGCCCGGATACACGATGAGCTCCGTGGGCACGCCGAGCGTGCGCAGCGCCTCGTACATCTGCTCGCCGCCGATGATCGGGACGTTGAAGTCCTTGTCGCCCCCGAGGAAGAGCGTCGGCGTGCGGATTCGCTCCGCGTGGAAGAAGGGATACGAGACCTTCAGCCAGAGGTCGGCGCTCTTCCAGGGCGGTCCGAGCTCGGCGTCGTACTCGAGTACGTATTCATCCGAGCCGTAGGTGGAGAGCTGATTGCCGCTGCCGGCACCGCTGATCGCCGCCGTGAAGCGGCTGTCGCTGGCGATGAGGTAATCGGTGAGCAACGCACCATAGCTCCAGCCGCCGACGCCTAGGTGCGCCGGGTCGGCGATGCCGGCGGCGACGGCGTAGTCGACGCCCGCCAGAAGATCCTCGAC
Organism: Steroidobacteraceae bacterium; assembly: GCA_035632655.1. Lineage (GTDB taxonomy): Bacteria > Pseudomonadota > Gammaproteobacteria > Steroidobacterales > Steroidobacteraceae > 13-2-20CM-66-19. The sequence continues at coordinate 31,129 of DASQGK010000090.1, read as the reverse complement.
CTCGAGGTGGCCCCAGTCGGCGAGAATGCTGCGGGCGAACTTCGCACCGCGGCCCGTGCCACCCCGATAGTTGATCGCCAGCACCACATAGCCGTGACTCGCGAACAGCTGCCGCTCGAGCTGAGGTCCATAGCTCTCGAGCAGCAGCGAATGATCGTCCTGACCGTTGGGACCGCCGTGAATCCATACGATGGTGGGATAGCGCCTGCCGGCCACGTAGCCGGGAGGCTTGACGATCTGGCCATGAATCTGCGTGCCGTCGCGGCTCGCGAAGGCAATGTCCTCGACCGTGCCGAGGGCGAGCTCGGCAAACAGCGGCTGGTTGTGCGCGGTGAGCGGCCGGATCCGCCCGTGCTCGAGCGCGAACACCTCGAAAGGCGCGTGGTCGTCGGAGGCCAGTACCGCCGTGCGGCCCGCGGCGCTGGCGAGCTCGTTCACCACCATCGGACCGCCGCGGCGCTCGACCGCGCCGCCGTGCGTGCGCACCTGCGCCGGGTACTGGTAAGCGTCGTCCTCGACCGCGAACTCGATCGCGCTGCCGTCGGCGGTGAAGTGCGGCGACACCACTGCACGATCGAGCTGCGGCGTGAGCGGGCGGACGCGGCCGGAACGTGCGTCGGCGACCGCCAGCGAATCCATGATGTACGCGTTGAATCGCAACTCGTCGCCCTGCAGAAACGCGATCAGCCGCCCGTCCGGACTCCATTGGAGCTTCTGGTGATTGGGCGACCACACGGTCAACAGCCGCCTTGGATTCGCGCCGGGGCGGGGCGCGATCAGCTCGATATCGTCCTGGCCGGCCCCGCCGGGCCCGACCATCTGGTTGCTGACGTAGGCGATGGTGTGTCCGTCGGGCGAGAAGGCCGGCAGGGAGTCGGCGCGCGCCGGATCGGACGTCAGAGTCTCGCAGGCGCCGGACGCGACCTCGAGAAGACACAGATGCGAGCGGGAGTCCACCGTGAGGTAACCCTGCCTGTCCTCCTTGAAATGCCACGCATCGACGACCAGCGGCTTCGGTCCCTCAGTCCCGGCATGCATCACCAGCACGATGTGCCTGCCATCGGGCGACCACTCGTAGCCGGTCAGCTCGCCGGTCACGTGTGAGAGCTGCCGCGGCTCGCCGCCGTGCCGGTCGATGAGCCACAGCTGCGTGCTGCTGCCTGCGGGGCGTGCGGAAAGAAAGCTCAGGCTTCGCCCGTCGGGACTGAAGCGCGGCTCGCTCACACTCTCGCCCCGGGTGAGCTGCACCGGCGCCTTACCCGACCAGTCCACGATCCACAGCGCGTTGCGGCTCGCGTCCGCTTGCCTGTCATAGCTCGTGACGAGGTAGGCGACGGCGCCGCCGTCCGGCGCCATCCTGATGCCGCTCACGTCCGCGAAGCGGTACCAGTCATCCGCAGCCAGCGGGCGGCCCGCCTGGACGGTGAGCGGCGCGAGGCAGGCCAGCAGAATCAGGGGAATCGACGGCCGGCGCGTGGATTGCATGGCTTCCCGTGGAGCTGGACGCGGCGGCGGGACCGCGCGAGGCGGCGAGTGTAGCCTCATCCCCTGTCGGCGGGGCAAACTGGCGGCGTCCGCCATGAACGCACCGCAGACCGTCATAGCCTTCGAGGCAAGCCGCAGCCGGGCGCAGGCAGCGCTGCGCGCCGGCCAGACGGCGACCGCCGAGCGCTGGCTGCGGCAGCTGGTGACTCAGCGTCCCGGAGATATCCAGTGTCTCTGGCTCCTCGGCGCAGCGCTCCTCGATCAGGGCAGGGCCGCGGAGAGCATCGCCATGCTCGAGCGAGCCCTCGCGGCTGCGCCGGATTTCTCCGAAGCGCGCGTCGATCTCGCCCGCGCCTGCCGCCGCGCCGGTCGAACCGCGGAGTCGCGCGCCGCGGTGCGCAGCGTTCTCGAGAAGACCCCGCAGCATCATCGCGCCTGGCTGGCGTACGGCGACGTGCTCGTCGACCTCGGACAGTATGACGATGCGCGCATCGCCTTCGAGCGTGCCCGCGCCACCGACCCCGAGCGGGCACGAATCGAGGAGGCAAGCGCGGCGCTGACGCGCGACGACCGCAAGACAGCCGAAGGCCTGTTCAGGGAAATCCTGCGGCGCGACGCGAGCCACGCAGGCGCCTTGTGCGGGCTCGCCGCCGTGTCACTCGCCGCCGATGTGCCCGCGGACGCCGAGCGGCTGTTGCGCCACGCACTGCGGCAGAGCGAGCACCTGCCTCTCGCATACCGCGGTCTGGGACCGGTGCTGCTGGCTCTCGGGAGGGTCGAGGAAGCTGACGCCGCTGCACGGCACCTGCAGAAGATCGAGCCCGAGAATCCGCAGACCTGGATAATCATGGCGACGGTCGCTTCGCGTTTCATGCGCCAGGAACAGGCGCTCGAAGCCTATCAGCGGGCAGCGCAGTACCAGCCCGGCGACGTGCGGCTGCTGATGTCCATCGGACACGTCCGCAAGTCGCTCGGGCGGCGCGCCGAGAGCGAGTCCTCGTACAAGGAGGTGCTCGCCGCCGATCCGGCCAATGCCGAGGCCTGGTGGAGCCTCGCGGACCTCAAGAACTACAGCTTCGCGGACCACGAAGTCGCGGTCATGCAGGGGCTGATCGCGGACTGGGAGCGTGCGGCCCGCGTTCGTCCCGGGGACGCCCAGCTGCATTTCGCGCTGGGCAGGGCGCTCGAGCAGCGTGGCCGGTACCCTGAGGCATTCGCCTCCTATGCACGGGGCAACGCGATGCGCCGCAGCGACGCCCGCTTCGACATCGAGGCCTTCGAGCGGCGCGCGCAGCGCATTCGCGCCTTCTTCAGCGCGGCGTTCTTTGCCGGCCATGCCGGTGGGGGCGATCCGAGTCCCGCGCCGATCTTCATCGTCGGCCTGCCGCGCTCGGGCTCGACGCTCATCGAGCAGATCCTCGCCAGCCACTCGCAGGTGGACGGCACGATGGAGCTGCCCAACATCGTCAATCTGGTGCGATCGTTCGAGGACCTGACGGCCGACCGCGACGGTTATCCCGAAGCCCTCGGCAGCATTCCCGGCCCGCAGTTCGCCTCTCTGGGCGCCCGCTACATCGCGGAAACCGCGCCCTTGCGGCGCGGACGGGCGCACTTCACCGATAAGCTGCCCAACAATTTCAGTCATGTGGGGTTGATCCGGGCAATTCTCCCGAACGCCACCGTCATCGATGCACGACGGCATCCGCTGGATGCCTGCTTCAGCACCTTCAGGCAGCACTTTGCCTCCGGCCAGACCTTCAGCTACGACCTCGAGGACCTCGGCCGCTACTACCGCTGCTATCTGTCGCTCATGGACCACTGGGACGAGGTCCTGCCGGGCAAGGTCCTGCACCTGCGCTATGAGGAGCTGGTGCGCGATCCGGAAGCGAACATCCGTGCGCTGCTCGCGCATTGCGGGCTGCCCTTCGAGGCCGCCTGCCTGAGCTTTCACGAGAATGCGCGGGCCGTACGCACGCCGAGCGCCGAGCAGGTGCGCCAGCCGATCTATACCTCGGCGGTCGGCCACTGGCGCCACTACGCGAACGAGCTCGAGCCGCTGCGGCGCGCACTGGGGGACTGCCTGGCACGCTTCGACTGAGGCGGCACGCGCTGCGCTGTCCGGTATTGAACGACCGTTTGACTGAAGGCCGGGCGCGCAGGATGATGCGCCGTCGGGTCGCATCATGGTCATGATATAAAAACGGGAGGGTGTCCATGCACTCAGGGGAAAGCCGCGGTTCTTCCTACGTCGTTCGTCCCTCCAAGGTCGGGCTCGCCGTCGCCGCCGCTCTCACCGGCAGCGGAGCCTGGGGCGGCGCGCAGGCGCTCGATGCAGCGCCGGCGGCCGAGGCGTCCGCCTCCGGCGGGCTGACGGAGATCGTCATAACGGCGCGCAAGCGCAGCGAGAACCTGCAGGACGTGCCGCTGAGCGTCGACGTGTTCACCCAGAAGGACGTGCAGAATCTCGGCATAGTCGAGTTCAACGACTACGCCAGCAAAGTCCCCTCGATCTCGTTCATCAGCATCGGACCGGGGACCCAGACCTTCTTCATGCGCGGCGTGTCCGACGGCAGCAACCCGAACTACGCCAATACCTCCGCCACCGGGTTCTTCCTCGATGACAGCTCGCTCAGCTGGTACGGGGTGCAGCCGGACCTGCATCTCTATGACATCCAGCGCATCGAGATCCTCAATGGGCCGCAAGGCACGACCTTCGGCGCCAGCTCCATGGCCGGGGCGGTCCGTTACATCACCAACAAGCCCGACGTGAATGCTTTCAGCGCCGGAGCGGACTTCAACGGCGGCCAGATCCAGAGTGCGCAGCAGAACTGGACCTACGAGGGTTTCGTCAACATTCCGCTGATCGACGGTACGCTCGGGCTGCGCGCCTCGGCCTTCAGCGCCTCCCACGGCGGCTTCATCACCAACCAGCTCGTCACGCGCACCTGGGTGAACGGCACGGTCTCGGACAATTCCCAGTGGGCCCGCCAGGCCTACAACCGCGAGCACCAGGAAGGCGGGCGCCTCGCCGTCAAAGCGGTCCTCAACGACAAGTGGAGTGCGCTCGTCAGCGTCGATTACCAGCGCATGGCCTCGGACGGCGCCTGGGACCAGGTTCCCGGCCTGCCCGCGCTGACGGTGCAGCGCTTCGGTCCGCAGGCGCTGAGCAATCAGGCCAAGATCGACCAGTTCCACCTCGACGGCGACATCGGCATCGCGGACCTGGTGTTCGCGAGCACCTACTGGGACCTGCCGACGCGCCGCTGGGACGAATACTCGCAGTACATGGAGAATTTCAACGGCGGAGCCCAGGAAGGCTTCACCTGCCAGACCGATCCTACCTACAGCGTCCTGCTCAACCCGGCCGGGGGAGTGCAGCCTTTCTCAGGATGCAGCCCGCCGCTGCAGTACTACGAGTACCACACGAACCCGGAGCGCTGGTCGAACGAGCTGCGCCTGTCGTCCAAGAGCGGTGGGCGCCTTCACTGGCTGGCCGGGCTCTACTGGGAGAAGACCGTCGACAAGAATTCCGGCAGCACCTATTTCATGCCGGGTCTGAACACGGGCGGCGACGCCTTCGCCTACGAGAACTACTACTACGGGACCACGGGCTCCTCGCTCCCCCCGGGCGTGTGGTACGCGTACACGACCCGTTCCGACTACCTGCAGACGACCGAGTTCGCGAACATCAATTACGACGTCACCGACAAGCTCAACGTCGAAGCGGGCACGGTGCACTTCCACTCCGACTTCAGGTACTACAGCCCCTACGGTCAATTTGCCTACAACCCGACGACTCCGGCCCTGTCGCAGGGTTCCTCGCACAAGTGGGACAGCAAGCTCGGGATGAACTACAAGGTCACCGACCGGATCATGCTGTACGCCGACTGGGCCCAGGGCTTTCGCGATGGCGGCGCGAATTCGGGCGATCCTCCGGGCTGCTACCAGAACGGCGTGCCGCCCCAGTACGTGCCCGATACGCTCAACAACTACGAAATCGGCTGGAAGACCACCAGCCTCGCCGGCCGGCTGCTGTGGAACGGCGCGGCGTACTACATGGACTGGAAGGACCTGCAGACGCTGATCTACGACATCAACATCTGTCCGTCCGCGAGCTTCAACGCCAATGTCGGGCAGGCGCGCGTCTACGGCGTCGAGTCGAACGTCGATTACAAGGTGGACGAGCACTGGTCGCTGCAGGCGTCCGGGAGCTATACCGACTCGCACCTGGTCTCGAGCCACTACGCCACCTTCGAGCCCAACGTCGGCGAGCGACTGCCCTACGTGCCGTATTTCAGCTATAGCGCCAACCTGCGCTACGAGGCACCCGTCAACGCGCGCACCAATGGCTATTTCCAGTTCGACATCGCGCACAAGGGCGACATGTGGGATGACCTGCACGTCGTCGGCTCGAACGGATTCCCGCGCATGCTCCAGCCCGCCTACAGTCTGATGAACCTGCGCTTCGGCATTAATCCTCCCGGCGGGGAGTGGCTGGCGGAGCTCTACATCACCAACCTCGCCAACAAGAGCGCGATCCTCTATACCAACACCGGCAACTTCGACCTGCGGCAGACGGTTACCGAGCCGCGCGTCTACGGAGTCCGCCTGAGCTACCGCTTCGGCAAGGTGGCGGGGGGAGAGTGACGGGAGCGGGTGCCGTCGAACTGCCCCGCCAGGCCCGCGCGGTGGTGGTGGGCGGCGGCATCATCGGTACCTCGGTCGCCTATCACCTGGCGGCCATGGGCTGGAAAGACGTCGTGCTGCTCGAGCGCGACCGGCTGACCTCGGGCACCACCTGGCACGCCGCGGGCCTCATGGTGACCTTCGGCTCGACTTCCGAGACCTCGACCGAGATGCGCAAGTACTCGCGCGATCTCTACCGGCGTCTCGAGGCCGAGACCGGCCAGTCGACCGGGCTCGCGCAGATCGGCTTCATCGAGGTCGCCTCCGACCGCGACCGGCTGGAGGAGTACCGGCGGGTCTCCGCCTTCAACCGCTATTGCGGTGTCAACGTCGAGGAGCTCTCGCCACGCGAGGTGCTCGAGCTGTTTCCGCTCGCGCGCGTGGACGACATCGAGGCCGGCTTCTATGTGAAGGAAGACGGGCGGGTCAATCCGGTGGACGTCACCATGGCTCTCGCCAAGGGCGCGCGCCAGCGCGGGGTGCGGATCATCGAGGGCGTGGCGGCTACCGGTGTCCTCAAAGCCCGCGGCCACGTGACCGGGGTGCGCACCATGCGCGGAGACATCGAGTCCGCGATCGTGGTGAACTGCGCGGGCATGTGGGCGCGGCAGTTCGGCGAGCTCGCCGGCGTCACCATCGCCAACCAGGCCGCCGAGCACTACTACCTGATCACCGAGCCGATCAGGGATCTGCCGCCCAACATGCCGGTGCTGGAGGATCCGGGCTGCTACGGTTACTACCGCGAGGAGGGCGGCGGGCTCATGGTGGGGCTCTTCGAGCCGGTGTGTGCGCCGTGGAAGGTCGAGGGAATTCCGCCGGAGTTCTCCTTTGGCGAGCTGCCGCCGGACTGGGAGCGGATGACGCCGTTTCTCGAGCGCGCCATGTCGCGGGTGCCGATCACTTCCGAGGTCGGCATGAAGCGCTTCTTCTGCGGTCCCGAGAGCTTCACTCCGGACCTGCGGCCGATCGTCGGCGAGGCGCCCGAGCTTGCGGGCTACTTCGTCGCCGCCGGGCTCAACTCCATCGGTGTCCTGACCGGGGGCGGCCTCGGCCGCGTCCTCGCGCACTGGATCGTGACGGGCAGTCCCGATGTCGACGTGACCGGTTTCAACATCGACCGGCTGCACGTCACGCAGGCGAATCCCGAGTACCGTCGCCGGCGCACCGTCGAGTCGCTCGGCATGGTCTACAAGTGCCATTACCCGTACCTGTCGCTCAGTACCGCGCGCGGCGTGCGCAAGTCGCCCTTCCACGCGCAGCTCGCGGCGGCCGGCGCTTACTTCAACGAGGTGAGCGGTTGGGAGAGTCCCGGCTGGTACGGCGCTGCCGGTGCGACACCCGACCCGGGGCCGCTCGGCTGGGGGCGGCCGAGCTGGTTCGGGCGCTGGGGCGAGGAGCACCGCGCGGCGCGCGAGAACGTGATCCTCATGGACATGTCGTTCATGGGGAAATTCCTGGTGCAGGGGCGCGATGCGGGGCGCTGCCTCAACCGCATCTCGGCCAACAACATCGACGGCGCGCCCGGCGTCATTACCTACACGCAGTGGCTGAACGAGGCCGGCCGGCTCGAAGCCGATCTCACCGTGACCAAGCTCGGCGATGAGCGTTATTTCGTGGTGGTGACCGACACCATGGTGCGCCATGCCGAGACCTGGATGCGCCGGCACATACCGGACGGCGCGCATGCCTTCGTCACCGACGTCACCTCCGCCTACGGGCAGCTCAATGTGCAGGGACCCAATTCGCGCGCGCTGCTGCAGCGGGTGACCAGCGCCGACCTCTCCAACGCCGCCTTTCCGTTTCGCACCGCACGCGAGATCGACATCGGCTTCGCGCGCGTGCTGTGCATCCGCATCACTTATCTCGGTGAGCTTGGTTACGAGCTGTACATTCCGGCGGAACAGGCGACCCATGTGTACGAGCGAGTGCTCGCCGCCGGCCGCGACCTCGGGCTGGCGCACGCCGGGCTCAGGGCTCTCGGGAGCCTGCGCATGGAGAAGGGCTACCGCGATTACGGTCACGACATCGACAACACCGACGTGCCGTACGAGGTGGGCCTGGGCTTTGCGGTCGACCTGAAGAAGCCGGAAGGGTTCATCGGCAGGGAGGCGGTGCTCGCGCACAAAGCCCGCGGCCCGCTCATGCGCCGCCTGCTGCAGGTGCTGGTGAAGGACCCCGAGCCTCTCATGTTCCACGCCGAAGTGGTTTTGCGCGACCGGGTTGCGGTGGGCTATGTGCGCGCCGCCTCCTATGGCCACACCCTGGGCGGTGCAGTAGGTCTCGCGATGATCGAGCCCAGGGTGCCGGTCGATGAGGCCTATTTAAGGAGTGGCACCTGGCAGGTGAACATCGCGGGCAGGTCTTACCCCGCGGCGGTCTCGGCGCGGCCGCTCTATGACCCGGAGATGAAGAGGATCCATGCCTGAGGGTCCGGCCGCTCGACTCAGCGATGCGGGTGCAGCGCGCTGCCGACGGCATCGAACAGCCGGCTCAGTCCGAAGGACACGTCCTGGATCGTGCCGTTGACGAAGAAGCCGGGCGTGCTGCGTACCTGGCTGCGTCGCCCGCCCGCCTGATGCTCCCGGACCCGCTGGATGTACACATGATCGTTCATCTCGGCGGTGAAACGCGCCATATCGAGCCCGATTCGTCCGGCGTAGCCCTGAAGATGGCGCAGCGTCAGATGCTCCTGATTGGCCCATAGCAGGTCGTGCATTTCCCAGAACTTGCCCTGCTCCCCGGCGCACTCGGCCGCTTCGGCAGCAGCGAGGGCGTGCGGGTGTGCGTCCTCGAGCGGAAAATGGCGAAACACCAGCCGCACCCGGTTTGCGAAGCGCTCGAGCAGCATGCGCACCGTCGGGGCGGCCTGCTTGCAGACCGGACACTCGAAGTCGCCGTACTCGACCAGTACTACCGGGGCGTGCTCGGCACCGAGCGCATGGTCGGTGGCGCTGACGGGTACCGCCAGGTCCATGCCGTAAGAGTCGGCCATATACGGTCCTTCGTTGTCACTTGAAGTAGGCGTGAATCACGTCTATCAGCTCGTCGGCCGCTTCGGCACGCGCGCCCGCCGAGACCCGTCCGAGCAGGTGCTCGCGCAGGTGATCCTCGAGCACTTCTGCCAGCAGGCTGTTGATGGCGCCGCGCGCGGCTGTGAGCAGATGCATGACGTCCGAGCAGTCCGCCTCGCCTTCCAGCGTCCGCTCGACCGCCTCGACCTGCCCGCGGATGCGGCGGATCCGGTTGAGCAGTTTCTGCTTGTCGCGGACGGTATGGGTCACGTGGAAACTCCTGATAGCTGCTCAGGAGTAATCTATAGGAAACTCCCGGTGGTGGGTATTCGACCCAAGGGGATGCTCATGAATGCACACCCGCACGCTTACCGCGACGCTTACAGGCGTTCGCTCGAGGACCCGGAGGGCTTCTGGGGCGAGCGTGCCGAGGCACTCAGCTGGGAGCGCCGCTGGGATCGTGTGCTCGATGCGAGTCGCGCGCCGCTCTACCGCTGGTACACGGGTGGCCGTATCAACACCTGCTACAACGCGCTCGACCGCCACGTCGAGCGCGGCCGCGGTGCGCAGACGGCGCTCATCTATGACAGCCCGGTCACCGGCACGGTGGCGCGGCTCAGCTACCAGGAGCTCACCGAGCGGGTGGCGCGGTTTGCCGGCGCGCTCACCCTCCAGGGCGTGAAGCGCGGCGACCGCGTCGTCATCTACATGCCGATGGTGCCCGAGGCGGTGGTGGCGATGCTGGCCTGTGCGCGCATCGGCGCGGTGCACTCGGTGGTGTTCGGAGGCTTTGCGCCGCACGAGCTCGCCAAGCGTATCGAGGATTCGCTTCCCAAGGTGGTGGTCTCGGCGTCCTGCGGCATCGAGGGCCAACGGGTCATTGCGTACAAGCCTTTGCTCGATGAAGCACTGGCGCTCGCCGGCCATAAAGTGGCGCGTTGCATCGTGCTGCAGCGGCCGCACGCGGCTGCCGCGCTGACGGCCGGGCGTGATCTCGAGTGGTCGGAGGCATTGCGCGATGCCCCGCTCGCGCCCTGTGTCCCCGTCGAAGCCACCGATCCTCTCTATATCCTCTATACCTCCGGCACTACCGGTAAGCCCAAGGGCGTGGTGCGCGACCACGGCGGGCATGCGGTGGCTCTTGCCTGGTCGATGGATGCGGTCTACGGCATGCAGGCGGGGGATGTGTTCTGGGCGGCCTCCGATGTCGGCTGGGTGGTCGGACACTCCTATATCGTTTATGCGCCGCTGCTGGCCGGCTGCACCAGCATCCTCTACGAAGGCAAACCGGTCGGTACGCCCGATGCCGGCGCGTACTGGCGTGTCATCGCCCAGCACCGCGTCAACGCCCTGTTCACCGCGCCGACTGCCTTCCGCGCCATCAAGAAAGAGGATCCGACCGGAGGACTCATTGCCCGCTACGATCTCGCGAGCCTGCGCACCCTGTTCCTGGCGGGTGAGCGCTGCGACCCTGACACCGTGAACTGGGCAGCCGAGAAGCTGCGGGTGCCGGTCATCGATCACTGGTGGCAGACCGAGACCGGCTGGCCGGTCGCCGCGAACTGCAGAGGGCTCACGCCCATGCCGGTCAAACCCGGATCCGCCAGCGTGCCGGTGCCGGGCTACGACGTGGGCGTGCTCGACGAGGCGGGTGCGACTGTGCCCGCCGGTCAGATTGGCAATATCGTCATCCGCCTGCCGCTGCCTCCCGGCGCCCTGCCGACACTCTGGCAGAACGACGACGGATACCGCGAGAGCTACCTCAAGCGTTATCCGGGCTATTACCTCACCGGAGACGCAGGCTTCATCGATGCCGACGGCTACGTGTGGATCATGTCGCGCATCGACGATGTCATCAACGTCGCCGGCCATCGGCTTTCGACGGGCGCCATGGAAGAGGTGCTGGCCGGCCACCCGGACGTGGCCGAGTGCGCGGTCATCGGCGTCGGAGACGCACTCAAAGGCCAGCTGCCACTCGGGCTGGTGGTGCTCAAGGCCGGAGTGGTGCGGCCCGCCGCCGAGGTGCGCCAGGAGCTCATCGAGCGGGTGCGGCAGCAGATCGGCGCGCTGGCGGCGTTCCGCCACGTGGGGATCGTGACGCGGCTGCCGAAGACGCGCTCGGGCAAGGTGCTGCGCTCGACCATGCGCGCGATCGCGGATTCGCAGGCCTACAACGTACCGGCGACGATCGACGACCCGCGCGCGCTGGAGGAGATCTCCGAGGCTTTGCAGACACTGGGTTACGCGGCACAGGGAGCCTGATCATGAAGTCATCAGTTACGGCGTTGTTCGCTGCCTTGCTCCTCGCAAGCATGGGCGCGCAGGCCGACGAGTACAGCGACACGGTGGAGCTCTTCAAGAACGCAGGCGAGAGCGCGGCGTTCTTTCGCAGCTGCTACGGCTACGCCGTATTTCCGACCGTCGGCAAGGGCGGCCTGGTCGTCGGCGGTGCCTATGGCACCGGCCATGTCTTTGCCCAGGGCAGGTACACGGGCGATGCCGCGGTGACGCAGCTCAGCGTCGGATTCCAGGCGGGTGGCCAGGCCTACAGCCAGATCGTGTTCTTCGAGAACAAGACCGCTTACGACGAATTCACCAACGGCAGCTTCGAGTTTGCAGCGGACGTCGGTGCCGTGGCGATCACGGCGGCGGCGAGCGCGACCGCCGGCACCACGGGCGCGAGCGCGACGGCCAGCGGCGGCAGGAAGGATGCCGTCACCACCGGACGCTATTACAAGGGAATGGCGGTCTTCGTCATCGTCAAGGGTGGCGCCATGTACCAGGCGACCGTGGCCGGCCAGAAGTTCAGGTTCACGGCGAAATGACAGCGGGCGCAGGCGGCAAAAGCCGCGCCTTTTGCCGCCGGCCGTCGAAGTAATGTCCGCCAGAATCGCTTCCTGCGATTCTGGCTAATTAACGAGCTCACGGATCCAGATGTTGCGGTAGCGCACGGCATCCCCATGGTCCTGCAGCGCGAGCGGCAGCTTCTGCGGGCCTGCCGCGTACGGAGGGCGCTGGTGATGCCCGGTGGGACCCGTGAGCTCGACGTCGTCCTGCACCAGCACACCGTTGTGCAGCACCGTCATGCGCGCCGGGCGGCTCAGGTGACCTGACGCGTCGAAGCGCGGTCCGTGGAAGACGATGTCATAGCTCTGCCACAGGCCGGGCGCACGTGAGGCGTTGACGAGGGGTGGAAACTGTCCGTAGACGGCGCCCGCCTGCCCATCGGGATAGGTGGGATTGCGATAGGAGTCGAGCACCTGCACTTCGTAGAGGCCTTGCAGGAATACTCCGCTGTTACCCCGGTTCTGATCCTGGCCCGTGCCGGGGTCCGGCTCGCTGAACTCGACGTGCAGCTGGCAGTCCCCGAAAGCCTCGCGGGTGTAGAGGTAGCCTGACCCGGGCACTACCTCGACGTACCCGGGGCCGAGCTTCCAGCGGGCGGCGCCCCCGTCCTGCTGCCGCCAATGCAGGAGATTCCTGCCGTCGAAGAGCACCACCGCATCTGCCGGCGCCCGGCCGGGCGTCTGCTGAGTGCTCGCGGTTCCCGGGTCGACCACCAGGGGCTGCGGGCGGTTGCGGTCATGGATCGGGTAGTCGGGGTCGACGTGCGTCTGCGCCTGGGTGCACACGGTGCGCAGCAGCAGGGCCGCGCTCAGGAATCCGATCGATGCTGCCGGCTTCATCGGGCTGTCTCCAGGGCGGTCCGCGCCCGTCACAGGAGTCAGGCACTTTACCTAAGTAAAACTTTGGCGCTAGATTCGTGGAGCACTCCCCATCCCGGGCAGGGGGAACCTCATGACGGTCACGGTCGGACTCTCCATCAACGGTCGGCGACAGGAAGCGACGGTCGCACCGGACACCACGCTCGTCAGCTACCTGCGTGAGGTACTGCGGCTCACCGGCACGCACGTCGGCTGCGACACCGCCGCCTGCGGTGCCTGCACGGTGCTGGTCGACGGACGCGCGGTGAAGAGCTGCAACGTCCTGCTGGCGCAACTCGCGGGCCGCGAGATCACCACCATCGAGGGAATCACTCCGGCGGACGGATCGCTGCATCCCATGCAGCAGGCGTTTCGCGCCTGTCATGGCCTGCAGTGCGGGTTCTGCACGCCGGGAATGGTCATGAGCGCGATCGACCTGGTGATGCATCACCCGCACGGCACCGAGGCCGAGATCCGCCAGGGGCTCGACGGCAATTTCTGCCGCTGCACCGGTTACCAGAACATCGTGCAGGCCGTGGCACAGGGCGCCAGGGCCATGGGGCGCTGAGGGGGTCACATGAGCGCGGCACAGAGCCATTACACGGGTAAGCGCCTCGAGCGGCGCGAGGACTATCGCTTCCTGACCGGCGCCGGCCAGTACACCGACGACATCACGCTCCCGCGGCAGAGCTACGCCTACTTCCTGCGCAGTCCTCACGCCCATGCGCGCATCAGGGCCGTCAGCACCGAGGCGGCGCGCGCTGCCCCGGGCGTGCTCGGTGTGTTCACCGGCAAGGATGTGGCGGCGGTCGGCGGCCTGCCGTGCGGCTGGCTGATCAAGTCGATCGACGGCACGCCGATGAAGGAGCCCAAGCATCCGATCATCGCCGAGAGCCGGGTGCGCCACGTCGGCGACCAGGTGGCGCTCGTGGTGGCCGATTCCCTCGCCGAGGCCAGGGCCGCCGCCGCGCTCATCGAAGTCGACTACGAGGTGCTGCCTGCAGTCACCGACACCGCCACGGCGGCGGCGGCGCGGACCGCGATCCACGATGAGGCGCCTGACAACGTCTGCTTCACCTGGGCGATCGGGGATAAGGCCGCGGTCGATGCCGCCTTCGCCCGCGCCGCCCACGTGACGCGCCTTGCCTTCATCAACAACCGGCTGATTCCGAATGCCATCGAGCCGCGGGCCGCGAATGCCGCTTATTCCCGCGGCGACGACTCGTACACCCTTTACACGACCAGCCAGAACCCGCATGTCGAGCGGCTGCTGATGACGGCCTTCGTGCTGGGCCTGCCCGAGCACAAGGTGCGGGTGATCGCGCCCGATGTCGGCGGCGGTTTCGGATCGAAAATCTATCTGTATGCCGAGGAGACGGCGCTCGTATGGGCGGTGAAGCGCATCGGGCGACCCATCAAGTGGACCGCCGAGCGCAGCGAGTCATTCCTCACCGACGCTCACGGCCGCGACCACGTCACCACGGCGGAGCTGGCGCTCGATGCGCAGGGCAGGTTTCTTGCCCTGCGGGCGGATACCACCGCCAACATGGGCGCCTATCTTTCGACCTTCGCCTCCTGTATTCCGACCATCCTGCACGCGACGCTGCTTGCCGGGCAGTACGCGACGCCGGCGATCTACTGCCGGGTGCAGGCGGTGTTCACCAACACCGCGCCGGTCGACGCCTACCGCGGAGCCGGACGGCCGGAAGCGACTTTCCTCGTGGAGCGGCTGGTGGAAACGGCCGCCCATGAGCTGAAGATCGATCCAGCGGAGCTGCGCCGCCGCAATTTCATCCGCGAGTTCCCGTACGCGAGCCCCGTGGGGCTGACCTACGACACCGGCGACTATCAGCCGCTGCTGGATCGAGCGGTGGCGCTCGCCGATGCAGCGGGATTCAAGGCGCGGCGGGCTGCGAGCGCCGCGCGCGGCATGCGCCGCGGGCTCGGCTACTCGTGCTACATCGAAGCGTGCGGCATCGCGCCGAGCAATGTGGCCGGGGCGCTCGGCGCGCGCGCCGGACTCTTCGAGGCCGGTGAGGTGCGCGTCCATCCGACCGGCAAGGTCACGGTGTTCACGGGCTCCCACAGTCACGGTCAGGGGCACGAGACTACCTTCGCGCAGATCGTGGCGGACAAGCTCGGCATCCCCATCGAGGATGTCGACATCCAGCACGGCGACACCGGCAAGATCCTCTTCGGCATGGGCACTTACGGCTCGCGCTCGCTGGCAGTCGGCGGCACGGCGATTCTCAAGGCGCTGGACAAGGTGATCGCCAAGGGGCGCAAGATCGCCGCTCACCTGCTCGAGGCGAGCGATGAGGACGTGGAGTTTCGCGACGGCAAGTTCAGCGTCGTCGGTACCGACCGCGCCAAGGCCTTCGCCGAGGTCGCGCTCAGCGCCTATGTGCCCCACAACTACCCCCTCGGCAAGCTCGAGCCGGGACTGAATGAGAACGCCTTCTACGACCCGAGCAACTTCACCTTCCCCGCCGGCGCCTACCTATGCGAGGTGGAGATCGATCCGGGCACCGGAGCGGTTCGCATCGAGCGCTTCACCGCGGTCGACGATTTCGGCAACGTCATCAATCCCATGATCGTCGAGGGACAGGTGCACGGCGGCCTGGCCCAGGGCCTGGGCCAGGCGCTGCTCGAGGGCTGCGTCTACAACAGCGACGGCCAGCTCCTCACCGGCAGCTACTCCGACTATGCGATGCCACGCGCCAGCGACTTTCCGCAGTTCGCGGTCGAGCTCGCCAAGGGCACGCCCTGCACGCACAACCCTCTCGGCGTCAAGGGATGCGGCGAGGCTGGCGCGATCGGCGCGCCGCCTGCGCTGATCAACGCCGTCGTCGATGCGTTGTGGGAAGAGGGCGTGCGTGACGTACGCATGCCTGCCACTCCATTCGCCGTCTGGAGTGCGCTCCAGGCCGCGCGCCGCTGAAGGAGAGCGCCATGCAGACATTCGAGCTCAAGCAGCCGCGGAGCGTCGCCGAAGCGGTCCGGCTCGCGGCGGCCGACGGCGAGGCGCGCCTGCTGGCCGGCGGCCAGACATTGCTGCCGGCGTTGCGTCTCGGCCTGGCGGTGCCGGGCGCGTTCATCGATCTCAGCGGCCTCGAGGAGCTGCGCGGCATTCGCGCCGACGGCAAGCAGCTCGTGGTCGGCGCCATGTGCCGCCACGCCGAGGTGGCATCTTCGGCAGAGGTACGCAAGCGGCTGCCGGCGCTGGCACGGCTGGCAGGCGCCATCGGCGATCGTCAGGTGCGCAATCTCGGCACGCTCGGCGGCTCCATTGCCAACAGCGACCCTGCGGCAGACTATCCCGCGGCGGTGCTCGGCCTCGGAGCCACGGTGCAAACCAACAGCCGCACCATTGCGGCCGACAGCTTCTTCACCGGGCTGTTCGCTACTGCGCTGCGCTCCGGCGAGCTGATCACGGCCGTGAGCTTCCCGTGGGCCGACCAGGCCGGCTACTGCAAATTTCCGCAGCCGGCATCGCACTTTGCCCTGGTGGGGGTATTCGTCGCCCGCTTCGGCAAGCAGGTGCGGGTCGCCGTGACCGGCGCGGGCGCGCACGCGATGCGCATGCCGGCGCTCGAGCAGGCGCTGGCGCAGCGCTTCGTGCCTGAGGCCTGCGACGGCGTGCAGGTCGGGAGCGAGGGATTGAATGCGGATCTGCACGGCAGTGCCGCTTACCGCGCGCAGCTCATTCCGCGTCTGGCGCGCGTGGCCGTGCAGCAGGCGCTCGGCTGAGCAGGCCGGCCTCCATCGAGGCGACCCGCGCGCTGCTGCTCGCGGAGGACTATATCGCGGGCACCGAGCTCGCCACCTGTGTCTTTCTGGCGCTGCGCCTCGGGCGTCCGCTGTTCATCGAGGGCGAGCCCGGGACCGGCAAGACCGAGCTGGCGCGGGTACTGGCGCGCGCACTCGGCGCCGAGCTCATCCGCCTGCAGTGCTATGACGGGCTGGATGTCGCAGCCGCCGCCTACGAATGGAATCACGCACGCCAGCTGCTGGCCATCCGGGCGGGTGAGGCTGCCAATCTCTACGATGAGCGTTATCTCATCGCGCGCCCCCTGCTGCGGGCCATATTGCCGCATGCCGTGCCGCCGGTGCTGCTGATCGACGAGCTGGATCGGAGCGACGAGCCCTTCGAGGCCTATCTGCTCGAGCTGCTCGCCGATTACCAGGTGAGCATCCCCGAGCTCGGCACCATCAAAGCCGCGGCACCGCCCGTGGTCGTCATCACCTCCAACCGCACGCGCGAGGTGCACGATGCCGTCAAGCGGCGCTGCCTTTACCACTGGGTAGGCTACCCGGAAGCGGCCCGCGAGCTCGAGATCCTCAGACGGCGCGCTCCCGAGGCTTCCGCCGAGCTCGCACGTCAGGTCGTCGGTTTCGTACAGGGGCTGCGCCGCATCGAGCTCTATAAGCTCCCGGGGATAGCCGAGACCATCGAATGGACGCGGGCGCTCATCGCGCTCGATGCCACTTCGCTCGAACCGCAGACCATCGAGGCTACGCTCGGCCTGCTGCTCAAGTATCAGGACGACATGACGCGGGTTCGCGGGTCGGAGATCTCGCGCCTGCTCGCGGAGACCCGGGCGCCGGCCGGCGCGGACGCAGCCTCGTGACCCACGGCCAGCTGGCCCCGAATGTGGTGCACTTCGTCAGGGTGCTGCGCGGCGCGGGTCTGCGCCTGGGCACCGACCGGGCGCTGCTCACGGTCGAAGCCCTCATGCACGCCGGCCTCACCTCGCGGCGGGAGTTCCGCGCGGTGCTCGAGGCCTGCCTGGTCGACCGTCCGGAGAATCTGCCGCTCTTCGATGAGGCATTCGCGGCGTTCTGG
This sequence comes from Steroidobacteraceae bacterium, assembly GCA_035632655.1. Classification (GTDB taxonomy): domain Bacteria; phylum Pseudomonadota; class Gammaproteobacteria; order Steroidobacterales; family Steroidobacteraceae; genus 13-2-20CM-66-19. Next base: position 13,397 of record DASQGK010000090.1, on the reverse strand, counting down.
CGCGATCCCGATTCTGCCGGACAGCTGCTGCGGCTGCGCCTGCCGCAGGTCGAGCCGCGTGCGGGTCTTGCGCCACGCTCTGCCAACGCGCGCCTGGCGCAGGCGCTGGCGGCGGGCGTATCAGGCCCCGCGACACCCGGGCCCGAGCCCGAGAGGCAGGATCTGAGCGCCGGGCTCAGCTGGTCCGACCGCGAACAGCTGCGCAAGAGGGATTTCGAGTCGATGACCGCCGCCGAGTGGCACGCGGCCCGGCGTCTGATCGCAGCGCTCGGCGCTCAGCTTCCGCAGCTGTGCACGCGGCGGCGCCGGGGCGCCGCGCGCGGCGTCATCGCCATGTCGAGAGCGCTGCGCGACATGGCTCGCCACGCAGGCGAGCTCACGCGCATACCGCGCTGCCTGCCACGGAGCCGCCCGGGACCCCTGGTGCTGTTGATCGATATCTCAGGGTCCATGAGCCGCTACTCGCGCATGCTGCTGCAGTTTGCCCAGCAGCTTGCCGGGGGCGAGGGCGCGGCCGGCCGCCGCGTGCAGGTGTTCGTGTTCGGTACGCGCCTGACCTGTGTCACCCGCAGCCTCGCCGGACGCGATCCGGACCTGGCACTCACGGCGGTGTCCCGGGCTGTGGAGGATTGGGCGGGCGGCACGCGCATCGCGCAAAGCCTCGGTGAATACAACCGTCGCTGGCTGCAGCGCACCGGCGGCTTAGCAGCCACCGTGCTGCTCGCAACCGACGGGCTCGATCTTGCATCCTTCGAGATGCTGGCGGCAGAGATGCGCCACCTGAGACTCGGATGCCGGCGGCTCCTGTGGCTCAACCCGCTGCTCCGCTATGAGCACTTCGAGCCGCGCGCGCGGGGTATTCGCGCCATGCTGCCGCACGTGGACCGGTTGCTGCCGATGCACAACGTCGAGTCGCTCGAGGGACTGATGCGCGCGCTGGACCTCGGAGTGCACGCCGGGGCATCGCCATGGAGATGACGGGCGAGCGCATGCTGCCCGTCGATCGGGTCACCGCGTGGCACGCGCTCAATGACCCGCAGCTGCTGCAGCGCGCGATTCCCGGCTGCGAGAGCCTGCGCGCCGGCGCCGCGGGCGGCTATGACCTCGTCCTCACCGCCGCCCTCGGTCCGGTGAAGGCGCGCTTCAAGGGCAGCATGACGCTCGCCGACGTCATGGCGCCCGAGAGCTACACCATCCGCTTCGAGGGGCAGGGCGGACCCGCCGGCTTCGCGCGCGGCGAAGCAAAGGTATCGCTCGCGCAGAGCGGCGCACGGCAGACAGCGGTGCGCTTTTCCGTCTCGGCGCAGATCGGGGGGCGCCTGGCCCAGGTGGGCTCGCGGCTCATCGATGCGGCCGCGGGCGCCATGGCGGATCAGTTCTTCGGGAGTTTTTCGGTGCTGCTCGCCGGCGAGGGCGCGGCTGCCGCCGCAGCTGCGTCAGCGAAACCCGGCTTCTGGACTCTGGTCCGGGCCTTCGTGCGCCGCCTGTTCGGCACCCGCGTGTAGCTCACCTCAGACTGAACCGATCCTGAACCGTGGACCGCAACGGTCCTTGCGGGGGTCGGCGTCCGGATGTCGGACGCCACCGACCGGGACTGCACCCGTCGACCGAACGACACGCAGCCGTGACACAGGCATAAACGGCTTGTGTCACAGGCAGCCTTCATGAGCGACGAAACAAACGAGCTCGAGCCGGAGGTGCTGAGTTACCACGCGTTCCGCAATCGGCAATTGCTGCACGCATGGCAGCAGCGCAGGCGCGCGCACCAGGCGCACGAATATCGGGAACAGGAGCACATCATGAACAAGGACCAGATCAGCGGCGGTTGGCATCAGATGAAGGGCAAGGTCAAGGAGCGCTGGGGCAAGCTGACCGATGACGATCTGCAGCAGCTCGAGGGACACTCCGAGCAGCTCGCAGGGAAGATCGAGCAGCGCTACGGTGTCGCGAAAGAGGACGCCGAGCGGCAGGCGAAGGAATTCCGCTCGCGGCATCGATGGAATTGACTGGCGGGAATCGAGCCCAGGCTGCCACGGCACGCGGAATCAGGGCTCGAGCAGCATGCGGCACGACAGGCGAGCGGCTGCGCACCGTCTGTCGTAGGGCGCGACCGACCCTGGAAGGTGGCATTGGGGGCTCCTGTGAGGGCCGGGCGCCGCCTTATTCTCAAACCGTTCTCAAAGGTCAGTGACAGGAGTATCTCATCATGAAACGCATTGCATTGACGATCGCCTGCGCATTGGCGAGTGGCATCGGTGGCCTGGCGCTGGCTCAGCAGCCCTCCCCCGAGATGCAGCCCTCGCAGCAGCCGCCGCCGGGCAACTACCAGACGACTCCGCCGCCGGCAACTACGCCCCCGGACGCCGAGCGCAGCGGCGCCGCGACCACCAGCTCCGACCGGCGCACTCTGATGAAAGACTGCATGGCGCAGCAGGAGCAGCAGAGGTCGAGCACGGGCATGTCGAAGCACGACATGAAGAAGTACTGCAGGAATCAGCTGAGGAGCGAGACCCAGAGCCAGCCGCACTGACGGCGGATAGCGCCAGGCGGCACAGCGGTAGGATGGCGGCGCAGGGCGCCGCCGTCCACCGCCTTCGCGCAAGAGCGGCGGGGCCCGTAGCGGAGGACAGTGATGCCCGCCCGGATCGAGGACTATGCGCTGCTCGGTGATTGCGAGACCGCCGCCCTGGTTTCGCGCAACGGCTCGATCGACTGGCTGTGCTGGCCGCGTTTCGACAGCGGCGCATGCTGCGCGGCGCTGCTGGGTGGCCCGGAGCATGGCTGCTGGGCGCTGGCGCCGGCCGACCCCGAGGTGACCATCAAGCGGCGCTATCGCCCCGATACGCTGATTCTCGAGACGGATTTCACCACCGCGCACGGGGCGGTCACACTCATCGACTTCATGCCGGTCCGTGACGGCGGCTCGCACGTGATTCGCATCGTGCGCGGCCGGCGCGGGCGGGTGAGAATGCGCTCGCAGCTGATTCTGCGCTTCGATTACGGGCAGCTGATCCCCTGGGTGACCCGCCTCGACGATGGACGGCTGAGCTTCATTGCCGGGCCGCACCGGCTGGTCCTGAGCACCACGGTGGCGCTGCGCGGCGAAGATCTGACCACGGTGGCGGAGTTCGGCGTCGCAGCGGGAGAGAGCGTCTCCTTCGTCCTCAGCTACACGAACGCCTGCGAGACCGTGCCGCGTTCGGCCGGACCCGTGGCGGCATTGCGCGCGACCGAGCGCTTCTGGCGACAGTGGGTCGGACAGAGCTCCGAGGCGGGAGAGTATGGCGAGGCCGTGCGCCGTTCGCTCATCACGCTCAAGGCGCTCACTTATCGGCCCTCCGGCGGCATCCTCGCAGCGGCGACCACCTCCCTTCCCGAGCGCCTCGGAGGCGAGCGCAACTGGGATTACCGCTATTGCTGGCTGCGCGACGCGACTTTCACGCTCCAGGCGATGATGAACACCGCGCACTATGCCGAGGCGGAGGCCTGGCGTTCCTGGCTCCTGCGCGCGGCGGCGGGCGATGCGGACAAGCTCCAGATCCTTTATAGCGTCAGCGGCGAACGTCTGCAGCCCGAGTGGCAGCTGCCCTGGCTGCCGGGCTACGAGGGATCCGCCCCGGTGCGCATCGGCAATGCTGCCTCACAGCAGTTGCAGCTGGATGTCTTCGGCGAGCTCATGGAGGTGCTGCACCAGGCTCGTTGCAGCAAGCTGGCCGGCAAGGAAGCCGGCTGGTCGCTGCAGCTGGCCCTGCTGTCGCATCTGGAGCGGGTCTGGCGGCAGCCGGACCGCGGCATCTGGGAAATACGCGGCGCTCCGCGCCACTTCACCCACTCGAAGGTCATGGCATGGGTGGCCATGGACCGCGCCATACGCAGCGCCGAGCAATTCCGCCTGGCAGCGCCGCTGCGCCGCTGGCGGAGCCTGCGGCGACGCATGCACCGGGATATCTGCCGCCATGGCTTCAACCGCAGGATCGGCGCTTTCGTGCGCTCCTACGGCGCACACGATGTCGACGCCAGCACCCTGTTGCTGCCGCTGGTCGGCTTCCTGCCGGCGGCCGATCCGCGCGTGCGCGGTACGGTCGCGGCGATCGAGCGCCGCCTGTTGCGCGATGGGCTGGTCAGACGCTACGAATCGCGGGCTGGCGACGGCCTGCGTGGGGGTGAGGGCGCCTTTGTCGCCTGCAGCTTCTGGCTGGCCGACAACTACGTGCTGCTCGGACGGCGCGCCGATGCCCGCCGGCTCTTCGAGCGACTGCTGGCTCTGCGCAACGATGTCGGACTGCTGTCCGAGGAATACGACACGGGCGCGCAGCGCTTCCTCGGGAACTTCCCCCAGTCCCTGTCGCACATCGCGCTGATAAATACCGCGCTCAACCTCATGCGGCGCACCGGTCCGGCGCAGCAGCGCGCCGAGGACCGCGGGCACGCGCGCTCACCGGATATTCCATGAGATTCATCAGGCACTCGTGTACCCTGTAGGCCGGCCCATGGACTCAGCACCCGCATGACACTGCCGATCGCATCTCAACTGATCCCGACTGCGGCCGATCGCCTGGCACACGAGGAGCAGGAGCGCGCGGAGCGCAGGCGGCGTGATCTGGCCGAGCAGCGGTCGGATGCGAATCCGCCGGATGTGCGCATTCGCGCCTGGGAAAAGCTTCATGGCCTGCGCCTGCCTGCCGACGCGGCGCATCCCGTGCTCGACGTGGTTGCCGTCGGCACGCGCCTCACCCTCGCTCAGGTCCGGGAAGAGCAGTCCGCACGAGCGGCGCGCGCCGCTGCCAAGAGTCCGGCCAAGGGCACCTGACGGCCCGGGTACGGCCGGGACTTGCCTGCCGTCACGTCAGCGCAGTCACCGCGTATACCAGCTGCAGACGACAGGGCTGCCTGGAGCTGTGGTCGAACGCCCGGGAGCCTGAGCATGCCAGGGTCCCACGCGATGCGTGAACCTCATCGGCCACCGCATGCCGCACGATCGCCGTGAGATCGAACTGACCGTCGCAGTCCGCGTGGGGGCACGGAAACTCGAAGAAGGCACGTGCCGGCGGATACAGCTGATGCGACTGAGCCGCGGGCGCAGTGGCGCCGGGCGCTTCGAAACTGAACTCGAGCCGCAGCTGACGCAGCTGCGGGAACACCGTCCGCAGAGTCTGTGCAGCTGCGCGGCCGCGACGCAGCCGTTCGGCGGCGCTCTCGGGAGCTGCGGCCTGCTTGCGGGCGTTGAGTCTCACGACGAGGGTGTCCCGCCGGGATCGCCCGGCTGAAGAGGCTCTCCGGGGGATGCCTCCGGGGTGTCGCTGCCGGCTTCAGCCGTGCCGCGCCCCAACCGGCGCTGCAGCTTCTTATCCTGGCGGGCCTTGCGGGACTGCTCCTTCTGGCGCCTCGCCTGGTTGTAGTTGCGCTTGGTAACCATTGTCTCACTCTACTCCGCCGACCGGCGGCGCGACGGTAAATCGCATCGGCGGATTATGCCGCCCTCGGCACCAGCGGAAATGCCGGCAAGGGCATGGTAGCCAGCGTGCGAGCCAGCAGTCTTTCGATGTCCCGCAGCAGCGGGACCTCATTGGGCGCGACCAGGGAGATTGCCCGGCCGGCGCTGCCGGCGCGGGCGGTACGGCCGATCCGATGGACGTAGTCCTCGGGCACGTGCGGGAGCTCGTAATTGACGACGTGTGGCAACTCCTTGATGTCGAGTCCGCGGGAGGCCACCTCGGTAGCGACCAGCGCCGTGATGCGCCGCGCCTTGAAGTCGGCGAGTGCCTGCACGCGCGCACCCTGGCTCTTGTTGCCGTGAATCGCCGCGGCCCGAATGCCGCTGGAGGCCAGCTGCTGCGTGAGACGATTCGCGCCGTGCTTGGTGCGCGTGAACACCAATACCTGGGCCAGGCCGTCGGTCCTGATCAAATGCGCGAGCAGGTGGCGCTTGTGCTCCTGGGGAACGCGATATACGTGCTGCTCGATGCGCTCGGCGGTTGCGTTGCGGGCGGCGACTTCGACCTGCGCGGGCGCGTGCAGCAGGCGGCTGGCGAGATCGCGGATCGGCGCCGGGTAAGTGGCCGAGAACATCAGATTCTGCCGCCTGGCGGGCAGGAGCTTGATGACGCGCCGGATCGCCTGGACGAAACCCATGTCGAGCATCCGGTCCGCCTCATCCAGCACGAAGTGAGCGACATGTTGCAGGTCGAGTACACGCTGCTCGGCGAGATCCAGCAGCCGCCCGGGAGTGGCGACCAGCAGGTCGCAGCCCGATCGCAGCGCCTCGATCTGCGGCCTGATGCTCACTCCGCCGAACACTACGACCGTGCGTACTGCGACGTACTTGCCGTAGGAGCGGGCGCTTTCGGCTACCTGTGCGGCGAGCTCGCGCGTCGGGGTGAGAACCAGCGCGCGGGCGGAGCGGCCGCTGCCGGTGGCGAGCCGTTGCAGAATCGGCAGCACGAATGCGGCTGTCTTGCCGGTGCCGGTCTGGGCGCCGGCGAGCACGTCGCGCCCGGCGAGCACGGCGGGAATCGCCTGAGCCTGAATGGGAGTGGGCACGCTGTAACCCTTCTCGGAGAGCGCGCGCAACAGCTCGGGCGTGAGCCCGAGATCGATAAAAGACATGTGAATCCTCGCAAGATCAGTGTGGCTCGCCCGGCAGCGCCCGCGAGGGTGGCTGCGGCGGTCAGACGCGAGAGCGGTTTATCAGGGGAAAATCGAAGTGCGTCTAGAGGACAGACTGCGAGCCAAACCGGGTGCTGACCGCGCACCCTGGGATTTCAGCGCGGCGCACTCTACAGGCTTTGTCGACCCGCGTCCAATGTGGGCCCGAATGATCCGGGTGCAGCGTTCATCGGAGCAGGCCCGTCGCCAGCCTGAGGGCCTGACCCGGGTAAATCACCCCGTCCTTCATGACGGTGACCACGTTGCGAATATCTCCAATCCGCGACATCGGGTCACCCCGTACCAGCACGAGATCTGCCAGTTTTCCCGGTGCGATCGATCCCAGCTCCGTGTCCATCCTCATGAGTCTCGCTGCGCCGAGGGTCGCAGCCTGCAGCACTCGTGGAGGCGGTATACCCGCCTGTACATCCAGCTCGAGTTCACGCTGGTATGAGTAGAGGACCCACCCGTCGCTACCGGCGATCACCGGGACGCCCGCCCTGTAGAGTGCCGCGACCATATTGAGCGCCGCCTGGAACGATTCGCGGTATCTCTGATCCTCGCCGGGTGGCACGGGAAATCCGCCCGCCGCGGCAATCCGTCGTATGCGCAGGGGCAGGAGGTGCTGATACGGCGCGAAGGTCTGATTGATGACCCCCGGCCGCGCCGTGAAGCGCGTTTCATACGTCTCCAGAGTCGCATCCACCGCCGTGCGGTGCTCGACCAGCAGATCGATGAAGCGTCTGACCTCGTCCGAACTCAGATCCAGCGAGGCCGCCCGCTCACCGAACGCCATGTGTCGCTCAGGCCTGGTCGTGTCCCTGACGTCGTCCATGAAATTCCAGAACAGGTAGCCAATATGGACGATCTCGTCGAAGCCTTCCCTGACCGCCTGGTCAGCCGTCATGAACGCCGGGACGTGGCCACCTACCCGCATGCCGCGTTGATGCGCCATCTGAACGATGGTGGGGACGAATTTCGGGTCGAGTGAGCTGTACGGCTTGATCTGCACGTACCCGGCGGCGCTGTAGCGCTCGACCGCCAGTCGCGCCTGCTCTTCGGTGTCCACCGTGAAGCTCGCCGGCTCATGATATGGGCCGCTGCCGTCAACGATCCCCGCGAGCAGCACGCGCGGCCCCAGGGACTTGCCGGCGTCGATACTGTGCTTGATGGCCGTAACGCGCTCGAAGACGTTGCCCATGTCGCGAACAGTCGTGACGCCCGTCGCCAGCGCGGTCACTGCGTCGGTGGGACCGATATGAGTGTGCATATCCCACAAACCGGGGAGCAGGGTCTGCCCGCGTGCATCGATGGTGTGAGCGGGCCCGCGGAAGCGGATGTGTGCGTCATCGCCGACCTCTGCGATGCGATTTCCAATGATGACTACCGTCGTGTCGTGTCGCGTGGTCGCGGTCTCGGCATCAAACAGCGCGGCATGGCGGATGACTACCGGGAGAGCCGTGTGCTGCGAAAGCTCGCGCACCAGCCGCGCGGCGCGGCGAGTCTGCGCGGCGGCCTGGACACTCTGCAAGGTGTCCGTCACACCTTCCCAACCCTCACGAACGACCGCAAAGGCGCTGCCGGCAAGCGCAAAGAACGAGCCGTCTTCATCGAGCCAAATCGGGGTCGGAGAGAAATTCAGGCCCTGGATTGTGTACCGAGAAACACGCCGCGACTCGCCGCCGGCGCGCACGATCAAGTCGCCGCCGCGCGTGATTGCGGCCCGTCCTTCGGGCAGCAGCGGCAGGCTCCCGGCGCCGTCCTGCAGCAACGCCCGGGCGAGCACTGCGACGTCCAGCGGATCGCCGACGACCTGGCTCTCGAGGAGCGGCGGACTCAAATAGAACGCGCCGTCATCCGCCGCCACGGACTCCCGCTCGAGCACATTGGACCATTCTGCATGGCGGTGCTCGAGGTCGAAGCGTTCCTCGAAGGGCAGCCGTGAGCCCGTCAGGTAGGAGACTCCGGAGCCGCGCACGAGTATCGGGATTCCCCGCGCGCTCAACCTGGTGCAGAGCTGGAGCTCGGGCGCCTGATCGTCGACCTGGAACGCCAGTTTGCGGTGCACGGCACCGTCGGGATCGGTCCACGACTGTTCCAGTCCGATGCGTGCGTGTGAGAGAAGTATGCTGTAACGGTCCGCGTCGGCGGGCGGGGCTTCTCCCGGCGATGGTCGGCACAGGGAGTGCGCGGCATTGGCCCCGGTGATCAGGAGCAGGACTGCCAGGGAGCGGAGAATAGAGCGCACGCTGCGAGATTAGGTTCGGTACCTGAAATGCGCCTGAAAGGGCGCGGCATGCCTCGCGGGCGGGATAGCTAGGAAATAGCCGGGAGCCGTACCGTGAACACGGATCCCCTGCCGCGCACACTCTCCACCGCAAGCGTGCCGCCGTGAGCGAGAGCGATCCAGCGCGCGATAGCCAGGCCCAGTCCGGCCCCCTGTGCATCGCGCGAGCGCGCCTTGTCGGCACGATAGAATCGCTCAAAGATGTGCGGCACATCGGCGTCGTCGATCCCGATGCCCGTGTCCAGGACGTCGACACAGGCAAGCCCATCTCGCGTGGCGGCCTTGAGCGTCACGTCTCCCGGCGGCGGGGTGTACTTGACGGCGTTGTCGAGGAGAATGACAAACAGGCGTTGCAACGCATCGCGATCGCCGTCCACCCAGATCGACCCGTCGCAGATTTCACGTTTGAAGGACAGCCGTTGTGTCGACGCCATCGATTCGACCTGGGTCGCCGCAGCCCGCAACACACCGATCAGGTCGATGCGGGCCTTCTTCAGCGCGTTGGAGCCTGAGTCACCGCGAGCCACGCACAGCAGGTCGTCGACCAGTCTGGACGTGCGCTCGAGCTCGCGGACGATTCCACTCAGGGCTTCGCGATACTCGCCGTCGGAGCCCGGGTGGCGGAGCGGCAGCTCTGCCATGGTGCGCATGACGGCCAGCGGTGTCTTCAGCTCATGGGAAGCGTCGGCGGTGAATCGTTCGATGCGCTGAAAAGCTTCCTCGATCCTGTCCAACATCGCATTGAGAGTCTCCGAGAGACGCTGTAACTCATCGCGCGTCTGCGGCACTTCGAGACGCTGGCTGAGATTGCGCACACTGATTTGCCGGGCTGCGCGGGTGATTCTGTCGACGGGCAGTAATGCCCGCCGGCTGAGCCAGAACCCGCCGGTGACCGCGACTATGAGCAGGCCGGGAATCCAGGCAAGCATGACCTGCGCGAAGCGCGCGGTGGTCGACTCGTACGGGCCGGTGTTCTCACCGATCTGCACACGATATGCCGTTCCCTGAAGTGCGAGCGTGGTGGTGAGGATCCGCATGGGAAGGCCGCCCGCCCTGATCGTCACGATCGTCGTCGGCTGTGCGACGTTGCCGACGGGCGGCAACTGCGCCTCCAATGAATCAACGGCCGGCGAGCGGTACACCCAGGCTCCGTTGCGGTCGGCCATCCGGATCAAATCGTTTCCGCCCGTATGTTCGGCAAGGGCAGCAGCCAGGCCGCGTGGCGAGTCGCCCGGGGGCTGCTCGAGGAGCAGTTTCCGGAAGCCGCCCAAACGGTCGCGTAGCTCGGCATCCACGCTCCCGCCGATGGTGTTACGCATCTCAACGAGCGCAAACACGGAGAATGCGACGACTGTGGTCGCCAGGACCGCGCAGTACCAGACTGCCAGGCGCGTTCGTATCGGCAGCGGCCTCATCGCTCAGCGCCCGCGCGGACCGTGTAGCCAACGCCGCGGACGGTATGAATGAGCTTCTCCTCCTGATCGAGATCGACTTTCTTGCGCAGGAGATGCATGAACGCGTCGAGATTGTTCTCTTCGACCTCCCGGTCCAGTCCCCAGACACCTTCGACGATCGCGTCCCGGGAAACGACCCGGCCGGACCGGCGCATCAGGAATTCGAGCAGACGGAACTCCGTCGCGCTCAGCTGGATGCGGCGACCCGCGCGGGCGATCTCGCGGGTGGCAGGATCGAGCGAGAGATCCGCAACCCGCAGCTCTCCCTTGCCGCTCGGTGCGCTTCGATGCCTTGCTACGGCGCGCAGTCTGGCGAAGAACTCGTCGAGTGCGAATGGCTTAAGAAGATAGTCATCGGCGCCAAGGTCGAGACCCCTGACAATATCCGGGACGGTGTCGCGCGCCGTGAGCATGAGAATCGGAACGTTCCGTCCCCTCTGTCGCAGGCGCCGGGCGATCTCGAAGCCGTTCAGCCGCGGCAGCATGATGTCGAGGACCAGGGCGTCGAAGTCATGCAGCTCGGCGATGGCGAGACCGTCGGCACCATCGTGAGCGACGGTGACGGTGTGGTTTTCGCGCTCCAGAGCCGTGCGCAGCAGCGCCGCCATCTGACTCTCATCTTCGACGATTAGTACGCGCATGGGATCCTGGCGGATCTTAGCGAAGAGCGGTGGGTTCGGCAGCAGCCTGGGCGGACGCCGCTCGAGGCGTTTCAGACGGATTTCAGGTCGCGGTGGTACGTTGCTGGTCGTCGTACCCAAACCGAAATGGAGACCTGTGCGCTGCGCCACCCGTGCGGTTCGACGGCGTCATGACGGCCGACCCCGAGCCGCCGCCTGTTACGTCTTGTGCCTTCTCGTTCTGAGTGGCCGCGCGTCGTCGGCGGCGAGCCCGGCCGAAGCACCGGGTTTCACCAGAGTGGAATTCAGCCTTGCCGGGGCGCACGGGCTCGTTTCGCTCGATTATTTCGTCTTCGAGCCCGCGCACCACCGCCTGTGGGTTCCGGCCTCCAACACGGGCTCACTGACCATCATCGACACCGAAACCGGGCAGGTCACTGCTATCACGGGATTTCCTACCGCGCAGGTCGATTTCATGGGAAAGCACCCGGTCATGGGACCAACATCCGTGACGTTGGGCGACGGCGTCGCCTACGTGGGGAACCGGGGTGATTCAAGCGTGTGCGTCATCGACACGCGAACGCTCAAACGCGAGGCCTGCCAGAGGATTGGCTCCCCGTCGCAGGGACTCGCTGCCGCGCCGGATGCCCTGACTTACGTAGCAGGGACCCGCGAATTGTGGGTGACCCGCGGCGTCCCGCCGATGGGCGTGCGGTCGATTGACAGCGCGATCACGGTGCTCGATGCGTCGACTCCCGGCAACTTGAAGGCGAAAGCGACGATACCGCTCGGGGCTTCCGCGGAAGGCTTCGCGGTCGATAACCTGCGCCAGAGGTTCTATACGAGCCTGGAAGAGAAAGGCGAGACAGTGGCAATCGACGTTCGCACTCACAGGATCGCCGACCGCTTCCATTCCGGATGCGATGAGCCTCACGGGCTGGCACTCGACGAGCAGGGGGGCATCCTGTTCGTGGCATGCATGGCGCGCGTGGTGAGCATCGACGTCGCTCACCATGGCGAGGTCCTGGGATCGGTCGCGACCGGCACCGGCCTCGACAACATCGACTACGTCCCGTCCCGGAACTTGCTCTTTGCGGCCGCAGCAGAGTCGGCCACGCTGACGCTGGCGCACGTCGACGGCCACGGGCAACTGCGGAAAGTGGCAGTCTGGCCGACCGAGAAGGGGGCGCGGGGCGTCGTGGCCGACTCGAATGGAGCTGCCTTCGTCATGGACCCTTACCGCGGTCGGATCCTGAAGCTCACGCCATCCCCAACCCGGTAGGGCGAGGCGCCCGCCGCCAGGATCGAAACGACCCCGGGGTTCGTGCAGCGCCTCTGCAACCGCTAAACTCCTTCGAATGCCCGAAAATTAGGCAGAAACGCCCCGCGCAGAAATGTGCAGCTAAATCAGGCCTTTACGGGTCGCGCGCCGAGCTTGTCCCCTCTATGGCACCTCCGCATGGCTCTGACCCGATAATTCGGTGGCTCGATGGCGGCGAGGCATTCGAGGCACTCTGGCGCTCCCATAACGGTACGCCACCTCCCACGTGCATCGTTGTCGCTGACGGGAAAATGACAGCGGACGAGGCCTATGGTCTTGCGTGTCAGGGGACCGCGCTTCTCTGGCGCGGTGACTTTCAGGAGGCACGCCAGATGCTGAGAGCGTTGGGGAATCGCGCGGATCGTCCGCACCGCAGATCGCGAACTTCAACCGCAACTTCGAGCGCCAGCCCGGCCGAAGCATTCCATCTCTACCGCCAGGCCAGGTCGCAACGGGCCCGCACGCTCAACGCCTTGTTGATCCCGCTCGACGACGACTACACGATCCCGTTGCGACGAGCGCCCGATATCCGGCAAGCGTGTGCGGAGGCGTACGGTCTCGCGAAGACTGCATCGGTCACATCGCTGCGAGCGTTGCTCGGTGTGATCGGCGCGCACGAGTGGCGCACGAAAGGCATCGAGCTACCGGAGGCAGGAGGGCGAATCCATCCGCACTTCGGTGTCTTCGCGCCGATCCGCCGTGAGTACCTGGACCTCGTCAGTACGACGCCGCTGCCGGCCGCACGTGCTGCATCCGGCGTTGCTTTCGATATCGGTACGGGCACCGGTGTGCTCGCCGCGGTACTTGCACGGCGCGGCATCGAACGCGTGGTCGCGACCGATCTCGATCCACGCGCGTTGGCGTGTGCGCGTGAGAACCTTCGACAGCTCGGTCTTTCGCAACGTGTCGATGTGGTGCAGGCGGACCTTTTTCCCGAAGGTCGCGCGGCGCTTGTCATCTGCAACCCGCCATGGATTCCCGCGCGGCCGAGCTCGCCCATGGAAAACGCAATCTACGATCCCGATAGCCGGATGCTGCGCGGATTTCTCGGCGGGCTGCCGCAGCATCTG
>DASQGK010000089.1:0-25920 GCA_035632655.1 Steroidobacteraceae bacterium | reverse complement strand
GGAAAAGGCGCGGCAAGCACGGTTTTTGCAGTACCGGGGCTTTTCAGCGGATCATATCCGCGCGGCGACCGGCGCCGATTCCGAGACGGACTGAAGGACTTTGGCCAAACCAACTTACATGAGCGCAGCGGACGTGCGCGCGGCGTTTCTCGAGTTTTTCCGGGGGCACGCCCACGCCATCGTCCCTTCGAGCTCGCTCGTGCCCGGCAACGACCCGACGCTGCTCTTCACCAATGCCGGCATGGTGCAGTTCAAGGACGTGTTCCTCGGGCGCGAGACGCGCGACTACCTGCGCGCGGCGACCTCGCAGCGCTGCGTGCGCGCCGGCGGCAAGCACAACGACCTCGAGAACGTCGGCTATACCGCCCGGCACCATACGTTCTTCGAGATGCTCGGCAATTTCTCCTTCGGCGACTACTTCAAGCGCCAGGCGATCCGCTTTGCCTGGGACTTTCTCATCTTCAATCTCGGGCTGGATCCGGCGCGCCTGTGGTGCACGGTGTACAAGGACGACGATGAGGCGGCCGATATCTGGCTGAAGGAGGTCGGCGTGAGCCCGCGCCGCTTCGCGCGTCTCGGCGAGACATCGAACTTCTGGGCGATGGGCGATACCGGCCCTTGCGGACCGTGCAGCGAGATTTTCTACGACCATGGGCCGGAGGTGGCGGGGGGGCCGCCCGGCTCGCCGGAGGAGGAGGGCGACCGGTACGTCGAGATCTGGAACCTGGTCTTCATGCAGTACGACCGCGGCGCCGACGGCAAGCTCACCCCGTTGCCGAAGCCCTCGGTCGACACCGGCATGGGCCTCGAGCGCATCTCGGCCGTGATGCAGGGCGTGCAGTCCAACTACGACATCGATCTCTTCAAGAACCTGATCCGCGCGGCCGGCAAGCTGGCGGGCACCTCGGTGCTCACCTCGAATTCGCTGCGCGTGATCGCCGATCACATCCGCGCCAGCGCCTTCCTGGTGGTCGATGGGGTGCTGCCCTCCAACGAAGGCCGCGGCTACGTGCTGCGCCGGATCATCCGCCGCGCCATCCGTCACGGCTACAAGCTCGGTATTCAGGACCCGTTCTTCTACAAGCTGGTGCCGGTGCTCGCGCAGGAGATGGGCACGGCCTATCCGGAGCTCCTCTCGCGCCGCGCGGTCACCGAGCGGGTGCTGCGGCAGGAGGAGGAGCGCTTTGCGCAGACTCTCGCCAACGGCATGGTGCTGCTCGAGAGTGCGATCCGCAACCTGCGCGGCGAACGGGTCATCGACGGCGAGACGGTCTTCAAGCTCTACGATACTTACGGTTTTCCGGCGGACCTGACTGCGGACGTGGCACGCGAGCGCGGCCTCACCATCGACCAGGCCGGCTTCGAGACGGCGATGGAGCAGCAGCGTCGCCGCTCGCAGGAATCGAGCAAATTCACCGCCGGCGAGCGCGACGCGGCTCTGCCCGATGCGCGTACGGTGTTCCGCGGCTATGAAGAGCTTAAGAGCGTCGGCCAGGTGGTCGCGTTGCTCAAGGCCGGCCAGCCGGTTACGACGCTCGCTGCCGGCGATAAGGGCGAGGTGGTGCTCGACCGCACACCGTTCTATGCCGAATCCGGCGGTCAGGTCGGCGATGCCGGCGAGCTCCTGGCTCCGGGGCTGCGTTTCGCGGTCGCGGACACCCAGAAGCGCGGCGCGGCGCACGCCCACATCGGCGAGCTGGTCGAGGGAGCCGTCAAGATCGGCGACACCCTCGAAGCGCGCGTCGATACCAGGCGGCGCCAGGCTACGGTGCTCAATCACACGGCGACGCACCTGCTGCACGCGGCGCTGCGTGCAGTGCTGGGTACCCACGTGCAGCAGAAGGGCTCGCTGGTCGCTCCCGACCGGTTGCGCTTCGACTTCGCTCACTATCAACCCGTAACGGCCGAGGAGCTGCGCGAGATCGAGCGGCTGGTGAACGCGCAGGTACGCGCCAACACCGCGGGGGAGATCAGCGTCATGGACTATGACGCGGCGGTCGCGGCCGGTGCCATAGCGCTGTTCGGCGAGAAGTACGATAAAGAGGTACGCGTGCTCAAGCTCGGGGATTTCTCCATGGAGCTGTGCGGCGGCACCCACGTGCAGCGCGCGGGCGATATCGGGCTGTTCAAGATCACCGCGGAAAGCGGCGTCGCATCGGGCGTGCGTCGCATCGAGGCGCTGACGGGCGAGGCGGCGCTCTCTTACGTCGAGCAGAACGACGCACTGCTCAAGGATCTCGCGGGCCTGGTACGCGGCTCGCGCGAGGATCTCGGCGAGAAGGTGCGCGAGCAGGTCGAGCGCGTGAAGCAGCTCGAGCGGGAAGTGCGCACGCTCAAGGACCGGCTGACTTCCGGCCAGGGGGTGGACCTGGCGGCCGGTGCGCTCGAAGTGCAGGGAGTCAAGGTCGTGGCGACCAGGGTCGATGGGGCGGATGCTGGTGCACTGCGCAGTGCCGTCGATCAGCTGAAGGAGCGCTGCAAGTCGGCGGTGGTGGTGCTGGCGAGCGTGGAAAGCGCTGCCAAGGTCGTGCTGGTCGTCGGCGTGACCGATGACCTGACGGCGCGCATCAAGGCGGGCGAGCTTGCCGGCGCGGTGGCGGCGCAGGTGGGAGGACGCGGCGGAGGCCGCGCGGACTTCGCCCAGGCGGGCGGCACCAAGCCCGAGGCGCTCGATGCAGCCCTGGCCTCGGTGCCGGACTTCGTGCGAACCCGCCTCGCCGGCTGATACGGGCCACGGAGGCCGAGGCTGGCCTTTTTGCTGCCCGGGGACCGCTTCAGTATCATGGCCCGCCCGCAAAGTCAGCGGAGAGATGGCCGAGTGGTCGAAGGCGCACCCCTGCTAAGGGTGTAAGGGTCAAAAGCCCTTCGAGGGTTCGAATCCCTCTCTCTCCGCCACTCGTCTCGACTGTCGTCACGTCCGGGGAGACAACACCGTGATACACCTTCTGTGGATGTTCATCGTCGGGCTCCTGGTGGGCGCGATCGCGAAGCTATTCGTGCCCGGAGTGGGCCACCTGGGCATCGTCATGACCGCGGTGCTTGGCATCGTCGGCTCGATCGTCGGCGGTTTCATCGCCCGACTCTTCAGCCGGCCCGCGCCCGGGGCACCGTTCCATCCGGCGGGCATCCTGCTATCGATCGTCGGCGCAGTGATCGTGCTCTGGGCGTGGACTCACCTGGCGCACTGAGGGACTCCCTCGCCCCCCTGTTCACAGCGAGTTGAGAAAAGCCACCAGCTCCGACTTCTGTTCGTCCGTCAGCTTCATGTTGAAGCGCTGATCGTAGAAGTTGACGAGCTCGTTGAGGTCGGCGGCGGCGCCGTTGTGGAAGTAGGGTGCGCGCGCCGCGAGGCCGCGCAGCACCGGGCCCTTGATAAGGTTGAAGTCACTGCATTGTCCCGTGATGAGCGCCTTGCCCGGGTCGCTCGTGTAGAAGGAAGCCGCCTCACCCGAGGCGAAGGGATTCGGACAACCGCTGACCAGATACACGGGCAGATCGGGCGTGCTCAGCCTGGCGACCGCGGCCGCGATCGCCGGATCGCTCTCCAGGCCCGGGAGGGCTGCATGCGCCGTGCCGATGTCGAGCGGCAGCGGCAGCGAGTGATCGCCGACGTTGGGCGTGTCGTGGCAGCTGGTGCAGTGCCCGACGAACGATGCGGGCTTGCCGAGTGCAGCATTGTCGTTGAGGCCACGCACGTTGGTGATTTGCAGCGGCGCGGAGTTGAACAGCGCCTCGCCGGCGGCGATGGCGCGCCTGGCGGCGGAACCGCGTCCGGCAGCGTCAGTCCAGCTGCCGAACAGCGTCATGGAGTTGGCATTGAACGCCTGGCCGCCCGGATCGGCCCCGAGCGAGTCATTGATGCCCGGGTAGTAGTCTGCGTTGGCGAGATTGAAGGGGCCACCCTGCGCCCCGCCCTCGGACAGCAGGCCCGCGCGAAAATCGAACGCCTGTGCGCTGAACAGGCCAAGCTCGAAGTCGACGATGCCGCTCAACTGCTTCGCAGTCGGCGCCTGCGAGGCCTGAGCGTGGCCGAGCGTCGCGTCGTTCGCCTGGTGGGTGAGATCGGCAACCAGGTTGTCGAAGAAGGTCGCTCCGTTGTTGAGCGGCGCGACGGTCTCGCGCCCATCGAACATGACCGTGCTCAGGAACACGAGATTCGTGGCGGGCAGCGGACGGCGATAGACGGATACGGTGGGTGGCCCGCCGTTCGGGTCGGGAATGATTGCGCACCCGTAGGGGTCGTGCACCACAGTGAGCGTGAACTGCGCCTTCGCCGGCATCGTGATGCCGACGCGGATGAGCCCGCTGCGCAGCAGCAGGCTGTGGCTCTCCGGATCGCTGCCCTGAAAGGTCGGGCAGTTCGCGCCGTCGACGGGTGCGAACAGGGGGTCGGCGCCGCCGCTCATGGCAAAGCGCGCCCGCGCGCCGGCGGCGCTCAGCCCCATCGCCTGCGAGGCGACATGGCAGGAGGCGCAGCTGCGCCCGTTGGTTCCGAGGCTCTGGAAGAATGGCCCGTTGGTCTGCGTGGGACCGTTGATATTGGCAACTGCAATGATTCCGGTGGGGTCGGGCGCCAACTGCAGTCCCGCGCGTGTGGCGCCTGGGCCCGTGCTCCCCTCGTCTGCCGCGAGGGCGGCGCCGGCCAGGGCTGCCGCAGCCAGCAGTGCCGCATTGTAGATTCTGTTCATTTGGAGGACTCCCTTGGAAGTCATCAACTTCGGCTTCCAAGTGAGGGATCGGAAAGCAGCGCCCGAACGCGACATCCGCCCCAAGGGCTCCCGCGAGGCGCGGATGACTGGCTGAAAGCACTCAATCGTAATTCCCTTGCAAAAGGCGACACGCCCGGCCGGCGGCCCGCCGCCACTCAGCGGTCATTGTGTGCTGCGGGCAATTGCGCCATCCTGATCCCGGGGTCTGGTACGGACACATGCCATGCTGCAAGGGCAGCTCGAGCGGCTCATTCAGTCGGCAGAGCAGGGCGATGCAGCCTCGCGCGAGCGGTTGTTTACGATCCTCTACGACGAGCTGCACCGGATGGCGCAACGCGAGCTGCGCCGCGGCGCCTCGCTCACCATGAGCCCGACGACTCTTCTGCACGAGACCTACCTCAATCTCTCGGGCCGCGAGTCGGCGGCATTCCCGGACCGGGTGCGCTTTCTGGCCTATGCCTCGCGTGCCATGCGCGGGCTGATCATCGACTATGTGCGCAGTCGCTGCGCACAGAAGCGCGGTGGCGGCTTCGAGATCACGGCCTTGCGGACCGAGACGCCCGCGCTCGCCCCGGATGAGTCGGAGCTGGAGAGCATCGGCGAGGCGCTCAAGGCGCTTGGCGAGATCGAGCCGCGCCTGGCACAGGTCGTCGATTTGAAGTTTTTCTGTGGCTTCTCCTTCGCGGAGATTGCCGGCGTGCTCGGAACCTCGGAGCGCACCGCTCAGCGCGACTGGGACAAGGCGCGCATCCTGCTGCAACACCATCTGCGCGATGGCGATCCGCCGCCGCCGGCGTTTCGACGCGGGCATTGAGCGGTCGCGGAGGCTGCGGTGGCGAGTAGCGTGCCATGGACCCGGGTCCTACCGCTTCTGGATGAGGCCCTCGAGCTTGCACCCTCAGAGCGCGAGGCATGGCTTACCGCCCTTGCCTCGAATGATGCGCCGCTCGCCGTGCAGCTGCGCGAGCTGCTCGCGCTGCACGCGTCCAATCGCGCCGCGGGCTTCATGGAGCGCTCGCCGCTTTCGGCCACGGAGGATCTGGCAGGAGGCCAGATCGGTCCCTACGCCATCGAGCGGCTGCTCGGCCGCGGCGGGATGGGGAGCGTGTGGCTCGGGCGGCGGAACGACGGCAAGTTCGAGGGCAATGTCGCCATCAAGGTCCTCGAGCGTCGTGGTTTGGGGAACGACGCTGCCGGGCAGATTCGCCGCGAGGCGAGTCTGCTGGCGCGCCTGTCACATGCGCACATTGCGCGCCTTTTCGACGCCGGCGTGCGCGAGAACGGCCAGCCTTATCTCATCCTCGAGTACGTCGAAGGCGAGCCTATCGACCGCTACTGCGATGCGCATCGGCTGTCGCTGCCGGCGCGGCTGCAACTGTTTCTCGGAGTGCTGGATGCAGTGGCGCACGCCCACGCGCATCTGGTCGTGCATCGCGACCTCAAGCCCTCCAACGTGCTGGTTACCCCCGAGGGCGCCATCAAGCTCCTCGACTTCGGGGTCGCCTCGCTCCAGTCCGCCCGCAGCGTCGCGGGCGAGGAGGGCGCGCCGCAGGCACTCACCCCGGGGTACGCCGCTCCCGAACAGCTGCGCGGCGAGCCGGTGGCTGCGGCAGGCGACGTGTACGCGCTCGGCGTGCTGCTGCACGTGCTGGTGACGGGCGCGCATCCGTTCGGCGCGAGCGGTACCACGCACACGGAGCTCATGCGGGCGGCGCTCACCGAAGATCCCTCGCCAGCTTCCGGACGGCTGGCGGATGCAGCCGGGCGCCGCCGGGTACGCGGCGATCTGGACGCGATCATCGCGCGTGCCCTGCAGCGCGATCCGGCACTGCGCTACGCAACGGCGGCGGAGCTCGCAATCGACCTGCGTGCCTATCTGGAGAACTTCCCGGTGCGAGCCCGACCGGCCACGCGCGCTTACGTGGCGCGGAAGTTCGCGCAACGACATCGGGGCGGGGTGCTCGGCGTCGTGCTGACGTTGCTGGTGCTGCTGGGCGCGACCGTGGTCACGGCACTGCAGACGCTGGAGGCCAGGCGTCAGCGCGGCTTCGCGCTCGCGCAGCTCGGGCGCGCCGAGGCGATCAACGATCTCAACTTCTACGTCATCAATGACGCCGGCCCGGCCGGCCAGCCGGTTACCGCGAGGGGGCTGCTGGCGCGGGCCGAGCATGTGCTCACGCGCCAGCACCTGAACGATGCGAACCGCGTGGCGCTTCTCACCTCGATCGGTCAGGAGTATGAGGCGCAGGGAGATCACGCTTCCGGTCTGCGGATACTCAACGAGGCATACAAACTCTCGCGAGCCGTGTCCGACCCGTCGGCTCGGTCCGAGGCGGCATGCGCGCTGGCAAGCTCGCTCGTCAACGAGAGTGCCGGCCCGCGTAACGAAGCATTGATCGTGGAAGGTCTGCGAGCACTGCCCGATGCCCCGGAATTTGCGCTCGACCGGGCCAATTGTCTGGATCGAGGCATGCGCGTCGCGGTGCAGGCGGCCGACATGGAACTTGCGGTACGCCGAAGTCAGCAGGCTGTCGAGGTGCTGAAGCAGGTGCCTTTCCCCCACGAGGTGGCGCAGCTGCACGTGGAGGAAGAGCTCGCGGCGGCGTTGAGCCAGGCCGGGCATTACCGCGAGGCCAACGAAGCCTTTTCAGTCGGCTGGCCGAAGCTCGTGGCGCTCGGTCGAGACGACACCATCGGCGCGGGCACGTGGCTCAACAACTGGGCGGTCGCTCAGATCAATCTGGGCCGGCCGCTCGAGGCGCAGCAACTGTTGCGCCGCGCGAACGAGCTGGAACAGACCGGACAGGCCGGGCAAGTCGCCTCTCCCGTGAGGATGAGCAACTACGCCCGAGCCCTGCTGGAGCTTGCGCGCTTCGATGAGGCGGCGCGCTTCGCCCAGGACGCCCTGAAGGAGGCCACGCGCGCCGATAATCATATCGCGATGATCCAGAGCCGGTTATGGCTCGCGAGGATTCTCCTGGCCCAACACGATAGGGAGCGGCCGGCGGTGCTGCTCGACGAGGCAGAGGCCGCCATGCTCAGGTTCCTGCCTGCCGGACACTATGCGTTCGGCCTGCTGCCCGCGGAGCGCGCCCTGGTCGCGCGCGACCGGGGTGACCTGCCTCTTGCGAGAGCGTTGATCGACGATGCGATCGCGAAGGTGTCGGGACCGGTCCGATCGGGCAGGGTGATCCCGGTCTTACTCCCGACTTTTCTCACTGAACGCGCCGAGATCGAGCTGGCGGCGCGGCAGCTCCAGGCCGCCGACGCCGACTTGCACCGGGCGTTGGATCTGCTGACGGCCGGCGCTCAGCCCGGCGATTACTCCATCTACGTGGGCCGGGCACAGCTCGCCCTGGCCCGAGTCTTGAGCGCGGAAGGCAAGGGCGACGAGACGCGGCAGGTGGCGCAGCTGGCGATGCAGCAGCTCGCAAAGAGCGGGGGCGAGGACCACCCGGAGACGCGGGCAGCCCGCGAGCTCAGCGGAAAAGCGACGATGTGATAGGATGCGCGCCCCCGGTAGGGCAGGGTCTTCGGACCGCCTACACACGGGCCTCAAATCGGCGCGCCCGTAGCTCAGTTGGATAGAGTACCTGGCTACGAACCAGGGGGTCGGGAGTTCGAATCTCTCCGGGCGCGCCAACAATTTCAAACACTTAAGTTTTCGTGGACCAAGAAAATTGTGCTTCTTCTTGGTCCATGAGGCTTCGTATCTCATTGAAGTTTAACGAGCGCCGTTAGACTAGTTATCTACCGGCGGATCGAGCCTGTTGAGCCATGGAACGCGCGTGGGTGATCAGTTAACTCAATTGATTTCCGGCAATTCCAACTCGAGTCAATTCAAGAGACGCGCCATCCGCGTCACGGCCTTGGTCTTGTTTGGCATCGTTGGCGTTGTACTGATCTCCTTGTACTGGCATAGACAGCAGTTCGCGAGAGACCTGCGAAACGCCGTAATCGGCCCGTCAGACGGAATAGAGATTTGTAGTCTTCGCCGTGAGCACGCGGACGATTGCACTGTACTCGGCGATTCACCAAAGGACTCCGCATTGCGGAAGGCGCTGTCCGGTGCGGAAGCGAGCCTCGAACCCGGCAAGGTCCCAATTGTGAGTGAGAGGATCTTACGAATTAGAGAGAACGGGTTGCCAACTGGCCAGTACGCGAGATGTTATCGGTTGGTCGAACTACAAGGGTTCACCGAAGTGTACGTAACCGAAGTTGAGATGGATCGCGGTTGCACCCATATCGAGAGGTACAGGACAGGCTCTGCACGAATTCCTTTCGTTCAGTAGTCTTGGTCCATGGACCACGGTGGACCACAAGGTCGTGGTCCACGAGCGCTAACCCGTTGACGGGGCAGGGCGGCCGCTAGTTCGAATCTCTCCGGGCGCGCCAAAGTTCAAAAAACCGGTAAGTCCCGTGGTCGAGACACCGCTGCGGCAGGTGCCTGGCACGCCTCCAACGGACGGGCCGTGACAACTAGAGGCCGGGCGGATACGGCGCGGGGGT
The DNA here is from genome assembly GCA_035632655.1 of Steroidobacteraceae bacterium. GTDB lineage: Bacteria > Pseudomonadota > Gammaproteobacteria > Steroidobacterales > Steroidobacteraceae > 13-2-20CM-66-19. Next base: position 16,702 of record DASQGK010000089.1, on the reverse strand, counting down.
TTTTGTGTCGTCCTGGTGAGCTAAGTGCGGCTGTGCTTTCACGCGCGTACGCCATACGGCGTAAGCATCCCATCCCCCCTCGTGCGTGAGCGCCTCTGTGCGCTTGAATTTCCCAGTGAAATCCTCATTGGCTGCCGTTTCCCCGGGCCGCTCAACGGGTAGCTGCGTCATCTGCGCTCACCCCCTTCCGGTTGTTCTCGTAAAGGACCCATCGACTTTATCCCGTCTCCTTATGCAGACACTGCACTACGAATTGCTAAGCTTGATGTGTCGAGATAGTCCGTTTGGTCCATTGGGAGCGGGCGAGATCCGGCTATTGCCCTGCTAGGTGGCCTCGCCCTGCCGGGATCGCGAGGGATGGCGGTGGAGTGATAGCAGTAGCGCTGCTCGGCGAGCATGAACTTACTCTTCTAGTCACGGCTCTTCAGTCCGACGAGTGCCGCAGGGCGACATGCCTGATCAGTCAAGCTCTTTGATTGTCAGCAAACTGCGGGGTACGTTGTCGCGGCGGCCCATGTGCAGGAGGGCTTATGCGCGGCAATGGCAGGAGCTTCGCGGCTACGGTTCTCACTGCTCTCCTCTGTCTCTCGACAGCCTGTACCACGATGCGCCCGATTGCGGCGGGCACTTCAGGCGAGAAGATCCGAGACGCGCTAAAGCCTGCAGATACGGTGCATGTCCTCACGAAAAGCGGTGCCAGCCGCAGCTTCGAGGTCACTGAGGTTGGCGCAACCTCCCTGTCCGGCAAGACGGTGAAGATGTTTGGAGTCGGTAGCTCCGACGGGTGGGGCACGCCCATCGAAATACCTTATACCGATGTCGCGCAGATCGAGGTCCGGCGAGTGGAAGGCCTCAAGACGGCGATCCTGACGGTGGTACTGGCGGTTGCGGCAGACGTTGCGATCTCGTCTGCATCGGCAGGTCAGGCGCGCATCACTTCCCGGTAGCAGCGAGCCGATGTGCAGAGGGGCACGACCCCCAACGAAGTGCACGCCCGGGCAGACCAACGAGAGCGGATGTCCGCCGGTCGTAAAGGGAATTCCCGCGACCGATGTCAGGGGATCGTTGCTCGTCGGCTCAGTCGTTTCGGCTCGGGAATGAGCCTGTCGGGCTATGCCGGCTTTTGAACCCAGAATTGGTACATCCCCGCAAATGTGTCGGGATTGTCCGATTCGAACTGCGCCCAGCTCCGCAAGTTGGTCCCGCCCGGGTCGTCGGAAAAGCGTGTTCTGTATTGCTGCAGAACACGCAGATCCAGCTCGAAGCCGATGAAGTGGAGCCCGGACTCGGAGAGAAACGACTCGATCTGGCCCAGCGTCAGGCAATGCTCCTGTACGTGGAAGACCAGGTCGCGGCATTCGCTGGTCGAATAGAAGTCAGGAAGCTGACTCAGCCATTGCAGCTCCACACCCATGTCGCGGGTAAAGTCCCTGCGAAAGCAACGAATGCCATCGACCGTGCTTGCATAACCACGGGCGGCAATGATTTCACGGGCTTTGGCCACGTGCCGGCGCGCAAGCTGGCTGTAAAAACCCAGTTGCATGAAGCCCCCCGGTCGCAATCGGGACAGCAATGTTCGCCATCCGGCAAACGGGTCACCCAGGTGATGAAGTACTCCGACCGCGGCGACGACGTCAAAAGTGCGGCTGACGTTGCCCAGCTTCAGGATGTCTGCCTGTGCAAACTCAACATTCGTCACGCCGGATTCGCGCGTCTTACGCAGGGCATAGCTGATGCTGTTAAGGCTGAGATCAATCGCCAGCACGCGGACGCCGAGAAATCTGCGGGTGGCAAGTATTGGTTGACTGCCGGTGCCACACCCGGCGATCAACATCTCCGGCTGGACGTCATTGGCTAGTGGCGTGAAGCGCGCTAGCGGAAAGGTTCGACGCAGCTCGGTGTTGAAACGCAAGACGGGTTCGTGCATCGGCAGTCTCACCCACCGGGGGTAAGGGTTCTGCTCATACTGCTCGCGCACTCTCTCAGAAACCCCGTGAGTGATCGGTGTCAGCGAGGCGATGCCCGGTCGAAGCGCCTGCTCTTCGAGGGGTTCGCGGACCTGCTGACGCAAGACGTCCTCGACGGGCCCCTGCTCGTTTGCCGGCAGCAGGAGGCGACCCGGCTCGGGCAGGGTGTACAGAGGGAAATACGTGGCGACTGACAGCAGCAGTAGCGGCGGTATCGTCGCATTGGTATCGAGTAACGCCACTAGTTTCGCGCGACAGGCAGCTGCCAACGCTGCTTCCCGGTCGTCACAGTCAAAAATGTACTCCGTGATGAAGCATTGACGGGCGAGTGCGGCATAGAAGGGCAATGCCTGGGTGTCGGCAGGGTCCGGCGATGGGTGGCTGTTTACGGTCTCGAGCAGCACGTAGCGTGCTGCCGTCAGGAAATGTTCGAATTCGAGCGTGCCCGCGGCCGCTGTTGCCAGCAGGGCGAGCAGCAGGGAGTCGGCTGAAAGGGCGGCAAGGCCCTCTGTGCCGAACAACGCTGCTCGCGGCACGCGCGCAGGCCACTGTTCGTTGGCGCAGCGGACGCAGGCGGCAATCTTCGCGTCGAGCAGGATCAGGCTAAGCGCGGGCCAGCAGAGCTGATACGGAATTGTCCACGGCTCGGTGATGGCATCGGTGAGCGCTGCGCGGACCCGCGAGTCGTCTACCAGGAATTTGGTGCGCGCCACGCAACGGGCAAACGCCACTTTGATTGTCCGTGCGGGGGCGCTCTCGAGTCTGCGCAAGGTGAGCTGCACCGCCTCCGGAGACTTGCTACCTGCGAGGAGAACCATCGCCAGGTCGAACAGAACTTCCTCGGACTCGGGGATGATGGACAGCGCGCGCCGCAGGCTCGCCTCCGCCGCATCAAGCTGCCCGAGGCTGCTCAGGACGCTGCCCAGCGCACGGTGCGCGGGAGCGTAGTCAGGCCAGGCAGCGATGACCTTGCGCAGGCTCACCGCCGCCGCTTCCGCGCGCCCCTCATTGGATGCAAGCACACCCAGATTGAAATGCGCTCCGGGATCGCCGGGATTGATGGCCAATGCGCGCTCGTAGCTGGCTTTCGCTTCCGCGGTGCGCCCCAGACTGTCGAGGGCATTGCCCATCGCCACGAGCGCATTTGCAAAGTCAGGCTTGACAGCGATAGCGGCCTGGTAGTTGAGCAAACTGCGTCGATAGGCGCCCGCGCGACAGTTGAGATTCCCCAGGTTGAAGTGGGCCGCCGCATACTGGGGGTCGCAGGCGATGGCGCGCTCGTATGCGGCACGTGCCTCATCGAGGTCGCCACTCGCAAGAAGAACGTTGCCGCGGTTGAGATGCGCGCGTGCGCATCGGGGGTCCGCCCGGACGGCAGCCTCATACCGGGCCATTGCCTCGGCGGTCCGTCCTTGGTCTTCCAAAGCGTTGCCCTCGTCGATGAGCACGACCGCGGGGTCCTTTGGAGCGTAAGCCTGGTCAACCATTGTCAACGTGATTCCTATCGCGGTCAGTCATCGGTTTTCCGCGCGAGCAGTGCCCCTGTGCCGCTGAGCGCCAGCAGTTCCTGCAGAGAGAAGGAGAGCTGCCCGGAGTGATCCAGGTGCTTCCAGAGGGCGACAAGCAGAGTGCGTGCCTGCTCTGGCTGACCGCGCCCAAGCAAGGCAGCTGCGACGACGGCCGTGAGGTAGGTCAGATCCTCCTGGTCCAGAGCCTCAGGTCGGTGCAGTAGGCCACCACCGAGCGTGACGATCCGGGCGGTATCTCGGGCAGCGACCGCCGCGAGTAACTCTGCCCACTCCCGCTGCTCGCCTGTGGCGGCGAGATAGCAGGGCGTGTCGTCGATGCGCTTCCAGACCAGTGCAAGCTCCATGGGGCTGAGGTAGGGCGCGGTCATCGCGCTCACAGCTTGTATCGACGTCGTCCAGGCCCTTTGTCCGGCAACATCGGCGCACGCCTCGCCGGTAGTTGCGACGAGTCTCAGCCAGGCGGCGGTGTCTGCGTTGAGGTCGTCCAGCTTGCCACTTGACAAGGCACGGCTGACTGCCAGCGCTCGCCGCACGTTGCGGTCGCGTTGCAGCAGACTGTACGGCGACGGTTCCGCGGTCGGGCCTTCCGTTCCGTTCCCGCGCAGCAAGTCGAGAAGAGGTATCGGCAGCAGTGTGAGCCGCGGAAGATCCAGGGCGTTGTCGGACAGGAAGCGCAGCCGGGGCGCATTCAGATCGACGTACGGAAAGAAATCCGAGTTCATCGGGGCCGCCTGGGAGGCGAACAGCGGCCCAAGCACGTGTCCGTCTCCGATGAGTCGCCACCGGAGATCTGCGGTCGACAGGACGCCGACGCGCTCGAGTTCGGAGCGCAGTCCGGGCCACTCGAAGACCCGTTCGCTCAGGGGCGGAAAAGCCGCGGAGCGCGTCGCGACGATGAGGATGTTGTGGTCGTCGAGATTGTAGATCTGGTAGGCGCCGAAGTGCCGCGACAGGGCTTTCATGATGGAGGCCACTACGCCGATGTCCGTCTCGTAGACCTGGATCCACTGGGCGAAGTAGCCGTCCGGCTGAAGATAATGCACGACGCGACCGTAGAACTCGTCGGAGAACAAGCTCGAGACCCCGCTTACCCATGGGTTCGATGGTTCCGAGAGGATCAAGTCGTAACTGCCGCGAGTCGCCGCGAAAAATGTCTTCGCATCCTCGTAGACGATACGGCTGCGTGGGTCCTCGAATACATCGTGGACGCGTGCACTGAAACCCTGGCGCGCCGCTTCTACCATCCGTGGCTCGATCTCGATGTTGTCGAGCCGTTTCAATACGGCACTCCCCAGCAAGGCGTGACTCGTGAGCCCGGACCCGAAGCCGATATTGGCTACCCGTGCGGCACCGGGGTGGAGGCTGAGGGAGATTGCCGCTATCAGAACCATCGTCGACTCATCGGGACTCGCCGCGCCCGCCCCCATCTGCAGGCTGGCGTCGGGCTTGCCATTCGTCGAGATAGTGACTAAGCCCTGCCTGTCGGTCAGGGTAACCGTCGAGGTCTTGCCGTCGCGCAGGTATGTGACGGCGCCCCCCTGCACACTCGCTACCCCTGTGCGGTAGACGCCCGAGGCGACCCGCAAGGGATCCAACTGCCCCCATATTGCAGTAAGAGCGAGCACGGCAATGCCCGTCGTCAGCAGGATTGCTTGCTGCGGCCGACGCCAGCCGCCGCGGGCCAGTCGCGAGAGGCCTATGGCGGCGTGCAGTGCTGCGCCAGTGAGGATGACCCATTTGACACCGACTGCCGGCATAAGCACGTGGATGGCGAGCAGCACGCCAGCGATGGCGCCGAGGGTATTCACGGAGTAGACGACACCGATGGCCTTCTCGCCAATTCCCGCCCGCATCAGCGCGTGCGTGAGAACCGGCAGAGTCATGCCCGCGCAGAACGTGGCCGGGAACATGATCAGCATGGCGATGAAGTGGCTGGTTGCATTGAGCGCAACGTAGCCGCTGGACGTGCGGGTGAAAGTGCGCAGCGCCCAGGCCATTACATCGAACATAGCGTTGCCCGCGGGTATGGTGAGCGCAGCGCACACGCCTATCACGAGCATGATTGCGCCGAGGTACTTCTCCGGATCGCTGATTCGCTCAATCCGCCGGCGCACGTACAGGCCGCCGAAAGCCAGCCCGAAGATGAAGGCGCTCAGCATCAGCTCGAACGAATGCGTCGAGCTTCCGAGCACCAGGCTCAGCAGCCGGATCCAGCCGATCTCGTACAGGAACGAGGCCACGCCCGTGACGAAGGCCGCGGTTACCAGCCAGCGGGCGGTGGGATCCGACCAGCCGCGAACATTCTGTTCTGGAAGCCGTGCTGAAGCCGCGGCGGGTTCGACTGCCCGGCGGACCAGCAGCCAGACCCCAAAAGCGAGTGCGAGGTTCAGAAGGCCCGCCGTCAGAGTCGTCCCCGGCAGGCCGACCCAGCCGATCAGCAGGAATCCGGCTATTAGCACTCCGATGGCGGCCCCGAGGCTGTTGGTGAAGTACAGGATCGAGAGAGTCTCTCCCGGTCGCTGAGGCCAACGGCGGATGACTCCGCCGCTGATCAGGGGAAAGGTCATGCCCAGCAGCACCGACTGCGGCAGGATGAGCAGGGCCGCCAGGGACCACTTGTAAGCCTGAATCGAGGCGGCGCCCGGCAGGGCCGGAATTACCGTGGCGTAGGAGAAATCGGTGGCAGCCACGAATACTCTGTGGAACAGAATGCCGAGCACCCCGATCAGCGCCTCGACCAGCAGGTACCCCCACAGCAGCCGCTGCAGCCGCTCGCCGTAGCGCGACACCAGCCAGGAGCCGAGCGCCATTCCGCCCATGAAGATCGTGAGCACGATCGTCTGCGCATAGGCCGCGTGCCCGAGGAATAGCTTCAGGTACTGCGACCAGATGGATTCATAGATGAGCCCGGCGAACCCGGAGACTACGAAGATGCCGAGCAGCAAACGCCTGCGGGCGTTCTCGAGAAGCTGCATTTCCGATATTCCCTCGATTGGGGGTGGGGCCCTGGAGGCGTGATTATGTCGACTCCGCCGGGAATGCGCGTGAACCCATTCACGATCCCGGGGGACCTCGCTCACAAATACCCCTGAAGAGCCTCCGATCGGGGCCGGTGGCCGGCAGAATGTCCGGGCGGGTAACTCTCATGACCATGACGCAACTTGTCCTCGGCACCGCCTGTGGCTTCCTCATGGCCCAGGCTGCCCTTTACGGCGCCGGCCGGCTGCTCGTGTGGCTGCGAGGCGGCGAGCTGTTCGGACTGGTGCATTCAATGAGCGCCGCGCGCGGCGCGAGCTTTCTCGGCGTTTTGAGGAAATACGCGGCGCCGGTCGGCGTCAGCGCAGCGCTCATCGCCTGCGGCGCGTGGTTCGTCAGCGACTACCTGGCGACGAAGCCCGCGCGCACAGCCGAGGCCAGCCTGTTGGATTCCCCCGGGGCGAAAGCGACCGCGGAGGAGGCTCCCGCGCACGTTACCCCCGCGGCCACGGTCCCGGCGCCGCCGACCGAGCCCGCCGAACAAGCCGTCCGGGCCTTCGACCCGTACGCCGATCCCAGTTTCAAAGTGCAGCGCAAGGTGCGCCGCGCGGGCGGCGCGCCCAGCCTCAAGGATGCTCTCGTCGAGCGCTCCGAGGCGCGCGCGCGCGCGGATCTGCTGCGCGAGCTGCAGCAGCACGCGCAGCGCTCGCAGTATGACTGTGAGGCCGTAGCCCGTGCGGAGCGGTACCTGAGAGCCGGACTCGACGTCTGGGGCTTCGCGACCTGGCAGGTGAAGTATTTTCCCTCGCGGGCGTATAGAGGTGCGACGCTCGAGCAGTGCAAGGACATCAGGACTCTGGTGGTGACCTCATCGCTCGATCTGCAGTCGACGGTCGCGCAGCAGAATCGCGAAGAGACCGAGCGCTGACTCATTCATGGACCAGACCGGTCCATGGGGAAAATCGCCTGCGGCGATTTTTGTGCCGGCCCATCCCTGGCCGGCACCCTGCGGGTCGACCTTCGGTCGACCAAATTCGCTCCTGCGAATTTGTCGGACATCAGTTTCGTTGTCGGCGGCCAAAGGCGCGGCTTTTGCCGCCTGTGCATCAGCTAGACTCCTTCCCTGGCAAAGCCGCCGGGGAGTGCAATGGCCGACGCGTGGGGCGAGCGCATGCCGCGCTCGCTGGGGTTGCTCAGCGCCGTCGCGGTGTCGATCGGCATCACGGTCGGCAGCGGCATTTTCCGCGTTCCCGCCACGGTCGCCGGCCTCCTGCATGAGCCGGGTCCCATTCTCCTGTGCTGGCTGATCGGCGGAGTGATGGCCCTGTGCGGCGCGCTCACCGTCGCCGAGCTCGCCGCAGCGCTGCCGCGCTCAGGGGGGATGTTCGCCTACATCCTCGAGGGTTTTGGTCCACTCGCCGCGTTTCTCTTCGGCTGGGCGGAGCTCACCGTGGTGCGCGCGGCGGCGCTCGGTGCCATCGCCACCATCTTTGCCGAATACCTGGGCCATTTCGTGCCCTTGAGCGAGGGCGGGGTGCGCCGCACCGCCGCGCTCGTCATCGTCGTGGTGGGGGTGCTGAATTACATCGGCTTGCGCCGCGCGGCCGCGGTGCTCAGCGTCACGACCTACGCCAAGTACGCCGCGCTCCTTGCACTGGGGCTCCTCGCCTATAGCGCGGTCGGCGGCAGCTGGCGGCACCTCGCGCCTGCCGCGAGCGTGCAATTTTCACTGTCGCTCACGGCGACGGCTCTCATTCCGGTCATGTGGGCCTACGACGGCTGGGCGGATCTCGCCTTCATCGGCGGAGAGGTGAGCAATCCGCAGCGAACGCTGCCGCTCGCTCTGATCCTCGGCAGCGTCGGCGTGGCGCTCGTCTACCTGGTGGTGAACCTCGGCTTCATGTACGCCTTGCCCTTGCCCGCGATGGCCGGCTCGAAGCTGATCGCGGCCACGGTCGCGGGCAATATCCCGCTGCTGGCGGGGACCGGCGCCGCGGTGATCACCGCACTGGTGCTGGTGGCCACCTTCAGCGGTCTCAACGCCTCTCTCATGGTGGGAGCACGCATCTTCTATGCGATGGGCGATCGCGGGCTGCTGTTTCGCGCCGTCGCGCGCATCTCGCCGCGCTTCGACTCCCCCTCCGTCGCGATCGCGATCTGTACCGCGCTCGGGGTGATTTACGTGCTGCAGAACGATTTCGCGCAGCTCGCCGACAAGTTCATCCTGGGGATCTGGCCCTTCTACGTGCTCACCGTCGCCGCCGTATTCGTGTTGCGGCGGCGGCGTCCCGAGCTGCCGCGCCCCTACCGCGTCTGGGGCTATCCGGTGGTGCCGGCGGTATTCCTGCTGGGCTCGCTCGGCATGGTGACGAACGCGCTCATCACCGATCCCGGCAACACCGGCGTGACGCTGCTCATCGTCGCAGCCGGACTGCCGGTGTACTGGGTGCGCGGCCGCTGGGTGAGCCTTCGTTTAAGATAGCGCGCCCCCACGAAAGTCCCCATGAGCTCACGCCCAGCCGGCCACGGCGCATTCGTATTCCTGTTCATCGCAGTGCTGGTGGATTCGATCGGCTTCGGCATCATCCTGCCGGTGCTGCCGCAGCTCATCATGCAGCTGACCGGAGTCACCGTGAACCAGGCGGCCGGCTACGGCGGCTGGCTCGCATTCGTCTACGCGCTGATGCAGTTCTTCTGCGCGCCGGTGCTTGGCAACCTGGGCGATCGCTTCGGGCGCCGTCCGGTGCTGCTGTTCGCGATCTTCAGCCTCGGTGTCGACTACTTCATCATGGGCCTGGCGCCCGTGATCGGCTGGCTCTTCCTGGGGCGCACGCTCGCCGGCATCGCCGGCGCCTCTTTCAGCCCGGCGTACGCCTACGTCGCCGACATCACTGCGCCGGAGAAGCGCGCGCAAAACTTCGGACTCATGGGGGCGGCGTTCGGCGTCGGGTTCATCCTGGGGCCGGCGATCGGAGGTCTGCTCGGCGGGCTGGGTCCCCGTGCTCCGTTCTTCACCGCCGGCGTGATCGCGCTCGCCAATGGCACCCTGGGGCTGGTCGCGTTGCCTGAGTCGCTGCCCGTGGAATCACGGCGGCCGTTCGAATGGCGGCGCGCCAACCCTCTCGGCACGCTGCGGCAGATGCGCCGCTACCCCGCAGTGATGTGGCTGCTCGGCGCGGTGCTGCTGTGGCAGGTGGCTCACCAGGTGCTTCCCAGCACCTGGGCGTTCTACACCATCTCGAGATTTCACTGGACGAGCCGCGAGGTGGGCTACTCGCTCGCATTCGTCGGCACGGTCATGGCCATCGCGCAAGGACTGCTGACCCGGGTGCTGATCCCCGCGCTCGGCGGCGAGCGGCGCGCCGCGGCGGTGGGCATGTCCGCGGCGATGCTCGCCTACGTCGGTTACGCGCTCGCGACGCAGGGCTGGATGATGTACGTGGTGGCGCTCAGCACTGCCGTCTTCGCGCTGACCTATCCCTCGATGAACGCGCTCGCCTCACGCCAGATCCCCGCCACCGCCCAGGGTGAGCTGCAGGGCGCGGTGGCGAGCCTCTACGGCCTGAGCGCCATCGTGGGACCGCCGCTGATGACGCAGATCTTCGGCTACTTCTCGCGCAGCGACGCCGTCGTGCATCTGCCCGGTGCGGCATTCCTCACCGCGGCGCTGCTCACAGCGGCCTGCGGCGCGGCCTTTGCGCGCGCCATGCGGCTCGCGCCGCCCGCCGCGCCTCACGCTCCCCCTGCACCCGGAGGCTGAATGCCAGTCCGCGCCATTCCCCTGCTCGCTTCGATCATCCTCGCGCTGCTCACGCAAGGCGCGACTGCGGCCGCGCTGGCCCTGCCGCCGATTCGCCATGTGTTCCTGCTGATTCTGGAGAATCAGGCCTACGCGGCCACCTTCGGACGCGCCTCGCAGGCTCCGTACCTGGCGCAGACGCTGCGATCGCAGGGCGTGCTGCTGACGCACTACTACGCCATCGGACACGCGAGTCTCGACAACTACGTGGCGCTCATCAGCGGCCAGGCACCGAACGAGGAGACGCAGCTCGATTGCCCCGTATACAGCGAGTTCCGGCTGTCCCGGCCTGGGCTCGATCGCAACGGACAGGCACTCGGCTCAGGCTGCGTGTATCCGCAGCAGGTGCGGACGCTTCCGGATCAGCTCGAGGCGGCGGGTCTCACCTGGAAGGCCTACATGGAAGACATGGGCAACGACCCGCAACGCGAGCCCGCCCGCTGCGGTCACGTCCCGCTCGGCGCCAACGATCCGACAGCGGTCCCCACCGTGAAGGACCAATACGCAGCCAAGCACAATCCGTTCGTTTATTTCCATTCGATCATCGACGACCGCACGCGCTGCGACAGCCATGTGGTGAATCTCTCGCAGCTGCGCGCCGACCTGGCCAGTCCCGCCTCCACCCCCAATTACGTGTTCATAACGCCTAATCTCTGTAACGACGGGCATGACCCGAAGTGCGCCGACGGCCGCGAGGGTGGGTTCACCGCCATCAATGCGTTTCTCAGGCAGTGGGTACCGCTCATCACGGGCTCTGCGGCCTATCGGGCCGACGGACTGCTCATCGTGACGTTCGACGAATCCGACAGTGTGGGAGCGGACGGCTCGACGGCGTGTTGCGGCGAGCAGCCTCTCCCGGGAGCGCGTTATACACCCGGCATCGACGGCCCGGGCGGCGGGCGCATCGGCGCCGTAGTGCTGTCGCCGTTCGTGAAGCCCGGCAGCGTGTCCCAGGTGCCCTACAACCACTATTCGCTGCTGCGCACCGTGGAGACGATCTTCGCGCTTCCCGCCCTGGGCTATGCGGCGCAACCCGGCGCAAGGGTGTTCGGGGCCGACGTGTTCGGCGCCGGCGGCTCGCAGCCTACCGCCCGCTGAGACTCCCTCCATCGGCAGATCGACAAATCACTGCCGCGGCAGTATTCTTACTGGCAGTAATTTTCACCGCGCCGCGGCGCTTGCGCCGCGAGGATGAAGCCTGAGCATGGTTCGCAGAGCAACCATCAAAGCCGAGACGCCGCCGGCTGCCCATCTCCCGGAAGGAGGATTGAGCGTCGGCTATCTGATGGGCCGGGCGCGCGCCTCGCTCCTCTCGGGGCTGGATGCCGAGCTTGCGCCCTTCGGGCTCAATGCGATGCAGTACGCCGTGCTCAAGCAGCTCGCCGAGGGAAGCGCGCGCACCGCGGCGGACCTGTGCCGCTACATGTACTACGACACCGGCTCCATGACGCGCGTGCTCGATCGCCTCGAGGAGAAGGGCCTGCTGCGGCGCGAGCGCTGCCGCGAGGACCGTCGCGTGGTGTTCCTGCGCGTAGCTGCGGCGGGGCGCGCGCAGCTGCCGCGCCTGCGCGCAGCCGGCACCCGGGTGCTGGACGATCACCTGAGGGGCTTCAGTCCCGCGGAGGTGGAGGCGCTCAAGCGTCTCCTCGGCCGCATGATCGACAATGGCCTGCGCCCAAAACTCACCGGGGGAGCCACCGACCTACACGCCAGGGGCGGAAAACCATGATCATCCTCAAGTCTCTCGCCTCGGCGGTGGCGCTCGCGGCCGCGCTGCTCACCCTCGCAGGATGCGTCGAGCGCGGCGACTGGAAGCCCACGCCGCAGCTTGCGCCCGCAGAGCTGAGCGCGAAGAGCTCCTTCACCGGTGCCAGCGTCGACCCGGCCGCCTGGCCGGCGGACGGCTGGTGGCAGCGTTTCGGCGATCCGCAGCTCGATGCGCTGGTGAATGAGGCCCTCGCCGGCAGCCCCTCGCTCGAGATCGCGGAGGCGCGCTTGCGCTCGGCCCAGGGTGAGGCGATCGCGGCTGGCGCGACGCAGCTTCCTGCGCTGTCGCTCGATGCCCAGGCGACCCGTCAGCGCTATCCCGAGCACGGCCTCTATCCGCCGCCGTTCGCCGGGTCCTGGTCGAGCGATGGCCGCATCGCCTTCGACCTGAGCTATCAGATCGATTTCTGGGGCCGTAACCGCCAGCTGCTCGCTGCGGCGCGCTCCGGCGTCGAGGCGGCGGAAGCCGACCGCGCCGCGGCGCGTCTCGCGATCGCCGAGGCGGTGGTGCGCGCCTACATCCAGCTCGACCTTGCCTGCGCACTGCTCGATGTCGCCAACGACAACCTCAAGCAGCAGAGCGCCATTCTCGAGCTGACCCGGCAGCGCGTCGACGCCGGTCTCGAGAACACCGCGCGCATCAAGCAGTCCGAGGGCATGGTGGCCCTGACGCGCGCCGGGGTGGCATCGGTCGAGGCCAGCATCGAGCTCGCGCGCAATCAGCTCGGCGAGCTCGCCGGCGCGGGTCCCGATCGCGGCCGCTCCCTCGCGCGGCCGCATCTCGCGGCGCCAGCCGGGGTTGCACTGCCCTCGACCCTCCCGGCAGACCTCCTCGGCAGGCGGCCCGACGTCGCAGCGGCGCGTGCGCAGGTGCAGAGCGCGGCGCACGGGATCGAGGCGGCCGAGGCGGACTTCTACCCCAACGTGAACCTCGTGGCGTTCGCCGGACTGCAGAGCATCGGGCTCGCCAGGCTGTTCGATGCCTCCGACACAATCGTGGGCGCGGGTCCCGCGCTCAGCCTGCCGCTGTTCAACCGGCGACAGCTGCGCGGCGCTCTCGAGACGCGCCAGGCACGGTTCGATGCCTCGGTCGGCCAGTACAACCAGACACTGCTCGATGCGGTGCGTAACGTGGCCGACGTGGTGGTGAACTGGCGTGCCCTGGAGCGCGAGACCGCCGAGCAGCAGACCGCGCTCGCCGCGGCGCAACGCGCTTACGATCTCACCACCGATCGCTACCGTGCCGGGCTCGACAATTACCTGAGCGTGCTCTCGAGCGAGAACCAGCTGCTGCTCGCGCAGGGACTCGGTGCGCAGCTCGCCGCGCGGCGCCTCGGCTTCAGCGTCGATCTGGTGCATGCCCTCGGCGGCGGCTACGTCGCGCCCGCGCCCGGCGGCTGAAGGAGCACTCTTCTCATGGACGCCTCCACCCGCACAGCGCCGGCGCTTCTTACCCGCCTGCGGCAGCGCCGCACCTGGCTGACGATCCTCGGCATGACGGTCGGGGCAGTCGCGCTCGCCGCTTTTGCCTGGTGGTGGTTTTATGCCAGCCGCTACCAGAGTACCGACGATGCCTATGTCGCCGGCGATCTGGTGGGCGTCATGTCGCAGGTGCAGGGCACCGTCGTCTCGATCGGGGCCGACGAGACCGATCGAGTACAGGCGGGGCAGGAGCTGGTGCGGCTGGATGCCACCGATTACCGCATTGCGCTGCAGGAGGCCGAGCAGCAGCTGGCGCGCGCGGTGCGTCAGGTGCACACCGTATTCGCCAACCGCGATCAGCTGCGCGCGCTGGTGTCGGAGCGACGCGCCGATCTCGAGCGCACCCAGGCCGATCTCGCGCGGCGCCACGCGGTCGCTGCCAGCGGCGCGGTCTCGAGCGAGGAGCTCGGACACGCACAGGATGCGGTGAACGCGGCGCGCGATGCGCTGAACGCAGCGGAGCACAATCTCGCCGCCGGCACCGCGCTCGTCGGGCGCACCGGCGTCTCCGACAATCCCGAGGTTCGCGCGGCCGCCACGCAGGTCGAGCGCGCCTGGCTCAACGTGCAGCGCACCAGCGTACGCGCGCCGGTCTCTGGCTACGTGGCGCGGCGCGCCGTGCAGCTCGGCGAGCGCATCTCGCCCGGTACCCCGTTGCTGGCGATCGTGCCGCTCGAGCGGCTGCGGGTCGAGGCGAACTTCAAGGAAGTGCAGCTCGCGCACATGCGCATCGGGCAGCCGGTGCGGGTGATCGCCGATCTCTACGGCGGCCAGGTGGAATACCACGGTACCGTGGAGGGACTCGGCATGGGGACCGGCGCAGCCTTTGCGCTGCTGCCGGCCCAGAACGCCACCGGCAACTGGATCAAGGTGGTGCAGCGGGTGCCGGTGCGCGTTGCGCTCGAGCCAAGGGAGCTGCGCGAGCATCCGCTGCGCATCGGCCTTTCCACGCGGGTGCGCGTCGACGTGCACGACAGCGCCGGCAGTCAGCTCGCCGAGGCGCCGCGTCGCGAGCCGGTGCTCGCCACCAGCGCTTACGACACCGACCTGAGCGCAATCCGCGCTCGCATCGACGAGATCGTCCGCGACAACAGCGGCGAGCCTTAGTTCGACTGGCCCAAATTGTCTGCGGCAATTTCGGCAGACATCACTCGGTCGACCGGCGGCAAAAGGCGCGGCTTTTGCCGCCTGCGCAGACGCTACTCCAGCTTCAGGTAGCAAAGAGGCAGGGCGGTCGTGTACTTGATCGTCTCGAGCGCGAAACTGGCGCTGACGTCGAGGAACTCCACCGAGGAGATCAGCCGCTTGTAGACCGCATCGTAGGCGTCGATGTCCGGCACGACGATGCGGATCAGATAGTCGACGTCGCCCGACATGCGGTGGATCTCCGTGACTTCGGGAATGTCGCGTATCGCGCGCACGAACTTGCCGAACCATGCTTCGCTGTGATTGGCGGTCTTCAGGGTCACGAAGACCGTGGTGCCGACGTTGAGGGCGTGGGCATCGAGCAGCGCCACTCTCTGGCGGATCACGCCTTCCTGTTGCAGCTTCCGGATGCGCCGCCAGCAGGGGGCCTTGGAAAGACCGATGCGGTCGGCGATCTCCGCGGCGGTCAGCTCCCCATTGCTCTGCAGCAGCTCGAGGATGCGGGCGTCCAGCTTATCCATTGCAACTTCGGTTCGCTTGAGTTGCTTAGCGCGCAATATTGTTGCGCAACTCTGGGGTGTTTGCCAAACGAACGCAACCGAGTCGCGGCCGCAGCCCGCTAGCATGTGCCGATGGACCTGCTTCGGGCCTTCACCGAACACCCCGCATCGGTCGATGAGACCTACACCGAGCACATGGGACGTGCCGCCTGCTTCGGCTTCCGGATGATCGGAGCCGGCATAGCGTGCCTCGTGCACGCGGTGCTGCCGTTCCTGTTCGTGCGCACCGGCAGCGCCGCGATCGCCGAGCTCAACGACCGCATGGTCGTCAGCCGGCGCCGCGGCACGCCACCGCCGATCGCCAGCACTCCGCGCCTGCCCCTGTAACCGTGCGGGGGTTACTGCGCGCGCTGCTGCCGCCGTGGGCGAGCCTTCGCCAGGCGGCGCCGGGTGTCGGCGTCGCCATCGGTCTTGCACTCGTGGCGCGCAGCTTCGCCGATGCGCTGGCGCACGGGGCGGCCGGGCTGCCGCGTTTCCCCCTGAGCCCGGTGATGTGCGCCGTGGTGCTCGGCATGCTGTGGCGAAACACGCTCGGCGTACCGGCCTGGGCCACCAATGGTCTGCGGTGGGCCATGCACCAGTTGCTGCGGACCGGCATCGCGCTCGTGGGGCTGCGCCTGACGCTTTCGGGGGCGAGCTCGATCGCGCTCACCGCGCTTCCCGTGGCGGTGACCTGCCTCTGCCTGGCGCTCGGTGCCGGCTGGGCGCTGTCGCGTCTGCTCAGGGTGGGCGGTCGCCTCGGGGCGCTGCTGGCGATCGGCACCGCGGTCTGCGGCTGCACCGCAGTGGTGGCGATCTCGCCCGTGATCCGCGCGCGCCATGCCGAGACCGCCTTCGCCGTGACCTGCGTGGTGCTGTTCGGCTGTGCCGCCATGCTGTGCTATCCGTGGGTGGCCGGGCATTTCTTCGCGGCCTCGCCGGTGCATGCCGGCATCTTTCTCGGCACCGCCATCCACGACACCTCGCAGGTGATCGGCGCGGCGCTCATGTATTCGCAACAGGCGAATGCGCCGCAGGCGCTCGCCGCCGCGAGCGTGGCGAAGCTCTTGCGCAACCTCTCCATCGCGATCCTGGTACCGCTCGCCGCCTGGCTGGCGCGCCGCCACGAGTCGCAGTCTCCCGAGCCGCACCGCGAGGGTGAGGTCCGCGAGGGGGGGCTTGCGCCGCACCCGCAGCTGGTGCCGCTGTTCGTGCTGGCATTCATCGGCTTCATCGTGGTGCGCACCGCCGGGGACACGCTGCTCGGCGCGCACAGCCCCCCGTGGCAGGCACTCGTCAACACGGGCTACACCGCCTCGGACCTGTTTCTCACCTGCGGCATGACGGCCGTCGGCCTGTCGGTCGCATTCAACGACATGTGGCGCATCGGCTGGCGGCCGCTCGTCGCCGGGCTCGCGGTGGCATCCCTGGTGGGTGCCTGCAGCCTGACACTCACCCTGACCCTGCTGCACTTCGCACCCTAGGCTAAACTGCCGC
>DASQGK010000088.1:0-46622 GCA_035632655.1 Steroidobacteraceae bacterium | reverse complement strand
CCGTGCAGCTTTGCCGGCATCGTGCCCGAGCGCGGCGCGATCGACGGCCGCATCCGCGTAGCCCCATATGTGGCGGATCAGGTCTATCGCCTGCGCGGCTTCGTGGGCTATCAGATCGATCTGGAGTTCGAGCCGGGCGAGAGCTTTGTCGGGCTTGGAGCGGGCGATCTCGAGAGCCTGACATTCGCAGCGCAGGCCAATCACCTGTTCCTGAAGCCCAGAGCCGCGGGCGTCGACACCAACCTCACGGTGCTGACGAGCCGTCGCAACTATCACTTCGATTACAGCGTGAGCGCACACCGGCCTGATCCCGACCTGGACGACATCATCTACGTCCTGCGGTTCACATTCCCGCCGCAGCCCGTGGTCGCCAGGGAATCCGCTGCCGCACTGGCGCACGCTTTGGGCAGCGCACCTGAGCCGCACAACCTCGACTACTGGTACCGAGGCAGCCCCGAGCTGAAGCCGGTCGCAGCCTCGGATGACGGGGTTCAGACGCGACTCAGGTTCGGAGCGCTCCAGGAGCTGCCGGCGATTTTCCTTGGCAACGACGACGGCAGCGAATCACTGGTCAACTTCACGGTCGAGGGCGAGGAGGTTGTCGTGCATCGCGTGAGCGGGCGCCTGATCCTGCGTCGCGGCAAGCTGACGGGTTGCATAGTAAATGCGGCCCCTGCCAGCGCAGGCGGACACACCTCGTCCGGCACGGTCACGCCGGCAGTTGAGCGGGTCGTGCGGAGCCCTGGCCATGACTGATCCAGGGAATCCCGAGCCAGGCGAGGTCGCGGAGGACGGTGTGCGTGGTGAGCGCACCACGGCCATCGTCCACGCTGCGCGGAGTGCCCAGTCGCGCGTCAGCAGTCTGCTGGCCGCGGGCCTGATGATCACGCTCGGGCTATCAGCGCTCGCCTGGTATTACGCGCACGCACTCACCCGCGTCAGCCGCGCACGACAGCAGGCGCAGTCGGCGTCGACGAGCCGTGCGCAGGGCGAGATGCCACTGCCATCGCTCGGTCGCATCGAGCCGCCGATGGCGATCGCGGCTGCAGCTGCCGCTTACCCGGCGCAGGAGCGCCCGTCGGAGCCGGGCTCGGCCAGCCCCCAGGCCCTACCCATCGCGATTTCCCGAGAGGCGGCCGAGACGCTGCTCGCCAAACCTGGCGGGCCTGCTGATTCGCGTGCGCCCCCGTCGAGCCGGGGTGAGCGCGTCTTGTCGCGGCGTCTCTCGGGAGGCGTGCTGGCCCGGGAGTCGAACGGGGAGGCGGGGCGTGCGGCCGTCGCGGCGCCTGCACAGCCGTATTCCATGTCAGGTGCGGCCGCGAGTGTGGCCAGCCTGGACTCCGGTTCGGCAATACCTGGTGCGGGCGATCACGGCGAGGGGAATCTCGCTGCGCTGCTGCACGCCAAGGTGACCCCCGCGGTGCCGGCCGCGCTCCTGCCGACGCAGCGCTTTCTGCTGCCTCTGGGCAGCTTCATCGACTGCACGCTCGAGACGGCGATCGATTCGACCCTTCCTGGGATGACGACGTGCGTCACTGCCGCCGATACCTACGGCGCCGACGGCAAAGTAGTACTGCTCGAGCGCGGGACGAAGCTGGTGGGGGAGACGCGCGGTGAGGTGCGGCAGGGACAGGCGCGCGTGTTCGTTCTGTGGACGCAGGCGCGCACGCCGGCTGGCGTTGTGGTGCCTCTCGCGTCCCCTGGGACCGATGAGCTCGGGCGAGCTGGGCTTCCCGGCGAGGTAGATCGTCACTTCTGGCAGCGCTTTGGCGCCGGGATACTGATCACGCTCATCGACGGCGCGGTGCAGGCAGGAGTGCAGGCATCGACTCGCAACGGCGGCACCGTGATTTACGCGCCCTCGGCCTCGCAGGATGTTCTCACGGAGGTGCTGAAGGAGACGGTAGCCATTCCCCCGACGCTGCTCAAGCACAGCGGCGACCGCATTCAGGTTCTTGTGGCGCGCGATCTTGACTTCAGGCCTGTGTATGAGCTTCGGGTCGCCACTCCTGCCCATTGAGGCGCGCTCCGGCGTCGCGGTGCCGGAGACACCGCGCGCCCTCTCCCCGTGCAGCGGATCGGCCCTCGATCTCACCCTCGAGGCGCTGCGCCCGCTGCTCGCCGACCCGGAGGTGACTGAGCTGTGCATCAACCGGCCGCGCGAGGTCTTTCTCGAGACGCGCTCCGGCTGGCGCTCGGTCGCGGCTCCGTTTGCCGACTTCGACTGGTGCCAGCGTCTCGCGAAGCTCATTGCCAACGCCACCCGACAGCGGGTCGATGAGTCCGCGCCGCTCTTGTCGGCTTCGCTCCCGACCGGCGAGCGGGTGCAGATTGTGCTGCCCCCCGCGACAACCCTTGGGTGTGTGGCCATCACCATCCGCCGGCCATCGGCTGAGGTGTGGTCGCTCGAGGAGCTCGCCAGGCGCGGAGCTCTGCGGGCGGTCAGGCCGGGTCTTCGATTGCTCGATGACGGCGAGGCGGAGCTCAAACGCCTGCACGCCCACGGCGAGTACCTGGGATTCCTGCGCCTCGCGGTGCGCAGCCGCCGCAACATCGTGGTCTCCGGGCCCACTGGCTCCGGAAAGACGACCTGGACCAAGGCGCTCATCCAGGAGGTCCCGGTCGAGGAGCGCCTGGTCACTATCGAGGACGCGCGCGAGCTGGTGCTCGACCGCCACCCCAACCACGTCCGCCTCTACTACAGCAAGGACGATCAGGGCCTCGCACGCGTGACCCCCAAGCAGCTGCTCGAGTGCTGCCTGCGCATGCGGCCTGACCGGATCCTGCTGGCCGAGCTGCGGGCTGAGGAAGCCTTCGACTATCTGCGCAACGTGAACTCAGGCCATCCCGGTTCGATCACCAGCGTCCACGCGGCCAGCGCCGAGCTCGCGTTCGAGCAGCTCGTGCTGCTCGTGAAGCAGAGTCCCGGTGGCCGCACGCTGGACCGCGACGACATCAAACAGCTTCTCTATCTGCTGATCGACGTCGTCATCCAATGCGGCCTCGACCATCACCGGCGGGTGATCCGCGAGATCTGGTACCAACCGGAGCGCAGGAGCGCTGACTCGCGCGTCGAGCCTGATACTTCACTCTCCTCTTCCGAGCCGACCTGATGGATCCCGGTGCCATGTTGCATGGCTGGCGAGGCCTGCTTGGAGCCTACGCGGCCGTACAGGGTCCGCTGCTCGCGGGAATGGTGCGCGCACGCGCACCGTGGCGACGGATGTTACTTGCGCCGGTACTCGCCGCACCCGTTACTGCCGCCTCGGGTGTCGCCATCGCAGTGCTTAAACCCATGCTCCCGAGTCTTGGCATCGCGCCCGGGAGCTTCCTGCAACTATCTGCCGGTTTGGCCGTGAGCGGCGCTCTCGGGTACTTCTCGGGGCGCGCGTTGGGTCGAGAGCGAGCGACGCGGACGCTGCACGTGCGTGGGGCAATCGTGGCGCCGTCGGCAGCGGCGCGCAATCGCAGCAGCTTCCGGCGCGGAGCCGTCCGCACGCGATCGTACGGCGCGGGTCAGCTGACTCTCGCGGGGGAGGTCCTCGATGCCGAGGATGAAACCAAGCACTTCAAACTCATCGGCACGACCGGCACGGGCAAAAGCACGGCGATCCGCGAGCTTCTGTCGGGCGCCCTTGAGCGAGGCGATCGCGCAGTCATCGCCGATCCGGATGGCGGCTACCTAAGGCGCTTCTACGATGCCGCCCGCGGCGATGTGATCCTCAATCCCTTTGAGCCCGCCTCCGCCAGATGGGACCTGTTCGCTGAGATCACGGAGGCGCACGACGTTGAGCAGCTCGCGCGCTCGCTGATCCCGGACCATGAGGGGCCCGATCGCAGCTGGCGCGGTTACGCCCGCACCTTCTTCAGCGCGGTGACTGAGCAGGCGCATGCGGGCGGAGTCAGCGACGTGCGGGAGCTCTACCGGCTGCTGGTCGTCGCAGGCACCGCGGAGCTCAAGGCGCTGGTCGCAGGCACGCCTGCGCAGCCGTTCCTCGAAGAGCACAACGGCAGGATGTTCGACTCGATTCGCTCGGTCACGAGCTCTGCGGTTACGGCGCTGGCCTATGTCTCGCGGCAGCAGAGCGGGCCGCCTTTCTCCGTGCGGCGCTGGACTCGAAATCCAATTGAGGAAGAGCACGGCACAGACTCACGAGGCGTGCTGTTCATCCCTTACCGCGCCGGGCAGATCGCAGCGCTGCGATCAGTCATTTCCGCGTGGATGAGGCTGGCGATCTTCGAAGCCATGCATCACTCTGAGGGAGAGCAGCGCCTGTGGTTCGTCGTAGATGAGCTCGATGCGCTCGGACAGATCGATGGGCTGAAGGACGCACTGGCGCGGCTGCGCAAGTTCGGCGGACGCTGCGTTCTCGGCTTTCAGTCTGTTGCGCAGGTCTCGGCGACCTACGGCGCCGGCGAGGCGCAAACCTTGGTGGAAAACTGCGGCAACACGCTGATTCTGCGCTGCGCTGGAAGCGAGCATGGCGGGACCTCGCAATTCGCCTCGCGCCTCATCGGTGAGCGTGAGGTGCTGCGCACATCCATATCACGCTCACTGCGGCCGTTTGACCTGCTGCCGGTGATCAACCGCTCGGAGAGTTCCACTGTTGAAGCTGCAGTCATGGCATCCGAGATCGAGCAGCTGCCCGATCTTGCGGGTTATCTCAAGCTCGCCTCCAGGCCGCAGTGGATGCAGGTCGCGCTGTCGCCGCCTGCAGCGAGACACACGGCGGCGCACGAGCGCCCGCACGAGACTTCTGTCGTACGAGCAGCATCGCAGGTCAACGTGGTCGACCGTGCGCACGAAGGATTTGAAATGGAGTGAAGCAGACGTGGACGACAGCGCCATGAAGCTCGGACTGCTGCTCGAAGGCGCTCACGCGAACCAAGCACTCGCGGAAACAGTGCTGGACAAGCTCAAAGTGCACGTGAGTGAGCTGGAAAGTATTGCGCGTCAGGAGATTCGCTCGACTCTGGTCGAAGAGCTGCACGCGCTCGATGAGGAAAGCCGTCGGGCAGCCGACACGCTGCGGCGGCTCCGGCACGTGGCGGACCTGCGCGTAGCTCTCTGGACCCTGGGGATGGCCGCACTCTCGTGCGTCGTGCCGCTCGGCGCCGCGTGGTGGGTACTGCCGTCAAGAGGAGAGATTGCCGCGCTCACCGCCAGACGGGATGGGCTCGAGGCGGATATGGCCCGACTGAAGGCCCAGGGCGCCGCGATGGAGCTGCGCCGCTGTGGCGCTGCGCAGCGGCTGTGCGTGCGCGTCGATCGCAAGGCCGGGGTCTTCGACGAGGCAGGCGACTTTCTGATCGTGAAGGGTTACTGAGCATGGATCCGGGTGGGTTTTCAGAGTGGACACGTCACGGTCCGGCGATCGCGCCGCTGCTCGCTCTGCTGACTGTTGCGGGAGGCATGGCACTGCGCAGAGGACGGAGCGACGTTCACCGGCGCGGTGCTCACGTGATGGACGGGAAACGCGCCCAGCGCCATGCGCGGCGCTTACAGAGGCGCTGCGGCGAAGTACCTCTCCTGCTCGCCGGCGTTGCGATCACCCCCCGCGATGAGACCAGGCACTTCAAGCTTATCGGTACCACCGGCACGGGAAAGTCGACCGCGATCGCGGGCCTGCTGGAGGGCGCGTTGCGGCGCGGCGACCGGGCCGTGATCGCCGATCCCGACGGCGGCTATTTCGCGCGCTTCTATCAGCGCAGGCGCGGCGACGTGCTCCTCAACCCGTTCGAGCCTGAGTCAGTGAAGTGGGACCCCTTCGCCGAGCTCGGCGAGCGGTGGGATGTAGATCAGCTCGCTAGCGGCCTCATTCCAACGAGCGACGACGCTTCGGGCCGTGAGTGGCGCGGCTACGCGCGCACGTTCGTGACCGCGGTCACGCGGCGGTGCTTCGAGAGCGGTGAGCGCGACCCCGCCGAACTCTGGCGGCTCCTGACAATTGCGGGCAGCAACGAGCTTCGTCCCCTGGTAGCCGGAACCCCGGCACAGCCTTTCCTCGAGCCGGAAAACGCGCGGATGTTTGGCTCGATCCGCTCTGTGACCGCCTCGGCCGTCGCTGCGTTCGAGCACCTTGCGGCACAGCGCGGCCGCCCATTCTCGGTCCGGACCTGGGTGCGCAAGGGGAGAGGAGTGCTTTTCATGACTTACCGTGCGGCGCAAATTGCGGCTTTGCGCTCAATTATCGCGACGTGGTTGCGACTCGCGATCTTCGAAGCAATGCGTGTCGCCGGAGAGGATCAGCGACTTTGGTTCGTCGTAGACGAACTCGATTCGCTCGGTGCCATCGACGGACTCAAGGACGCGCTCGCGCGACTGCGGAAATTCGGGGGCCGCTGTGTTCTCGGCTTCCAGTCGCTCGCCCAGGTCTCGGGAACCTATGGGCCCGCCGATGCGGACACGATCATAGAAAACTGCGGCAACACTTTGATTCTTCGCTGTGCCGGGAGCGAGCGCGGGGGCACCTCGCAATTTGCCTCGCGCCTCATAGGCGAGCGCGAGGTGCTGCGCCGACAGATTTCACGCGGCCGGGACCGCGACGCCTGGTTCGGACGCGGACACCGTCGCTCGACCCAGGTGAGCGAGCAGTGGGTCACCGAGACAGCCGTCATGGCTTCCGAGCTCGAGCAACTGCCGGACCTGCAGGGTTACCTGAAGACAGCCTCGTCCAAGAAGTGGTTGCACACGAGTTTCCGGCCCTGAGATGCAGTCTTGGCGATCTACCGCTTCCAGATCAGCGCGGTCGGGCGCAGCGCGGGCCGCAGAGCGACAGCCGCCGCCGCGTACCGTGCGGGCGAGCGGCTGCGGGACGAGCGCAGCGGTAAGCTTTACAACTACGCCAGCCGGAAAGACGTCGCGCACTCGGAGATCTTCCTGCCGTCGCATCTTGCGGGCGCCGCCGATGCCTGGGCGCGCAATCGTGAAAGACTGTGGAACACAGCGGAGCGCGCCGAGAAGCAGGCGAATTCGCGCGTGGCGCGCGAGTATCAGGTCTCGCTGCCGCATGAGCTGAGCATCGCGCAGCAAGTCGACCTCGCCCGCTCGCTGTCGGTGGAATTGGCCGAGCGTTACAACGTCGCGGTCGACCTGGCGGTCCATCTGCCGCGAGAGGGTGGAGATTCGCGCAATTTTCACGCTCATTTGCTGACGACTACCCGGGAGGTGACGCCGCGCGGCTTGGGTGCAAAAACAGGCCTGGACATGAGTAACGACGCGCGCCGCAGGCGCGATCTCCCGGCTTCGCGCGATGAGTTCCACACACTGCGGGAACGCTGGGCCACCCTCACCAACGAGGCTCTGCGCGAAGCAAATGTCGACGCACGGGTCGATCATCGCACTCTGGCTGCACAGGGAATCGACCGCGAGCCGCATCCAAGAATCCCGATCGCCTCTCTGAAAATGGAACAGCGGGGGGTTCGCAGCGAGGTAGCCGAGAGGATCCGAGAGGGTTACAGACAACGCGTGCAGGAGCGGCTGGCACGGGCCGCCGAACAGGCGAGCGCGCGAGAGCCATCGTCACCCTTTCCCGAGCAAGACGCAGGGTCCAGGTCGGTCCCGCTCATGCACCGAGCCGCCGAACTGAAGGATGTCGATGAAATTCGGCGGCGCGCACGCGAAGAGTGGCTGCAGCTTCGCGCAAAGGGGATAGAGAAAGGCACCGCCGAGTCGCGAGAGGCTAACCAACGGAAACAGCGTGAAACGAGGGAAGCGGAGCCGGCTTCCGCGGGGCGGGGTATCGACGATGACCTGTCTATCTAGTCTCCCCTTCGGAGCCTGCTTCGTCTACGCGCCGCGAGGCGTCGGAGTGGTTTCCGCAGGCTCCCAGTTACTTTGTCGGCGAGTGAAGGCCAGCGACCCGCTGTGGATTCCTCGATATGTGGGTTGCGTGGTGCAACTGTGGGTGCGCGGCACCTACTTCCGGCGAGTCTTTGCGCGGGACGCCACGCTGGTTCCGGTGCCTGGCAGCACGGCGGCTCATGGCGCGCCATGGGCCGCATGGCAGCTGGCATTCGCATTTCGGGAGCTTGGCCTTGCACGGGAGCTTTGGACCGCTCTCGAGCGCCGGACGCCGGTTACGAAATCAGCGACCGCAGCCGCTGGCCAGCGCCCTACGGTGTGGCAACACTACGATTCGATGTTGGTCAGAGCCGCGCCCGTGCCGCTGCCGCGAAAAATCGTCCTGATCGATGACGTCATTACCAAGGGACGCACGCTGCTTGCCGCAGCGGCTCGGCTAAGAGGGGCTCTGCCTGGCGTGGATGTGCGAGCCTTTGCGCTTGTCAGGACCCAGGGACTTGTGACATGCGCGGATCGACTGCTCGACCCGGTTGAGGGCTTCGTGTACTGGGCCCGCGGAGATGCGCGGCGAGAGCCGTGAGCTTGGATGGCCACGAAAGATCAAGCTGGGCTCAGCATGACGGTCTATATCAGCGAGAGTGCCAAATCAGATCTGAAAGAGATCGAAGACGCCATTGTCCCCCTGCGCCGCGATGCCGTCATTCAGGCGATTCTCGATCACTGCGAGACGCTCGCCACAATGCCTCACCGTTATCCGCTCGTCCCTCGTTACGAGGTCTGGGGGCTAAGGCGCTGCGTGTACGGACACTATCTCATCTTCTATCGCACCAGAGACGAGTCAGTGGAAGTTATTCACATCGTGCATGGTTCGAGAGACTACGATTCGATGCTATTTTCTCCGTGAACGGCGCAGTTCCTTGCGCACCTCCCTGATACTCTGCACACGCCCCGCATCAGCGTCCACAAGACCACGCGCAATCGATGCATCCAGAGCGGCGAGCCGGCGCTGGCGCTCGAGCCAGGTCCGCATCGCTTCGCGGATCACCTCGCTCACGGAACCGTAGCCGCCGGAGCTCACCGTTTCGCGGATGATCTTTGCCATCTCTGCAGGCAGCGTAATAGAGAGCTTCTCGAAAGCCTGATTGTCCATAATCTGAAGGGAGGGTAGTGTGGAGGATCCAATACTACCCAATCCTACCGCCTGAAACCAGCAGAGCAATCGTGTCGAGCGTCATCGATTGGTGGGCCAGGCGAATGGCCGAATGGGCGCTTCGTTCAAGCCCCCCTTAGGGCATCGACACCTTATACGTCAGCATCGCGCCCCCCTCGATCGGCACGAGCGCGAGACGCGACTCGCCACTCTCCCCGTACCTGCGTGCCATCACGAAGCGCGCGCTCGATATCCCGAGCGCAGCTCCCGCAACCGTGTCCGACAGCCAGTGGGCGTCGTGCTTGAGCCGCTCGTAGCCCGTGGCCACACCGATTCCGTAGCCGAGCAGCCTGCGAAGCCACCGGTACTCGTCGTTCCCCGATTCTGCGAGCACCGTGCCGACGGCAAAGGCGGCGGTCGAGTGGAAGGACGGGAATGAGGTGCCGCTGCGGCCCCACTCGTTGGGGTTCGTGGTCTGATCCGGAGTCTGGCGGCCCGCCGCGAACTTGAGCGCGTAGGCGGTCACTCCGCTCAACCCCGCGGCTTCTGCCATCGCCCACCCTTCGCCGTAGCCGTCATGGTCGTTGCTGAGGATCGCGAGCGCCCAGGTTCCGCCAAACACCGCGGCTGTTGGTATCGCATCGCTGGTGTCGTGGGTATTGATGTTGGTCACGGGGCCGGGACCGACGAAGTGGGTGCGCACCTGACTGTCGTAGCGATGCGCGAGGCCGACCGCGACCACGACTCCGCCGAACCAGGTCCAGTCATGCCGGTCCCAGTGCAGGGGCGATGTGAAGTAAGCGCCGATGTCGGAGAGAACCGTCGGAGGGTTCGAGGAATCATCGCCCGGCGCTGCAGCTGTCGGGACAGCCGGGCCGGCAGCCGCCTCCGCCGCGGGTGCAGCTGAGGTTTGACCCCAGGAGATGCCGCAGGCGCCAAGGCTCACCGCGGCGGACAGTGAAATCAGAAGTCTTTTGAGTTGCAAAAGGGTCAGCCTGCGTGCCGTGATATCGGCATCCGTCTGCATAATAAATGAGTCCTCAATTGTAATTGAGTCGGAACCCGGGCATCGGCCGGTCAGATCCGCCGGTACCAGTCGACGCCCCCGGCATCGGTCTCACGCCGGACGAGCCCGCGGCCGATGAGACAGTTGAGATGCGCGACGCTCTCGCCGGTCGCCATACTGAGCATGTCGACGCCGACTCGGCGCCGGAACAGGAGGCCGAAGACATCCACCGCCCGTTTGGGTGCGCTGAGCTCGGCGGCGAGACGTGCGAGCCTCTCCTCGTGTCCGTCGATGAGAGCGTCGAGGCGGGTATGGAGACCCCGAAACGGCTCGTTGTGCGAGGGCAGGATGAGCACATCGTTACTGACCCGCGCCTTGATCGACGCGAGCGAGGCGAGCCAATCGGAGAGGGGATCGGCGTCAGGCTCAGTCGGGAAAACAGAGACGTTGGAGGTAATTCTCGGCAGCACCTGGTCGCCCGAGATCAGTACCCGAAGCTCCGGGCAATGCAGGCACAGGTGCTCGGGCGAATGACCGTGCCCGACGACGGCGCGCCAGGTACGGCCTCCGATCGCGAGCTCCTCGCCGTCCACCACGCGCCGATAGCTGTCGGGAAGCGCATAGACAGCCTTGCCGAAACCGCCGAAGCGTGCCCGGTAATGCTCGAGCGCCGCATCGTCCCAGCCTGCGGCGTGATAGAAGCGCACTCCGTCCGCCGGAGCCTCGCGTCCCGTATCCGCGACCAGCATGCGGCAAGTGACGTACTCGAGGCGCGTCGTCCACAGGCGACAGTTGTGCTGCCGGGTCAGCCAGCCGGCCATCCCGATGTGATCGGGATGCATGTGCGTACAGATGACGCGCACCACCGGACGTGCGGCCAGGGGTCCTGCGAAGACGCGCTGCCACGCCTCCAGCGTATCCTCGGTCCGCATGCCGGTATCGATGAGCGTCCAGCCCGCACCGTCCTCGAGGGCCCACAGGTTGATGTGATTGAGGGCCGCCATCGGCAGGCGCATGCGCAGCCAGCGCACGCCGGGGGCGACCTCCAGTGCGTCACCGGGGTCCGGGGCAGCCCCGAAGGGGTAGCTCAGCGCCTCGCGGGCGGCGCCGGTCTCGACCTGTTCCTCCTGCATGGCTCAAATGTAGGCGATCGCACGGGAGTGGCATAGCGGGCGGTGAGGGTCTTTAATGCACCCGAAGTCAGCGCGCGGGTGCCCGGGACGTTGCGGCATGTGGCACGGAGGCGAGAGCATGAGTTGCAGGTCCTGGAAGACACTGATTGCGGCGCTGGCAGGTGCCGCGGCGCTCTCCGTGACCGGCTGCAACGGCATGAGCTATGGCGGCCCGAGCTCCATGGGCTCCTCCATGAGCTCCCAGCCGTCGGCGACCGGAATCTGGGGTGGAACCGACTCGGTCACCGGGCTCACGGTGACCGGTTACATCGATTCTGCGGGCGAGGCGGTCTTCATCCGCGGCGACGGGGTCCAGTTCGCCGGACCGGCGCAGCTTTCGGGCAATACGCTGGTCGCCGCGGTCGTCGGCTATGCGAACTTCCCCTCGACCTTCAGTGACGGCTCGAGCTATGGGCTCGGGACACTCAATGGCACGGTGGCTTCCGGCAGCACACTGATGCTGCGCCTCTCGTTCACGACCCAGAATGGAACCACGGAGTCGGGCTCGTGGTCGCTCACCTTCAACACCCTCACCGACAGCGGCTCATCGCTCGGCACCATCGCCGCCAGCTACACCGACACTGCAAGCGGCTCGACGATCTCGATTGCGGGCAACGGCACCATCACCGGCCGGAATCCGCAGAACAGCTGCGTGGTGAATGGCACGATCACCATCGTCAACAGCACTTATGACATCTATCAGGTGACGCTCAGCTATTCCAACTGCACCGGCACCTACGCGGCGCTGAACGGCGTCGAGCTCACAGGGCTCGCCGTCTACGACCCGAACACCTCGCCCCCGCTGCTGACCATCGAGGTGGCCGGCGCCACGACCACAGCCAGATTCGCGCTCGTCATCAATCTGCAGGGCGCGTGAGCATTCAGCGCAGTGTCCAGAGTGCAGGGTATAGCGCCTCAGCTTGTGCAGTTCAGCTGCCCGGCGATGACTCGTCCCGCATCGTCAGCGCCGCAGGACGGGTCCTCACCAGGACCCCTGCATTGAAGAGCAGGTAGTAGCCGACCAGCACGGCGAAGATACCGACTGTCAGCGGGCTCCTCTGATAGACGAGCGCGGGGTTCTGAGCGGTGCCGGCCATCGCATTCGCACCGTACGAGACGTAGAAGACCCGGTAGAGCAGTCGACCGAGAAACAATGCCGTCACCGCCAGGCCAATGTAGGTATGCGGCGTATAGAAGCGACCCTCCCGCGTGACCTCGAAGCGTGTGTGCCGCAGGCCGACGTACGCGAGCGCTGAGCCGCAGGCGAGACCTGCGATCAGCGCCTCGAGCACCCGGGCATCGCGCGCCGCGCTGGTCGCGACGATGAGACCGCCGGCGAGCGTCAGCACGCCGATACGGAACCAGATCCGTGCCGGCTGTACGGGCTGGCGACCGAAGGATCGGCGCACTCGCCGCAGGATTGCCCAGGCCAGGAAGGCGGCGAACAGAACGGAGGTGATGAGTTTGGGGTCCATGGGGATCATGCTCCCGCGGGGAGGCGCCATGCGTCAATGCTGCTACGACAGCGTGTCGAATCTGCGATAGTCGCCGTGACTCATCAGCGAGTGCAACGATGGTCGCTGTCACGACGCTTCAGGTAATTACGGTCTTCTTTCTCGCGACTTTTGTGCGCGCCACGCTCGGCTTCGGCGAAGCCTTGATGGCTGTGCCCGTCCTCGCCCTCGTCATCCCCATTCAGACCGCCGCGCCCGTCGCGGTGCTGATCTCCATCAGTGTGGCAGCGGCAATTCTGCTGGAGGACTGGCGTCACGTGCACCTGCGCAGCGCGAGCTGGCTGATCCTGGCGACGCTGATCGGCACGCCCCTGGGACTGCTCCTGCTCACGCGCGTGCCGGCCAATTCCGTCAAGGCCGGCCTGGGGGTGGTGATCGCCGCCTTCGCGTTGTACGGGCTTGTGCGCCGCGAGCTCGTGGTGCTCAAGGATGACCGCCTGGCATGGGCGTTTGGATTCACCGCCGGCGTGCTCGGCGGCGCCTATGGGATGAACGGGCCGCCGCTGGTCATCTATGGCGCGCTGCGTGGCTGGTCGGCGCAGCGCTTTCGCGCGACCCTGCAGGGCTACTTCCTGGTCGCCAGCATGATGGCTATGGCCGGCTATTGGCTGTCGGGCTTGTGGACCGCGGAGGTGACGCACTACTACGTTGTTTCGATCCCGGGCGTGGTCGTCGCGATGCTGCTCGGGCGGCGGATCGTCTCGCGCGTGAATACGGGCGTATTCATGCGCTGGGTGAACGTGACCCTGGTCGCCGTTGCTCTGATGCTGCTCGCAGAGAGTGCTTAGCGCGCGATGAGCCTCAGCCTCGGGGCGGCCGACGAATGGCTCTCACCTTGCCACTCGTCGAACCGCCACAGAAGAATCGTTCCTTGCCATCGGATTCGAGACCGGAGATCTCCGCCCCGGCCGGCATGTCGACTTTCTCCAGGACCTTGCCGGTGTCGGGATCGACTCGTCGCAGCTCGCTCTCACCTTCCTCGAGCGTGGCGTGCCACAGCTCTCCATCGACCCAGGTCACCCCGGTGACGAAGCGGTTGGACTCGATCGTTCGCAGAACCTTGCCTGTCTGCGGATCGATCTGATGAATCTTGCGCTCGCGGTACTGCCCGACCCACAAGGTCCCCTCGGCCCACGCCAGCCCCGAGTCTCGCCCGCCGCCCGGCGCCGGAATGCTGGAGAGGACCTCTCCGGTCGCCGGATCGATCTTCTGGATGCGACTCTCCGCGATCTGATACAGATGCCGCCCGTCGAACGCGGTGCCGGCATGTGCCGCGACGTCGAGGGACTGCGCTGCCTTGCCGGTTGCCGGATCGAAGGATCTGAGCGTGTCGCCGGCGGCAAACCAGACTTGCCGTCCGTCATAGGAGACACCGTGCACGTGATCGATTCCGGGGAAGGAATATTCGCGGAGGATTTCGGCTGTTGATCGCTTCATGCTGTGCATCCTAGTCGTCAGGCGGGCGAGGCCGGGAGTAACAAAACCGTCGTGAAGCCGGGCGGTGCGGGAGTCACCCAGCGGCGCGCCCGCCCGTGCCCCAGCGCCTGCACCTTGCCGCAGGCCGCCAGTTCCTCGAGCGCACGCTGCGCCGTACGCTGGCCCGTTCCAAGCGCCAGCGCCAGCGCCGAGCTCGACCAGGATTCGCCGTCGGCCAGGCAGGCGAGCACCGCCGCGTTCGCGTCCTCCACCGGCGGTGCGAGCACCACGACCGCGCCTGCCTTGCGGGGTATGAGCGCAAAACCCCGGGGCGTCGCAGTCACCCTGGCGAGCTTGCGCAGCTCCCGGCGCAGCCGCCCGACCTCAACCCGCAACCGCGCCCGATACGATTCGTCTGCACGTTTGCCGCGAAACGCCCGCGCGACGAGAGTCTCCCGGGAAACGTCCAGTGGCCACGACTCGCCCAGCGCGCGCGCGAGCGCGAACAAGACCGGGCGCCGCGGCAGGGGCACCACCGTGGTTGCGTCGCGGACGAGCAGCCGACAGGCGTCCACCAGCAAGGCACCGGAGTTGAGCAGCGCCTCGACATCTTCGAGCAGCAGCAGGCGATCCTTGCCATGGGTGATCACGCGGGCTGCCGGCGTCGTCAACATCCGGACCGCGCTCGAGACTTCCGCGCTCAGTGCGGGAATGCGGGCCTCGCTTGCGGCGAGACCCGCCTGCGCAAGTGCCGCGCGCGCCTCGGCGATTCGCAGCCGGCGCGTCGCGAGCGCGGCGAGAGCCAGGTGGTGGACGACCCGCAGCGGCGGCGGCAGGCCGCCGGGATCGAGCTGGATGAGTCCGGCCGCGGCTTTCTCCAGGCGCCCCATGAGGACCAGACGCCGTACTTCGAGATAGCGTGCCTGGGCGGCGTTCGCATGGTCGCCATGAGCTTCGAGCACGGCACGGGCCGCATCGAGTGCCCTGGCAGACCAGTTGAGCTCGCGCGCGGCGAGGGCGACTTCGGCCTCGGCGACGACGCAGCGTGCCCGCGCCACCGGCTCCTTCGGGCTGAAGCCGCGGGCTGCACGCCGCAACAGAGTCTTGGCTTTGCCGAAGTCGCCGAGCTGCGCCATGGCAATGCCGCGAAGCGCCAGCGCCGGAGGATCGTCCCGCAGGGCAACACGCTTCAGCGCTCCGAGAGGATCACCCGTGGCGAGTGCGCGCGCGGCGGCGGTGATCAGTGAGTCCATCGAAATCCCGACACACTTGTCACTCCCGGTAAGCGCCTGGCGGCGGCTAATTTAGCGCACAGCCGAAGAGCAAACACGTCAAATTCATTCAGGAGCTCACATGAACGTTGCCGACAAGGCCATACTGATCACAGGCGCAAACCGCGGCATCGGGCGAGCGCTGATCGAGGAGGCGCTGCGCCGCGGGGCAAGGCGCGTGTACGCCGGGACGCGCGGGCCTTTGCCGCACGCCGACGCCCGCGTCATCCCGGTGATGCTGGATGTGACCCGCACCTCGGACATTCAGCGTGCCGTCGCTTCGATCCAGAGCCTCGATATTCTCGTCAACAACGCCGGCATCGCGCCCTACGACGATCTGAGCGACGCCGAAGTTCTGCGCCACGCCTTTGCAGTGAACGTGTTTGGCGTGCTCGAGGTCACCCGCGCCTTCCTGCCGCTGCTCAAGCGCTCGCAGGGCGCCATCGTCAACCACCTTTCCATGGCCGCGCTCGCCGCGCTCCCGCTGATACCCGCGTATTCGATTTCCAAGGCCGCCGCTTTCAACCTGACGCAGTCTCTGCGCGCCTTGCTCGCAGGCGAGCGCGTCAGGGTGCACGGGGTCGTCCTGGGTCCTGTCGACACCGACATGAACCGCGGTCTCGACATCCCCAAGGCAACGACAGAATCCGCGGCGCGGGGCATCTTCGACGGACTTGAGCGGGGCGAGGAGGACATCTTTCCCGACCCGGCGTCGCAGTCGATCGCGGCCGCCTGGCGCAGTGGCGCGGCCAAGACCCTCGAGCGGCAGTTTGCCGCTTTCATCCCCGGTAACGTAGCCTGAAGCGCACCGATCGGAGAGCCATCATGTCAAACCTCAAGAACCAAGCCGTCGTATCGCCTGAGCAGTGGGTCACGGAGCGCAAGAAGCTGCTGGCGCGCGAGAAGGAGCTGACGCGGTTGCACGACCAGATAGCCCGCGAGCGGCGCGCGCTTCCCTGGGTGCGCATCGAGAAGCAGTACGCATTCGACACGCCGGCCGGTCGGCGCACGCTCGGCGACCTGTTCGAGGGCCGCCGCCAGCTGCTGGTGCAGCACTTCATGTTCGCCCCGGGATGGGAAGAGGGCTGTTCCAGCTGCTCCTACATGGCCGACCACACCGACGGCATGCTCGTGCACCTCGCCGCCCGCGACGTCACCTTCGTCGCCATCTCACGGGCTCCGCTCGCCGAGATCGAGAGCTTTCGCCGACGCATGGGGTGGAAGTTCAAGTGGGCATCTTCCTTCGGAAGCGACTTCAACGGTGACTTCCACGTGAGCTTCACGAAGGAGGGCAAGGCGCCGGTCTATTACAACTACGCTATGCAGCCTTTCGGGGGCGAGGAATTGCCCGGCATCAGCGTCTTCTGCAAGGACGACCGCGGCCAGGTTTTTCACACTTACTCGGCCTACGGGCGTGGCGTCGAGGCCATGATGGGTACCTACACGCTGCTCGATCTCACGCCCAAGGGGCGCGATGAGCACGACGGCCCGAGCTGGGTGCGCTACCACGATCGGTATGAGGCAGCCCCCGCGCCCGAAGCAGAGCGCGGGTCGGACCACTGTCACCCGCACACCTCAGGTGACGGCCGATGAAGGGCATCCTGGCGAGGGGGCTGTCGCTCGCGGCTGCGCCCACCTTCGCGTTGATGGCAGCTGTCAGCGCAGCCGCCGACGGCGGCGCACAGTCGATGACGTGCTCGATGCACAATTCGGCTCTGAGCGGCATGGTATCGATGTACGCGCTGATGAGTGCCTTTCACTTCCAGCCCTGGCTGAAGGTCATGGGGCGACGGCGGAGCGAGGCGCGCGCGGCCTGAGGGCCGCAGCGGCGCCGCCAATAGTCCCGGGGCACGGAGCTGATGTAAGGTGGCGCTCCTCGTTGGGGGAGGAGCCCATGCGGACAATAAGAAGCACCTGGGACCGGCTGGTCCTGATTGCAGCTCTCGGAAGTCTGGCAGCCCTGACCGCAGGGGCGGCAGAGACGCGCAAGGCCGACGCCGTTCAGGCGGACTCCGGCAAGGCCGATCCCGGCAATGGAGACTCCGACAAGGAGAGCGCGTTCAGATTTCGCTTCGTGGGGCCGAGGGTCGGCAACCGTATCGCAGCGGTCGCCGGAGTCGCGGGGGATCCGAGCGTGTACTACGCGGGCGCGGCCTCAGGAGGCGTCTGGAAGTCAGGCGACGGTGGCAACCGCTGGGAGCCGATTTTCGACAAGCAGAGTGCCGCGGCCATCGGCGCACTCGCCGTCGCACCCTCGCAGCCTGCCACCGTGTGGGCCGGCACCGGCGAGGCCTGGGCCATCCGCGACAGCGACGTGATGGGCAATGGAATCTACAAGTCCACCGATGCAGGCCGAAGCTGGAAGAACATGGGGCTGCCCGAGGCAGGCCGCATTGGCCGCATCGTCATCCACCCGACGGACCCCGACATCGTTTTCGCCTGCGTGCTGGGGCGCACGACGGGTCCGCAGCAGCAGCGCGGCGTGTTTCGCACCACGGACGGCGGCGAGCATTGGGAGCGCGTGCTGTTCGCCGGCGAGAAGGTCGGCTGCTCCGGCCTCTCGATGGACGCGCACGATCCGCGCACGCTGATCGCCGGCATGTGGCAGGTGGAGATGCACACCTGGGGCGAATACAGCGGCGGGCCGGGCTCGGGGATCTACCTCTCGCACGATGGCGGTACGACGTGGAAGCGGCTCGAGCAGCACGGTCTGCCGGAGGCGCCGCTGGGCAAGATCGACGTCGCTATCGCGCCCACCAATTCCGCGCGCATCTACGCCCTGATCCAGACCCGGGATCAGGGCTCGGTATGGCGCTCCGACGACGCCGCTAGGAGCTGGAAGCGGGTCAACTCAGACCGCTCGCTCATCGGACGCGCGGGCTACTACATTCGCATCGCCGTATCCACCGGCGCCGACAGCGAGGTTCTGGTCGCCAACAGCTCCTTCCACCAGTCGCTGGATGCCGGCGAGAGCTTTCGCGAGGTCCACTGGGGCGGGGATACGCACGACATCTGGATCGATCCGAAAAATCCCGATCGCTTCGTCATCACCGACGACGGCGGCATGATCATCACTACGGTTCATGGACGCGGCTTCCACCGCGTGACGCTGCCGATCGGGCAGATGTACCACGTGGACGTGGACGAGCAGATTCCCTACTACTTCTACAGCAACATGCAGGACGACGGGAACATGCGCGGTCCGAGCCTGCCCGGCGATTCGCCGGAGAGCGGCTGGGACCGGCATATGGGGGGCTGCGAATCGGGGTTCACGATTCCCGATCTCGTCGATCCGAACGTCGTGTGGGCGACCTGTTACGGGGACACCGTGACCCGTTGGGATGCGCGCTACAAGGAAGCGCATTCCGTCAGCCCCTGGAAGCATACGCTCGACTCGCCGCCCGACGTCATCAAGTACCGCTGCCACTGGACCCCGCCGCTGGCGATCGATCCCTTCGACCACAACACGGTCTATTACGGCTGCCAGGTCATCTTCAGAACGACCGACGCGGGTCGCACCTGGTCAGTCGTCAGTCCGGACCTGTCCACGCAGGACCCGGCGCA
Source organism: Steroidobacteraceae bacterium (assembly GCA_035632655.1). GTDB lineage: Bacteria > Pseudomonadota > Gammaproteobacteria > Steroidobacterales > Steroidobacteraceae > 13-2-20CM-66-19. The sequence continues at coordinate 27,725 of DASQGK010000088.1, read as the reverse complement.
TATCGCTCCATCCGGAGGAATCGTCGGCGACAACCTCGGGCAGTTCTACGGCGAGGTGGTATTCGCGATCGCGCCCTCGAAGATCCAGAAGGGGCTGATCTGGGCCGGCACCAATGACGGACAGATCTGGTACACCCGCGATGCGGCGGCCCACTGGGTGAATGTCACGAGCCAGGTGAAGGGGCTTCCGCCCGGCGGCACGATCGCCCGCATCGTGCCCTCGAGCTTCGATGCTGCAACCGCTTATGTGGCGGTCGATCGCCACCTGGTGGACGACCGCGATCCCTACATCTACAAGACCACGGATCTTGGCAGGACCTGGAAGCGCATCAGCAGCGATCTGCCGAAAGGCGAGCTGTCGTACGTTCGCACCGTCACCGACGACCCGAACTGCCCGGGACTGCTGTTCGCAGGCACCGGCAATGCTCTGCACTATTCGCTCGATGACGGCGGTCACTGGACCGCTCTGAAGAGCGGTCTGCCCGCGGCCCCCGTGACCTGGGCGGTGGTGCAGAAAGAGTTTCACGACCTGGTGGTTTCGACCTACGGACGCGGACTCTATATCCTCGATGACATCACGCCTCTCGAGCAGATGGCGAAACAGCGCCCGGATGCGCCGGTGGTTCTGTTCGCGCCGCGCAAGACCTACCGCTTCGTGCAGGGCGGCGAGGCCATGGTGAATTTCCACCTGGACGCCGTTCCAAAGGACCCGGTGCAGCTCGAGATCCTCGATTCGCAGGGCCAGAGCGTGCGCAGGCTCGAAGCCAGGGGCCTCGTCGCCGGCATCAACCGCATCCGGTGGGATCTGCATTACGACTCCCCGAGGCTCGTTGCGCTGCGCACGGCGGCACCCGACAACAGCCACATCTGGCAGGAGCCGCGCTTCTGGGATGAGGACTCGCGCAGCATCACGCACTGGGGATCGCGACCTGCGGAAGTGGGACCCATCGTTGCTCCAGGCGCCTATACGCTGCGCCTGACGGTCGCGGGGCATTCCTACGACCAGTCCCTGATGGTGGTGAGTGATCCCCGGGCGCCGGGATCGGCGGCAGACATCCAGCTATCGGTGAAGACGCTGCTGCGGATTCGCGACGACATCAGCCGCGTAGCGGACACCGTCAATCAGATCGAATGGCTGCGCAAGCAGCTGGAGGTCGTCCAGGCGATGCTGCTGCCGCCGCGGCCGCACAAGAAGCCCGAGACGCGACCGAGGGAGGATGGAGACGAGGATGACGCGGAGCCGGCGGCGGCGCCCCCGCGCACGCTGAGCGGCGCGGACGAGCAACAGCGCGCCCAGCTGCTCGAGGCTGCGCAGAACCTCGACAAGAAGCTGCAGGCGGTCGAGTCGCGGCTGGTCTCACGGGCGTTACGCAACAGCGACGACAAGTACTTCGTCGAGGCTTACGGCGCCTACATGGATCTCATCTGGCTCAATGCCGAGGTCGGCACCGGTGGGGGCGATGTCGCCGGCGGCGCCGATTTCGCGCCTACCGTCGCGCAACTCGCCACGCTGCAGACGCTCGAGGGCGAGGCGTCGGGCGCCGACGCCGACTTCCAGGCCATCCTGCGGCAGGACCTGCCGGCATTCGACCAGGCGCTGGAGCGCGCGCACCTCGTGCCCCTCACCAGCCAGTCGGGAGGCTAGGCCGCCGTACGCACGAGCGGGCGGAGCGTGCAGCTTCGTAAGTGGTTATCCGCCTGGCAGCTCGGCAGGCAGGGTGACCTCGAGCATTTCGAGCCCTGCCGTGGGTCGGATGGCGAAGTCGGCTCTCGCCGGTAGTACCAGACTGTCGCCCGGGCGGAGCTCGTGAGCTCCAAGAGATGCGCTCTCGAGGACGGTGGTTCCGCAGAGCACGAAGTAGAAAGCAAATTCACCGGCGTGACTCGCAACGCCGCCGTGCCGGTCGGCGAGAGCGCCGGCGCAGCTTCGCAGGACCCGGGCTCCGGCGAGCCCGTTGGTCGCCGTGCCGATTCCCGTATCGCGCTCTTCGAATCCATGCAAGCGCGATGCTCTCCATTCGGCCCTGCTGGCGAGGTGGCACACAAAGCGCTGGCCGCTGAACTGCCGCTGCGGGGCGTTTCTGCCGGTGGGCAATGTCATGCCCGGATCGCTCCAGGTCTCGTGCGCCGCGGGGCAGCTGATTTCGATGACCTCGAGTCCGGCCGAGGATTCCAGCACGCGGTGTCGTATCTGCGGCGGCTGCAGGACGCAATCTCCAGCCGTAAGCGTCATGGGGTCGCCCTGATCCTCGTAGCAGACACGGACCCAGCCGCTCCTGCAGAAGATCATCTGAAAACGGACGCGATGATAGTGAACATAGTCGGGCACGGGTCCCGGCGTCGGAATCAGAATGTGGGACGCCGTGAAGGCGCCACCGAGGCGCGAGGGGATCAGGTCCCGGTACAACATATCGGCGCGTCCTGCGTGCCAGTCGGAGGCCGCGCCCCGACGAGTCAGCACGAACTCCTGGACCGGCTCCGGTACGATCAGCGGCGGGTGAATCGCGGCGAGCTCGACTCGCAAGCCGTCCGGCCCTTCGAGCAGCCGCGGCGCCCCACCCGGCAGCGCATCGAGATCGCACAGAATGCGCAGCCGCGCGGGTGTGGGCCGCTCGGCCCCGCCGGCAATCTGCTCAAGTCTCACAACGCAGTCGCGCGCCCTGAGCACTGCCACCGTCGGATCCTCGGCGGGCATCACCATGCAAACGTGGAATCCCGGCTCGGCAGTCAGAAAACGCACGCTGTCGGCAAGGCTCGAGCAGCGCAGGACAAGCTGAACGGACTTTTCTACCGGGTGAGACATTGGATGGGTTCGAGCGCCGGATGATGGGCGGTGCCGGGCCCGGATTGCAACCACGGCCATCCTCCTACGGATAAACCCTCATGCGTGTGGTGCCGGGCGCTGCGACACTGAACATCCCTGCGCCAGTCGTGGAAATCACGCCGAGCGCACCGGCCGTTATGATCCATGCCAATCTCCATCGCGCGGTGACCGGGCAGCCACCTCGGCCTGCCGAGCAGAAAGCTCCGTTACGCGACCCCCGGTTCGGCACGACCCGCACGCTGACTGAGCTCGCGCAGCCTGCGCTGCTCGCCGCGGCACTCCTCGGCCTGGGTCTCGGGCTGGCGTTGCCACCGCTGGGGGCCGGGAGTCTCGGGCGGTGGGCGCTGATTGCAGCCGTGCTCGCCGTGCTGAGCGCGACGACTCTCGCCACCGCGCGCCGCTTGCTGCGCGGCGAGTTGGGCGTAGATCTGATTGCGATTCTGGCGATGGCCGGTGCGCTGGCGCTGCGCGAGTACCTGGCTGCCTCGATTCTCGCCGTCATGCTGACGGGCGGCACCGCGCTCGAGCGCTACGCGCTCGCCCGCGCTCGCCGCGAGCTGAGTGCGCTCATTCAGCGCGCGCCGCGCACGGCGCACCGCCGCGCGGGCATCGACATCATCGACATCGGCGCAGACGAAGTCGTCGTGGGCGATCTGCTGGTCGTCAAGCCCGGTGAGGTCGTCCCGGTGGACGGCATGGTCTGCTCCGGGAATGCGGTGCTGGACGAGTCGGCGCTCACGGGCGAATCGAAACCCGCGCAGCTCCGGCCGGGCCTCCCGGTTCGCAGCGGCGGTACCAACGCCGGCGGTCCCTTTGAGCTGCGCGCAACGGCGCTGGCTGCCGAGAGCACTTATGCGGGCATCGTCCGTCTGGTCCGCTCGGCGGAGCAGTCGAAGGCTCCGTTCGAAAGGCTGGCGGATCGCTATGCGCTGCTGTTTCTGGTCTTGACGCTCGCGCTGGCGGCGGTCGCATGGCTGGGGGAGGGGAGCCTCATCCGCGCACTCGCGGTTCTCGTGGTGGCGACTCCCTGTCCCCTCATTCTCGCCGCCCCCGCCGCGATCATGGGCGGCATCTCGCGCGCCGCCAGACACGGCATCATCGTCAAAGGTGGCGGTCCGCTCGAGACACTGGCGCGGGCGAGTGTCGTGCTGCTCGACAAGACCGGCACGGTGACCTCGGCGCGCCCGGAGGTTGTGGCGGTGGAGAGGTTCGGGGCCCTGTCCGCGGATGAGCTCGTCCGCTATGCGGCATCCGTCGAGCAGCTCTCGGTCCATCCCTACGCGCCGGCGATTCTGGCGGAAGCGCGCGACCGCTGCGTCGAGCTCGGCTTTCCGCTCGACGTGCATGAGCAGATGGGCACGGGCATCAGCGGCGTGGTCGCGGGTCGGCAGGTCGCAGTCGGCAGACTGCATTTCGTCGCCCCCGCCGTAACGCCGACTGCGGCGCTGCATTCGATCTCGCGGCGCACGGCAGTCGAGGGCTCGGCCAGCGTCTATGTCTCGCTCGATGGGGTGCTCGAGGGCGTGCTCCTGCTGCAGGACCCGGTGCGGCCCGAGGCTGCGCGTGCCATGCGCTCGCTGCGGGCGACGGGCGTGCGCCGCATTCACATGGTGACGGGCGATCACCCGGATGTCGCGGAACTGGTGGCCGATGCGCTCGGCGTCGATCGTGTCTTCGCAGAGCGCACACCGGCGGAGAAAGTCGAGGTCATCCGCCTGGTGCGCTCCGAAGGCATCACGGTCATGGTCGGCGACGGCGTTAACGATGCGCCGGCGCTTGCGCTCGCGGATGTGGGTGTCGCCATGGGCGCCCGTGGGGCGACGGCAGCTTCCGAGGCTGCAGACGTCGTCCTGACCTCGGACCGGCTCGAAGGCCTGGTGCGCGCAACCCGCATCGCACAGCGCACGCGCCGCATCGCGATCGAGAGTGTCCTGGCAGGGATGGGCCTCTCGCTGGTGGCGATGGCGTTTGCCGCCGCGGGGTACATTGCGCCCGTAGCCGGCGCGCTGCTCCAGGAAGGCATCGACGTGCTCGTCATCCTGAATGCGCTGCGCGCGCTCGGCGGCCGGGACGACCTCGCGGCGCGCCGCAAGCCGGGGGCGCAGGCACTCGCCCGGGGTCTGGCGGCGACGCATCGGGCGCTGCGGCCCCATGTCGGCGACCTGGCGGCCCTTGCGGTGCGCCTCGACACGCTCTCGCCGGCGGACGCGCGCGCGCAGCTCGAGCGCACCCGCGAGATGCTCGAGAAGGAGCTCATTCCGCACGAGCGCGAAGAGCAGCAGAACGCCTATCCGGTTCTCGCCGCGATGCTCAGGGACGAAGATCCCACCGGCCCGCTGATTCAGACGCATCAGGAGATTCACCGCCTCAGCCGCCTTTACGGGAGGCTGGTGGCGCAGCTGCCCGCGGCAGGCCCCGGTCCCGGGGATTTGCCCGACCTGCGGCGCGTGCTGTACGGGCTGCACGCCGTGCTGCGGCTGCATTTCGCGCAGGAGGATGACCTCTACAGTTTGTTGGAGGAGTGAGCGCGGATCAGGGACGCTGGGGCGGCCGGCCCGGCCTCGGGCTGGCAGAAACTGTGTATTCTTTGTCGTTTCTGCAAAGGCTCCGGCAGCTAGGCTCCTCAGCGATCCCACCAGGACTTGAGGTGATGAGCCATGATCCGCATGACAGTGCTCGTTCGCACGATGATTGCCTGGTCCGCGCTGGCCTGCGCCCTCGCGCACGCCGGCTCGCTCAAGCCTCCGGAGGGCCGCAAGATCCGTGTCGCCGTGGTGCTCACCGAGGGTGCGGTCGTGATCGATTTTGCCGGCCCCTGGGAAGTGTTCGAGAATGTCCACACGGGCGTGGGCGACATGGACGCGCAGATGCCCTTCGAGCTCTACACCGTGGGACGCGACCGGCAGCCCATTCACACGAGTGGCGGCATGAAACCCGGCATGACGGTGGTGCCGGACTACGGATTTGCGGATGCGCCCGCGCCGGATGTGGTCGTCGTGGGTGCCCAGTCGGGAGATGACCAGCTCGGCGCGTGGTTACGCAAGGTGAATGCGCGCCACGCCCTGATCATGTCCGTCTGTACGGGCGCGTTCAAGCTGGCACAGGCGGGACTCCTCGATGGCAAACCCGCGACCACGCATCACGCCTCGCTGCAGCGGCTCGCCAACCAGTATCCGCGCATCGATGTACGAAGCTCGGTGCGTTACGTGGAGTCCGACCCGCTCATCCTCACCGCCGGCGGGTTGAGCTCCGGCATCGACTCGGCGCTGCACGTGGTGGAGCTGTACTACGGACCGAAGGTGGCGCAGGCGACGGCCGACTACATGGAGTACCAGGGCCAGGGCTGGAAGACCAACGCCGGTATGGGCGAGCCCGGTCAGGTCCGGCCGACCATACCGGCCGCCTACCGCGAGCGCGAAACGCTCTGGCAGGGCACGTTGCTCCCCGCCTATCCGCAGCCGCAGCCCGAGTTGCCGGTGACCGTCCATCTGGCCCAGGTGGAAGGGCAGTACCGCGGGACGATGGATGCGCCGAGCGAGTCGATGATCGGTCAGCCTCTCGCCAACGTGCGGGTGGAGCACGGGAACATTCGCTTTACGCTCGACTCCGACCATGGCCCGATCGATTTTTCGGGCACGCTGACCGCCGACCGAATGTCGGGTTACGTAACCCATGAGCGCTCCTCAATCCCTCTGACCTTGCTCAGGGCCCAGCCATCAACCCGGATCGAGCAGTAAGGAACTGATTGGCCACCCCGACGCCTGCAAGCGCGGTGCGCCGCCGGCGGCGCCCGCATCACGTGGTGATGCTCGCTTATCCGGACGTGCAGGTCCTGGATGTTACCGGCCCGCTGGAGGTGTTCAGCCGCGCAGCCCGTTGGATGCAGGACAACGGGCTGAGGGGCGATCTGGCCTACCGGGTCGAGATCGTGGCGCCGCGCGCCGGAGCTTTCCCCACCTCTTCGGGCATGCGCCTGGTAGCGGAGCGTGCCTATCGCGATGTGACGAGCGCGGACACGCTGCTCGTGGCCGGGGGTCGAGGGCAGGTCGTCGCGCGCACGCAGGCTCCCCTTCTCGCCTGGCTGCGCCGCATGGCGAATCGGGTCACGCGTCTCGGATCAGTCTGCAACGGCGCGCTGATTCTGGCCGCCTGCGGCCTGCTCGAGGGGCGCCGTGCGACCACGCACTGGGCGCATCTCGAGGAGCTGAAGAAGTCCGTCGGGAACGGTATCTGTCACGACGCCATCTACACCCGCGACGGCAATGTCTATACCTCGGCGGGCGTTACCGCCGGCATGGACATGGCGCTCGCCATGCTCGAGGAAGACCACGGCAGCGCCGTGGCGCTGGCGGTGGCGCGCGAGCTGGTGCTGTTTCTGAAACGCCCCGGAGGGCAGTCGCAGTTCAGTGACTACCTCGCCGCGCAGTTCAGCGAGGATGCGGGGCTGCGCGAGCTGCAGCTGTGGATGCTGGAGCACATCGACCAGGACCTGTCGGTCCCGCGTCTGGCGGGGCGGATTGCCATGAGCGAGCGCAGCTTCGCGCGACACTTTGTCGACGGCGTCGGTGTGGCGCCGGGCCACTACGTGAGGCAGATCCGCATCACCGCGGCACGGCGCCGACTGGAGCAGACCGATCTGCCGTTGCAACAGATCGCCCGACGTTGCGGATTCGGAACACCGGAGAGTCTGCGCCGCAGCTTCATCGCCGCGCTCGGTGTGACGCCAGGCGCATATCGCGAGCGCTTTCGCGCGCGCTAAACGCAAACGGACCGGGCGCCACCGTCCGCACTTACCGGATCTGGCGCACGGGCTTCTGCAACGCAGCGGCACCGGCGGCAATCACCATCAGTGCGCCGGCGAACAGGAAGGTCAGCTTGAGATTCCAGGCTACCAGCAATCCCGCAACCCCCAGGGAGATGGGAGCCACACCGAAGGCGGCAAGCATGAGCACGCTCGAGACGCGCCCGCGCACGGCGACATCGATGCGCTGCATGGCCCACGCGCCGATGTGGACGTTGAGCATTCCCGCGGCGACGCCCATTGCGAGAAGGATGCCGGCGACGCTCCAGATTCGCTCTGCCAGGGCGACCGAGCTCAGGCACAGGCCCAGTACCAGCGCACCGGCGAGAATCAGCACGCCGCGCCTGCGGACCTTCCACAGGCCGGCGAGCACCGCGCCGATGAGGCTGCCTGCGGCAAGCGATGAGATCAGCGTCCCATAGGCGGCGGGTGAGCCGAGCATGGTTCTGGTGAAGTATGCGAGCCCAATGACAACGGGCCCGGCAAGGCAGAAGTTCATGACGGTGGCCAGCAACATGAGCGAGCGCAGCGGCACGTCCTTCGCCACGCAGGAGATGCCTTCGGCAATGGAGGCCCACATTGCCTTGCGGCCGGACTGGGTCTTCGGCGGATCGGGCAGTTTCCAGAGTGCGCCGATGATAAAGAGAAAACTCACGGCGTCGACGAAGAACGCCCAGGCGACCCCCAGCGCCTGGATGACAAAGCCGGCCGGGACCGGCCCCACGATGGTGGTCAGTTGTGCCGTGCTCTGGCTGACGGAAGAGGCCGCCACGAGCTGCTCGCGCCTGACGAGCGAGGGCATGTAGGCCGACTGTGCAGGCGCTGCAAAGGCGTCGGCGACGCCGAAGGCAAACGAGAGAACGTAAAGCTCCCAGCTCTGCAGTACGCGAAACCAGACGAGCAGGCCAATCGCGGTGACGGCGATCGTCCGCGCCGCGGCGGTGGTCATCATGATCTTGCGCGCGGACATGCGGTCGCTGACGGCGCCGCCCATGAGCATCAGCACGGCTCGCGGGATGGCGCCCGCCATCATGATCGCACCCATGGCGACGGCCGATCCGGTCTGCTGCAACACCAGCCACGGCAGGGCCACCAGGTAGAACTGGTCTCCGAGGAAAGAGATCGTCCCGCCAGCGAGCCACAGCCGGTAATTCGGGTTCCTGAGCGGATGCTCCGCGGCGGGTGCGGAGGCAGCGGCGGCGGGGCGCGCGGTCGAGTCCATGGAGTGTCTCCTGCTGAAGGGCATGCGATTTCGCAGCCGACAGTGCTATTAATGTAAATGCATATTTACATTTACATTACGCGCTCGTATCCTGTCAGGCAAGATCCATCCGACACAGCAGGGAGGGTCATGCCGAAGAACTCGCTGGCTCCGCAGCAGGCCCGCAGTCGCGAATCCATGCGCAAGCTCCTCAAAGCTGCGGCGGAAGTGCTCGGGCAACACGGAGTCGAGGGCACGACCATTCCCCGCATCGCCCGACATGCGGGCTTGACGCCGGGAGCCGTGTACCGGCGCTTTCCGGACAAGGATGCCCTGCTCGAGACGGTGATCCTCGGCATCCTGGAGCGTCAGGACGAGAGGCTGCGCGTGGCGCTGACACCGCAGATGGCGCGGCAGATTCCCCTGGCGGTGTTTGCCGAGCAGCTGATCAGCAGCATGCTGATCAGCTACCGCGCGAGCGCCGGCTTATTGCGCGCCGTGCGGCACTTCGTGCAGGGACGCGATCAGACGTCGTTCTATAAGAAGGCCGCCAAACAGGAAATGCGCGCCTTCGAATACCTGATGGAGTTGTTTCTCCTGCATCGCAAGGAGATCCGGCACCGCGAGCCGCAGGTGGCGGTGGCTTTTGCGCTGATGACCCTGGTCAGCACGCTGATCGAGCTGATTCTGGTGGATCACGATTTGCGGTACTGGCAGGCGGTGATCCCCAAAGATGATCAGGCGCTCAAGCGCGAGCTGCTGCGCAATTTCCTCTGCTATCTGGGTGTCGAGCCGAGGAACGGCTAGGCGGAAGGCTCACGCCTGCCGCAGCGCCAGGGTGACCGGCAATCGTGCCGCGCGGCTGGCCGGCAGGAGCGCTCCCATGACGCCCATGGCGGCTGCGAACGCCAACCCGTACCCGAGGTCCGCCGCCGTCACGCGGAACGCGAAGGAGATCTCTCCGAGGTTTGCCGAGGCGCTGCCGCTCACGCCGTTCATGAGCAATGAGAGCAAACACCCCAGACAGCCGCCCGCCATCGCAAGAATCAATCCCTCGAGCACGAAAGCGAGCAATACGGTGCTGCGGGAGAAGCCGAGCGCACGCAGGGTGGCGACTTCCCGGGTGCGGCTGGCGACGATCGCGTACATGGTATTCATAGCGGCGAAAATCGCACCGATCCCCGTGACCACACCGACGAAGACTGCGAGCCCTCTCAGGAATCTGATCAGCGGGCCCGCCTGGTCGTCGTAGTATTTCCGCTCCCCCGTCAGCGTGAGCGGATACTGGATACTGGCACGCAGGTCCCGATCGAAGTCTGGCAGTGCTCGCGGGTCCCGCAGCCGGACAGTCAGCGAGCTCTGCGTACCGGAGCGATTGAAGGCGGATGCCATGGCAGCGAAGTCGCCCCAGATCTCGCTTTCGAATGCGCTGCCTTCGTCCGCAAAGACACCCACCACCTCGAAGGAGTGTCTCAGCAGTGAGACGCGCGAACCGAGTTCGAGTCCGCGGATGCGGCGTTGTGCCTGCCTGCCCACGATGATCTCGAACAGCCCGGTCCGCGACCGGCGGCCCTCGAGGAGCCTGACTCCACTGCGGAGCTTGAACGCGGCAGGCGTAACGCCTCGTATCCCGAGATTGGTGAACTGCCCGTCGCTTCTTCCCGGAAGGGCAACCACGAGCACCAGCTCACGCGAGGCGAGTGCGGCTCCGTCGGGACCGTGCTCCACGCGCGGGTCTTCGGCCACCCAGTCCCCGGCCGCCTCGCTGAATGAGGAGCCGAGCTCGGACAGTGCACCTTTCTCCAGGACGATGGCGTTCGCCTCGCTCCCGCTGGCGCGGAGCGCGAGTCGGATGCCGCTGGCCATCGATAGCAGCGCGGTGAACACCGCAACTACCAGCGCAATTCCAATGACGGCGAGCACTGTCGATCTCCAGCGGACGCCCAGGCTCGCGAGACTGTAGGTGATCGGCAGTGCCACGCTAGGTCTGCCGCAACAGCTCGACAATTCTGGCGCGATAAGCGGAAACGGACGGGAGCAGGCTGGACATCAGGCCCACCAGCACGCCAAGGAGGACTCCGGCGGCGGCGATCGCAGGCGGAATGCCCATCCTGGGGAATTGGCTCACGACCTCGCCGATGACGGGGACGGCGGGCAGCAGCTCGATGAGGAGGCGGCCCAGGAGCAGTCCGGCGGCCGCTCCACCGATGCCGAGCAGGGCTCCCTCGGTCAGGATCAGCAGGAGGACGAGCCGGGGAGAGAAGCCGAGCGCTTTGAGGACCCCGATCTCCGAGCGACGCTCACGCACGGCCATGCTCATGGTATTTGCAGTCACCAGGAGGAGAGTGAATGTCACGACCAGCGCGATGCCGTTCAACAGCAGGAACAGGTTGCCGCCCAGCACTCCGGCGCGCGCCCGGTATTGCGCTTCGGTCTCGGTGTGGGTCTGTGCGTCGCTGTTCTCGAACAGTGCATCGATCGCATGGCTGATCACGCCGGCTTGTCGGGGATCGGCTATCTGCACCCGATACGTGCGTACGCCGGCGCGTCGTCCAGTCGCCTCATCGAGGTACTTGTAATGCAGAAAGAGCGTCGATTCGTCCGTTCCGGGATAGCGGGCCTGGTCGGTCTGGTAGATGGCGCTGATGACGAATTCGAAGGGGGTCGGGGTCCGATAGATATTGCTCGTCAGTTGGATCGTGTCGCCGACCTTCCATTGGAATCGTGCGGCGAGTGCCCGCCCGATGATGGCTCCGTGCTGATCGGCGAGATACCGTTGTCTTTCCTCCGCGGTCAATGAGTATTCCGGATAGATGTCGAGGAAGCTCTCGGCTTCGACGGCGAAATTGGCAAACTCACTGTCGGGGTTGCTTGCATCGCGCATGCCGCCGAAGTAACTCGCTGCGGCTACGCGCGTGACGCCGGACACGGCTGCGATACGCGCCTCGTACGCGTTCGGCAGGCTGTAGAAACGACTGATGTTATTTCCGGTAATCAGTCTGCCCGGACCCCGGGCTACCGATCCGTGCAGGGACGCCACGAACGTCTGCAGCGTGCAAAAGAGGAAAATGCAGACCGCGATTGCGCCGGTCGTACTGGCGGTTCGAATCCAGTTCTGTTGCAGGTGCGCCCAGACGAAGGGAACCCATCTCATGGCAACTGCTATGGCGGACGGAATGGAGCCCGCAGCATATCCGCTGCGGCCCGCGCTTCCACGATGCGCCAGACTAGGCCCCCAATCCCTCCCGCGCATGTGCCGGGCGGACCAGGGGGAGACCATGACTTTCGGCCTATTGGCAGGACGTCATCGAAATTGCCCGGATCCCGAGGTGCGGGCTATGGCGCACTTCCGGGACCGGGGCTCATGATGCGCAGAACCGGCCGTCCGCCGAGGTTCTTGAGTGGGAAATAAGCCTGGTGCGTGGCCGGATCGACCCCGACCACGTGGGCATTGGGGCCGAGCAGCGTTTCGGCGATTTTCGCCACCCGGCCGGCGCGCGTACTGAAGACCGATACGACCCCTGACTCGGCGGCAACATACAGGTAGCCGAGCTGCGGATCGTAGGCCAGCACGTCCGGGTCCTCACCGACCTCGAATGAGCCGTCGAGCTTGCGAGTGTTCAGGTCGAGAATCAGAAGTTTGTGATTGTCCTCGCAGGCGATGAAGGCCTTGCGCTGCCGTGGCTCGATGAGGAGACCATGGTTGCCCTCGGCTCCGGGGAGCTCGGTCCGCGAGACAATCCGGTCATTGGCCGGATCGATTTCCACCAGCTGTTTGCGGGTCTGGACGTTCACGAAGATGTGTTTGGTGACGGGGTCGTACTGTGTGTTGCCGACATCGCCGCCGAGCGGAATTGTGGCGATGCGGGTATTGGTTCGCACATCGATGACCGTTTCCGTATCGCCGTGCTCATCGGAGACGTAGAGCTTGTGAGCTTCGGGAGCATAGGCCATGCCATCGGGGTATAGACCGCCCGGGGCCCGCGCCGTGATCCTGAACGTGCCCTCATCGATGGCGACCACCTCGTTGGTACCGGTCGCGGAGGCGTACACGGTGCCGAGCTCGGGGACGGCGAGCACGCCGTGCACGTGGCTGACGCCTGCAATCCGGGTGACGACTCGTTGCGCCTGTGTATCGAAGACCACTACGGCGCTGTCGCCGAGATGGGCGATGAAGAGCAGGTGACGGCCGGTGTCGAGACTTTCGTAGTCGAGCCGCGTGGTGTTGCCTCCGAGCGGGACGTCGGCCACAGTTTGCAGTAGCGCGCTCGATGTGGGGCTCGCACCGACTGAGGCCGCCGCCCAGGCCGCACCTGCCAACAGTGCAGCCCAGCGGCCCAGCCTCGGTTCGGCCCCTGCCCGGTCGCTCACTCGAGCGGCTCTCCTGTGTTGGGTCACTTGACCATTACCCACGCGGGATGCAGCAGCGGATACGCGATGAGTCCCACGAGGGCTGTAACCGCCATGAGCGTAGGGTTGTTCACCTTCCAGCGAAACAGCGCTGCCAGGGCGCTCAAGCCGATGAGCAACGTCAGCCAGTCGCCGATCGCGATGCGGCCGAGGAGTACGCAGGCGCCCAGAATGGTGCCGATCGCCGCGGCATAGGCACCCTTCACGAAGCCCTGGACGTAGCGGTTGGACCGGTGACGCGCGAGGATCGGGGCGGCCACCAGCACCAGAATGAAGGAGGGAAGGAAGATGCCGACAGTGGCCGCAAGCGAACCCCAGAAGCCCGCGACGAGATAACCAACGAAGGTCGCCGTGATCACGACGGGTCCGGGACTGATCATCCCGATGGCGACGGCGACCAGGAAGTCCCGCTCTCCCAGCCATCCGTACTGTTGCACTACGCCTTCCTGCAGAAACGGAACGATGACGAGACCGCTGCCGAAAGTCAGCGCGCCGGCCTTGAGAAAGAACAGCAGCAGCTTCATGACGGTCGATGCGCCCGCGATCGGGGCCAGCGGCGCTGCAGGCACAAGCGGGGCCGCGAGCAGCGTCGTCGCCGTCGATCCACGGCGCCAGAGCTTGCCGTAATAAAGAATGCCCACGATGCCGGCGCCGATGAAAAGCAGGGCGACTTCAGCCTTCAGCACCACCGTTACGGCGAAGCACGCGGCGGCTATCAGCCACTGCAACCAGTCCTCCATGCCGAGCCTGGCGAGTCGGTAGCAGGAGTGCAGGATGAGCGCGATGACCGCGGGGCTCACGCCGTAGAAGATCGCCGTCACAGGCTGCAGGCCGCCGAAATAGACGTAGAGAGCGCCGAGGGCTGCGACGATCACGAAGTTCGGGAAGATGAAAGCCCAGCCGCCGGCCCAGGCGGCCCAGAATCCGCCGCGCAGAAAGGAGAGATAGATCCCGACCTGAATCGCCAGCGGGCCCGGGAGAGACTGGCAGACCGCAATCGCCTCGCGCATCTGCTCCCTGCCGATCCAGCCGCGCTCGACGACGAGCTCACGCTCCATCTGGCCGACGAGAGCCACCGGCCCGCCGAAACCGAGCAGGCCCAGGCGCAGGAAATACCGCACGATCTCCTTCAGAGCGCCGCGTGGCACGGGCTGCCCTGCGGATTGCATCGGCGATCAGGACCCGTGCCGGAGGTTGGCGAGATCCAGCGCCGAGCGAAGCCCGTGCGCCAGTCGCAGCGCATCGTCGTGGGCCCAGAAGTGCATGAAGAACAGGTGCGGCGCATCGTCGATCATATGACTGTGCAACGCCGTCACCTCGATGCCGTGCTGGCGCAGCGCCTTCAGGATCGGGTTGACCTCGGATCCCAGCAGCACGAAGTCGCCTGTGACAGCGGCCTGGCCTCCGCCAGTGGGTTCGAAGTTGAGCGCCGTGGCGGTGCCCATGGACGGCGGTACTGTCATGCCTCCCTCAGTCACGAGCTCGGCACGCGGGACGCTGAACTGGTAAACACCGCCGTTGGCATTTCCCTTGATGCCAAGCGCTTTCTCTATGGCGACGGTATCGAGCTCAGGGACGGCGGAGGAGGGCGCAGCCGGCGGGGGGCTCAACGGCGTCTTGCTCAACGCGAGGCCTGCGTGCAGCGTCTCGGCGAGCTTCACCGGGTCCCCATGCCCTCCGACGTGCATGTACAGGACGGGAACCGAGGTGCGCAGCAGGTGGTTGTGAATGGCGGTGATCTCAACTCCGCCCGCGATGAGGCGCTGCATCACCGGGCTGATCTCGGTGTCGGTGAGCACCAGGTCGCCCATCAGCATCGCTCCATCCCCCGCTGGCTGAAAGGCGAGCCACGAACCAAGAGCCAGGGCCGGCTTGATCGCAACTCCATCCACCGTGACCTGCAGATCGGAGCGCGGCAGTCCGTACTTGTGCACGCCGCCGGGGAGCTCCGCCCCCTTCTTGCCGATCGCCAGATCGACCTTCGACCAGTCGATGCCGGCGGCCACGGCGCTGGTGCACAGGAGAGGAGCGAAGAGGCTGGCAATCCACATCGTCGAGCGGTTCATTCGGGGTCCTCCGGGCGAGTCGAATTCAGGTCAGGTCACTCAGCGCCGACGCCAGGCGGTCGAGGTCGCCGGTCTCGGTGTACAGGTAGCAGGATGCCCGCACTGCTTGCTTAACGCCCAGGCGTTTCAACAGAGGCAGTGCGGCGAAATCGCCGGCCCGCACGGCAATGCCGCGGGCGTCGAGATGTCGCAGGATCTCATCCGGTGTGTGTCCCGCGACCACGAACGAGAACACCGGCAAGCGATGGAGCGCTGAGCGAGGGCCGAGCACTCGCAGGCCATCGATCCGACTCAGCCGATCGATGCCGTACTGCGTGAGCCCGCGTTCGTGCTGCTCGATCGCACTGCGATCCTGCGTGCGCAGGTAGTCGACGGCGGCGGCAAGCGCGACCGCTCCGGAGACATTGGGGGTTCCGGCCCCGAACTTGCGCGCCCCATGCTCGACTTCCTCGGAGGCGAGATCGACTTGGTGCGCCATGTTCGAGCCGGCCTGATAGGTCTCCATCTCCTCGAGTCGCTCACGGCGTGCCCACAGCACCCCCGCACCCATCGGACCGAGCATCTTGTGACTGGAGAACACCAGGAAGTCGCAGCCGAGCGCCTGCACGTCCAGCGCAATGTGTGGGGCGGACTGCGCTGCATCGATCAGCACGCGTGCGCCGGCGCGGTGGGCCAGGGCGCAGAGCTCTGCGGCAGGGTTGATGTAGCCCGCGACGTTGGAGACGTGACTGAAGCACAGGAGGCGCGTGCGCGCCGAGAGCTGCCGCTCGAGGTCCTCCAGGCGCACGCGACCCTCGTCATCGACGTCGACGTAGCGCACGCCGGCACCGGTGCGCTGCGCGACCAGCCGCCAGGGCAGGAGGTTGGAGGCATGCTCGCCCACCGTCAGGAGAATCTCGTCCCCCGGTTGCAGTCGGGGCCGGCCCCAGGCGCTCGCCACGAGGTTGATGCCCTCGGTGGTTCCGCGTACCCACACCACTTCGTCAGGATCCGGCGCGTGGATGAAATCGGCGAGGGTACGGCGTGCGCTCTCGTAGCGCTCGTGCGCCCGACGGGCAAGCGTGTGCAGTGCGCGGCCTGGATTTGCGTTGTCATGCCGGTAGTAGTCCTGCAGGGCTGCGAGGACCCGGGCAGGACGCTGTGTCGTGGCCGCACTGTCCAGGTAGGTGAGCGGATGACCGTTCACGGTCTGCTCCAGTGCAGGGAAATCCGCGCGCCACCGCGGGCTCACGGCCGGGGCCGACAAGGCCTCGCCGGGCCTGCCGGCGCTCAGCCACGCTGCCAGGGCCATGCGGCCGAGATCGCGGCGCGTCATTGCGCACTCCACGGCTGCGGGGCGCACTGCGGAGGTCATCGTGCCATCTCTCCCTGGACGGTTTGCGGGTACCAGCCGTGGCGCTCCTCGCTCAGTGAGCGGCACCAGGTGTACAAGGCGTCGTACACGGGGAGGGCGGCCTTGAGGAGCTCCTGGTCGTCCGGGATGTTGGCGCCGAGGCCGAGCGAAATCGCCAGGAGGCCCGGAGCCTGGGCCGAGCGATCCAGGGTGTCGGTGTCGGCGGCACGCACGATCTCGGCCAGGCGCGCCAGCGCTGCGTCCTCGAGGTGATACTTCCGCAGGAAGGCATCGAAGCTGCACAGGGGACCTGAGTGAGTGAGCTCGACTCCCGGCACGTCAAAGGGAATCGCGCCCTCATCTTTCGCGACCGCCAGCACCCGCGCCGCCGGTACATAGCGAATCTCTGCGTCGGGGTCGATGAAGCGCCGGATGAGCCAGGGGCACGCCAGCCGGTCAATCTTGGGACGTTCGCGGGTGACCCATTTCATGGGAGGTCTTCGGGCAGCCTGGGGAAACCTTTAGTTATTCATATAACGATACGGTAGTATTATCTGCAATGCCACCACCAGCTCCAGCCTGGCTGCTCCTGATCACCAATCTCCCCGGCCACAATCCCACGCTGCGGATGCGCTTCTGGCGGGCGCTGAAGGCGGCCGGCGCCGGTCTGCTGCGTGACGGGGCGTACCTGCTCCCGAACGGGGAACGCTCGCGGCAGCTCCTCGAGGAGCAGGGGGCGGAGATCAAACGAGCAGGCGGTCTCGTGCAGGTTCTCTCATTCGACGCCGAGTCGAGTGAGCAGAACGCCGAGCTCGTGGCGCTGTTCGACCGGACCGACGAGTACGCCGAGGCGATCGACCGCCTGGCTGGGCTGAAGAGCGCGCTGGCCAGGCTCGCCGAGCCCGAGGCGCGGCAGCGGATCGCAGGCATTTCGCGGGACGTGGCGGCCATTACGACGCGGGACTTCTTTCCCGGGGAGGCTCGCAGGCAGATGGAGGGAGCACTGGCCGATGCCGAGGCAGCGCTCAACGCGCGCTTTGCCCCCGATGAGCCCCGTGCGGCGCACGCCAAGATCCGGCCGCGCGAACGCAAGGACTATCGGGGGCGAACCTGGGCGACGCGAGAGCACCTGTGGATTGATCGGGTCGCCTCGGCCTGGCTCATCCGGCGCTTCATCGATCGCAAGGCGAGGTTCCTGTGGCTGAAGCGTGTCAGGGACTGCCCCAAGGCCGCCGTCGGCTTCGACTTCGACGGGGCCGAGTTCACTCACGTGGGGTCCAAGGTGACCTTCGAGGTGATCCTGAGCAGCTTCAACCTGGAGCACGACGCGGGACTCGCCCGTCTTGCGGCCCTCGTGCATCACCTGGACGTCGGCGGGATCCCGATCGCGGAAGGCCCGGGGTTCGTGACGATCATGGCAGGGGCCCGCGCACTTCAGCGGGACGATGACGAGCTGCTGAAAGCCATGACGCCCGTCCTCGACAGTCTGTACGCCGGTTATGCGAGTGCCGATCGCAAAGACTAGCGGGTCATTCAGTTGATGGCGTCGTATTGCTGCCTGTAGTAACGGTACCAGGCCTGAGTTCGGGCATCGACCGGCCGGGATTCGGAGAGAAGCTTCAGCTGCGCCAGCATTTTGTCGGCGCGCGAGTCATTGAGGTAAAGGTCTACGAGCCGCCACCGATAGCTCGGCTCGCCCGGGGCGAGCCTCGAGGCGGCCTCGTAGGATGTAATCGCCCGTGAGATCCAGTTCGCCTCAAAGAGGTAAAGATCGCCGAGGGCCGCGTAGTCCGGCGCACGCGCTGTGCCGGCTCGCACCCGATCCTCGAGCCTGCCGATGGCGGCAGACAGTGAGAACGGATATGGGAGCCGCGGCGGCGTAGCTGCATGTTCATAGATGGCTGCCTCCATGTGAGGCAGCCTGAGTGCCTTGAGCGCCCCGAAAAACGGATTGTCCGGGTACTTCACAAAGAAGTTCACGTCGTCTTCGAAGCGATGAAAGTACGTCCACGACTTCGCTTCGTCCACGTACCAAAGCCGGTCTGTTCCGCGGCGCAGCACGAAGGGCAGGTTCGAGTGATCGACCCCGGGGACGACCAGCGCCAGATCGCCGGCGTACAACAAGCGGTATGGCCCTGCAGCTCGAAAGAATTCCGCAATCCTCTGTTCCTGGTTCTTGTTGCGGGGAACGACCGCCCGGAAGAGCCGGCTTCCCTCGGTGAGGAGCGGCAGCCGGGGATCGCCGATGCCGGCGGCGAGTGCGGCCAGATACCGCTCTGCGGAAACGCGTGCATCCGCTGCCGGCGTGTAATCCTTCAGCTCGGTCGCCGGCAGACTGCGGATGGCCGTTTCGTAGTCATCCAGGGTCTTGCCATAGCCGTGTGCCAGCGCCCCGCCTCCGCCGGAGAGGAATCGGCTGTTGAGCCAGCCCGGCGCCGCCCACCCGGAGTCGTCCACCGTGCCACCCGTGCTGCGTAAATTGGTGGTGATGATGAGTTCGGAGATGAAGTCCTGGGGGATCTCCGAGAGCATATAGGTCTTTGCCGCCTCCTCGACCCGGCGACAGTAGACATCGGGGATATCGCCCTCGAGCGCGTACGACACCTCGATCTTCATGAGGTTCTCCTGGGCGCTGTAGAGATAGAGAATCCCGCGGCCGTTGTGTCGCTCCCCGATTCGCAGTTTCCCGAAGAGCTCGGTCGCGGTCTGCTCGATGCTCTTCGACGGGGGAAGCGAGGCGAGCAGAACCAGCGCGTTCTCGATTCCGGACTTCTTCTCGGCGAGCCTGAGGCTCATGCGGAAGGCGAGGTCATAGTCATGCTGCGCGGTTTCGTTGATGAGGACGTAGCGCGGCCGATCGGCGCCGGGACTTTGAAAGTGGCGCGAGACGAGCCAGGCGCCCAACCCGCCAAGGGCAATGCACGCGGCAATCAAGACCCCCCGTGCGCTAGTAATTCCCGAATGCATCGTTCTTTGACCCCTTGCCATCGTAGTTGACCAGAAACGGCTCGGCTGAGGCCGGGTTGAGTCCGTAGATCGAACGATCCTGTCCCTGACTCTTCAGCACCACTACCGGGGTGTCGCGGCTGCCGAATAGCCGGAAGATTCCGGCCGCACGCTGCTGCGCGTCGTTCAGCACGACCGAGGGCGCCTCACCCTCGGCGGCGGAGTACAAGCCCAGAACCAGACGATTTCTTCCCGCACTGTCATAGAAAAACAGCGCCGGCCCCCCATCCCCGGACATCGCGAGCTCGGCGCGTACCTTGCCCCCCGCGTCCACGAGCTGGACGCGGCTCGCCGACACGACATCCGAGGCGCGCTCATGCGCTAAGCGCGCTGCCGGGGGCGGCGTCGAAGGGTGCGCGACCCGTGAGGCAAGGTAGGCTCCCGCGATCACTCCGAGGAGTCCCCCGATTGCACCCGCGCCGATTGTCTGCTGCATGACTGAAGACCTCTGGATGTGGAAGCTGCCGTCGATCCGATCGGTCCCGACTATCTGCGTCGAGGGTACCCAAAGCAACGGCATCGAGTGGCGTTGCCTGGAACTGCCGCCTCAGGGCATTCTCGAGCCAAGCTTTGCCGGACGGAGATCACTCATGAAGCCTCGAGCACCCGGGGTACGCGCCGTTCGGCGCACTCTGCGTTTGACGTCTGCCGTCGCCTTTCTGCAAAGCATCGGCCACGCGATGCTCTTCCTCAACGCCAGGCCGAGGCACGGCCCGGACGAAACCACAGTCCTGGAGACGATGCAGTCCCGGGCATTCGACTTCGGGGGATTCTCGCCCCACTCGTATTGGGACATGTACTTCGGGTATGGCCTGATCGCGGTCGTGCTGGCATTCCTGATCGGGGTCTTACTGTGGCTGGTATCCGACCTCGCGTCCTCGCCAAGACAGGTGATGCGATTCGGAACTGCCATCGGGGTGACGGTGGCTGTGCACGCCGCGATCGTCGCTCGGTATTTCTTCCTGCTGCCGCTCCTGTTCGACGTCGTGGTGCTGGGCGGGATGCTGCTTTCGATAGGGATGTCGATGCGTATGCGAGACATGGAGGTCGAGCGTGAAGAAATCGCCTGAGGAGCTTCAGGTGGGCAGCAAACCACCCCTGTAGATCGCGCCGGCCGAACGCAACGTCGCATCGATGCTGCGGGGCCGTTGAAGGCGCCGCGGCGATGTACTAAAAGAGACGGCAGTCAGGCTGTCTTCCTTCCCGCGCCGATGTCTGCATTACTGAAGACGGGCACATATTTCGGCCGTTGCGCGCAGGCGTACTCCTGCTCGCAGGCCGTATTGACCGAAGTCGCGCATTCCGCGGCCCGGTGCCTGCCCGAGCACAGCCATGAGAGGGCATATATCAGTCTGCTGATCGCCGGCAGCTACGCAGAGCATGTGCAGGGGACGGAGTTTTCCTATCGTCCGATGGACGCGGTGTTCCACCCCCTCGGAACGCCTCACCGGGACATCGTGGGGAACAACGGCGCACGTTTCGTATGCGTCGAATTTCTGCAAACGGATCTTGCTGGTGAGATCAACGCCGGCGGATGGCGGGCACAGCGCCTGCAGGCGGACATGGCGGTGCTGATGCTGCGTCTCTACCAGCACTGGCGCGCCGGCACTCTTTGTCCCGCCACGATGGAAAGCGGTATCTGCGAACTCCTGGGAACGCTCGGTAACTCAGAGCTCAAGCATGAGCGGCGGCTGCCGCCCTGGCTGCGCGAGTGCCTGGATCATATCGAGGCGCAATATCAGACGTCGATTACGGTCGCAGACCTGGCCAGGCAGGTCGACATCCACCCGGTGCATCTGGCGCGTGAATTCAGAAGGCGCTTTGGCGAGACGCTGGGCGAATACGTCAACAGAATCCGCATCAAGGCGGCGTGCAGGCAGTTGCTCGGCGAAAAGGACACCATAGTGGATGCTGCAATGGCCTGCGGGTTCTATGACCACAGCCATTTTCTCAGAGTCTTCAAGGCGACCGTCGGCTGCACGCCGTCGTCATTTCAGCGATCGCACCGAGCTGCCTCGTAAAGACCAGCCAGGCGATTTCCTCCGAAGTTTCATAGGTGCAAGAGTCCCGCGGCTCTTTGCTCTAGGCTGCAGGCCGTGTCCGATGGTCTGCTGAGGCCGGAATTAATGAGTGTCCTTCTCCTGAGCTGGATCCTCGGCGCTCTCGGCCCGCAGCAGGCGAGCGCAGCGGCACTGCCGCCGCCCACGCAGCGCGAGTCGATCCCGGGCGCCGAAGTCAGCTACCTCGATTCGCCCGTCGGCAACGGGGATCGGGTGCGGATCATCGTCACGCGCCCTCAGGGCGCCCGGGGCCCTTTCCCGGTTGCCTTTCTCGTCGGCTGGCTGTCCTGCGACAGCGTCAGCTGGCCTCAGGGACCGATGTTCGGCCTGGCTCATGCCTGGATAGATATCGCGCGTGGAGCGGGATACATGACCGTACGCATGGAAAAACCAGGCGTAGGCGACAGCGTGGGGCCTCCATGCGCCAAGCTCGACTTTGAGCGCGAGCTCGCAGCCTACCGCGCGGCCTATGTTGTGGCCATGTCGCTCCCCGACGCCGACGCGACCCGTGTGGCAGTGGTCGGCATGAGCAATGGCGGCGGCTTCGCGCCATTGGTGCCCGATCGCCACGAACCGCGCGGCTATGTGGTCATCGGCGGCTGGCTGAAGACCTGGTACGAGCACATGCTCGAGTACGAGCGCCGGCGCCTGACCCTCGCGGGCACCTCACCTGGCGAGATCAACGCGACCCTGGCGCGCTACGAAACCTTCTACGAGCTATATCTGATCGAGGGAATGACGCCGGGCGAAGTGCTGCGTCGCCATCCTGAAATGCGGCGTGACTGGCAGGACGCGGACGACGGTCAGTTCGGACGTCCTGCCGCGTTTTTCCAGCAGCTGCAGCGAACGAATGTTGCCGAGGCGTGGAGCCGGGTACGCGTCCCCGTGCTCGCGGTTCACGGAGAATATGACTGGATCATGTCGGCCGACGACCATCGGGAGATGGTGCGCATGAGCATATCCCGCGGCATGAGCATGAGCCGCGAATTGGAAGCTCCCAGGACCACTCATCTGCTCGAGCGCGTGGACGACGCGAAGGAGGCGCTCGAAGGCAGCGGCGCGTACAACGCCGAGGCCGGCGCGGAGATTGTCGCGTGGCTGAAGGCCCTGGCGGAACATCCCCCGAGGTAGGCATATGCACGGCTGCCAGGCTTCTATGACGCCCACTTGCAAGGTGTGCACTATTACGGTCGCGTCCCTTCTCGCCCTGGCGACTCCGATCCTCGCCATGCCCGCGTCAGCTTTGGCGGAAGACGCGAGACTGGCGCTACCGAGTTCCGGGATTGCCAAGGTGGCCTTCGTCGTCTCCAACCGGGCGACGTTGATTGACCTTGCGGGACCGATGCAGACCTTCGACCAGGTTCAGACGCAGCGCGGCGGATTCGAAACCTTCACCGTTTCCGAGACACGACAGCCGATCAAGGCAGGAACGCTGACGATCGTTCCGGACTATACGTTCGACGACGTGCCCGACGCAGACATCGTGGTAGTGGGCGCGCAGACCGGGGACACCGAGGCGTATCTGGGTTATCTGCGCCGCATGCACGCGCGCGGCAAGCTGATGCTGTCGGTCTGCACCGGCGCCTCGAAATTTGCACGGGCGGGCCTGCTCGACGGCAAGGATGCCACCACGCATCACGACTTCATCGCCGAGTTTCAGCAGCGCTTCCCGAAGGTGCACTTCATCCCGGACCGGGCCTATGTGCACAGCGACCCCATGGTCTTTACCGCGGGTGGGGAAACGTCAGGTATCGAGCTGGCGCTGCACATCATCGAGCTCTACTTCGATCACGCCACTGCGGTAAGAACCGCGCGCTATATGGAATACCGCGGCCCGGACTGGCAACGCTAGCGGCCCGCGCCGGAAGAACAACATCCGACCCGGGAAACATTCGATGCAACTCCATCGCTGCACGCTCATTTCGCTGCCCGTGCTCACGCTGTTCGTGCTCCAGGCTGTGTGCGCTGCGACCGAACCCGTCATCGAGCGAACCCAGATAGCCGAAGGCATATTCCAGTTTCACAGTTTGCGTGATGGCTATGTGCCAAATGCCAATTCCGTCGCCGTGATTACCGACAGCGATGTGCTGGTCTATGACACCTATACGAGGCCGTCGTACGCCCGCATCGTGCTCGCCGAGCTGCGCAAACTGACCGACAAACCGATTCGCTACGTGGTGAACTCCCATTGGCATCCGGACCACTGGTCAGGCAACGAGGTGTACGCGGAAGCCTTTCCCGGGGTGGAGATAGTCGCCACAGAGGAGACACGCCAGCACATGTTGAACGCGGCCAATGCCTGGCCGGCCATGTTCAAGGCGGACCTGGCGCACGATGAGGCGGACTTTGCCAGGGAATCCAGGGCTCTCGGGAAGCAAGCCGGCGCGCAGCCGGAGCTTCAGAAGAAGAGGGAATATATCGAGAGTCGGCGTGCCTTCACAGCCGAACTGGCCGGCGTCCACCGCACCTACCCGACTCTGACTTTCGTCGACAGACTGATCATTCGTCACGGCGGCCGGGAATTCCAGTTCTTCAGCATGACCGGCGATGCGACGGGCACGACCGTTCTCTACCTGCCGAAGGAAAGGATTCTGCTGACCGGCGATATGTTTGCTTACCCCGAGCCCTATTTCACGCCGCCCCTGAGTGTGCACGTGAGGAATCTCCAAGCGCTCGACGCCTTCGACGTGGACGTCATCATTCCCGGTCACGGACCCGCCTGGCGCAATAAAGACTACCTGCATCGTGAGGCCCAGTTGCTGCAGGCGATATCCTCGCAAGTGCAACAAGCGGAGCAGCGTGGCCTGGTCACTCTCGCGGAGGTTGAAAAATCCGTCGACGTCGACGGAATCCTGGCGCAGTTCATTCGCGACGACAAAGCGCTAAAGGACTTCGAGAAGTATCTGCGACTGGACGTAAAGCTGATGATCAGGAATGCCTACCGGGAGGGCCGGGACGGAGAAGAATTCAATTATGACTTCACCTATTAGGCATGCCGGGGCCTCACATCTGGCGAAAGCGCGCGGCGAAGGGCTGGCTGACCTTCAGGCTCTCGTCGCGGTGGCGCAGACGAACGTACAGCCGGCCGTCGAATCCGTGACGTACACTGGCGATGGCCGACAGGTTGACGATCGTCGAGCGATGTATCTGCCAGAATTGCCCCGGATCGAGCTCGGCGAGCAGCTCCCGTAAGGGCTTGCGGATCGGCAGCTCGGCCTCGCGCGTGATCGCGAGCGTGTACTTGCTGTCGGACTTGAAGTACAGAACTTCCTCGACTGCCGCGAGACGTATCTCCGTTCCGACCGAGGCTCGCACCCAGCGAAGATATTCGTGCGGCGGGAGCAGGCGCGTGAGCAGCGACTCGATCACCTCGTTGATCACCGGCGGGGCGTGCGTCAGTCGCTCGCGCAGCCGTGCGACCGTCAGCGCCAGGCGCTCGGTCGTAAAGGGCTTCATGACGTAATCGGCGGCGCCCTGCTCGAACGCCGCGATCGCGTGCTCATCATAGGCGGTCACGAACACCACCAGGCAGCGTCCGCTGGCACGGCGCGCAACCTCGAGCCCGGTGGTGCCCGGCATGCGGATGTCGAGAAACAGGATCTGCGGGTCAGTCGCCTCGAGCATGCTCAGAGCGGCATTGCCATCCGCCGCTTCCCCGCAGATTTGCAGCTCCGGCCACAGTGCGGCCAGCGCCTCGCGCAGCTCGGCACGCAGCAGCGGCTCGTCCTCAGCGATGAGAGCCGTCGGCGCTTTCATAGGGGAGATCGGCGATGATGCGGGCGTTCGGCGCTCCGCCTGAAGCTTGTTCCCAGGTGAGTTGCCCCTGCTTCTGGTAGAGCATTGCAAAGCGCTCGCGCAGGCGCTCGAGGCCGGCGGCGGAGTCGGCATCCTCTGGCAGGCGGAACGCTCCGCGCAACTCCAGGCGCACCCGTGTGGCCCCAATGCTCGCGTGCAGCTCCAGCGCCTCGGTGTCCGCCGCCGCACCTTCGCTCGCGCACTGAACCAGAGGTCGCAGAATCATCGCGGGCAGTACCGCATCCCCGGCGATGCCCTCGATGATGACCTCCAGCGAGGGGGCACCGTTGCGCAATTCGCGCCGCAGGTCGAGCCAGGCGCGGGTGGTTGCAAGCTCGCGCCGCAGGGTCGAGGCGCCGCTGGCGCTGCGGGCTGCGCCGCAGCGGAGGCAGTGGATGAGCGCATCGAGCGCGCGCAGCGAGCGCCCGGAGTCTTCCGCGTGCAATTCCTGAATTCGCTCCAGGGTCGCGAACAGGTCCTGGGGCTCGAGTTGGCTCTGCATCCGCTGCAGGCGTGCCTCGACGACATTTCTGCGCAGCGACGCCTGCGCGCTCTGCAGCGCGCGTAACCTCGCGTTCTGCTGGCGCAGGCGGCGCAGGTATGCGTACAGCAGCGCGGCCGGGAGCGAATACACCAGGTAGCCGAAATACTCTATGGCCGGCCGCACCGGCAAGGCGCCCGGTGTGTGCGCCTCGGCGAGCGAGCGCACCGGGATCAGCCACTGGAACAGAGCAGTCTCCACGGCCTGACCGAGTATGCCTCCGATCAGCACGGCCCCCACGTATGGAGTCCACCACGGCCAGCGGGCGACCTCAACGCGATCGGCCCCCAGGATCAGGAGGATTACCCAATAGGCGGTGGACAGATCCAGGGCGATGAACCACAGCGCGCCGCTCCAGGAACGAAGGCGGAGAATGTCGGCGGCGTGTGTCAGGACCTCGGTCAGACCCCAGGCGAGGCCGAGAGCAGTCGCGATCAGGAGATATCTGACCAGAGCGCTGCCGCGGGTTCGCGGGGTCGCCGGGTGCGCCGCGGCGGCCGGATCATGCGTCAGCACGGTGGCATTCATGCGCTGCGCGCCATGCGGTAGGGCAGCTCGACGGTCGCCACCACGCCGCGCGGACGGTTGGCGGCGAAATCGAGGCGCGCCGCGCCGCCGTAAAGAAGCTGCAGCCGGGTGCGGATGTTGGCGAGGCCCAGGCCGGAGCCAGCGTTGGCGGCGAAGCCCTGGCCGTCGTCCGCGACCTGCAGCCGCAGCTGCTTGCCGCTCACGCTGGCATGAATGCCGAGTTTGCCGCCTTCCGGGAGCGGACTCAGTCCGTGCTTGATGGCATTCTCGACCAGTGTGCTGAGCATCATCGGCGGCACGGCTGCGCCGGCGAGCAGCTCGTCGACGTTCATTTCCCACCTCAGTCGTGCGCCCATCCTTATGGCGTGAATCTGCAGGTACGCCTCGATCAGAGCGAGCTCCTCGCCGAGAGCCACCTCGGAGGCGCGCAGGCGCGGGAGCGAGACTGCCAGATAACGCGCCAGTTGCCCGAGCATGGCGCGTCCGCACGCAGAGTCCGTCTGGAACAGACGGCGCACGTTGGCCAGGGTGTTGAAGAGAAAGTGCGGTTCGATCTGCGACTGCAGCGACTGCAGGCGTGCTTCCGCCAGCTGCTGTTCGATACGCACCTGCTGCAGGAGCTCGGCATGCAGCGCATCCTGAGCGCCGGCGATGCGCTCGTGGAACACTGCTATCAGGGCAATGAGTGTGCCCAGCACCGAGTACTCGAACCAGCGTCCCAGGAGAACGAAGCCGTAGCCCGCCGGCATGTCGAAGCGCTCCACGAATATGAGGAACGCGGTGCGGATGGACATGCCGACCGCAGTGGTGCCGAGCACGGCGAGCGCGACCATGGCCACGTCGGAGGCGGGACCGCGCGGCGTGCGCCGCCCCGTCAGGGCAAGTACGACCGGCACCACCGGCAGCAGCGCGAGGAGCGCTTCCAGGCCGCGTGACAGGATGCCCTCCAGCAGCAGCGAGCGGGGCAGGGCGACCACGTTGCGCACGGTGATGACCGATGCGAACAGGAGCGCGATGGCTGCCCAGCGGATGAACCACCCGCTCGGAAGATGGGCGCGCTGAGTGGATTGCAAGAGTGGCCCTCGGCTGATCCCGGTGGGAAAGCATACGCCGGCGCCGCGGACTGACCCTAGCATCGGCGGCAGGCGGTGGGGGCGCCG
>DASQGK010000087.1:0-4682 GCA_035632655.1 Steroidobacteraceae bacterium | reverse complement strand
AGAAGCCCATGCGGCGTCCCACACCGCGGATCTGCTCACCGCGCGGGAGAAGGAGATCCTGCGCTGGATCCACCTCGGCAAGAGCAATTTCGAGATCGGCACGATCCTCGGGATCAGCCCGCTGACCGTGAAGAACCACGTACAGAAAATTCTGCGCAAGCTCAATGTGCGCAACCGCACTCAGGCCGTGGGTCGTGCGCTCGCGCTGCGCCTTCTCGACCCATGAGAGCATTCGCGCTGCTTCTGTCGCTGGCGATGATCGCCGTGCAGGGAGGTGCGGTGGCGACCGTGCCCGAGCCGGCCGACGAGGCCGGTGTTGCGCTCGCGAGCGTCCCGGGTGGCGCGCAAGCCCGGCACAGCGCGCCAGGTCCGCTGCCGGCGCTCAACCCATGGCGTTATTTCGCGGCGAACAGCCTGCGCCCGGAGCGCGGCGTCGTCGATAACATGCCGCAAATTGCGACAAAACTGCAGGGCGGACGTACACCCGGCAGCTGGGCTCTGCTGCTGGCGGGCCTGGCGGGCGCACTCGCCATCGGGCGCCGGCGGCTGTCCTCGATCGCAGACCCGGGCATCGCCCGGCGCCGCAGGTGGCGCGCGTGAGGGCCGGCATTGCGGCAGGGTCAGCGGTGCGCTGGCTGCTTGCAGGCCTCGCGGCGCTGACGTCGATGCAGGCGCGCGCGCAGGTGGCGCCGCTGGTGGGAGGGCCGCCGCCCCCGACGGAGGGCGCTCCGCAGGGGCCCGTCTTCTCGCCTTTCGTGCAGGAGACGGTCACCGCGGACGACAATGTCTTCCGCATTTCGGACCGGGCGGATCCGATGACCGTCATCGGCTATCCGGTTCGCAGCGATACCTATCTCACCACTTCGGTCGGGCTGACCGCGGACGTGCCCGTCAGCCTGCAACGCATCGAGGCGTCGCTGGCCTATAACACCGTCCATTACGATCGCTTCCGCAATCTCGACTACGACGGCTACGATCTGCACGGCAGCTGGCTATGGCAGCTCGGCAGAGAGCTGAGCGGCGAGGTGGGGGTGACGGACAGTTATACTCTGGAGCCGTTCTCGGAGGTGCTGGGCGTGGTTCCGGACAAGCTGCACCTGCGCGAGGAGTTTGCCAAAGGATCATGGCTCATTACGCCGGACTGGAAGCTCTATCTCGGGGGCGACGATCTGGTGCAGAGTAACAGCGCCCCGGCAGGCCAATACAACAACGTCACGGTGGATTCCTTCGAAGGATCGCTCAGCCGCCTGGGTGGAGCCGGGGACTGGATCGGACTCGACGGGCGTTTCGAGATGGGGCGCTTCCCGGTCGGCGAGCCGGTGTTCGGCACCGT
The DNA here is from genome assembly GCA_035632655.1 of Steroidobacteraceae bacterium. Taxonomy (GTDB): domain Bacteria; phylum Pseudomonadota; class Gammaproteobacteria; order Steroidobacterales; family Steroidobacteraceae; genus 13-2-20CM-66-19. The sequence continues at coordinate 3,349 of DASQGK010000087.1, read as the reverse complement.
GACCGTCAACAACAACTACGATCAGTACGGCTATGGAGTGGTGGTCGACTGGGGAGAGGGGACGCCGTCGCGCATCGTGGCGCGCGCCGACGAGATCCAGCGGCGCTATTACGAGCTGACGCAGCGCAATCTCAATTTAACCACCGCGCGCATCGAGTATACGTGGACCCCCAGCGTGAAGACTCTGGTGAGCGTGATCGCCGAGCGCGACATCAGCCCCTACGAGTACGTCCGCTCCAGCCTCGTCCTCGTCAAGGGCATCATCCTGCACCCGCTGTGGCACGCGACGCCGAAGATCGACGTGTCGGCGGAGCTCGGCGCCGTGAGCCGCAGCTACCTCGCCGATCCCCTGATCACCGTCGGCCTGCAGCCGCCCCGCGCCGACAACTTCCACATGGTGGAGGCACTGATCAGCTATCGCCCGGTCGAGCACGTCACGCTGACGCTCAGCGCGACGCACGAGCAGCGCTCCTCGAACGTGCAATTCGGCGACTACCTGGATACCAATTACTGGCTCAGGGTGCGGCTCGCCCTGTAGAGGCCCGTGCCCGCCACTTCCGCTCGGCGGCTCATCGAAACGCCGGCGCCAGGGGTTGCAGCGGGGATCCGCCCCCGCCGACCGCGTTCGGCCCGTTGTTGCTGACCACCCGCAGGTAATCGATGACGAGGCGGAGATCGGCCGCCCACCTGGCCTGCGGAGTGGGCTGCCCGGTGGAGTCCTTCAGCGTCATGTATCCGAGTCGTCCGTCGAACGGGAAGCCGTAGTCGGATTGGAACTCATCGTCCTTGCTGCCGGCGGCGCCGTCTTCAATGGCGATGTCGAGGCCCGGTCCGCCCCGGGTGTCGACGATATAGGCTCCATAGTTCTGCAGCGTCCACGCAAGCATTTTTCCCGGAACCGACTGCAGGCCGATGTTACTGAGGTTCACGCTCGCCGGGATCGCGAGCAGCGCCCCCATTTTCATCGCCGTATTGGTGTTGCCGCTCGCCGACCCATAGCCGCTGCCTGCCTGCGCCGCGTAGCTGTCGGCGGTGGCCGCAGGCCAGGTGAAGCAGGCCGAAAAGTTACCGGTGCACAGACCCAGCGAGCCTGCCGAGTAGAGCGAGATCTTGATGGCATGGCGCATCTGGGTCCCTGGTCTGAGCTCACCGAGGCGAATCGTTCCGCCCAGAGTCGACAGACTCGAGCCGCCGTGGGCTCCGAGTCGGCCGTCTCCGGTCTTGATGTTGTATTCCCACGCCGCCAGGCTGTAGGGGACCTGCATGGTCGTGGCATAGGAGTAGCCCGGGCACTTGGTGAAGGGCTGGGTCTGCACTATGGTGGCCCCGTCCGCCAGCAGGATCGCGGCGCCGTTGTTATCCGTGCTGTTGGGTACGACGAATGCGGCCGGAAGCGGCGCCCGGAAGAACAGGGCACCCTGGCTGTTGCAGCGGTTTCCGCCGCTCCAGCCGACATTGCTGACGTAGACGCTGGTGAGGGGCGCGCTCGGCGTCAGCACGATGCGCTCGTGGTCGGACAGCGGCAAGTCATACCAGTACTCGGTGCTGTTGGGAGTAGTGGTGAAATGCAGGCCCGACGCCGCGTAACTCGCGCCGGAGCCAATCGGCATGTTCCACACGCTGGTGCTGGCGAAAGGCCATTGCAGCGCATCGCGGGTTCCGGCAGAGGCCAGTGAGTAGCTCACCGGGGACGAATAGACGCTGTCGTAGTTGCCGACGGCCCTGAAGCTCGATGGCGAGCCGATGTCCGCCAGGGGCACCGTCCAGGTCGCCACTCCGCCTGACTCCGTGACCGTGAGGGCGGAGACCAGAGTCCACGCCCAGGAGCCATTCGAGCCGGCATAGCGGTAGAGGAAGCCATTCTCGATGACGTAGTCGGCGCCGATGGTTTGAATGGGGAAGCCCGTGCCCCCGTTCTGATCCGAATCGATGTAAACGCGGTAGAAGCTGGGTGTGCCCTGGTAAGTGATCGACAAGGTAACGGCCGCGGCGCTGCTGCCGATCGAAAGCGCCGTGGTACCCGAGCCTGCGGCACTGGTGGCCGCGGTGGAAGGGCCGGTGCTTTGCGTTGGGCCGGTGCTTTGCGCCGGGCCGGTACTCTGCGCCGGGCCGGTACTCTGCGCCGTGTCCGCAACGTTCGCTGCGGCCGCAACGGACCCGCCTCCGCCGCAGGCGGTGAGCACACACGCCAGTGCAGCAACCAACATCGCGGTAACCGCGCTCCAGATTCTCATCGCCCCCTCCTTGGCCGAGCGCCTCCCGCATGTCGCCGTAGGACGACACTTAAGTATGACAAGAGCGTAGTGGGAGCTCGACGCGCTCGTAGACTATGGATTACGCCGGAGACACCGCAATAGGTCACTCGGACTAGTCGGCGCACGTCGGGGCGATAACCCGCGCTCATTAGCGTGGGCGCCATGAAGAATGTGACGCGATTGGCAGCTTTTCTTCTCGCAGCTGCGATGGCGCTGCACTTCGCATCGAGCGGTGCAGCCGTACAGGCCCCGGCGGTTCTGGGCGTCGGCGACTCGGTAAAGGTCACCGTCTTCCAGAATCCCGATCTCACCACCGAAGCGCGCATCTCCGAAGCGGGAACCATCAACGTTCCGCTGATCGGCGATGTCGTGGTCAGCGGCCTCACGCCGGACAACGCCGCCGCGCGCATCGCCGAGCACCTCGTGCGCGGCAAGTTCGTCATCAATCCGCAGGTGAGCCTCAGCGTCGAGCAGGTGCGCAGCCGGCAGGTCACGGTGCTGGGCGAAGTGGGGCACCCGGGCCGCTACCCGCTCGATGATGTGAGCAACAGCGTCACCGAAGTGTTGGCGCGCGCCGGCGGTATCAACGCCGAAGGCGACGACAACGTCGTCGTGGTGCGCAACGTCAAGGGCCGGGAGACGCGCACGGCGGTCGACCTGTCGGACATGTCCCGCACCGGAAACATGTCGCGCGACATGCGCATCGAGAACGGCGATGTCATCTATGTGAACCGGGCGCCCCAGTTCTACCTGTACGGCGAAGTGCAGCGTGCGGGCGCCTATCGGCTGCAGCCGCAGATGACGGTGATGCAGGCGATCTCCGTGGGCGGCGGCCTGACGCCGCGCGGCACGCTGCACGGTCTGGCGATCCAGCGCCGCAAGTCCGACGGCAAGGTCGACACCGCCCGCGTACGGCCCAACGATCTCGTCCGGGCCGACGATGTGATCGTGGTCCGCGAGCGGCTGTTCTAGAAGTTAGGAGCGGAAGGCGTGAGTCTGCGACAGTTTCTGCGCGCGTTACGGGCGCGTTTCGGTATTTTCGTCATGACGCTGGTGACCATGGTGGTTGCCGCAATCGTGGCGAGCCTGCTGAT
>DASQGK010000086.1:0-66780 GCA_035632655.1 Steroidobacteraceae bacterium | reverse complement strand
GCCGCCTGCACGGGCTCGAGCTCGAGGCGCGCCGCAAGGCGCGCGCGCTCGAAACGCTTGGCGGAGATCTTGCCGTCGCGGAAGAAGCGCTCACTCAGGGACACGCAGCCCATCTGCAGGCTCTCGAGCTCGAGCGGCGTGAGCTCCTCGCCGATGATGACCTCGGTGCTGCCGCCCCCGATGTCGACCACCAGGCGGCGCCCGGGCTCCTGCGGCATGGTATGCGCCACCCCGGAATAGATCAGGCGCGCTTCCTCCACGCCGGCGATGATCTCGATCGGGTGACCCAGGGCCTCGCGCGCGCGCTCGAGAAACACCTGCTTGCGGTGCGCCAGGCGCAGCGCATTGGTGCCGACCACGCGCACGCTGTCGGCGTGCATGTCGCGCAGCCGCTGGCCGAAGCGTTCGAGGCAGGCCAGCGCGCGCGCCGCCACCTCCTTGTCGATGCGGCCGTTCTCCTCGACGCCGGCAGCGAGACGCACCATCTCGCGCAGGCGGTCGATGATGACCAGCTGGCCATGCGAGCAGCGCGCCACCACCATGTGGAAGCTGTTACTGCCCAGGTCGACGGCGGCGAGTACGTCCGGGACCGGACGGAGAGCTGCGCGGACTGCGGATTTGGCTTCGGCGAGGCGTGTGCTTACGGCCGTTGGCACGCGCAAGGTCGGGAACTCAGCTGGCGGCGAAGGACGAGCCGCAGCCACAGGTCGTGGCCGCGTTCGGATTGCGGATGACGAATTGGGCGCCTTCGAGCCCCTCGCGGTAGTCGATCTCCGCGCCGGACAGATATTGCACGCTCATCGGATCGACGATGAGCCTGACGCCCTGGTTCTCGATGCAGGTGTCGCCGTCCTGCAGCTGCTCGTCGAACTCGAAGCCATACTGCAATCCCGAGCAGCCACCGCCCTGCACGAAGACGCGCAGCATGAGCTTCGGGTTGCCTTCACCCCGAATGAGGTCGCCGACCTTGCGCGCGGCGGCGTCGGTGAACAGCAACGCCGGGGGCGCGTCCTGCAATGTATCGGTGGCGGTCATAATCTGCACCGGAGTCTAGGAGCGCAGGATTACGCGGTCAAAGCCCCGCGGTCAAAGGCCCACGTCACGAAAGCGTCTCGAGGCCCATCAGGCCATCTTTCGGGGCGGCTATCAATCCCTATTTTGGGTCGCGGGGCAGGCGTCTCAAGTCCCTGCTGGCGCTCGGTTCAGGCCTTGGCCACGGCCGTCGCGGGAGCCGCTGGGACGATGCGCACCAGCTTGCCCATGATCTGCGCGCCGAGCGTCATCTCGATCACGCCATAGTAGACGTCGCCCTCGACCCGTGCGGTGGCGCCGAGCACCACGCGCTCGGCGGCCCGGATATCGCCACGCACCTGTCCCTGGAGGATGACGTTGGGCACCTCGACCGAGCCTTCGATGGCTCCCGTCTCACTCACCGACAGGGTCGAGTCGGGCGCCGGGTCCGAGCGCACGTTGCCGGCGATCGCCCCGTCCAGGTGCATGCCGCCGAGAAAATCGATGTCGCCCTGCACGCGCGCCCCCTTGCCTATCAGGGTGTCGATGCGCGGTGAACGGGATTCGCGACTGAACATGGCGCCTCCGGTGAGTGTCTATTCTAAGGCGAGGCCTCGACGCTCCATAGGAACGTCTGCGAGAGCGGCGTCACATCCCGGCGGCTCGAATGCAGGTCGACGACCAGGTGCGCGGGCTTGAAGCCCGAGGGGATCGTCAGTTCCTGGTCGACGTCCTGGAAGTAACGGAAGTCGTAGCGCAGCTCGTGCTGGCGGCCGCCGGTGAGCGTCGCCAGGTCGAGCGTCTTCTCCCCGCCTCCGGCGAGCTCGCCGTCGACGGACAGCTGCAGGGTCCCCGCGGCCACCGCCTCCGACCGGCCCGAGCGCACCAGCGCCATGTGCGCGACGAACACGCCCGGCTGCGGCGTGGCCCGGATGCGCAGATCCTCGATCTTGACGCCGATGGTCGCAGCACCCTGCCCCACCACGCCGCGATAGAAGGCCAGTTCCTGTGACTGGCGTGCCACCTGCGCCTGCAGGTCTCCCAGCGAGCGCGCCACTTCGGCTTGCTCGCGCGCACGTCCGGTGGCGATGGTGTCGAGCTCGGCCAGCCGGGTGCGCAGCGCGCGGTTGTCGCTTTGCAGGTGCTCGATCTGCACCTCGAGCTCCGTGCGCTGCTGGGCCACGGCCTGCCGGTCGTAGCCGGCGTCGTAGCGTCCGAGCTCGTAGATGACGTACAGGGCGAATACGCCGATCAGCGCCGTGGCCAGGCCGACCAGGATGCGGCGCGCGCGCGAGCGCCGATGCACGACCTGCGGCTTGCCCTCGCCTCCACCGAAGATCGAGCGAAGCGATCGCAACACGTGTGCCTATTGCGAGGCGGGCGCCGCCGCCGGCTGCCTGCCGCCGCCGGTGACCTTGTCCCACCACGGCGGGAGCGCCGGGGTCCTGCCATCGGGAAAGGCGCTCGCCGCCAGCTGCGTGAGAGCCGCCGCGTACACCGGGCGCTTGAAGAAGATCACCTCGCGCACCGGTTCCCACCACGAAGCCCAGCGCCAGTGCTCGAACTCCGGCTCGCGGGTGCGCTCGAAATCGAAAACGACGGGGTCGACGGTGAGCCGCAGCAGGAACCAGCGCTGCTTCTGTCCGATGCACAGCGGCCGCTGCTTGCGCCGGATGTAGCGCGGTGGCAGGCGGTAATGCAGCCACTCGGATGTCTGTCCGAGGAGCTCTACGCTCTGGCGCTCGACGCCAATCTCCTCGGCGAGCTCGCGGTACACCGCCTCCTCGACCGATTCCCCCTCGCGCACGCCCCCCTGCGGAAACTGCCAGCCCCGCCCGCCGGTGCGCCGTCCGAGGAACACTCTGGACCCGTGGCTCTTTGCATGCCCGGCTCCATTCGCACGCATCAGGACGATGCCGACATTGGCGCGAAAACCGTCCGCGTCGATAACGTCGCTCATGACCGGCGAGTCTGCCACAAGGCGTGCCGCTCGTGAGCCGCGCCCGCCCGAAGCTCCCCGGAGGATGTAGGCTAGCGCCCCATGGCGGGTGCGCACGAGTCGCTGGGTCTGGCGCGCGGCGGGGTGTCCGAGCGGGCCTCCCCGAAGAGCCTCGTCGTGCTGCTGGTGCTGGCTGCGGCAGTGTTCTGCGTGGCGCTTCTGGTCGGCAGCTCGGCCGTCGGCGTGCGCGGCTCGATGGCGGCGCTCTTCGGGGGCGGGGACGAGGCCACTCGGACCGTGCTGATCGCGGTGAGGCTGCCGCGGGTACTCGCGGCCTTCGGCGTGGGGAGCCTGCTGGCGCTCGCCGGTGTCTTGCTGCAGGCGTTGTTTCGCAATCCGCTCGCCGACCCCTATGTGCTCGGGGTGTCCGGCGGAGCGGCGGTCGGCGCGCTGCTGGCGATGATCGCGGGGGCTGCGGCCGTGGTGGTGCAGTCGGCCGCGGTCGGCGGCGCGCTGTGCGCGGTGCTCACCGTTTACCTGCTCGCGCGCAGCGGCGGCACGCCACGCCTGCTTCTCACAGGAGTGGTGTTGGCCAGTGCCTGCGGCGCGCTGGTGAGCGTGCTGCTCGCGCTCGCCGATACCTCGCGGGTGCGAGGCATGGTGTTCTGGCTGGCCGGCGACCTCGAGTGGGCGGTGACCCCCTGGGCGAGTGCGGCCGCGGCGGTATCCGCCGTGGTGGCGGCGGTGCTCATCGCCCGCCCCCTCAACGTCCTCGCCTCAGGCGAGCTGCGCGCCCGCAGCGTCGGGCTCGCGCTCGAGGCCTGGCGCACGGTGCTGTTCATCGGCTGCGCGGCGCTGACCGCGGTCGCCGTAGTGAGCGCGGGCACGGTCGGGTTCGTGGGGCTCATCACGCCGCATGCCGTGCGTCTCGCGTTGCGTACCAGTGACCATCGGATCGTCGCCCCGGCCGCGGCGCTCTCGGGCGGCATGCTGCTGGCGCTCGCCGATCTCGCTGCCCGTACGCTCGCCAGCCCGCGCCAGCTGCCGGTCGGCGCCATCATGGCCCTGGTCGGCGCACCCCTGTTCATGGTGCTGCTCCGGGGCCGGGGGCGCTAGCCGCGCCCGGCCGCGCTAGCTCTCTCCGGATTCCTTTGGCGGGCGCGACGGCCTTTTACTGCGGGATGAGGTCTGCGGCGGGGTGTCCGGTGTCGTCGCGGGCTTCCTCGACGGCGCCTCGGTCGCGAGCCAGACCCGCCTCGGATCGTTCAACACGGCCAGCATCCACTGTGCGTCGAAGAACTCCCCGGGCCGGTGCTGCTGCGGGTACCTGAGGCCGAGGAACGCGGCCGAGCCTTTCATGCGCGGTTTCATGCCGAGATCCTCCGCGGCCTCGAGGATCTCCTGGTCGGCGGCGGTAATGAGCTCGTGCTCGAGCGCCCCGAGAATCCGCTCGAGCGCCATCTCGGGGAAGGTCCGCGTCACTTTGGTCCGCATGTGAGTCCCTCGCGCAGCAGGCAGCGGCGCATCCGCTTGCGCGCGGAGTCGTAGTCGGTCTTTGACAGAGCGAGCCTCGAACGAATCTGGTCGGCTGTGAGGCCTGCGCCGAGCCCGTCGATGATCCCGAGCACCTGGCTGTCGCCGGCGAACAGCTGCTCGATCGCCTTGAGCTGCTCGATCGCAATGAGCGAGCGCTCCGGGTCGGGGGCCGCCTCGAGCAGCGCCGCCTCGGGGCCCGGAAAGGTCCGCGGATCGCGCGCGCCGGCCACCCGGCTGCGCGTCGCCGCGCGCACCCGCCGCCAGTGCTCGGACTTGAGGCTTCTCATCACACCGGCGAGGAAAGCGACCAGCGGCACGCCGTCCGGCGTGTGGCGCGCCCCGGTCAATACCCGCGTGATTGCCTCCTGGAGCAGATCCTCCCAACCCACATCCGGCGGCAGCCCGCGGGCATGCAGCCGCGCGATGGTCTTCAGCCGCAGCAGGTCCATTTCAGTGACCAGCTCGAGCGCCAGGGCCGTCTCGGCCGGCCGCAGGATGCGGTGATCGGCAAGTGATCGCATGCGAGTGTATGCGCACTTCAAGGGCTGACGCGGACAGCACCGGCCCCGATCGCGTAAGCGGGTCCGGTCAGAGATGTCCCGTCGGCCGATCGCCCTCGGGGAGGGGCACCTTTGGAATGCCGAACTTGCCCTCGAGCCGGCGCAGCTTCTCGAGATCGACGTTACCCACGATGTTCACCACGGTGAACTCGCGCGGCTCCGCCGCGATGATGACGAGCCCATTGGCCTTGCCCTGCTCGACCGAGACGTAGATATCGACGGTCGTGTGTTCCTTGTCCTTGCGCACACCGACCAGGCGCTGCCATCCGGGCACCTCCAGCTGCCTGCGCAGCATGTCGACCGCGGCGGCCGGGTAGACGATGTCCCGGTCGAAGGTGTAACTGCGCACGTAGATGCCCTTCAACCCGGCAATCAGCTGTTTCGCGCTGGCGTCTTCCGGATCTTTCGGGTCGAGAAAGGCGCCTGCAATCCCGAGCAGTCCCGCGTCGAGTGAGACATCGACCGACTCGCTCGCTTTTGCAGCCAGTGCGTCGAAGTCCGGCAGCTTCAACGGGGCCGCGGGTGCCGCCATCGTCATGGGCGCGACCATCGCTGCCAGTGGCGCCAGGATCAGGATCCATTTCCGTACCGGTGAGCTCATGGCTTAGGCACCTGAATGCAGGGAGTCCGTGGAGTGCTCCGTCGTGTTCACCGCCCTGGATGCGAGCTCGAGCTTCTCGCCCGTAACGCGCAGGGCCTGGATGAGCTGGCGGCGCGCTTCCAGTCCCTGCTCCGTGCGCCGCACCTGCCGCTCGTGCGCGATGAACAGACCGAGTACCACCGAGGCGGCGAGCGCGAAGGTCAGCCAGCTCGCCGTCGCGAGCGAGCGCGCTGGCCGCAGTGTGCGCGCGGGCTCGGCGGCAAGCCGTGCCAGTACGCCCGCGGGGAAATCTGCCCCGGGGTCTGCCGGCCGCAGGGCCGCCCTCAGGCTCTGCTCGAGGTCGTGATTCGTCCGCTCGTCGCTCATGTCAGCGTCCGTTCGCCGGTCGCCCATGACCGGCCGTCCGGGTCCTCCTCGCCGAGCCGCTCCCGCAGCGTCGCGAGCGAGCGCTGCAGATGACTCTTGACGGTGTTGCGCGACATCTTGAGCGTTCGCGCGATCTCCGTCGGATCGAGATCCTCCTGGTACCTGAGCAATACGACGGCGCGCGCCGCGGGCGCGAGCTCGCGCAGCAGGGCGCGCAGCCGGCGCTCGAGTATCGGGTCGACGTGGACCGGCTCGGCCGCCAGAGCATCGGCCTCCGCCAGCGCAGCCTGGGTCACGGGCGGCTCACGGCGCAGCCGGTCGATCGCCCGGTTGACGGTCACCCGCCGCAGCCAGAAAGCCAGGTGCGCCTCCGACTCCACCGAGCCGATGCTGCGAAACAGCTGCAGAAACACCTCCTGCGCCAGATCCTCGGCCTGGAAGCGGTCAGCGAGCATGCGCAGGGCCAGGCTGTACACCGAGCGCTGATGGCGGCGCACCAGTGCGGCAAAGGCCGCCGTGTCGCCGGCGATCGCCCGCTCGAGCAGTGTGCCCTCCGTCCACGCTTGCTCCCCGCTCACATGGCGTCCGCTGATCTCGGGCCGCCCTCAGGGCGCTCGCTCCGCGGTCGGCTCGTCGTCGTGGTCCTGGGGGGCAAATGTCCTGCGCAGCTGCGCGACCTGATCGAGATCGATGGAGCCCACCACATTGACGATCGTGAACTCGCGCGGCTCGCAGGCGAGGATGGCGATGCCTTTGATCGTGCGATTCTCCAGCGCCAGATAGATATCGACATTCTCCTTGTCGTCGCGCTTGCGCACCTGGACGAGACGGGTCCAGCCCGGCCTCGATAGCTGGCTCCTGACCGCATCGATCTCCGCCTGGGGATAGGCGACATCCGAGTCGAATTTATAGCTGCGTATCTGCAGCGATTTCACCGCCTTGAGTGTCTTCTTGACCTCGGCGCTGTCCGGGTCGTGATCGTCCATCAGCCAGGCCGCAAGGTGCAGCGGCAAGGCTCCAAGGGTCAGGTCCACGGACTCGGTCGCCCGCAGCCTCAGGCTCTCGAATGAGGGGAGGGTCAGCTGCGGGCTCTGGGCGTTCGCGAGGATGGGCAGGGCGAGGCAGGCGATGCCGGCGAGCCAGCCCGGGGCGTGCAGACGAGAGAGGTGCATACGCTTCAGCTCCGATTGGCGGTTACGTACTCTTTAATACGCACGCCAGGAGTCCGGAGGGTGCACTCCGGGCCCGCCATCGCCCCGCGGCTGCTGTCAGCCGACCACGTTCGGCGAGCTGGCTACGCGGTTGCGCCCGGCGCTCTTGGCACGATAGAGCGCAGCGTCGGCTTCGGCGATCAGGCGCTCGGCCAGCACTTTGTGATCGCGCGCGCCGGTCTCCGGCTTCGCGGCCGCGACCCCGATCGAGAGGGTCACGGTCTCGGTGGCCGCCGAGCCGATGGCGATCGGCTCGTTGCGTACCGCCCTGAGGACGCGTGCGGCCACTTTCTCGGCGTGGGCGAGGTTCGCGTCCGACAGCACCATGGCGAACTCATCGCCCCCGAAACGGGCGCCGGTATCGCTGTTGCGCATCTCGGCGTCGATGCGCTGCGCCACCTCGCGCAGCACCGCGTCGCCCGCGAGATGCCCGTACTGATCGTTGATGCGCTTGAAGTGATCGACGTCGATCATCAGGCAGGCGAGTGAGGTCCGGCCGCGCTGCGCCCGCGCCAGCTCCTCGCGCAGCCGCGCGTGCAGATAACGGCGATTGTGGAAGCCGGTGAGGAAGTCCGTGAGCCCGCTGCGCAGCAGCCGCGCCCGGTTGACCGCGTTCTCGACGCAGATCGCCGCCACCAGACCCAGATGCGCCAGGAAGTCGCTCGCCAGCTCCTGGGTGAAACGCGACGGATCGTTGCTGAGGAATACCAGCACGCCGTCGAGCTCGTCGTGGCGGCGCAGCGGCACGAGCGCCAGGCTCGCAGGACGCGCCGGACCCGGCAGCAGCAGCTCATGATCGGCGCGGCGATAGGGCCCGAGCCAGGGCCGCTCGAGGGAGGTGAGCTGCGGCGCCACGGTGGTGAGTGCGTCCACGAACACGACGCCGGCGAGCGGGTCCTGCCCCAGGTCGTCTCCGGAGATCAGGTGGCGGATCTCATGCTGCGGATCATTCAGCAGCAGCGCGACGCCATCGAGCTGGTAGGAGCTGCGCAGCCCGGTGATCAGCCGCTCGAACAGCTGCGGCAGCGAGCCCGCGCGCAGCAGCTCGAGCTCGCGCGCCTGGGACTTGCGCAGCAGCCCCTCGTTGCGGCTCACCTCTTCGGTGAGTGCGGCGAGACGCGCCTGCAAGGCGCGATTCTCGCTCTCGAGCAGCTCCAGCGGTTCGGCGGACACGGCGCTCATACGCGGTTCGGCGTTGCTGCGGGCCATCAGTCAGGCTTCCCCCGGTCCCTTCAGGCGCGGCGCTCAGTGACCGAGCGCCGATCCTCCAGATAATCGCGCCCGCGACGCATCAAAGCAACGAATGTGTCGTGGTCCTGTGACAAAACCGCGGTGCGCAGGCGCTCGACCGCCTGCGACAGGGCCTCGAGAGATTCTGCGCCGTAGTCGTTGAGGCTCTGAATTTCATAATAAAGCTCGGGACTGTCCTGGGCGACGCGGCTCGCGACATCGAGCTGCGCATCGAAAGTCGTGCTTGACATCCGGGCGAGCCTCGGTGCGGCCTCGCCGCTCTCGGCGAGCGCGGTGAAGAAGGCGATGTTGAGAGCGTGCGAGAGCCCGAGCACGTAGGCGATCAGGCGGTCGTGCTCATCGAGGCTCATGACCACCTGCTCGGCCATGGTCGAGGCGAACAGCTCGCGCGCGCCCGCGAGTGCCGCGGGGTGGCCGAGGTCGACGAAGATAACGTGACGGCCCGAAAGCAGCTCCGTGTCCGGCCCGAACATCGGGTGCACCGAGGTGACCTTGCAGCCGTGCGACTTGAGCGCCATGAGCCCCGAGCGCAGCGGCGACTTGAGCGAGCCGACGTCGAAAATCACCCCGGGCGGCCGCCGCAGCGCCAGGTCACGCAGGATCGCGTCCGTGGCACCCAGCGGTGTCGCCAGCACGATGAAGTCGTGTTTCAGATCGCTCGCGCGCCAGTCCTCGATACGCGCGGTCCCGGGGGCGGTCGGCGACGGATCCGCCACCTCGACGGCAAAGCCCTGACTGGCAAGAAAGGCGACGAACCAGCCGCCCATCTTGCCCGCCCCCCCGATCACCAGGGCGCGCCGCCCGGTGCCGGCCCCGCGGGCCGCGACGCTCGAGCGTTCCTGCGTGGTGAGCGAGGACCGGATCAGCAGCCGCAGCAGCTGCTCGGCGAGCGCGGGCGATACGCCGCGCTCCTCGGCCATGGCGCGCACCCCGAGAATCACCTCGCGCTCGCGCTCGTAGTCGCGCACCGATCGGCCGGTGGCGCGCTTCACACGCGCGACCTCCTCGCTCACGTTCCGGCGCTCGGCCACGAGCTGGATCAGCTGTCGGTCGATGTCGCTCACGCGCCGGCGCAGCTCCTCCAGCGTCGCTTTCTCGCTCGTCATTTGCGCATGCTCTGGTGGCCTGAAATCCGCCCCCTTTCTATCGGGGCGGTGCGGGGGATGCAAGGAGTATCATGCGTCCCGCCAGTACCAACACCACCCATGACCGGTCACACCGAGCTGCTTCCCGATCCGCTGCCCGCCGAGCCTCTCGAGGTGGTCGCGCGCTGGCTCGCCGATGCCTGGGCGGCCGGCCGCCAGCCGAACGCCAACGCCATGGTGCTCGCCACCGCCAGCCGCGACGGGCGGCCCGCGGCGCGCGTCGTATTGTGCAAGGACATCGTGCCGCAGCCGGGGTTCGTGGTCTTCTACACCAACTATCACTCGAGCAAGGGCCGCCAGCTCAGGGACAACCCGCGGGCCGCCGTGGTGATGCACTGGGACGCGCTCGAGCGCCAGGTGCGTATCGAGGGACCGATCACGCCGGGGCCGGAGAAGGACAGCGACAGCTATTTCGCTTCCCGCGCCTGGCAGAGCCGCATCGGCGCCTGGGCGAGCAGCCAGAGCGAGCCACTCGCCTCGCGCGACCGGCTGCTCGAGGCGGTGCAGCGGGCGGCGACCCGCTTCGGCACTCCGGTGCCGGGAACACCTGCCGCGGCAGCGGCGGTCGATTTCGAGATCCCGCGTCCGCCGCACTGGGGCGGATTCCGCTTGTGGGCGGAGAGCGTCGAGCTGTGGGTGGCGGGGGATGCGCGCATTCACGACCGCGCACGCTGGACGCGAACGCTGAATGCCACGGGCGGCGGCGCCTTCGAAGGCGGCCCGTGGCAGGCAACGCGGCTGCAGCCCTGATGCCGGGCCGGCCACCGCCCGCGGCGCGCCAGCGCTGATTTCCGCGTGTGGCGCAACATCCGCATTCTGCTGCTGCTGCTGGTGCTCGCGGCCGTGGCGCTGCAGCAGTGGCTGGACCGCGTGCACACTCAGAGCTGGCAGCAACCGCTGTGGGTCGGGATCTACCCGCTCAACGCCGACGGCACGGCATCGGCGCAGCAGTACGTCGCAGGTCTGACGAAGCAGGACTTCACTGCCATCGAGAGCTTCTTCGCGCGCGAAGCGCACCGCTACGGCGTGGCCCTGGACGAGCCGGTGCACATCGAGCTCTATCCGCAGCGCTTCGAGCAACCCCCGGCGCTGGCCGGCGACGCCGGCATCTTCGGTACCGCATGGTGGAGTCTGAAGATGCGCTGGTACGCCGCACATGCAGGCTCGGTACCGGGGCGCGTGTCATCGCGCATCCGTATCTTCGTGCTCTATCACGACCCCGCCACGCTCGACCACGTCCCCGACTCGCACGGTCTGCAGAAAGGACTGGTCGGAGTGGTGCACGCCTTTGCGGCGCGCGCGATGACCGGCAGCAACGACATCGTGATCGCACACGAGCTGCTGCACACGCTCGGTGCGAGCGACAAGTACGACCCGCAGAGCGATGAGCCGCTGTACCCCATCGGCTACGCGGCGCCGGATCAGCAGCCGCTCTATCCGCAGGACCAGGCCGAGATCATGGCAGGCCGCCGACCGCTGAGCCCGCGGGAGTCGGAGATGCCGGCGAGTCTGCGCGCCGTGGTCGTGGGCCCTGCGACCGCGCTGGAGATCCGTTGGAAGCGCCCCTGAGCAATGGCGCGGGCGCGCAACCGCAGCTCGCCGCGCGCGGGTTGTGCGTGCGCGCCGGTGTGCGCGAGCTGGTAAGCGGGCTGGCGGTCGAGTTCCAGCCCGGCGAAGTGCTTGCGATCCTCGGTCGCAATGGCTCGGGCAAGACGCTCACCTTGCACACGCTCGCCGGGCTGCGCGCCGGCGCCGGCGGCGAGGTCACCCTCGATGGTGTCGCACTCGGTCAGCTCAAGCGGCGCGCCGTGGCGCTGCGCCTCGGGCTCCTGCCACAGGATCTCGAGGATGCCTTCGTCACCACCGCGATGGAAACGGTCCTGATCGGGCGCCACCCGCATCTGGCGCTGTGGCAATGGGAAACGGCCGAGGATGAGAGACTGGCGCGCGCGGCGCTGCGCGCGGTCGATCTGGATGATTTCGCCGGCCGCCGCACCGATACGCTCTCGGGCGGCGAGCAGCGGCGTGTCGCGGTGGCGGCGCTGCTGGCGCAGCAGCCGGGCATCTTCCTCCTCGACGAGCCCACCAATCACCTCGATCCACATCATCAGCTGGTGGTGCTGGGACTCTTCCGGGAGCTCGCGCGCGCGGGCCGCACGGTGATCACGACCCTGCACGATCCGACGCTTGCAGCGCGCTTTGCCGACCGGGTGCTGCTGCTGCACGGCGACGGGCGCTGGACCCTGGGGCCGGTCGGCGAGGCGCTCACCGCCGCCACCCTGAGCGAGCTCTATCTCGCGCCGATGATGGAGCTCAACCAGGACGGCCGGCGGGTGTTCGTGCATTGTTGATATGGGCACAAGGCGTGACGTTTGCCCGCTGCGCAGCTGAGAGCGCGGCTCTCGCCCGCGAGCCAAGCCGCTAGCTCTTCAACGCCTCGAGCACGGTCGCGTGCAGTGCGCCGTTGGTGGCGAGCACGCTGGCCGTATCGAGCCCGACTTCGCGCCCTTCGAGATCGGTGAAGCTGCCCCCCGCTTCGCGCACGATCACGCTGAGTGCGGCGATGTCGAGGATGTTGACGTTGGATTCGATCACGATCTCGATCGCGCCGCGCGCCAGCAGGTGATAGTGCACGAAATCGCCGTAGCCGCGGCTGTAGCCCGCTGCCGCGATGAGCTGCCCGAGTCGCTCCCAGCGTGGTGTGCCGACGGCGCCCTTGAGGTTGCCGGTCGAGAGCGCCGCGTCCGCCAAGCCGGCGACCCGGCTCACGCGAATCGGGCGGTCGTTGAGAAAGGCCCCGCCGCCAGCCTCGGCCCAAGCCAGCTCCCCGTAGACCGGTGCGCTCGAGACACCCAGCACGAGCCTGCCGGCACGCAGCAGCGCAATCTGGGTGGAGAAGAACGGAATCTCGCGCACGAACGCCTTGGTGCCGTCGATGGGATCGACCAGCCACAGGTTCTCCGCCCCGCTGCGCTGAGTGCCGGTTTCCTCGCCGCAGAAGCCATAGTCCGGGAAGCGCTCGCTCAGGGTGGCGCGGATGGCCTCCTCGGACAACACGTCCGCCTCGGTCACCGGCGAGGCGTCGGACTTCAGGCGCACGCCGGGATTCTTGCGGTAGTAATTGCGGATGACCTCGCTCGCGGCGCGAGCGGCGGCGAGTGCGGCCTTGAGTTCTTCGGATGCCATATGGCTTAGGATACGACCATATGGGAAACCGCCTGAGCAAGATCTATACGCGCACCGGCGATGACGGCACCACCGGACTGGGCGACGGGCGCCGCGTGCCCAAGGACAGCGCGCGGGTCGAGGCCTACGGCACGGTGGACGAGCTCAACAGCGCCATCGGGATCCTTCTGGCGGTGCCCCGGCTCCCGCGCAGGATCGCAGACTGCCTCACCGAGGCGCAGCACGAGCTCTTCGATCTGGGAGGCGAGCTGTGTATCCCGGGCCACCGCGCCATCAATGCCGAGCATGTCACGCGCCTGGAAAGGGCGCTCGACGGCTTCAACGACAAGCTGCCGCCGCTCAAGGAGTTCATCCTGCCCGGGGGCGGCCGGGCGGCCGCCGCCTGCCATCTGGCGCGCACGGTGGCGCGCCGTGCCGAGCGGCGCGCCTGCACGCTGGCGCGCAGCGAACCCGTGAGCGCCGAAGTCCTCAGCTACCTCAATCGTCTGTCGGATCTGCTGTTCGTGCTGGCGCGAGTGCTGGCGCGCCATGAGCGCGGCACCGAGGTCCTGTGGCGCCACCAGCGCGGCAAAGCGCGCCGCAGCTGACCCGGGCGGCGCGCCTCAGCGCAGGGCGGTGCGCTCCTGGATCAAGGTGCGCAGACGCCGCCAGTTGAAAGCGGCACCGGGATCGGTCTTGCGCTCCGGCGCTACGTCGCTGTGCCCGACGACGTGCTCGGGACCGAGCGTCGGATAGGCGTCGAAGAGCGCGGCGGCGAGCGCCGCCAGCTGCTGGTACTGCGCTTCCGTGTAGGGCGTCTCATCCGTGCCTTCGAGCTCGATGCCGATCGAGAAGTCGTTGCAGCGCCGGCGCCCGTCGTATTCCGACTCCCCCGCATGCCAGGCGCGTTCGCCGAATGGCACGTACTGCACGATCTCGCCGTCGCGCCGGATCAGCGCATGTGCGGAGACGCGCACGCCGGCGATCGCGCGGAAGTAGGGGTGGGCATCGAGCGGCAGAGTGCCCGTGAACAGGCGGTCGATCCACGGGCCGCCGAATTCGCCGGGCGGCAGACTGATGCCGTGCACCACGACAAGGTCCGGCTTGACTCCGGCGGGACGCGCGTCGAAGTGCGGGGACAACACCTGACGCGCCCCGACGAGCAGCCCCGTCGCCGGATCGATTCTGTGGGTAGTCATCGCGCGCCGCCGATTCTGCCACAATCCGGCGCATGACTTCTGCCAACGCCGCCTGGGTCCGGCGCGATCTCGCCCATGTGTGGCATCCGTGCACACAGATGAAGGATCACGAGGAGCTGCTGCCCCTCATCCCCATCCGTTGCGGACAGGGCGTGTGGCTGGAGGACTTTGCGGGCAAGCGCTACCTCGATGCGGTGAGCTCCTGGTGGGTGAACCTTTTCGGCCATGCCAACCCGCGCATCAATGCCGCGGTGCGCGCCCAGCTCGAGCGCCTCGAGCAGGTGATCCTCGCCGGCTTCACCCACGAGCCGGTGATCGCACTCTCGGAGGCGCTCGCCGCGCTCGCGCCTGCAGGTCTCAGCCGCTGCTTCTACGCGGACAACGGCTCCTCCGCGATCGAGGTGGCGGTGAAGATGAGCTTCCACTTCTGGCGCAACGTGGGTCACAGCGCCAAGCATCGCTTCATCACCCTCGCCAACAGCTATCACGGCGAGACTCTCGGGGCGCTGGCGGTCGGAAACGTCGAGCTCTACAAGGAGACCTACCGGCCGCTGCTCATGGATGTGATCACCGTTCCCTCGCCCGACTGCTACGAGCGCGCCCCGGGCGCCACCTGGGCCGAGCATTCGCGCTCGCGCTTCGCGCACATGGAAGCCGCGCTCGCGCGGCACGCGCACGAGACGGCCGCGGTGATCGTCGAGCCGCTGGTGCAGTGCGCGGGCAGCATGCGCATGTACGACCCGGTGTATCTGGCGCTGCTGCGCGAGGCCTGCGACCGGCATGGCGTGCACCTGATCGCCGACGAGATCGCGGTCGGCTTCGGCCGCACCGGCACCATGTTCGCCTGCGAGCAGGCCGGTATCCGTCCCGACTTCATGTGCCTCTCCAAGGGACTGACCGCGGGCTACCTGCCGCTGTCGGCCGTGCTGACGACCGAGCCGATCTATGCGGCCTTCTATGACGAGTACGTGAAGCTCAGCGCCTTCCTCCACTCGCACAGTTTCACGGGCAATCCCCTGGCGTGCGCCGCGGCGTGCGCGAGCCTCGCCATCTTCCGCGAGGACCGCACGCTGGAGCGCAATCGCGAGCTCGCGCAGCACCTGGGCGCGCGTGCCCGCGAGCTTGCCGATCACCGCCACGTCGCCGAAGTGCGCCAGCGAGGCATGATCGTCGCCATCGAGATGGTGCGCGACAAGGCGAGCCGCGCCCCCTATCCCTGGCAGGAGCGGCGCGGTCTCAGCGTGTACCGCCATGCGCTGTCGCGCGGGGTGCTGCTGCGGCCGGTGGGCAACGTCATCTACTTCATGCCACCTTACGTCATCACCCCCGAGGAGATCGATCTCATGGTGAACGTAGCGCGCGAGGGCCTGGAGCTCGCGACATGCGACTGACACGTGTGCACGTCGAGGGGCCGCTGGCATCCGGCAAGCGCATTACGCTCGAGGGCAATGCCGCGAGCCACATCACCCGGGTGCTGAGACTGCGGGTGGGGGCGTCGCTGACTCTCTTCGACGGCGGCGGCGGGGAGTTCGAGGCGAGCATCGACAAGGCGCACGGCGGAACGGTGACGGTCGCCATCGGCGAGCATCACGCCATCGAGCGCGAGTCGCCGCTCGTCGTGACGCTCGCGCAGGGAGTCTCGCGCGGGGAGCGCATGGATCTGGTCGTACAGAAGGCCACCGAGCTCGGAGTGACGCAGCTCGTCCCGGTGCTCACCGAGCGCAGCGTCGTGCGCCTCACCGCGCAGCAGTCCGACCGCAAGGTCAATCACTGGCGCGCAATCACGGTCGCCGCCTGCGAGCAGTGCGGGCGCAACCGCCTGCCTGCCGTGGCGGCGCCCGTGGCTCTCGCCCCCTTCCTGCGCGATGCGGCCGCGGCCGCAAGCGCTACGCGGCTGCTGCTGTCTCCGGAAGGATCGACGACCCTCGAGGCGCTGAAGCGTCCGCTCTCGGCGCCGCTCACCGTGCTCATCGGGCCCGAGGGCGGGCTTACGGATGAGGAGGAACAGGCCGCGGTGGCGGCGGGATTCGCCGCGGTGCGCCTCGGTCCCCGCGTGCTGCGCACCGAGACCGCGGCCATCGCCGCGCTCGCCCTGCTGCAGCGCGAGATCGGGGATTTCTGAAGAGCCCTCGATGGACCATCCGCAGCGATTCATCTATCTGGCGCTGCTGATCGCCTGGTCGATCTTCCGCCTCATTCGCTACGTGCGCACGGGGACCGCGAAGCGCCCGGCTGCGGCGACTCCCCCATCCGGCGGCGCCGGCCCGCCGCCTCTGCAGGCGGCGCCAACCGCCGCGACCCCGCAATCGCCCGTGGGGCCGGTGGACGCCGGCGGTCGCTTCGCGGGGAATCTCGCCGCGCTCGGCCTCTTCATCGCCGGCAACGTGGTGATCTGGCCGCTGCTCTTTCTGATGCCTGCGCTCGGGGACCTGCCCACTGGCTTGCGGCTCGTCGCGGGCGTGCTCGCCAGTCTCTATCTGCTCTACCTCGCCCGCACCCTGTCCTCGCGTATCGGCAACCCGCAGCGCAGCGCCGCCGACGACAACAATCCGATCAAGTGAGGGTGCGCGCGGCCGGCGTGACCCTCAGTCGGGAAACTTCAGCGCCCGCTCCACGGCGGCAAAGCGCGGCTCCTTGCGGATCGGGTCCATGACCGGATCGCACTTGAGGAGCGACAGTCCCGGGTCTCGCAGGCGCAGCGCGGTCTCGAGCCATGCGAGCGCCTTCGGCGTGTCACCCCACTGCGCATAGGTGGCCGCGTACTGGTAAGCGGCGGCATCGCCCTGCATCTGGTGAATCTTCGCGACCGCGGCCTGCGCGTCGGCGTGCCTGCCGAGCTTCTCGTACACGAGCGCCAGGCACCACTGGGTTCCCCAGTAGCCCGGCCGGCTCTCGCAGGTGGAACGCGCCTGCTCCAGCTTCCCGAGCATGTAGCTGGTGAGTCCGCTGTACTCATAACCGCGCAGGTTCTCCGGATTGAGCGCGATCGCTTGCGCGTTCTCCCGGCTTGCATCCTCGAAGCGGCGCGCCAGGTACAGTCCCGTGCCGAACAGGTGATGCGTGGTGGCATTCAGCGGATCGAGTCTCACCGCGCGCCGCATGTCGGCGATGCCGGCCTCGGTGCGCCCCACCATGATGGCAGCAGCTGCGTAGATCCTCACGGATTCGGCGTCGCCCGGCGCCAGCGTCCGTGCGCGCTCGAACTCATCCAGCGCCCCGCGCAGGTCGAGCGCGCCGTTTGCCAGGTAGAACCCCAGTGCGGAGTGGCCATCGGCGAAATCCGGCGCGAGTGCGATCGCACGGTGGGCGTCGGCGTGTGCGCGGGCGAAATACTGGCGCATCGCGGACGGCAACGCTCCCTGGGAAGCGTACAGCGACTCGCCCCACGCGCGGCCGGCGAAGGCGCCCGCATAGTTGGGATCCAGGCGGATCGCCTCCGTGAACGCGGCGATCGCGCTCAGGTAGCCGTCGGGGCCGCCCGAGTTCCCTGCGTGGCGGCCGCGCAGGTAGGCATCGAGAGCGGCCGGGTTGCGGGTGCCTCCCACCTCGATCTTCGCGGCGGTATCCGCGAGCATGGTCACCTTGAGCGCGTCCGCGACCGCGCCCGCGATCTCGGTCTGGAGCTTGAGCACATCGCCGAGGTCACGGTCGTAGGTCTTCGACCAGAGATGAAATCCCGTGACCGCATTGACGAGCTGGGCGGTGATGCGGATGGTGTGACCCGAGCGGCGCACGCTCCCCTCGAGCACCGCGCCGACATCGAGCTTGTGGGCGATGGTCCCGATGTCGGTGTCCTTGCCCTTGAAGTAGAACGAGGAGGTGCGCGCGGCGACCTGCAGGCCTTCCACCGCGGCGAGCGAGTTGAGCAGCTCCTCGGTGAGCCCGTCGGAGAAGTAGTCCTGTCCCGGATCGCCGCTCAGGTTCACGAACGGCAGCACGGCGATCGAGTGCGGCGGCGGCACGAATGCCGCCGGCGCCGGCCCGCCGGCGGAAGACGGCGCGGTGACCTCGCCGGAAGGTGGCCCGGAAGCCGTACGCCCGACCAGCCTGTCGATGAGGATGTAGCCGAGCGCCGCGACCGCGAGTGCTGCGATCACCAGCGGCAGCGCGCGCAGCCATGGCGGAGAGCCGCCGGCATATGCGGTCCCCACGGGTTGCGCCGCGGCTGCCGGCACGCGCGGGCTCCCCGCGGCCGGCGCCGGCGAGGCTTGCGGGGACAGGAGCCGCACGACCCGGGCGGCGAACTCCGGCGGAGTCTCTCCGCCCGGAAGTCGCGTCCATTGCACTTCGCGAAACTTGTCGGGAACCGTGGCCGTGCGTTCCGAAGTCTGGTCGATCACGACCGGCAGCAGGAAAGTCTTCTTCTCCGCCATGTCGTGGGTGCGGTCGACGGCGAGCTTCCATTCGCGCCTGAAATAGCCTTCATCGCGAGCCTCGGTGTTCGCCGAGATCACCGCAATGAAGAGGCGGCAGTCGTGGATACGGCCGCGGATCTGCCGGTCCCAGGCGTCGCCGCCGCGCAGCTCGCTCTGGTCCAGCCAGATCTCGAGACCGGCCGTCCGCAGCGCCGCGGCGATGCGGGCCGCGGCCGCGGCATCCTCCGATGCGTAGCTCAGGAACACCGCACCGCGTGCGGCGCCCGTTCCCGTCGGGTCCCCCTGCATTCGCGCTCTCTTCAGTCTTGTTGCCGCCGATCGTAGCTCAGGCTGCCGGTCGCCTGCAGCCGGGGTCGAAAAGCGCACTCACGCCATGAAAACCACGCGCGTGCGCAGGGCATCCCTCGAAGCGACTCCGAAATGCAACACTCCAGGCCTCACTAGTCCGACCGGCTCATCCCGCACCAGATCAAACGCAGATCCCGTCGCATTAGATTTTCTGCCGCACGGATGTGCGATTTCCGCACTCCACTACGGAATGGTGGACGCAATGCTGGCACCCAGGGCACGAACACTTCTCGGCATGACGCTCGGCTGTCTGATCGCCTCCTGCGGCGGCGGCGGCGGCTCCACCGGCACCACCAGCAGCGGTACACCGCCACCGCCTGCGAGCGCGTCGCTCCTCTTCGTCACCAACGGATCGGTGGGCACTATCGACGTCATGACGGTCGACAACACCTCGGGCGTCCCCAAGCCGATATCCGGCAGTCCCTTCGCAGACGGGCCGTCGCCCGTGGCCGCGGCGGTCGACCCGCAGAAGCGCTATCTGTACGTCGCCAGCTCGACGGGCGAGGTCAGGGGATACCAGATCGCATCGGGCGGGAGCCTGAGCGCGATGAGCGGCAGCCCCTTCGTGACCGGCGCCGATTCCGTGGCGGTCGCAGTCGATGCCGGCTCGCAATTTGTGCTGACGGCCAATGGCACGTCGAACACCGTCTCGGTCTTCAAGATCGGGGCCGGCGGAACCCTTACTCAGGTGAGCGGCAGTCCTTTTGCCGCCGGCAACGATCCGGACGCGATAGTCGTCGCACCTGGCAACTATGTGTACGCAGGCAATAAAGGCGATGGCACCATTTCCGCCTACACCATGGACATGAGCAGCGGCGCTCTCACGGCGGTAGCGGGCAGCCCGTTCCCTGCCGGCGGGCATCCTCTGTCAATCGTCGTCGATCCTTCCGGAACTCATGTGTACACCGCCGATGCCACCCCGAACGCGGTGTCCGGCTTCGCGATCACTTCCGGTACCGGCGCGCTGACCGCCATCTCGGGCAGCCCGTTTGCGGAGCAGAACGGGGCGGCGCTGGCGATCGTCATGGACCACGCCGGCATATTGCTGCATGTCGCGAACGGCACCAATGTGGATTGCTACCAGGTCGACGCGACCTCCGGCGCCCTGACATGGCTCGGAGGCTCGGTGAGCAACGGCCGCGCCACCGCCCTGGCGGCGGACGATCCGGACTACTTCGTCTATGCGCTGGACAACGTGGACAACCAGCTCGAGGTGTTTTCGATCAATCCCGTTGTCTTCAATCTGGCTCTGATCCCCGGAAACCCCTACGCGCTGTTTCAGGGTTCGGGCGGGCAGTCTCTCGGTCCGACGTCCATCACTTTCGCGCGCTGACGCTGCGCCGAGGGTCCTTCACTTCGCACGCGGCGATCGCCCGCTCGCAGTCCTCGATCCGCAGACACCCGCAGTGGAAGCTCGACTCGAGCAGCTGCCTCATCCGCGCGATTCGCTGTGCCTGCGCCTCGAGCTCGGCGAGCTTGCGCCCGGCCAGTGTCCGCCAGCGCGCGGCGGGCGTGGTCGCCGGTGAGAAGCCGGAGAGAAAGGTGCGCGTCTCGGCGATGGTGAAGCCGGCAGCGCGCGCCAGCCGGATGATCCTCAGGCGCGCAGCGGTCTGCGCCCCGTAGCGGCGCTGGCCCGATTGCCGGACGGGCCTGGGCAGGAGGCCGGCCTTCTCGTAGTAGCGGATGGCGGACGGCGCGAGTCCCGCGGCTCGCGCCAGTTTTCCGATCGGCATGACGGGCTGCATCTCGACGCGTTCCTGGTGCTTGACTTAAAGCGCACTTTAACTCGTATGCTCGCGCCGTCACAAGCTCACGGCGAGGGATAGTTCCATGAAGTGCCTTGAGACGGCGATCGTGTCGTGCCTGCTCGCGGCAACTCCTGCCATGGCGGGCGCGGGTCCGACATCTGCTGCGGCCCTTTCCGATCCGGACCGCCCCGCCGACGAGGTCGCGCTCGATACGGTGCGCAAGCCCGCCGGGCTGATCGCCTTCGCGGGGATTCGTCCCGGCGACCGCGTGGCCGACTTCATGTCCGGCAACGGCTACTTCACCCGCATCTTCAGCAGGGTGGTAGGGCCGTCGGGCCGCGTGTACGCCTTCATTCCCGCGCAACAGCTCGCCAACTGCCCGGCGCAGGAGACCGCCGGCACGAAAGCCCTCGAGCGCGACGCCCGCTATGCCAACGTGCAGGTGCTGATCGACGCCGCCGACCGCTTTGCCGCTCCCGAGCCGCTGGATCTGGTATGGATGTCGCTCGGTTATCACGACCTGCACGATTCCTTCATGCAGCCGCTGGTGCTCGCCGCGCTCAACGCCGCGGTCTTCCGCGCGCTCAAGCCGGGCGGTATCTACCTCATCGTCGATCATGCCGCCGCCGCAGGCTCCGGGGTGCGCGACACGGAGACCCTGCATCGCATCGATCCGGAGAGCATCAAGGCGGAAATAACCGCGGCGGGATTCGTGCTCGAGGGCGAGAGTGCGCTGCTGCGCAACCCCGCCGACTCGCACTCGCTCAGAGTCTTCGATCCGGCGATCCGGCATCGCACGGATCAGATCGTCCTGAAGTTCCGCAAGCCCGGCTGAGGCTCAGGCGCCGAGGCTGGTCTCGTCCGCGATCATCTCCTCGAGGCGCTCCAGATCGGGGACCACCGGGGTCTCGTTCACCATGCGGATCTGGCAGATGATCGGCGCGCGCTCCGGGAACACGCGCGAGTTGTCGGGCCGCACCACGTCCGAGCTCACACGCACCAGCTGCGGAAAGCCCTGCGCGATCAGCGCGAAGTTACCGCCTTCGACCTTGCTGCCGAGCGCGTGCAGGATGACGATGCGGGTGCGGCCGCTCGCCGGCGGGATCATCTGGCCGCAGGCGCCTTCGAACGAGATCAGCGGCACGGTCTTGCCGTTCCAGGGGACCGTGCCGATGTACCAGGGCGGCGCCCCGGTCATTTCCGACGGTGTCTGAAAGCCGATCACCTCGGCCACGCAGGCACGCGGGATGATGAGGCGCCCGTCGACCAGCGGGACCAGCAGGCTGTAGATCTCGGTGACGCGCTCGGCCACGGCTTCAGCTTCCGGAAGCGGCCGCCCGCCCGGCGGCCCGGCGCCGCTCGACCAGCGGCGCGATCGCATCGAGGAGCTGCGCCTCCTGGTAGGGCTTGCCGAGGTAGTCGTCGACGCCGAGCTCGATGGCGCGCGCGCGGTGCTTCTCGCCGACCCGCGAGGTGACCATGATGATCGGCACGTCCTTCAGGCGCGGGTCGTTGCGCACGTGCGCCGCGACTTCATAGCCGTCCATGCGTGGCATCTCGATGTCGAGCAGGATCACGTCCGGCAGGTTGTCCTGCAGCAGCGCCACCGCATCCATGCCGTCACGCGCGGTGATGACGCGCATGCCGTTGCGCTCCAGCAGGCGCTGCGTCACGCGCCGCACGGTGATCGAGTCGTCCACCACCATGGCAAAGGTACGGCGGTCGGCACGCTCGCGCGGTACCGCCGGCGCCGCCGCCCGCGTGCGCCACTCGGCGCGCACCAGCGCGCCGATGTCGAGGATGATGACGATGCGGCCGTCGCCGAGAATGGTGGCTCCGGAGATGCCGCGAATGCTGGAGATCTGCGGCCCCACGGACTTCACCACGATCTCGCGGCTGCCGATCAGCTCATCCGCCACCAGCCCGGTCGAGTGCTCGCCCGCGCGCACCAGCACCACCGGAATGGTCACGTCCTGATTGGGGAGCGGCGCGGGCTCGAGGCCGACGAAGCTCGCGAGGTGCTGGAAGCGGTACTTGACCCCGCCGTAATCGAAAAAGCTCGCATCGCGGCCGAGGTGGCTGGTGACTTCCGCCTTGGAGAGGCGCAGCACTCCTTCGACCGTCGGCAGAGGTAAGGCGTAATACTCCTCATCGACGCGCACCACGAGCGCGTGGCTGATCGCGAGCGTCAGGGGCAGACGCACCGTGAACACGGTGCCATCGCCCGCACGCGTCTCCATGTGGAGCGCGCCGCCCAGTCTCTTGATCTCGGTCGCCACCACGTCCATGCCGACGCCGCGGCCGGCCTGCTGGGTGATCGAGCCCGCGGTGGAGAAGCCCGGCTCGAGGATGAGCTGCATCGCATCCTCGTCGCTCACATGCTGCCCGGGCGCGATCAGGCCGAGCGACTCGCCCTTGTCGCGAATCGCCTTGAGGTTCATGCCGCCGCCATCGTCGGACAGGCGCACCATGACTTCGGCGCCCTCGCGCTGCAGCTGCAGGAGGATGCGGCCCGTCTCCGGCTTGCCGCGGTGCACGCGCTCCTCGGGCTTCTCGATGCCGTGCACCACCGCATTGCGCAGCATGTGCTCGAAGGGCGGCAGCATGCGCTCGAGCACCTGGCGGTCGAGCTCGCCGGAGGCGCCCTCGACGGTGAGCTCGGCGCGCTTGGCTGTGTCGGCGGCGGCCTGGCGCACGATGCGTGCCAGGCGCTGCACGTGGCGCTGGAAGGGCACCATGCGGGTGCGCATCAGGCCGTTCTGCAGCTCGGTGATGGTGCGCGCCTGCTGCTGCAGCAGGTTCTGCGTGTCCTTGGCGAGATTCTCGAGCAGCTGCTGGATGCTCGCGACGTCGTTGGCGGTCTCGGCGAGCGCGCGCGAGTACTGCTGTATGGAGGAATAGCGGTCGAGCTCGAGCGGATCGAACTGGCTGCGATGCGGACCCTCGTCCTCGTGCTTGTGCAGGATCTGCGCCTCGGTCTCGATCTCGAGGCTGCGCAGCTGCTCCTTGAGACGCGTCACGGTCCGCGACAGCTCGCCGAGATTGAAGTCGAGCGAGCCGAGCTGCTGCTCGAGCCGCGCGCGCGCGATGCTGGCCTCGCCCGAGATGTTGAGCAGCTGATCGAGCAGCTCCGCATCCACACGCGCCATTTCCTGGCGCTCGCCGACCGGCGCCGGCTCGCGCCCCGGCGGGACCGCCTGTGGCGGCGCCGGACTCTCCTCGGTGCGCGCGCCCTGTGCCAGCTCCTCGTTCAGACGCGCGAGCCCCGTGTCGGAGATGGCGGCGGGGTCGGGCGGCGCCACCGCCACGCGTGCCGCGGGCGCAACGAAAGGCGACGGCGGCCGCGCAGGTGCGGCTGGCGCGGCCGGCACTGCCGGCCTGGGTGCGGGGGCAGCCCGCGGCTGCGCCGCTGCGGCAGCGGCGGCGGGTGCAGCCGTCGCCGCCACGGATGCGGTCGGCGTCGTCGATGCTGCCGGCTTCGGGGCTGGTGCGGCAGGCGGCGCCGAGGCCGGCGGCCTGACAGCCGCAACAGCGGCGGGCGGCGCCGGGGCCGGGGCCGGCGGCCTGACAGCCGCAACGGGGGCCGGTGCCGGGGCTGCGGCGGCTTTCTGCCGGGACGCGGCTGGCGCGGACGCCGTGGGTGCTGCGGCTGCCGCAGAGCCCGGACGCGCAACGCCCTGAATGCGCGCCACCATGGCGCGCGCGGGGGCGACCCGATGACCGCCGGCAACCTGCTCGCGCATGCGCGCCAGCTCATCGAGGCTCGCCTGGATGACCTCGAACACGGCGGCCTCGGCCGCGACGTTACCGTTGTCGACCTGCATGACGAGCGACTCGAGCTCGTGGGCGAGGTCGCCCATCGGCAGGATCCCCGCCATGCGCGCGCCGCCCTTGAGGGTGTGCAGCGGGCGCTTGAGCGCCATGCGCAGCTCGGCGCTCCCGGGCTGCAAGCGCCAGTCCGAGAGCGCCTGCTCGGACGCCTCGATCAGCTCGGTCGCCTCGTCGGTGAAAATCGCGGCGACTTCCGGATCGAAATCGGCCGGCTCGTCCGGCGGCTCGCCGTCGGCTGCCGCCGGCTCTGCCGCTGCGGCGTGCCCGGGGTTCGCAAGCGCGCCGATGCGGGCATCGAGACTGCGGTCGGCCTTCTCGATCCGCTCGAGCAGCTGCCAGTGGCTGAGGAAATATCCGGTCGGCTCATCGAGGTGGGTCGCGACGGCGTGCATCGCGGCCATGCACTCGCCGAGCAGGACCAGATCCTCGTTGCGGATGCCGACGCCGTTGCTGAAGGCGCGGCGCAACCACCGATCGAGAGGCTCGGCGAGGCGGATGCCGTGGCGCGCCTGCGCCATCTTCGAGCTGCCCGAGAGCGTATGGCAGGCCCGGTAGACCTCCTCGGTCAGCACGTGCGGCTCGGGCAGGGCGGCTTCGCGTGCGATGAAGGCGCGCACGGTGGCCACGTGCGTCGCGGTCTCGCGCGCATAGATGTCGCGCAAGGTGTCATCCGCGAGGGCCGGCGCGCTGCCGGTGGCCTCGGCGGCGGCCCGCGCCGCGGCGGCGGGCGCCGGAATGTCGACGAACACGGCCGTGGGCGACTCGGTGGCCTCTTCTTCCGGCTCCGGCTGCGCGCGGGCGCTGACGGCGCCTCGTCCGGCGGCGAGCGCGTGTGCGCGGGCGCAGATCGCGGCCGTATCGGCCCGCGGCGCCTTGCCGCCGGCCAGCTGCTCGACGAGCTCTGGCAGCGCTGCGACCGCGGCGCGCAGGGCCTCGAGGATCGCAGGCGAGCGCGTCAGGGTGTTGTCGAGGACGCGGTTCAACAGGTTCTCGATCGCCCAGGCGAACTCGCCGAGCTCGCGGGCGCCGACCATGCGCCCGCTCCCCTTGAGGGTATGGAAGGAGCGCCGCACCGTCACCAGCGCATCCCGCTCCAGCGGATTCTGTTCCCACGCCGGGAAGCCGCGCTGAATCTTGTCGAGCTCCTCGCGCGCCTCCTCGATGAAGAGCTTCACCAGCTCCGGATCGGCGCTGGCGGCCAGCGCGGCCATCTTGCTGGTCGCCGACGCCGACAGGGTCGGAGCGGCGGCGCCGACACCGGCGGTATCGGCCACCTTGAGCGGCGCCGCCGTCGGGATGGCCACGGTGCGCGCATAGGCCGAGGGCTCGAGCGGCTCGACCGTCGGAACGGAGGGAGTCGGCTGCTGGTCGAGCGCCTGCACACAGACCTGGGCATTGTCGAGCATGTACCAGGGATCCGAGCGCCCCGCCTGCAGCGTCTCCATGTAGTACTCGACGCTCACGATGGCGTCCGCGAGACGGTCGACGAAGCCGGGCGGCAGCACGTGGATGCCGGGCTGCATGACGCGCTTGAGCTGCGTGTTGATGCCCTCGAGCACCTCGACGGCGCGCCCCTTGCCGAGCATCAGCAGCGCCGCCTTCATGCCGCGCATCAGATCCTGCCAGCTGTCGAGCCCGGCGGCATCGAGCGTGCCGCCGACGCTCTGGGTGATGGCCTCCTTGATGCGCGCCAGATTCACGATGCACTCGCGCAGCACCGAAGCCTGCACCTGCTGGAACTCGCTATCGGTGCTGTGCTCGGGCTCGCCGGAGTCGCGCGGCAGGATCAGGCCCACCAGGCTGCCGTCGAGCCGGTCCTCGACACTGATCAGGGTCGCCGCAATCTCGACCAGCGAGATATCGTCCGCCGCCGCCGCGCCGCTCACGATCTTCTCGAGCCGCTCGGTCTCGCTCTGCACGTTGGCGCGCAGCTCGCCGAGGCCGAGCACGCCGAGCGTGTCGCCGATCTTGCGCAGCAGCTCCACCTGGGGAGCGAGCTCGCCCGGCTGGCCCGCGCCGCGGCGCACGAAGATGTCGAGAACGTCCTTGACGCGGCTCAGGTCTTCGCGGATCGCCGCGGCCACCGTCTGCATGAGCTTGACGCTCGGCGCCGAGAGGTTCTCGCGCTCCTGCTCGATGCTCTCGTCGACCGGCAGCAGCTCCGACAGCCGGAAGGAAGCGCGTACCGCGCCCACCCTGCCGCCCGATGACTCGGCGCGGCCGACGTAATAGAGGAGATTGTTGAGCAGCTCGACCGGCGGGTTCTGCGCGTAACGCGCCTCACCCTCCTCGTAGAGGCGGCGCATCTCGCGATCGCCGAGGCCGAGGAGGCGCTTCACGGACTGGCCGCTCTCGAGGCCGTTGTGCTGCAGCGCCTCGATCACCGCACCGATCACCCACCACAGCTGGAACACCGGCTGGCGGGTGGCGGTCTGCTCGAGCTTCTGCGCCACCGCCGCGAGGATCTCGAGATTCTGCTCGGCGCGCTCGCCGCGGATCCAGCCGATGAGACCCATCTGGTAGCGGGCGCGCAGGCGCCGCGCCCACTGCTCGACGCTCATCGGCGGCTCGCCCGCGGTCGTGGCTTGCGGCTGCGCCTGCTTGTCGGACCTGAGATTGAGGAGCAGCAGCGTGCCCTCGGAAAGCAGCGAGTGTCCGCGCACCGCCCGCAGGTCGTTGAGCAGCGGCAGCAGCACCAGCGCCAGATCGCGCCCCCCGGCGAGCACGCGCTCGAGGTAGCTCGGCAGCTGCACCATGGCGCGCATCAGCGCATCGAGACTCTCCGCCTGGCCCTTGCGCTCGTTGACCGTGGCGATGAGGTACTGCGCCACGTGCTCCATCTCTTCGGCGAGCAGCGCTGCGCCGTAGATCTCCAGCACCCGCAGTACGCCCTGCACCTGGTGCAGGTCCTGCGTCACGTGCTCGATCAGCGCCACGTTGTCGGGCTGCTCGACGTAATTCTCGAGAGCACCGCGGGCCTCGGTGAGGGTGGCGGTGATTTCGCGTCCGACGAGCTCGAGTGTCTGCGAAGCGACTTCGGGCATTTGGCGCGCGCTGCCTCAGGAACCGCCGAGAGCGGAGATCTGCCGTAGCTTGGCGGTATTCAGCGTGCTCTCCTCGATCTTCTTGAGTCGCGCGCTGCTCGAGGTGCTGCTGCTGCCGGGCAGGCGGAAGCCCGTCGCCGACTTGCGCAGCCCCGCGGAGAGCTCGGCGAGCTTGGCGATCGCCACCGAGGTTGCGTTGGTCGATTCGGCCGTCTGGGCGCTGATCTCCTTGAGCACGCCCATGTTGCGGGCGATGTTCTGCGCCGCGGCCGTCTGGGCACGTGCGCTCGAGAAGATGTTCTGCACCAGGCTCGCGATCTGGTTCGAGACCTGCTCGATCTCCTCGAGCGCAGCCCCGGCGTTCTCGGCGAGCAGCGCCCCGCCGACGACGTCGGTGGTGCTGCGCTCCATCGACACCACCGCTTCGTTGGTGTCGGTCTGGATGGTGCGCACCAGCACCTCGATCTGCTTGGTGGCGTTGGCGGCGCGCTCGGCGAGCCGCTGCACCTCGTCGGCCACCACCGCGAAGCCGCGGCCGGCATCGCCCGCCATCGAGGACTGGATCGAGGCGTTGAGCGCCAGGATGTTGGTCTGCTCGGCGATGTCGTTGATGAGCTCGACGATGTTGCCGATCTCCTGGCTGCTCTCGCCGAGGCGCTTGATGCGCTTGGAGGTCTCCTGGATGGTCTCGCGGATGGCATTCATGCCGTCGATCGTGCGGCGCACGGCATCGCCGCCCTTGTGGGCGACCTCGACCGAATGGCGCGCCACGTCGGAAGCGCGTTCGGCGTTACCGGAAACTTCCTCGACCGAGCCGGCCATGCTGGCGGCGGATTCGGTGGCCGAGGCGATCTGCTTCGACTGCGCGCCGCTCGCCTTGGCGAGGTGTTGCGACAGCGCCTGCGTCTGGCGGGTCGCGGAGTCGAGCTGGATCGCAGACGCGTTGATGGTGGTCACGAGGCCGCGCAGCGCATCGACGGCGTAGTTGATCGAGTCGGCGATCGCGCCGGTGATGTCCTCGGTGACCGTGGCCTGCACCGTGAGATCCCCGTCGGCGAGGCTCGAAAGCTCGTCCAGCAGGCGCAGGATCGCCTGCTGGTTGCGATCGTTCTCCTGCTGGCGCGCATCGGCGGAGGCGCGCTGCCGCGCGACCATGCGCCGCGTGCGCAGCGCGGCCATCAGCGCGATCAGGATCGCCACCAGCGCGGCGCCCGCGAGGGCGAGCGGCGCCCACGACAGCAGCGTCGCACCGGGCGGCTGCAGCAGGTAGCCGGCCGCCCCACCCGCGGCGACCAGCAGCGCGGCGACGACCAGGAGCGGGGTCGGGCTCATGCGGCCGCCTCCGCAAACGGCTGGCTCTCGAGCACCGAGCGCAGCGACAGCACCGGCCACTGCTCGTGCGCGCGGCGGAAGGCGCCGGCGAGGTAGCGCTCGCAGCGCACCACCGTCGGGGGGGCATCGCCCGAGAACTCCCCTTCGGCGAAGCGACGAAAGCCCAGCACCTCGTCCACCAGCAACCCCGCGGGGATCTCGCGGTGATTCACCACCAGCACGCGGGTATTGCGGGTGACGGGAGTGACGCCGCTGCCGAGGAATTGCCGCAGGTCGATGATGGGCAACAGCTGGCCGCGCACGTTGGCCAGGCCGCGCACCCACGGCTTGGCGCCGGGCACGCGCGTGGTCCCGGCGGGAACGCCGAGCACTTCGCGCGTCTCATCCCGCGCCACCAGGTACAGGTCGCCCGACATGCGCAATGCCACCCCGACCCATTCGCGGCCGGCAGCCGGCTGCTCGGCCGCCTGCGCCGAGACGGCACGGGCACGCCGTTCGAGCTCCGCGAGCAGCTCGAACGGCCGGTCGCGGAGCGACTTGAGCTCGGTTTCCGCGTTGCTGACCGGTTCGGACATGGGCTCTGTATGGCTTGGCAGCGCTTTGCCGCTCAGGAGGAGAGCGTCGCCTGGGCTTTGGCGACCAACTGGTCCGGGGAGACGGGCTTCACCATGTAGTCGACCGCCCCCTGCCGCAGTCCCCAGATGCGATCGGTCTCCTGGCCCTTGGAGGTGACCATGATGATCGGGATGGTGCGGGTGCGCGGATCGTTCGCCAGCGCACGCGTCGCCTGGTAGCCATTCATGCCCGGCATGACGATGTCCATGAAGATCAGGTCGGGGCTCATCTCGCGCGCCAGGCGCACCCCTTCGGCGCCATCGGCGGCGGCCGCCGTACGGTAGCCGTGCTTCTCCAGCGCCTTCTGCATGACGTGCACTTCGGTCGGCGAATCGTCAACGATCAGGATAAGAGGCATGCCTTCATCTCCCGATATGCGTCTCGATCGCGGAGAGCAGCTCGTCCTTGGTGAACGGCTTGGTGAGATAGTGCTCCGAGCCGACGATGCGGCCACGCGCGCGGTCGAACAGCCCGTCCTTGGACGACAACATGATCACCGGGATGGCCCGGAAAACCTTGTTGTGCTTGATGAGCGAGCAGGTCTGATAGCCGTCGAGCCGCGGCATCATGATGTCGACGAACACGATGTCGGGCTGGTGGTCGGCGATCTTGGCGAGGGCGTCGAAGCCGTCGATCGCAGTGAAGACCTCACAGCCCTCCTTGGCGAGCAGCGTCTCCGCCGTGCGCCGGATGGTCTTGCTGTCGTCGATGACGAGTACCTTGAGCCCCTGCAGCTTCGTGTTGTTGCCGTTCACGATCAGGCAACTCCTTCCGTAACAGGCCAGGCCGCCGCGGCGTGGCGGTGATGAGAATCGCCGCGAAAGTAATGCCCCGGAATCAGGTTCGAGACCTTCCGGCGGCAAACGGTCCACACAAGCGGCGTAAGTTTCACGGGCCCCTTTATGCGGAGGCAAGCGCAGGCGGTTTTTAACATATCGGTATACCCCCTGCTATGCCACGCACGTCACGTTTTTCGAAGATAGGAAGCCGGCCCGGCACCGGCGGTGCGGACCCCGCTCCCGGGGGCCCGTGGGGCAGACATAAGCGCGCCGCCCTGAGCATAATCGCAGCTTCCGAGGGCTCAAGGACCCCATGAGCAAGACCCGGCGACTGGGCGTGGTGATGGACCCCATCGGGGGGATCACCTACGCGAAGGACTCGACGCTTGCGATGCTGCTCGCGGCGCAGCAGCGCGGCTTCGCGCTCTCCTATCTCGAACAGGGCGATCTCCTGCTGCGCGACGGCGTAGCCTTCGGCCGCACACGGCCGCTCAGCGTGCGCGCCGACCCACAGGGGTGGTTCACCCTCGGACAGCCGGGCATCGAGCCCCTGGCGCGCCTCGACTGCATCCTGATGCGCAAGGACCCGCCCTTCGACACCGAGTACATCTACAGCACCTATATCCTCGAGCGCGCCGAAAACGCGGGGGTGCTGGTGGTCAACCGGCCGCAGGGGCTGCGCGACATGAACGAGAAGGTCTACACGGCGTGGTTCCCGCAGTGCTGTGCCCCGACCGTGGTCACGCGCGACATGAACGAGATGGCGTCCTTCCTGCGCGAGCACGGCCGGATCGTCGTGAAGCCGCTGGAGGGGATGGGCGGTCGCTCGATCTTCGTGCTCGGCGCGGCAGATCCCAACGCCCGTGTCGTGTTCGAGACCCTCACCGAGTATGGCCGGCGCTTCGCCATCGTCCAGCGCTACCTCCCGGAGATCGCCACCTCGGGTGATTCCCGCGTGCTGCTGATCGACGGGGAGCCGGTCCCTTACGCCCTCGCCCGCATGCCCGCGGGGGACGACCACCGCGGGAATCTCGCGGCGGGCGCCAGGGGAGTCGGACGCGAGCTCAACGAGCGCGACCGCTGGCTCGCCGGGCAGATCGGTCCGGTGATGGCGGCAAAAGGCATGCTGCTCGTCGGCCTCGACGTGATCGGAGGCTTTGTCACCGAGATCAACGTCACCAGCCCCACCGGTATCCGTGAGCTCGACAAGCAGTTCGGCACCGATATCGGCGACCTGCTGATCGCGGCCATCGGGCGGCGCCTCGAGTCCGCACCGGGGCGGGGCGCTTAGAGCGGTGGCGCGCCGGGCACTGGCGCTGCGCGAAGGCAAGGCCCCGGCGTGGGACCGGCTGCTGGCCATGGTGTTCCTGGTCGCGCTTCTCCATGGACTGGTGATTCTCGGCATCACTTTCAACGCCCAGGCGGGCGATGAGGACAGCGCGCCGGGGATGAAGATCCTGTTGGTGACGGACGAGCTTCCCGAAGCCCGGACCAACCCCAACGCCGCCTATCTCGCGCAGCGCACCCAGCTCGGCTCGGGCAACACTCGTGATTCAGTCGCGCCACGCAGCCCCAGGTCCGCGCTCCCGCCGCTCAAGCACGCAGGCTCCCCGGAGGGTAACTCGCTGGCAAAGACCGGCGACCGGGCGGGCGCGACGGCCGAAAGGCTGCTCGCGACCACGGCGTGGGTGACGAGCGTTCGCTATCTGGCGGATACGGGGGCCGCCGGCAATCACAACGACCAGCCGCTGCTGGTCGATGAGCCGCCGGTGGCCCAGCCGGGGCCTGCGGACGAGCCGGGACCGGCGATGCTCCAGGGACCGAAACGCGATGAGCTGTGGGTGACGGCCGACACCCGTGCGGCCTCGCTCGCGCCTTATCTCGATGCCTGGCGGCGCAAAGTCGAGCGGATCGGCACCCTCAACTACCCCGCCGCCGCACGCACCGCGGCCAATGCCGCCAGCCCCGTCGTCGAGGTGGGCATCAACGCCAACGGCACGCTCGACCGCGCCCTCATTCGCCGCTCGAGCGGCAACCCCGAGCTGGACCAGGCGGCGCTCGCGATCCTGAAGCTCGCCAGTCCCTTCGACCCGTTTCCGCCGGAGCTCGCGGCCGAGCACAGCGTGTTGCGTTTTGCCTACGAATGGCGCTTCGTCGGCGGCCGTGCCGGCTCGGGGGCGGTCTCGACGGTTCCTTGAGACTCGGGCGCCTCGTGCCCATACTGTGGATATGGTCCGCAAGCACACCACCGGCGGCGCCAGTACCCCTGAAAGCGTCTCGCCCGGCGAGCCCGGCAGCGGCTCACCGGTGTTTGCCGACGGCGGCGCCGGCAGCCTCACCAACCACCTGCTGATCGCCATGCCGCAGCTCAACGATCCGAATTTCGCCCAGACGGTGGCGCTCATCTGCGAGCACACCGACAAGGGCGCCCTCGGCATCGTGCTCAACAAGCCTCTGCCGATGAAGCTCTCGGACGTGCTGTCGCAGATGAAGCTCGAGCCCTCGAGCGAGCAGATCGCGGAGCAGCCGGTGCTGCGCGGTGGCCCCGTGCACACCGATCGCGGCTTCGTGCTGCACCGGCCGGGGGGAGCATGGGACCACACGCACAAGGTTTCCGACACCATCCAGGTGACGACTTCGCGCGACGTGCTCGCGGCCATGGCTCGCGGTGAAGGTCCCTCGGACGCCTTCATCGCCCTCGGCTACGCCGGCTGGGAATCCGGACAGCTCGAGCGGGAGCTCAAGGGAAACGCCTGGGCTTCCATGCCGGTCGATGCGCGGATCGTCTTCGAGCTGCCGTTCGAAGAGCGCTGGGCCGGTTGCTGGCGGCTGATGGGGATCGACGTGGATCGATTGAGCACCGAGGCGGGCCATGCATAGGCGCCGCCCCCGCCGCACTCACCGGGCATGAAGGCGGCACAGACCGTCCTCGCCTTCGACTTCGGACTCAAACGCATCGGCATCGCCTCCGGGAACACGCTGACGCGCACCGCTGCGCCGCGCGCCGCGCTCGCCGCGGGCAAAGCCGGTCCCGACTGGAGCGCGATCGAACGCGAGGTGCGCGCCCTCTCGCCCGGGGTGCTGGTGGTGGGAGCCCCTTATAATGACGACGGCAGCGAGACGGCGATCGCCGCCGCGGCACGCCGCTTCGCCGCCGAGCTCGAACGCCGCTTCGCGCTGCCCGTCCACCTGGTCGACGAGCGCTTTTCGTCCCTCGAGGCGAGCGCGGCGCTCAAGGCGCGGCGCGCGGCGGGTGAGCGGCGTCGGCGGGTACGCCGTGCCGACATCGACAGTGCGGCGGCGACGGTGATTCTGGGACGTTGGTTTCTTGGCGAGGGGGTGCGATGACTGATCAGCTGCGGCCCGACGGGTCGCTCCGCCACCTGCTCACCCTCGAGACTCTCACCCGCGCGCAGATCGAGCGGCTCCTCGATCGCGCGCAGACCTATGTGCGTCCGCTCGGCGAGCGCCCGCCGGTGTCCGCCGCGCTGGCGGGTGCGACCGTCGCCAATCTCTTTACCGAACCCTCGACCCGTACGCGCGTCAGCTTCGAGCTCGCCGCCAAGCGCCTCGGTGCCCACGTCGTCAACCTCGAGGTGCAGCTGTCCTCGCGCGTCAAGGGCGAGAGCATGCTGGACACGGTGGCGACGCTGCAGGCGCTGCACGTGGATGCCTTCGTGATCCGCGACGCCGAGCCCGGGGTGCCCGGCCTGGTCGCCGACCACGTCGCGCCGCACGTCAGCGTGTTGTCGGGGGGTGAGGCACACCTGTCGCATCCGACGCAGGGCCTGCTCGATGCCCTGACCATCTACCAGCGCAAGCAGCGTTTCACCGGGCTCGCGGTGGCGATCGTCGGCGACATCCGCCATTCGCGCGTCGCGCGCTCGAGCTGGCATGCGCTGCGCGCGCTCGGCGTCAGCGACCTGCGCATCGTCGCCCCCGCGGTGCTCATGCCGGAGCCCGCCGAGTTCGAGGGCTGCACCCGCTTCACGCAGCTTGCCCGCGGCCTCGCGGGCGTCGACGTGGTCATGATGCTGCGCATCCAGCGCGAGCGCATGGAGGCGGTGGAGCTGCCGGACGCCGACCGCTACTACGCCGCCTGGGGCCTGACGCCGGAGCGCCTCGCCCTGGCGCGCGCCAACGCCATCGTGATGCACCCCCAACCCATGAACCGCGGGGTCGAGATCGCCTCCGAAGTGGCCGACGGCCCGCAGTCCGTGATTCGCGACCAGGTGCGCAACGGCGTCGCCGTGCGCATGGCGGTGCTCGCGGAAGTGCTGGGCGGGCGCGGCGGCGCATGAGCGCAAACGCCCGCGGCAGCATCTTCCTCGAGAGCGCGCGCGTCATCTCTCATCAGTCCTTCGAAGCGCAGCAGTTCGTGCTGCGGCTCGAGGCTCCGAAGTGCGCAGCGCACGCCGAGCCGGGGAGCTTTGCGCACCTGACCTGCGGCCCGGCCATCCCGATGCGCCGCCCTCTCTCGATCATGCGCGCCGATACGCAAGCCGGCTGGATCGAGTTGCTCTACAAGGTCGTCGGCGAGGGTCTGCGCGCCCTTGCCGGAGCCAGGACGGGCGATCGCCTGAGCGTGCTCGGCCCGATCGGCCGCCCCTTCACCGTCCATCCCGAACGACCGCGCACGCTGCTGCTCGGGGGCGGCGTCGGCATTCCGCCGATGGTGTTCCTCGCGGAGCGGCTGCACCGCTCGCTGGCCGCGGGACATGCCGCGGCCGCCTGGAAGCCGCTGGTGCTGATGGGCTCGGAGGTCCCGTTTCCGTTTCGGGCCCGGCCATCGGCACTCATCGTCCCTGGCATGCCCGCTGGAACGATCGCCGCCATGCCGCTGCTCGATGAGTGGGGCATACCCAGCCGTCTGACGAGCCGCTGCGACTTCGCCGGATGCTTTCCCGGCTTCGTCACCGAGCTCGCCGATGCCTGGCTCGGATCGCTCGGGGCGAGCGAGCTCGCCGCAGTCGAGATCTTTGCCTGCGGTCCGACGCCCATGCTCGAAGCGACCGCGAAGCTCGCGCGGCACTACGGCGTGCC
Source organism: Steroidobacteraceae bacterium (assembly GCA_035632655.1). Taxonomy (GTDB): domain Bacteria; phylum Pseudomonadota; class Gammaproteobacteria; order Steroidobacterales; family Steroidobacteraceae; genus 13-2-20CM-66-19. The sequence continues at coordinate 31,680 of DASQGK010000086.1, read as the reverse complement.
GTGCCAGGTCTCCCTCGAGGAGTTCATGGCGTGTGCGGTGGGCGGCTGCGCCGGCTGCAGCGTGCTGGTGCGCACGCCCGAGGGACCGGCGATGAAACGCGTGTGCGTGGACGGACCCGTGTTCGATGCGTACAGCGTCTTCTGAGCGCGTCAGTTGCATCGTCTTAGGTGTACTCGGGTTGCTCGCGGGCGGCTGTGCCCGCCAACCGCCACTACCGCCCACGCCGCCTCCTCCCCCGCCGCTCACCGAGTGGCCGCAAGGCCTGACTCCGCCGCTCAAGATCACCGATGAGCTGACGCTGCGTATCCCGCTCGGGTACCAGCGAAACGCCATCGACCCGGGGCGCGCCGCCGGTAAGGCCTTCATCTCCCAGCAGTCGGATCGCTCGGAGGCGCAGTTCGACTTCTTCCTGCCGGGTTTCAGCGGCTACACGCCGCGCAACTACCAGAACGAGAACGACCCGGCCAAAGTCGAGGTCGTGTACCTGCATGCGGGCAACCCGCACGAGGCCGATGCCGGTGCGCCGGGAGAGTACCCGCCCAACATGCTGCAGCGCGCGCTCGCCTCGGTTCTCAACCCGCAGGACTACCGCGATGACTACGGTCTGCGCTGCTACCGCCCCCGCGAGCCATCGCCGCGCCTCACCTGCTACGGCAGACGCGAGCGGGGCGGCGAGGACATCATGCTCACGACGCTCGAGCCGCCTTACCCGCAGGACAGCTTCCCGCAGCTGCAGGCGCGCTACTTCTCCAGGCGCTACGGCGGAGTGCGCATCGCCTGGCGCACGCACGTCGCCAACCTGCCGCACTGGCACGAGATCGATGCGCAGATCTGGAAGTTCATCGATGCCTGGCAGGTCGCGGCGGCCAAAGCGGGCGGCGCCCCGGTGCCCTGAGCCGCGGCGATCGCCATCGCGGTCCGGCCAGGGTGCCGCCGTGGGCGCTCAACCGAAGTTGATCTTGGCCTCGAGGTTGGCGCGCGAATCGGCGTTTATCAGCGCCTCTTCCAGCGGCACGCGTCCCGCCTTGTAGAGATTGAAGAGCGCGAGGTCGAAGCTCTGGATGCCGCGCTCGCTGCTGGCGTTGATCGCCTCCTTGATCGCCATCACGTCGCCCTTCTTGACGAGGGTCTGGATGTGCGGGGTGTTGATCATCACCTCGAGCGCGGCGAGCCGCCGGTTGTCGACCCCGATGACGAGCCGCTGCGCCATGATGGCGCGCAGGTACTGCGACAAGTCGAGAAAGATCTGGTTGTGCTGCTCGCGCGGGAACATGTTGATGATGCGGTCGAGCGACTCGGCGCAGTTGTTGGCATGCATGGTGGCGAGCACCAGGTGGCCGGTACCGGCCAGATTGACGGCCGCCTCCATGCTCTCACGGTCACGGATCTCGCCGATCAGGATGACATCCGGAGCCGCACGCACCACGCCGCGCAGCGCGCGCGCGTAGCTCTTGGTGTCCAGCCCCACCTCGCGCTGATTGACGATCGAGCGCTTGTTGGTATGCAGGAACTCGATCGGATCCTCGATGGTGACGATGTGGTCCGAGGAGTTCTCGTTGCGGTGGTTGATCATCGCTGCCAGCGTGGTCGATTTGCCCGAGCCGGTCGCGCCCACCATCAGGATCAGCCCACGCTTCTTCAGCACCAGGTCGGAGCACACCTCGGGGAGACCGAGGGCATCGAGCCGCGGCATGTCGGCGGTGATATAGCGCATCACCATCGCCGGGTAGCCGCGCTGCAGGAACACGTTGACGCGGAAACGTCCCAGCCCGGGCTCCGACACCGCGAAGTCGAGCTCGAACTCGTGGGTGAAGTGCTCGCGCTGCTCGGCGCTCATGAGCGCGTAGGCCGTCTGGCGCACCGTCTCGGGGGTGAGCACCTGGCGGTTGACCGGCAGGATCTGCCCCTCGATCTTGATCTTGATGGGTGCGTTGGAGGTGAAGAACAGGTCCGAGGCCTTCTTCTCCACCATCAGCTTGAACAGCGGCTTGGTGTTGAGCGTCGGGTGGCCGTTGCCGGTGACGGCCGCGAGCGCGTCGGCGCCGGCGAGTGCCTGCGCCCCCGTGGTGTCCAGGGTCTGCGCTTTGGCTTCCTTGGCCGCCATCAGATATTACGTCCGTGCTCTTCCTCGACGACCTGCAGCGCCGAGACGTCGTCGTTGGTCTTGACCTCGCGCTTGCCCTCGAGCTTGATGCGCAGCCGCAGCTCGTTCTTGGAGTCGGCGTTGCGCAGCGCGTCCTCGTAGGAGATGAAGCCGGTCTCGTACAGCTCGAATAGCGCCTGGTCGAAGGTCTTCATGCCGAGGCGCGTCGAGCGCGACATGACATCCTTGATCTTGGCGACCTCGCCTTTGAAGATCAGGTCCTGGATCAGCGGCGAGTTCAGCATGATCTCCATGGCGGCGATGCGTCCGACGCCGGCCTCGCGCGGCACCAGCCGCTGCGATACCAGAGCGCGGATGTTGAGGGACAGGTCCATCAGCAGCTGATCGCGGCGCTCGTCCGGGAAGAAGTTGATGATGCGGTCGAGCGCCTGGTTGGCACTGTTGGCGTGCAGGGTCGCCAGCACCAGGTGTCCGGTCTCGGAGAACTGGATGCCGTACTCCATCGTTTCACGATCGCGGATCTCGCCGATCAGGATCACGTCCGGCGCCTGACGCAGGGTGTTCTTGAGCGCGTTGTGCCAGGACTCCGTGTCGACCCCGACCTCGCGGTGGGTGATCACGCAACCCTTGTGCGTGTGCACGTACTCCACCGGGTCCTCGATGGTCACGATGTGACCCCGGGTCTTCTCGTTGCGGTAGCCGACCATGGCGGCGAGCGTGGTCGACTTACCCGAGCCGGTGCCGCCGACGATGATGACGAGTCCCCGCTTCGAGAGCACGACCTCCTTGAGAATCGGGGCCAGGTCGAGCTCCTCGAAGGTGGGAATCTTGGCGTTGATCAGGCGGATGACACAGCCGATGGCGGCCTGCTGCACGAAGGCGCTGACGCGAAAGCGTCCGATACCGGGCGGAGCGATCGCGAAGTTGCACTCCTTGGTGGCGTCGAATTCCTTGGTCTGCCGGTCGTTCATGATGGCGCGCACCAGCGTGGCGGACTGCTCCGCGGTCAGCGCACGCTCGGATTGCGGCCGGATCTCGCCATCGATCTTGATGGCCGGCGGGAAGCCCGCGGTGATGAACAGGTCGGAGGCCTTCTTCTCCACCACCCGCCGCAGCAGATCCTGCATCAGCTTGATAGCTTGGTCGCGGTCCATTGACGTCTACCTGCTCCGGTGTCTCTGCTGTCCAGTTCTTCGCATCACAAAGCGTCTTTGTTCTGAGCCTTATAGCGCGCCTCTTCCTTGCTGACCTGGCCCCTGGTCACCAGCTCGGTGAGGCACTGGTCGAGGGTCTGCATGCCCTGTGAGCCGCCGGTCTGGATCGAGGAATACATCTGCGCGATCTTGCCCTCGCGAATCAGGTTACGGATCGCGGGGGTGCCGATCATGATCTCGTGGGCGGCGATGCGCCCGCCGCCGACCTTCTTCAGCAGCGTCTGCGAGATGACGGCGCGCAGCGATTCGGACAGCATCGAACGCACCATGTCCTTCTCCTCGCCGGGGAAGACGTCCACGATGCGGTCGATGGTCTTGGCGGCCGAGCTGGTGTGCAGCGTGCCAAACACCAGGTGGCCGGTCTCGGCGGCGGTGAGCGCCAGGCGGATGGTCTCCAGGTCGCGCATTTCGCCCACCAGGATGACGTCGGGGTCCTCGCGCAGCGCCGAGCGCAGCGCCTCGCTGAAGCCGAGCGTGTCGCGGTGCACTTCACGCTGGTTCACCAGGCAGCGCTTGGACTCGTGCACGAACTCGATCGGATCCTCGATGGTGATGATGTGGTCGGGACGATTGTCGTTGCAGTGATTCACCATGCCGGCGAGAGTGGTGGACTTGCCCGAGCCGGTAGGCCCGGTGACCAGCACCAGGCCGCGCGGCAGCATGCACAGATCGCGGAAGATCTTGGGCGCCGCCAGGTCATCGAGCGAGAGAATGACCGAGGGAATGTTGCGGAACACCGCGCCCGCACCGCGATTCTGGTTGAAGGCGTTGACGCGAAAGCGCGCCAGCTTTGGAATCTCGAAGGAGAAGTCGGTCTCGAAGAACTCCTCGTAGGCCTTGCGCTGCTTGTCGTTCATGATGTCGTACACCATGGAGTGCACTTCCTTGTGCGACAGCGGCGGCATATTGATGCGCTTCATGTCGCCGTCCACACGGATCATGGGCGGCACCCCCGAGGACAGATGCAGGTCCGAGGCGTTGTTCTTGACGGCAAATGCCAGGAGTTGCGCGATATCGACGGCCATTGAAGCTCCCTGGGACGCTGCCGGAGGCGCGGTAGAACCGACAAGAGACCGCCGCGCCTGAGCGTTCGGCAGTATAGCGGAGGGGTTGTACGGCAAATATGTTACTGGGTCCGCAGAATTTACCGGAGCGCATCGGTTCGGTGCGGGAGCGGGTGGCACAGGCGCTGGTCCGGGCCGGCCGGAGTGCGCGGTCGGTCACACTCCTGGCCGTTACCAAGGCCCAGCCCCCCGAAGTAGTGCGGGCCGCCGCCGATTGCGGCCTCACGGACTTCGGCGAGAGCTATCTGCAGGAGGCACTGGGCAAGCTTGATGCGCTGCGGGATCGCGCGCTCACCTGGCACTTCGTCGGCAGGCTGCAGGCCAACAAGACGCGCCCGGTCGCCGAAGCCTTTGCCTGGGTGCACGCGGTCGACCGTCTGAAAATCGCGCAACGCCTGTCGGAGCAGCGCTCCCCGCACCTGCCGCCGCTCAATGTCTGCCTGCAGGTCAGTCTCGGCGGCGAGAGCACCAAGGGCGGTGTGGCCGTGGCGGAGCTGGCGGGCCTCGCGCGCGCGGTCGCTGCGCTGCCGCGCCTCGCCCTCCGCGGACTGATGTGCATTCCGCCCGAGGAGACCGAGCCGGCGCGCCAGCACGCCTGGTTCCGCGACCTGCACCGGCACTTCGCGGCCCTCAGCGCCCAGGGGATCGCGCTCGATACGCTGTCGATGGGCATGAGCGGCGACTTCGAGGCCGCGATCGAGGAAGGCGCCACCATCGTGCGCGTGGGCACGGCGCTCTTCGGCCCCCGTGCCTGGCGCCGCGGCCACCCGGCCGGGTAATGTCGCCGAAATCGCCGCGGGCGATTCCGGCCGGTCAATGGGTAGAATTATCCATATGTCGGACACGCACCTCGCCATTCTCGGCGGCGGCCACATGGGCCGCGCCCTCATCGGCGGCCTGCTGCGCTCGGGAACGCGAGCGGAGCGCATTGCCGTCGGGGAATCCTCGGAAGCTGCGCGCGCTACGCTCGCGCGTGAGTTGGGCGTTGCCGCGACCGCCGACAATGCCCGCGCGATAGCCGGCGCTGCGCTGGTGGTGCTGGCGGTAAGGCCGCAGGAGGCGGCCGGGCTGCTCACCGGGCTCGCTCCGGTGCTGCGCACGCAGCGACCGCTCCTGGTCTCGGTGATGGCGGGCGTACGCGTTGCGACCATCGAGTCGTGGTGCGGTGCGGGCATCCCGGTCGTGCGCGCCATGCCGAATCGGCCGGCCATGGTCGGGGCCGGCGCCACGGCTCTGTACGCGGGGCCGTCGGCTGACTCCGCCCAGCGCGCGGCCGCCGAGCGCATCGCGCGCTCGGTGGGAGAGGTCGTATGGGTGGACGAGGAGGATCACCTCGATGTGGTGACCGCGCTTTCGGGGAGCGGACCTGCCTACTTCTTCCTCCTGGCCGAGCACATGGCCGGCGCCGCCGAGGCGCTCGGGCTCGCTGCCCCCGAGGCACGGCGCCTGGCCGCCGCGACGCTCTACGGTGCGGGCCTGCTCACGCACACGGGCGATGGGGACGTCGCGCGCCTCAAAGCCGAGATCGCCTCCCCCGGCGGCACGACCGAGGCGGCGCTCGGAGCCTTCGCGGCGGCTGACTTCAAGCGCACCGTGGCGCGCGTGCTCGAGGCCGCAGCGCGGCGCAGCCGCGAGCTCGGCGGGCTCGCTCCGCAGGCGCGTCCATGAGCGCCTTTTTCATCTACATCATCGAGGCGCTGCTGTCGCTCGCCCTGTTCGTGGTGATCGCGCGGCTGTTGCTGCAGCTGACGCGCGCCGACTTCCGCAACCCGCTCTGCCAGGCCATCGTGCAGCTCACCAACCCGCTGATCGTGCCGCTGCGGCGGGTGCTGCCGCCGATCGGCAAGGTCGACACCGCCTCGGTGATCGCGGTGCTGCTGGTCGGGGCGGTGGATGTCGCCCTGGTGACGGTGCTGCGCGGCGGCGGTCTGCCCGATCCGGTCGTGTGGCTGGACGCGCTGCTGCTCGAGATCGCCCACATGCTGCTGTCGATCTACCTGTACGCGATCATCCTCTACGCGCTCCTCAGCATGATCGCCCCGGGCGGCTACTCACCGCTGCAGTCGGTGCTGAGCTCGCTGTGCGAGCCGGTGCTGCGGCCGATCCGCCGGATCATCCCGCCGCTCGCCGGCCTGGATCTCTCGCCGCTGTTTGCGACGCTCATTATCCTGGGCGTCCTGAGCGTCTGGCTGCGCTGAGATACCCGACGCGCGGCGCAGCGCGAGCGGTGCGAGCACCGTCGGCGCTGGCGGAACACAAGCTTAGCGCGCACTTCGCACCGGAAATCGCAGCATCGCGGCGCCGTGTCAAGTGCGACGCTCCCGTACCCGCTGAGCCCGCAAGCGCGAGCCTCGCGTGCACGCGCAGCGGCAAACCCTACGAAAAAAGCCATTTTCGCAACAGCGAAAGCAGAAAAACCGCTTGCTAACGCGCGCGCATGTGCTATTTTTCGCGCCGATTCTCTTCGCGCGACGACGTACACGGCGCGCGGCAACCAACCAAAAATCTCGAGGAGTACCGCACAATGGCGAAAAAGGGTGGCGCACCGACGAAGTCGGAGGTTCTGACTCACATCTCCAAGGACACGGGGCTGTCCCGCAAGCAGGTCGGAAGCGTCTTCGATTCGCTCGGCGGCGTGATCAAGAAGAGCCTGCGCGGTAACGGGCTGTTCACCCTGCCCGGCCTTCTGAAGATGAAGGTCGTGAAGAAGCCTGCGACCAAGGCCCGCGAAGGCGTCAATCCGTTCACGGGCGAGAAGATGATGTTCAAGGCCAAGCCGGCGAGCAAGAAAGTCCGTTGCCTGCCGCTGAAGAGCCTCAAGGCGATGGTGAACTCGTAAATCGCGGCTAAGACCCGCACCAGGGTATGAAGACGCCCGGGCGGAGGTGCAGCCTCCGCCCGGGTTTCGTTTTTGGGGGGGGGCCGCCGCGGTCAGCGCAGGAAAGCGACTACCGCCTCGCGCAGCTCGTTGAGGCGGCCGTGAAAGAAATGGCCCGCCCCCGGCAGCACGGCGAGCTGCGGTGCGGGAACCGGCGGGGGCGGCGAGCGCGTGCGCGCCCACTCGATCACTGCCGGTGCCGGCACCACATCGTCCGCATCTCCCTGCACGATCAGCCATGGACAGGCCGGCACCGCCTCGCGCGCGGAAGCGAAGTCGGCGCGCTCGAGGCGCGTGATCCCCGGAGCGGCCAGCACCACCCGCCCGGCGCGGGCCGGTGCGGCGATGCGCGCCGCGACTGCGCCGCCGAAGGAAAATCCCGCGAGCCACAACGGAGCCCCGGGCCAGCGCTGCCGGCCGAAGGCAATCACCGCCAGGGCATCGTCGCTCTCGCCGCGCCCCTCGTCGTAGCTCCCGGCGCTCGCGCCGACGCCGCGGAAATTGAAGCGGATGGCGGGGACACCCAGTTGCCCGATGGCGCGCGCCAGCGTGTACACGACCTTGTTGTCGAGCGTGCCGCCGTAGAGCGGATGCGGGTGACACACCACGGCGAAGGCCGGCACCGTGAGGGGCTCGCCGGCCTCGGTCAACGGCGTCTCGATGAGAGCCTGCAGTCCCCCGGCGGGGCCCTCGAGCATCACCCGCTCCGCGCGCGGCGGTTTCTGCACCATGAGGCGCCCGCGCGGCCCGTCAGGAGGCCGTCGGCGCCGCGAGCCGCACCAGCAGGCGGTTCAACCGCAGAACGAAGTCGGGCGGATTGGCGAGCGCCGCACCCTCCGCCAGCTGCGCCTGCTCATAGATGAGCTGGGCCAGCTCTGCGAACTGGGATGCCTCCGTGACTGCGTCGAGGTACTTCACCAGCGGGTGGGCCACGTTCACCTCGAGCAGCGGGCGTCCTGCCGGCGCCTTCTGTCCCGCGGCTTCGAGAATGCGCCGCAGCCGATCGCCGAGGTCGTGCTCCCCGAGCACGAGACAGGCGGGCGATTCCCTGAGCCGGTCGCTCACGCGCACCTCGGTGACGCGGTCGCCGAGCGCGTCCTTGATGCGCTTCAGCAGCCCCTTGCTCTCCTTGAGCTCGGCGTCATGGCGCGCCCGGTCGGCATCATTCGCCAGGCCGCCCAAGTCGAGGTCGCCGCGCGAGGCGTCCTTGAAGCGCTTGCCTTCATAGGCCTCCAGCTGCCCCATCACCCATTCGTCGATCCGCTCGGCGAGCAGCAGCACCTCCACTTCGCGCTCCTTGAGGCGCTCGATCGCGGGGTGCGCGCGCGCCGCTTCCAGCGATTCCGCGACCACGTAGTAGATGCGATCCTGGCCGGGCTTCATGCGCGAGAGGTAGTCGGCGAGGCTCACCGAGGCCGCGTTGCCCGGCACGGCCGTGCTGGCGAAGCGCAGCAGCGGCAGGAGCGCGGCCTCGTTGGCGCGATCCTGGGCAATGCCCTCCTTGAGCACCGCGCCGAACTCCTTCCAGAAGGTGGCGTACTTCTCGGTCTCGTCCCTGGCGAGCCGCGCGAGCAGATCGAGGACTCGCCTGGTGAGGCCCGAGCGGATTGCCTCGACCTCCGGCTCCTGCTGCAGGAGCTCCCGCGACACGTTGAGCGGCAGATCGGCGGAGTCCACCACGCCCCTGACGAAGCGCAGGTAGAGCGGCAGGAACTGCTCGGCATCGTCCATGATGAATACGCGCCGTACATAGAGCTTGAGTCCGCGCACGGCCTCGCGCTGGTACAGGTCGAAGGGCGCGCGCGCCGGCAGGTAGAGGAGACTCACGTATTCGCGCTTGCCCTCCACTTTGTTGTGGCTCCAGGCGAGCGGATCGGTGTAGTCGTGCGCCAGGTACTGATAGAACTGGCGGTACTCCTCGTCCGAGATCTGGGTGCGCGGCAGCGTCCAGAGCGCCTTCGCCTGGTTCACCACCTCGTACTCGACCGAAGCCTCGCCTTCTTTGGGCATGCGCACCGGGAAGCCGATGTGATCGGAGTAGCGGCGGATGAGGCCGCGCAGGCGCAGGCCGTCGGCAAACTCGCGGGCGTCCTCCTTGAGGTGCAGCGTCACCGCGGTGCCGCGCGCCGGCAGAGTCACGTCCTCGACGGTGAACTCCCCGTCGGCCTGCGACTCCCAGCGCACGCCGGTCTCGGGCGCGGCTCCCGCCTTGCGGGAGCGCACTTCGACGCGCTCCGCGACGATGAAGGCGGAATAAAAGCCCACACCGAACTGCCCGATGAGCTGCGAGGCGCCCTGCTCGTCCTTGGGGAGGGAGCGGAAGAACTCCGCCGTGCCCGAGTGCGCGATGGTGCCGAGATTCGCGACTGCCTCCGCGCGCGTCATGCCGATGCCGTTATCGGTGATCGTGACGGTGCCGGCCTTCGGGTCGGCATCGATGCGGATACCGAGCTCTTCGGTCCCGGCGAGAAGTGCGCCGTCGCCGATTGCGAGGAAGCGCAGCCGGTCGCAGGCGTCCGAGGCATTCGATATCAGCTCGCGCAGAAAGATCTCGCGGTTGCTGTAGAGCGAATGGATCATGAGCTTCAGCAGCTCGCGAACCTCCGCCTGAAAGCCGTGGGTCTGCCTGCCGGTTGCCGAAGTCTCTGTGGATGCCATGCGCGCCGTCCGCCGCGGAAGAAGCGGCTGTTTGGGCGATCTTGGGAGCGGCCGGAGAATTTTCAAGCGCCGCGTGCGGTGCGCAGCGCAGCAGCGGATCGCGGGGTGGGGGCGCGCCCTGGCGAGGTCGGGTGCGGCCTCAGGCGCTGAGGCGCAGCAGCGCCCGGCTGGCGCCCCCGAGCAGCCAGCCGCCGAGGGCCAGGGTGCCGGCGACGAGCGGAGCCGCGCCTTCAAGCAGCTCGGCGACGGCGCAGGTCGCCACGTGGCGACAGGTCCCGCTTAAGTCATCGAGCTCGTCCCAGAGATGCAGAAAGACTTCCATGGCAGGAAGAACTCTACGACCCTGCGCGGTGGAATGACGTGCGCGCGCTCACAATCGGACGCTGCTTGCAGGCGCCTGAGGCCGTGCGTAGGCTTGGGTGAGATCCGTGTCATGCCGACGTGACAGAACATGCAGCGCATCGTCGTCCTGAACCCCAAGGGCGGTTCCGGCAAGACGACTATCGCCATCAATCTGGCGAGCTACCTGGCCACGCGCGGGCATCGGCCGGTGCTCATGGATTTCGATCCGCAGGGCTCCTCGGTTCGATGGGTCAAGAAGCGACAGCCCGCGCAGCCGCCCATCCGTGCGATCGCCGCCTTCGAGAAGGACAGCCGCACGACTCGCTCCTTCCAGCTGCGCATTCCGGATGACGCCACCCACGTGATCGTCGACACGCCCGCGGCGGTCGAGCCGCGCCAGCTGCCTGAGATCACCCGCGACGCCCACAAGATCCTGGTGCCGGTGCTGCCGTCCGACATCGACATCCACACCTGCTCGCGCTGCATCGGGGACCTGCTGCTGGTCGCGAAAATCCGCCGCGAGGACAACCGCATCGGCGTGATCGCCAACCGCGTGCGGCGCAATACCCTCATGTACCAGTCGCTGATCCGCTTCCTGCACACCCTCGGCATCCCGGTCGTCGCCATCATCCGCGACTCACAGAACTACGTGCGGGCCGCCGAGCTCGGCATCGGCGTGCACGAGATGAAGAGCTACGTCGCCCGGGCCGACGTCGAGCAGTGGGGCCCGCTCGTCACCTGGCTCACGGGGGAGACCGACGGCTCGCTCGCTCCGCCCGCGGGAGCCACGGAGGAGCCCGCAGGCGGCACCGCGGAGGACACCGGGCCGGCAGAGGCTGCCCCGGACGAACCCGTGCGAGAGGCGCTCGCGCAGACGCCCGAGCCGATACCGGTCGGTTGAAGGTCCGCCGAAATTGCTCCCTGAGGCGCAGCCGGCAAAAACCCCGCTTTTTGCCGGCGATCGACGCAGTAAGGTCCGCTGAAATTGCCGCAGGCAATTTCGGCCAGTTAACGACAACAAGCGGGGGCTATTTGCGGGTCGGCTTCGGCGGGACGGTCGCGGCCTTCAGGCCGCTGTCGGTGTTCTGCCAGGAATCGCGCACCTGGTCTGCCCAACTCTTGTAGTTCGACCAGGTGTAGAGATTGCGGGTGATCGCAGCCTGACGCGCCCGCGCGCGCTGCATGCGGTCCAGCCAGGTGGCGTAGGCATCCCCGCCTGCTGGAGGATTGGTGCCCGCTGCCGCCGGCTCGTGGCCTGCGGGGGCATCATCCCGGCTCCTGTTCGATGAGCTCATGGCAAGCTCCTAAAACACCTGGCTGCAGCGTACGGGCTTCGCGCGGGAGCCGCAGGAACTGGTTCACAGGCAAAGTTAAGCGGCGCTGCAGGGCGGCCACGCCTATGACGCAGCTCTCGCGGCGCGCGCAGAAAACGTGCGTCATGCCGGGCGTTATGTAACGGTGTGGCGAGAGACACGCGCGGCGGCCGAGCTCACGCTGCGCGAAGCTCGCTCAGGCGACCAGGCGATAGACGGGGCGATAAACGCTGCCCGGCAGGCGCATGCGCTTCTGCGTGACGAAGGCGGCGAGCAGCTCATCGAGCAGCTGCATGATCTCCGCATCCCCGGCGAGCTCGAAAGGGCCGAAACGCTCGATCGCCTGAATGCCGCCTTCCTTGACGTTGCCGGTGACGATGCCGGAAAAGAGCCGCCGCAGATTCGCGGCCAGGCGGTGCACCGGCTGATCGCGCCTGAGCTCGAGCGCGCGCATCGCCTCGTGAGTGACCTCGAAGGGCTGCTGCATCGCCATGGGCACGTGCAGCAGCCAGTTGAAGTTGTAGGAGTCATTGCGCTGGCGGCGGAACTCGCGCACCTCGACCATGCCGCGCACCATGCGGCGCGCTACTTCCGGCGGATCGTCGATGATGACGCTCAGCCGCTCGACGGCCTCCGCCCCCAGCGTGCCGCCGACGAAGCGCGTGATCTGCTCGAAGTAGCTGGCGCTCTCGGGCGGCCCGGTCAGCACCAGGGGAAAGGGCTGGTCGCGGTTGGCGGGATCCAGCAGGATACCGACCAGATAGAGGATCTCCTCGGCCGTGCCGGCCCCGCCCGGGAATACCACGATGCCGTGCGCCAGGCGCACGAACGCTTCGAGGCGCTTCTCGATGTCCGGCATGATCGCGAGCTGAGTGACGATCGGATTGGGCGGCTCGGCGGCGATGATCCCGGGCTCGGTGATGCCGATATAGCGGCTCTGCCCGATGCGCTGCTTGGCATGCCCGATGGTCGCCCCCTTCATCGGACCCTTCATGGCCCCCGGCCCGCAGCCGGTGCATACGTCGAGAGCGCGCAGCCCGAGCTCATAACCGACGTTCTTGGTGTACTGGTACTCCGATGCGGAAATCGAGTGGCCGCCCCAGCACACCACCAGGTTGGGGCGCGCCTTCTGGTCGAGCAGCCGCGCGTTGCGCAGCACGTGGAACACCGCATTGGTGATCGAGGCGGAGTCGTTCAGATCGAAGCGGCCGCTGGCCATGATCTCGTTGGAGATGAACACCACGTCGCGCAGCACCGCGAACAGGTGCTCCTTGATGCCGCGGATCATCTGCCCGTCGACGAAGGCGGCCGCCGGCGCATTCTGCATCTCGAGCTTCACGCCCCAGGCGTGCCGCACGATGCGGATGTCGAAGCCGCGGTAGTGATCGAAGACTTCCTTGGCGTTATCGGTACGGGCGCCCGAATTGAGCACCGCCAGCGCGCAGCGGCGAAACAGCGGATACAGCCCGCCCTGCCCCGCGTCGAGGAGCTTGTCGATCTCCGCCTGGGAAAGGTTCTCGAGACTGCCGCGCGGACCCACGCGCGCGTCGACGAATTCTGAGAGCTCGCTGGCCACGGCCTTATGAAGCGTATATCAGCCGCAGGCCCGCTGTCCCGGGCGGGGCGTGCGGAATTTCAGGGGAGGATGTCGATCGGCACGTCGTCTGGAACCAGCATCCAGATCTCGACCATATCGGAATTGGACACGGCGATGCAGCCATCGGTCCAGTCGTGGCTCAGGTAATAGTCCGGGTCGTGCTTCATGAGGTTGGGCAGGCCGTGGATCATGATCGAGCCCCCGGTTACCCAGTGCCGCGCGCGCGCGCGCTTCACATCTGTCTGGTTCGGATACGAGACCTTGATCGACAGGAAGTAATCGCTGTGCGAATTGCGCATGTCGAGGCGATAGCTTCCCTCGGGCGTGCGGAAGTCGCCCTCGCGCTCCTTCTGACCGTTCGGTGACAGGCCGAGAGACACGCGGTACTCGCGCACGACGTTGCCGCCGTGCATCAGATACATCCGGCGCTCGGACTTCCTGACCAGCACCCGATCCACCGCTGGCAAGGTCTCGCTTTTCAGCGCCACCGGTTCGGTCACCGGCAGTGAGTCACCGTGCGCGGCCGCCGCCACGCACATGAGGGCCAGGGTCTTCGCCAAGTTCCTGAAAATCATCATGTTCCGTACCAAATTGACGAGCCCGGAGCGATTATATCCAGCGTGTTTCAGGTCGCCATGTACCTGCATCACACCCTTTACCCGCCATTTGGATCACGCCAATCACCCCCCGTTCTCCACCAGCTCGACCCGCGGCATGACGATCTGCATCCCGGCGCGCAGCTCGGAGAAATCGACGTCCGGGTTGTACTGCTGCAGCAGCCACAGCGGCAGGAGGCCCCCGCGCTTGGTCACGGTCCACAGCGAGTCCCCGGAACGGGCGATGTAGACCTCGGTGCCGGCGATGCGGTGGGCGGCGAAGTAAGCGGCCTGGAGCTCCCGGTGGTAGTCGCGACGGCGCTGCTCGAAGACATCGTGCGCGACCTTGCTGAAGTCGAGCTTGAGGCGGTGGCCCACCAGCACCGGCTTGCGCATGCTCATGTGATTCAGCGTACGCAGGCGCTGCGCGCTGAGGCCGAGCCAGTCGGCGTAGTGGCCGAGAGTCTCCTCGGCGGCGACACGGATGCTGTCGTCGGCGGCCACGGTGTAGTCGGTGGGATCGACGCTCTGCTGCGTGTCCGCGGCCGGCCCCAGGGCCGGACTCAGCGCCTCGGCCTGGGCCGCCGAGACGGGCTGCTGCTCGCGGCTGGCAACCACGGTGATGGTGGCGAGCGCCGCTGCGTCCTCGGCGCTCTCGCGCTGAGCGACCGCCTCGGACACCGCGCCGGTGGCCGCGGCGGCGCGCGCCGCGGTGGCGGTCGCGGCAGCCACGATAACGGGAGTCCCCTCCGGCAGCGTGATCGTGCGCCCGACGCGCAGCGCGGCGCTGGTCCGCAGGCGGTTCATGCGTGCCAGAGTCGCGATGGGCACGCCGTAGCGGTCGGCGAGCTTCTGGAGCGTGTCACCCTCCTGCACGCGGTAGCGTCGCGGTGCCGGCTGGCCGGCATAGAGCTCGCTCGGAGCGAGCTTCCTGGCGAGCTGCTCGCTCGACCACGGACCCGCCGCCTGTGGCAGCCGCAGCCGATAGGCCCGCGGCACGCGCAGCCGCCCGTCCCACACCGGTCGCAGCAGCGCCGGATTGAGCGCACGCAACGCATCGGCGCTCAGCGTCAGCGCGTGCTCGAGCGTGCCGACGGATACGTAACCCGGCAGAGTCAGCTCCTGAAACTTCACCTCGCTCTGGCGCTGCACGGAGCCGAAGTACTTCTCGTAGTTGCGGTCGACATCGAGAGCCGCGAGGAAGGAGACGTAGAAATTACGCGAGGCGAAGCCGAAAGTACGGCTGTTGTAGCGGCGCACGATGGTGACGATGTCGTCCGTGTGCAGCGACTCCTTGGCGCGCAGCATGCCGGCGGTGCCGTGGTTGTAGGCGGTGATCGCCAGTGGCCAGGTGCCGAGCACCCGGTAGTTGTAGGCGAGAAGCTGCGCTGCCGCCTCGGTCGAGCGAAAGGGGTCGAGCCGGTCGTCCACGGCGCCGTCGATCCGCATGTAGCGCCGCCCGGTCGAGCGCATGAACTGCCACAGTCCGGCCGCACCGACCTTGGAGTAGGCGGCCGGATTGAACGAGGACTCGACGTGCGGCAGCACCGCGAGCTCGGCCGGCAGCCCGCGATTGGCGAGCGTCTCGGCGATGTGCGTCTCCCAGGCTCCCGAGCGGATCAGGCCCGCCCGAAAGCGATCCGCCTGGCCGAGCTGGAAGCGGATGTCCTCGACCGCCTCGCGCAGCCTGGTGGGCGTTGCGGCCGCGCCCCACAGCTCCTTGATGCGCTGATCGTCCTCCGACAAGGGCGCATCGCCCGCGGCTGCGATACGCCGCAGGGCCGCGGCTACGCCTTCGCGCGCCGTATCCACCTGCCGCTCGCGCGCTCCCGGGGAGCTGTCGGCGGCGAAGTGCAGCGTCTGGTAGATGACTGCGAGGTTGTACTGGTCGTGGAGGAATCCCGCGTTGGTGTCGATCTGCGTGTAGACGCGGATCCAGAACTGCACGTCCGGCTCGAGCGCAGCCGGGCGCGGCATCGCCTCATCGGCCAGCGCCGGCGCGAAGGCGAATGCGCCTGCGGCCCAGCACAGGACGAGAAGGATTGCGCGGGCGCGCAGAATGCGGGGTGTCGATCTCATTTACAGTCCGGGGAAGTCCACTTTCTCACGGAAGGTCAATGACTTGCGATCCCGCCAGCCTCCGTGCTGCGCGGAAACGGTCGCATAAAGCGTCGGGCATCTTTACACCGGTGGGGTCGGAGGGAATATGACAGGCCCCTCAACCTCCGGATCTCACGTCGGGGCAAAGCGCCGGAACCCCCTGCATCGTGCGTCGCGTCACGTTTGAGCAGCCCGGCTGCCGGAACATGTCGCATCGGTTCAGAGACCGGTCGGCCTGGCACGGGTGTTGCTCATATCTCCACCATCAGCGGCGCAGCCGCCCATGGGAAGCAAGCGAGCCAGGGTTCAGACACAAGAAAAGCCGGGTCCGGAACAAGAGCAACAAGCCGGACATCGTGCGCATCGGATAACAACGAGAAGAAGACGCTCCTCCACACAAGCAAGCGACCGACAACCCCGCGCCAGCGGGGTTTTTTTTCGCCCAGCGATCGTCGATGAAATGCGCGCGACTGACAAGGGGCGCAGCGCCCGCAAAAAAGGAGGCAGCCCGAAGGCTGCCTCGTGGACCCCGTAGTCTGTCAGTACTCAGGTCCCGCGCGCGGCTCCTCAACCGCACTTCGAATCGCCGCAGTTCAGGCACGTCATGCAGCCGTCCATCATGACGACCGCGGCGGTGCTGCAGCGGCCGCACAGCTGCGCCCCCTCGGGGAAATGCCCCTTGGCGAAGGCGTCGGTCTGCCTGGCGCGCGCCTCGAACTCGGCGCGCTTCTCGTCCACCAGCTTCTGCTGATGGCTGTCGAGCTGGTTCCTGCACATCAGGCCGATCGCCTGCAGGTGCTTCTCGATCACGTGGCCGAGCTCGGCGATGATCGAGGGCATGAACTTCCCGCCCGGCTGCCAGTAGCCGCCGCGCGGATCGAATACCGCCTTCAGCTCGTCCACCAGGAAGGTGACATCGCCGCCCTTCCTGAACACCGCGGAGATGATGCGGGTGAGCGCCACGATCCACTGGAAGTGATCGAGGTTCTTCGAGTTGATGAAGATCTCGAAGGGACGGCGCTGCTCGTATTCGGTGCCCTCATTCAGCAGGATGTCGTTGATGGTCACGTACATCGCATGGTCGGAGATCGGCGTCTTGATCTTGTAGGTCTGCCCGATCAGCATCTCCGGCCGCTCGAGCTTCTCGTGCATGCGGATGACCTTGGCGGTGCGGCCGTTCTTGTCGCGCACCTCCTCGGACTCGCCTGCCTGCGGCACGAGCTTCATCTCCGGCGCCTTGTCCTTCCCGGCCGGCTTGTCCTCCGGCTTCTGCACCTGGTACTTGACGATCTTTCGCTGGATCTTGATGGTCATAAAGCTGTTCCTGGCCGCGCGTCGAGCGCCTTGCAAGGCCTCACATGCGCCCGTAATACCCGTCCCGCATCGCATCGAACAGATTCGCGGCGGTGTGAATCTCGCCGTCGTAGTCGATCTCCTCGTCGCCGCGCGCCTCGATCACCGTGCCGTCATCGAGCGTGAACTTGTAAACCGTGTTCTTCAGGTCCTGCTCCTTCACCAGCACGCCCTGGAAGGCTTCCGGGTTGAAGCGGAAGGTCGTGCAGCCCTTCAGACCCTGCTCGTGCGCATACAGATAGATGTCCTTGAATTTCTCGTAGGGGAAATCCGTAGGCACGTTCGCCGTCTTAGAAATCGACGAATCGACCCACTTCTGGGCCGCAGCCTGCACTTCGACGTGCTCCTTGGGGGCGACGTCCTCGGAGGCAATGAAATAGTCGGGCAGTCTCTCAGCATCGGTCGCGCCTCCCGGCTTGGCATTGGGATTGACGAGCTCGCGATAGGCGAGCAGCTCGAAGGAATAGACGTCGATCTTCTCCTTGGACTTCTTGCCTTCGCGGATGACGTTGCGGAAATAGTGGTGCGCGAACGACGGCTCGATGCCGTTCGAGGCATTGTTGGCGAGCGACAGCGAGATCGTGCCGGTGGGCGCGATCGAGCTGTGGTGCGTGAAGCGCGCGCCGGTCTCGGCGAGCTCGTGCACCAGGCGCGGCGCGACCTGCGCCACGCGCTGCATGTAGCGGCTGTACCTGGCGTGCAGCAGCCGCCCGGCGATCTTCGCTCCCGGACGCCAGCCGTCGCGCGCCATCTCCGGGCGTTTACGCAGCATTTCCTTCGTGACCGTGAACTCCTCGTTCATGATCGGCGCCGGACCCTTCTCGCGGGCGAGCTCGAGCGCAGCCTCCCAGCCGGCGACCGCCATCTCGCGCGAAACGTCCTCGGTGAACTGCACCGCGTCCGGCGAGCCGTACTTCATGCGCAGCAGCGTCATGGTGCTGCCGAGGCCGAGAAAGCCCATACCGTGACGGCGCTTGCGCAGGATCTCCTCGCGCTGCTTCTCGAGCGGCAGGCCGTTCACCTCCACGACGTTGTCGAGCATGCGCGTGAAGACCTTGACCACCTCGCGGTACTCGTTCCAGTCGAACTCGGCGAAGTCGGTGAACGGATGGCGCACGAAGCGCGTCAGATTCACCGAGCCGAGGAGGCACGAGCCGTAGGGCGGAAGCGGTTGCTCGCCGCACGGGTTGGTGGCGCGGATGTTCTCGCACCACCAGTTGTTGTTCATCTCGTTGACGCGGTCGATGAGGATGAAGCCGGGCTCGGCGAAATCGTAGGTGGACGTCATGATCACGTCCCACATGCGCCGCGCCGGCAGGGTCTTGTAGACCTTGCAGGCCACCAGCCCCTCGTCGTTCACGACGTAGCCCTGGTGCACCGACCACTCGCGCCATACGAATTTCTGCGGGTCGCTGAGATCGGGGCGCTCCGCCTCGTGCTCGCGCAGCGTGAGCGGGAAGGCCAGCTGCCATGGACGATCCTCGCGTACCGCCTGCATGAACTCGTCGGTGATGAGCAGCGACAGATTGAACTGCCGCAGCCGTCCGGCGTCGCGCTTGGCGCGGATGAATTCCATCACGTCCGGATGCCCGACATCGAAGGTGCCCATCTGCGCGCCGCGGCGACCGCCGGCGGACGAGACGGTGAAGCACATCTTGTCGAAGATATCCATGAAGGAGAGCGGCCCCGAGGTATAGGCACCCGCCCCCGACACATACGCGCCGCGCGGCCGCAGCGTCGAGTGCTCGTAGCCGATGCCGCAGCCGGCCTTGAGCGTGAGTCCCGCCTCGTGGACCTTCCTGAGAATGTCGTCCATCGAGTCGATGATGGTTCCCGACACCGTGCAGTTGATCGTCGAGGTGGCGGGCTTGTGCTCGAGCGCGCCGGCGTTCGAGGTCACGCGCCCGGCCGGGATCGCCCCGCGGCGCAGCGCCCACAGGAAACGCTCGTACCAATGCTCGCGCACGTCCGCGTGCTCGACGTCGGCGAGCGCGCGCGCGACGCGCTGGTAGGTCTCGTCCATCGTCTTGTCGACGGGCGTCCCGTCCTTGGCGGTGAGCCGATACTTCTTGTCCCAGATGTCGAGCGATGCCTCCTGGAACGGAACGGCATCGAGGTCCTTGGGATCGATCTTCACTACGCTGTTCATGGAATCCGCGGCGCTCCGGAAATATTTCTTCTCGCCCAGTGCAACGGATTACAGGGAATTACCAGCAGGAAATGCGCTCTAGGTGCCGCGAGTCCGACCGGTACCTGACTGCCCCCTTGTTCGTCGAGACAGTGCAGGGCCCCTGAAACCTCCCCCGACTGCAACCTCGTCGCTGCTCGCGCAGACACAAGATCTTGTGTCGGGGTCAAAAGCCTAATGACGGTCCGCAGGTGCGTCAAGATTCCTGGCTGTATTTTGTCGTGTTATTTTTTTGTAATCATTTCAAATATTTACATCATTCTCCGCAGTAAAGTGCGCGATATTTTTTGATGCCCACGGCAGCCTGGTAAGCCGGGCACCGACCCCCATATATTGTGCTCAGGCCGAGCACATGTTTTGCACAGGCTGCCCACACGATGTGTCCCGGGGGAGCCCTGCGGCAGCGTCGCGACCCGCTCGCGCTCGCCTCCCCGGCACGACTCTTGAAACTCCCGCGGCCGAACCGCACATCGTCGCCAACGGTTTTCCAACTTAGATTCCACGCGAGGAGACTCTTTATGACTTTCGTTCGTTACCACCCGTGGGCGTTTGCGGGCCGCCTGCAGCGCCAGCTCGACCAGGCCTTCGGTGACACCGATGCCGCGAGCATCAGCTGGATCCCGCATGTCGATGTGCGCGAAGAGGCCGAGCGCTTCGTGGTCACGGCCGACCTGCCGGGCGTCGAGGGCAAGGACATCGAGATCACCGCGGACAAGGGCGTGCTGACCATCCGCGGCGAGCGGCGCGCGGAGAAGAAAGCCGCTGGCGAAGGCTATGAGCGCTTCGAGCGCGCGAGCGGCACTTTCCTGCGCCGCTTCACGCTGCCCGAGAGCGTCGACGCCGAGGCGATCAAGGCGACGCACGTCAACGGTGTGCTCGAGCTGAGCATTCCGAAGCGTCCCCAGGAGCAGCCGCGGCGCATTTCGGTCGAAGCCGCCTGAAGCACCTGCAACGCTGAAATCCCGCGGCGCCGCCTGCGGCGCCGCGGGTCGTTCTGACCGGCCGGCGCATCGGGGCTAAGATTCAGGCCCATGAGAGCCGTGTTCGCCGCCCTCGGACTGTTCGCGCTCACCGTCTCCCCGGCGGGAGCGGCCGGTGTTCCGCCGGCAGTGGGTGACACCCCACTGCCGTCGCTCGCACCGATGATCCGTAAGGTCTCGCCGGCCGTCGTCAACGTGGCCACCCGCGGCACCGTGCGTGAGCGCGGGCCGGAAAGCCAGCTGCTGCAGGATCCCTTCTTCCGGCGCTTCTTCGATCCGCCCCAGGGCGGCGCGCCGCGCGAGCGCTTGTTCCGCAGCGCCGGCTCCGGCGTCATCTTCGATGCGCGCCGGGGCTATATCGTCACCAACGCACACGTGGTCGAGAACGCCACCGAGATCACCGTCTCCCTGCAGGATGGGCGCGACCTCAAGGCCGAGGTGGTGGGGCGCGATCAGCCCTCCGACGTCGCGGTGCTCAAGGTGGCCGCGGACGGACTGTCGCAGATGCCGCTCGGGGATTCCTCGCGCCTCGAAGTGGGCGATTTCGTGGTGGCCATCGGCAATCCCTTCGGACTGCAGCACACGGTGACCTCGGGAATCGTCAGCGGCCTGTCGCGCACCGGCATCAATCCGGACGGCTACGAGGATTTCATCCAGACGGATGCCTCGATCAACCCGGGCAACTCGGGCGGTGCGCTGGTCAATCTGCGGGGCGAGCTGATCGGCATCAACAGCGAGATCCTGTCGCGCACCGGCGGCAACATCGGTATCGGCTTTGCGATCCCGGTGAACCTGGCCCGCAACGTCATGGAGCAGCTGATCAGGTACGGCGCGGTGATGCGCGGTCAGCTCGGCGTGACCGTGTACACGGTCACGCCCGACATCGCGCATTCGCTCGGACTCGCGGGCGCCGTCGGAGGCCTGGTGTCGCGTGTGGTCGAGAGCTCGCCGGCGGAGAAGGCGGGGGTGCGCGTCGGCGACGTGATCACCGCGGTGAACGGTCAGCCGGTAAAATCCAACAGCGAGCTGCGCAATGCGATCGGGCTGCTGCACGTCGGCGATAAGGTCGACGTCGGCCTGGTACGCGACGGCAAGCCCATGCAGCTCACCGCAGTGCTGGCCGCAGTTCCGGCGCATTGAGGACGACGGGGGGAACCGTGGACATCTGTGTGCTCGGGGGAAGCGGCTTCGTCGGCCAGGAGCTGGTGATACAGCTGGCGCTGGCCGGGCACTGGGTGAGGGTTCCGACCCGCAATCCGGCACGCGCGCAGTCGCTGCGCGTGCTCGACACGGTGGAGCTGCGTACCGCCAACGTTCACGAGCCGGGGACTCTCGGCCAGCTGTTCGCCGGCTGTGATGCGGTCGTCAACCTCGTCGGCATTCTCAACCCGGGCTCCGGAGCCGGCTTCCAGGCGGTGCACGTCGAGCTCGCCGCCAAGGTGATGACCGCGGCCCGCGCCGCCGGCGTGCGCCAGGTGCTGCACATGAGCGCGCTCGGTGCGGATGCCAGGGGCCCAAGCCAGTACCTGCGCTCCAAGGGCGCCGCGGAGGCTCAGCTGCGCGCCGCGCCCCCGCCCGGCGCGCTGCCGCCGCCCGCGGTAAGCGTCTTTCGGCCCTCGGTGATCTTCGGGCCCGGCGACTCCCTTACCAACCGCTTCGCGCGGCTGCTGCGGCTCACGGCGGGCATCATGCCGCTGGCGCGGGCCGGAACCCGCTTCGCGCCCATCGACGTGCGCGACGTCGCCCAGGCCTTCGCGCGCGCGCTCGGCGAGCACTCCTCTTTCGGGCAGACCTACGAGCTCTGCGGCCCGGAAGTCATGACGCTGGCCGACATCGTGCGTGCGACGGCGGCCGTCGCCGGGATCGACTGCACCATCGTGCCGCTTCCCGACGCGCTCGCACGCCTGCAGGCCGTGGTCCTGGGGCTGCTGCCCGGCAAACCCTTCTCGCTGGATAACTTCCGCTCGCTCACCGTGGACTGCCTGTGCCGGGAGAACGGCTGCGCGCGGCTCGGCATCACGCCGCGGCACCTGCTGGCGGAGCTGCCCGCCTGGCTCGGGAGCGATGACCGCGAGACGGTGCTCGCGGCGCTGCGGCGGTTCTCCGACCGCTAGCTCGCCGCGGCGCTCACCCCGCCGGCGCCGCGGGAGTCGTGCGGGTGCACAGCTGCGCGTGGCGCTCGCTGCGCGGCTCGCGGGCGAGCGCACGCACCGACTCGTAGAAACGCGGCAGGTCGCCGCCCGCGGCGGCGAGCATCCGCTCGAACCCGGGCAGGCACTCGTAGTAGGTCGCCACCGCGGCGAGCTGTGCGTTGTTGAGTCCGGCGGCGATCCAGCGGTCGTACACGGAGTAGTGCAGGCCCGCGCTGCGCTCCAGGGCGCCGATGTCGTCGGCCAGCTGCCCGAGGAGGCGGCGCTTGCCGGCGCGCATCTGCGCCGCGGGCGCCCCCGACCCATAGAGCCGGGCGAGCTGCGTGCGCGCGGCGCTGAGCAGGGCGAGCAGCCGGGCCTCGTCCCCCTGTTCCTTTCTGAAGCGGGCGATGCGCTGCGCCGCGCCGCGGAAAGCGAGCCAGCGCTCGAGCCCGGCATCCTCCACGGTGGTCGCGAAGGCCTCGTTGAACTCCGAGTCGTTGCGCACATAGACCAGCTGATGGGCGAGCTCGTGGAAGATGGTCGCCACCAGCTCGTCGTCGTCATAGCGCAGCATGGTGGAGAGAACCGGATCGGCGAATCTGCCGAGGGTCGAGTAAGCCGGGACTCCCTCCACCACGACATCGAGGCCCCGTGCCTCGAGAGCCAGCGCGAAGTCGCGCGCCTGCCGCTCATGAAAATAGCCGCGGTAGGCGACGCAGCCGGCCACCGGGAAACACCAGCGCATCGGGCTGAGCGAGAATTCCGGGGTCGCCACCACATTCCACACCACGAAGGCGCGGTGCACATCGGCGTAGCTGCGATAGCTGCGGTTGTCGGGGAGCGCGAGCTCGCGCACGGCGAAATCCCGCGCCGCCGCCACTTCCAGCAGCCGCGTGCGCAGCTGAGCCGGCGTCGCGGGGTCGGCGATCACGCCGGCGATCGGCACGCGTGCGTGCATCACACGCCACTGCCCGGCGGCCGCCTGCATGAGATAACAACCGGTCAGCGCGCAGCACGACGCCGCGAGCAACACGCTGCGCGCCGCCCGGCGCGCCCGGCCGGGGGTGCTCTCGGTTAACATGCGCACCATGCGAGTCTACTTGGTCGGCGGCGCCGTCCGGGACCGGCTGCTCGGCCTGCCGGTGCGCGAGCGCGACTGGGTGGTCGTCGGCGCCACTGCGGAAGAGCTCGCGCGCGAGGGCTACCTGCCGGTGGGCCGCGAGTTTCCGGTGTTCCTCCATCCCACCACCCACGAGGAGTACGCGCTGGCGCGGCTCGAGCGCAAGGTGGGCCCCGGCTATCACGGCTTCACCACGCGCTCCTCCGCGGACGTGACGCTGGAAGAGGATCTGAAGCGTCGCGACCTCACCATCAACGCGATGGCCGAGAGCGAGGCCGGCGAGCTCATCGACCCCTACGGCGGCCAGGCGGACCTCGCCGCGCGTCTGCTGCGGCATGTATCGCCGAGCTTCACCGAGGATCCCGTGCGGGTGTTGCGTGCGGCGCGTTTCGCGGCGCGTTTCGCCAGCCGTGGCTTTCGCGTCGCCGACGAGACGCTCGAGCTGATGCGCCGCATGGTCGCAAGCGGCGAAGTGAGCGCACTGGTTCCCGAGCGGGTGTGGCAGGAGACCGAGCGCGCGCTCGCCGAGGAGCATCCCGAGGTCTTCTTCGCGACCCTGCGTGCCTGCGGGGCGCTGGCGGTGATCTTTCCGGAGGTCGATGCACTGTACGGCGTACCGCAGCCGGAGAAGTGGCATCCCGAGATCGACACCGGCGTGCACGTGATGCTGGCGCTCGCCTGCGCGGCCCGCAGCCGGGCCTCCACCGCGGTGCGCTTCGCGGTGCTCACTCACGATCTGGGCAAGGCGCGTACGCCGCGGGAGCAATGGCCGAAGCACCACGGTCACGAGGAGGCCGGCGTGGCGCCGATCGAGGCCCTGGCCGAGCGTCTCAAGGTCCCGGGCACCCATCGCGAGCTCGCGATCCTCGCCGCCCGCGAGCACACCCGCGTGCACCGCGCGCTCGAGCTGCGGCCCGACACGGTGCTCAGGCTCCTGCAGGAATGCGACGCCTTCCGCCGGCCCGAGCGCTTCGCCGAGCTGCTGCAGGCCTGCGAGGCCGATGCCCGCGGCCGCACCGGGTTCGAGGAGACGCCCTACCCTCAGGTCGCCTACCTCAAGTCGGCGCTGGCGGCGGCCTCCGGCGCGACGCTCTCCGAGGAGGAACGTCGCGGCCTCAAGGGTGCGGCGATCGGCGAAGAGCTCAGGCGCCGGCGGCTCGCCGCGGTGAGCGCCCTCAAGGACGCCAACTCGTCGCCCCCGGGATCGTGAGATGTTGCCGCGCCCCGCCGTGGCGCGGCGCGAGGCGCCTCAGCGCAGGTTCCCCATCGCCACCAGCGCGAGCAGCATCGACCCGAGCGCGATACGGTACCAGGCAAACACCGTGAACCGGTGCGACTGCACGTAGCGCAGCAGCCACTTCACCGCCACGAACGCCACCACCAGCGAGACCACGAAGCCGACCGCGAGCGCGTTCCAGTCCTCGCTCCCGGCCTGGCCGCGCGCCTTGAGGAGCTCGTAGCCGGTGGCGGCGAACATGGTGGGAATCCCCACGAGAAACGCGAATTCGGTGGCTGCGGGCCGCAGTGTGAGACCGGCGATCATGGCCGCGAAGATCGTGGATGCCGAGCGGGACGTGCCGGGGAACACCGCCGCGAGGATCTGACAGAGCCCGACCCATACCGCGACGTTCCAGGTGACGGTGGAGCTCTGCGGCCGGTGCGCCACGTAGGCCTCGATGAGGAGGATCAGCACGCCGCCGACGAGCGTGGCGAGCGCGATCGGCAGCACCGACTCCGGCAGCTTCCATCCGAGGCGGGTCGCGATGAAACCGCCGCTCGCCGTGATGAGGAAGGCGACCACGAGCTTCGCCAGGTAGTCGCGCTGTGCCGGCTCGTCGAAGTGCGTCACCAGCTGCACCAGGCGACGCCAGTAAATCAGCACGATGGCGAGAATCGCGCCCGCCTGGATCGAGACGTTGAAGAGCTCCGAGCGCTCGCCGAGCCAGCGCTCGGCGATCAGCAGATGTCCGGTGCTCGAGATCGGCAGAAACTCCGTGATGCCTTCGATGATTCCGAGCATCACGGTATTGAAGGTGTCGGACACGGGTGGCGGCTTCCGGCTGAGAACCGGGCGTCATCTTAACCGGCGAGCGGGCCTCCGGCGCGCGCAACCTCGAGCGGGTTCTCGACCGGGCGGCAGCTCACAGCGAGCGGCGCAGATCCTGCAGCGCAAACCCCGCAAGCGGCGCAGGGTGCCCGCGCGCGAGCGCCATGGCCTTGAAGGCCTCCCCCATCTCCTCCGGCATGATGAGTCGGCGCGCCTCCCCGGCAAGGCGCGCCTGGGTCACCGTGTCCGCAGCCTCGGCGAGGCACTGCTCGAGCCCGAGCGCGAGGAGAAAAGCGGCCTGGGTGGCAAAGCCTGCGACTTCGAGCCCTGCGTCACTGGCCGCTTCGGCGACGCGCGTGAAGTCTACCCAGGCGGTGATGTCCTGCAGACCCAGGTTGACGAACGGATCGTCGTGAGCGCGCTGCCTGAAATGACAGCGCAGCGTCCCGCTCGAGCGCTGCGGGTGATAGTAATGCGCCCGGGGAAGGCCGTAGTCGATCAGCAGCAGCACGCCGCGCTCGAGGCAATCGCCGAGAGTTGCGATCCACGGCGCGATGCGCAGGCTCATCTCCGACGTGTAGCCTTCCGGAAGCGCGCGCAGCGCCTCGCCGAGGACGGCGGCGCAGGCGGCCGCGAGCGCCGGCTCCGGGTCCGCCTCGGCGTCCCGCAGGGAGCCATCCGGCGTGAGGCCCACGCCCAGCTCGTGCACTCTGCCGCCGTGCAGCCTGAAGCGCCGGCAGGGCAAGGCGTCCGCCACCTCGTTCGCGAGGATCACGCCCCGCAGCGGTGCGGACGGCAGCCGCTCGAGCCACACCACCCGTTCGCGCAAATGGGCGGGAAGCGCAGCGAGGCGCGCGCGCTGTCGCGCCGCCAGCTCGCCGCTGACCTCGAGGATCGCATAGCGATCCGGGAGGACGCCCTGGCTCTCGAGAGCGGCGAGCATGGTAGCGGCGAGCGCCCCGCTTCCCGCTCCGAGTTCGAGGATTCCCCCGCCGGTCTCCCGCAGCACCTCGGCGCACTGCCGCGCCAGACAGCGGCCGAAGAGGTCCGACATCTCGGGAGCGGTAACGAAGTCACCGCCCGCCCCCAGCTTGACGCTCCCCGCGCTGTAGTAGCCGAGGCCCGGCGCATAGAGGACGAGCTCCATGAAGCGCTCGAAGCTGAGCCAGCCGCCCGCGGCGGCAAGCTCGGCACGCACGTGCTCCGTGACGGCCTCGGTGTGGCGCCGTTCATCGGGGCCCAGCGCGGGAAGCATTGAGCGCGCGCCTGTTACGCTCATAATCCTCTCCCATGGCACGCGCGACCCCCGATCCAGGCCCGCAGCTCCCCGCGCCGAGCCGGGTGCTCGCCGGCAAGACGGTACTCGTCACCGGTGCGGCGCGCCGCGTCGGCGCGGCGATCGTGCGGGTGCTGCACGGTGCGGGAGCCAATGTGGTGCTGCACTACCACAGCTCCGCAAACGCCGCCGCCCAACTCGCCGCCGAGCTCAATGCGGCGCGCGCCGGGTCGGTGCGCCTCACCGCCGGCGACCTGCTCGATACCAGCCGCCATCCGGCGCTGATTGCAGACTGCGTGGCGGCCTTCGGCGCGCTCGACATCCTGGTGAACAACGCCTCGACTTTCTACCCAACCCCGATGGGGGATATTACCGAGCGCGACTGGGACGATCTCATCGGCACCAACCTCAAGGCGCCGCTGTTCCTCGCCCAGGCCGCCGCGTCTGCGCTGCACGAGCGCGCGGGACTCATCATCAATCTCGCCGACATCCACGGCTTGCGCCCCCTGCGCCGCTATCCGGTCTACTGCCTCGCCAAGGCCGGCGTCATCATGCTGACGCGCGCTCTCGCCCGCGAGCTCGGCCCGCACGTGCGCGTGAACGCCGTCGCGCCGGGTCCGGTGATGTGGCCCGAGGACGGTGTCGATGCGGCGCTGCAGGCGAAGATCACGCAGCGCACCGCCCTCAAGCGTTCCGGATCGGCGGTGGACGTGGCGCGCGCCTGCCTGTTCTTCGCCGCCGACGCGCCTTACGTCACCGGCCAGATCCTGGCGGTGGACGGCGGACGCAGCGTCGGCTGGTAGCACGCCGCCCGACCCGCGCGCTTCAGCGCTGCGGCGGCATCTGCCCCAGCGGATGCGCGCTGCGGTCGAAGCGGCTCCAGAGCTCGCCGATCGTGAGTGCGGCGGTCGGATGCCTGAGCTGCGGCGCCAGCTCCGCCAGCGGCCCCAGCATGTAGGCGCGCTTCAGCAGGTCGGGCCGCGGCAGCTTCAGCCCCGCCTCCTCGCACACCAGGTCCCCGTAGAGCAGCACGTCGAGATCCATGGAGCGCGGCGCCCAGCGCGGCGCATCGCGCTCGCGCCCGCAGCGCTGCTCGATCGCATGCAGCCGCTCGAGCACGGCGTGCACCGGTAAGGCCGTGGTGAAGCCGGCGACCAGGTTGATGAAGTCCGCACCCTCGAAGCCGTGCGCGCGGTTGCGGTACCACGAGGAGAAGCGCACGCCGGGAAACTCGCGCCCGAGCTCCGCCACCGCCTGAGGGATGCGCAGCGCGGGCTCGACGTTGCTGCCGGCCGCGACATAGACCTCCGGCACCGGTCAGCCCGTGCCCTGCCCGGTCCCGCCCGGGGCGCCGGCGCCGGTGAGGTCGGCGCGCGAACGCTCGATCACCACGCCGACGTCGCGCGAGTTGCGGATGGCGCCCGGCTTGTTGACCGAGACGCGTACCCATGCGACTCCGAACTCCGCGAGGATGAGGAGGGCCAGGCGCTGGGCGAGCGTCTCCACCAGCTTGAACTCGGACGACGAGATGAACTCCAGCGCACGCTTCGCCACCTTCTTGTAGTCGAGTGTGTCGGCCACCTCATCGCTGAGAGCCGCGTGGCGGCAATCCACCGGCATCTCGAGATCGACCACCACGGTCTGGCGGACGCGCCTCTCCCAGTCGATGAAACCGATGATGCAATCGGCGGTGAGGCCGTGCAGAAAGATGCGATCGCCCATGGTCTGTGTCATCTCAGGCAGCGAGGCGCGGCAGCGAATCGAGCGGCCACCGGGCGCGCGCCAGGATGCCGAGCGCCTCGTGCTGGCCGGACGCGAGACGCTTGAGCCCGGCGACGGCGATCATCGCCGCATTGTCGGTGCAGAACTCGATCCGCGGATAGTACACGCGGGCACCGTGCGCGCCCGCGGCAGCGCTCAGCCGCTCGCGCAGCGTGCGGTTGGCGCCGACTCCTCCCGAGACCACGAGCGCCGTGAGCCCGGTGTACTCGAGCGCACGCAGTGCCTTCGCGGTGAGGGTGCCCACGAGCGCATCCTCGACACCGCGGGCGATATCGGCGCGGCGCTGCCCGGTGAGCTCGCCGGCGCGCACCGCCTGCAGCACCGCGGTCTTGAGTCCGGAGAAACTGAACTCGAGGCCGGCACGCTCCAGCATGGGGCGCGGGAAAGTGAAGGCACCCGGGGTGCCGCGCGCAGCGAGGTCGGCGAGCTGCGGACCGCCGGGATAAGGCAGACCCAGAAGCTTGGCGGTCTTGTCGAAGGCCTCGCCCGCGGCATCGTCGCGGGTCTCGCCGAGCACGCGATACTGGCCGATGGCCGCGACCTCGATCAGCATGGTGTGGCCGCCGGAGACGAGCAGCGCCAGATGTGGAACGGGCGGCGGATCCGGCTCGAGGAGCGGCGCCAGCAGGTGTCCTTCCAGGTGATGAACCCCGAGCGCCGGAAGCTTCCAGGCGTAAGCGAGGCTCGCGGCGAGTGCGGCGCCGGTCAACAGCGCGCCGATCAGGCCCGGACCTGCGGTATAGGCGATGCCGCCGAGATCCTGCGGACGCGTCGCCGAGCGCGCCAGCGCCGTCCTGACGAGCGGCAGCAGCCGGCGCACGTGATCGCGTGAGGCGAGCTCCGGCACGACGCCGCCGTGCATGCGGTGCAGCTCAACCTGGCTGTAGAGCTCGTGCGCGAGCAGCCCCGCGTCGGCATCGAGGACCGCAGCGGCGCTCTCGTCGCAGGAGGATTCGATCGCCAGTACGCGCATGAGGAAATTCTAGTCGATGCCGCGGCGCCACAACGAAGGAACATACCGTCGATGCTATAGTGACCTAACGATGTGCCTGAGCACTCGTTCGCCGGCGGCGCGGATTCTGCCACCGCGTTCTCACCGCGCATCTTTGCGAGCAGCCGTCGCGCTGCTCGCCCTGTCATTATCCGTTGGGGCGCCGGCAGAGCCGTGCAAGCTCGGACGCGCCGGCGAGCTTCCTGTGACCATGCAGAACATGCAGCCATTGGTGCACGCTGCGATTGACGGGAAGGACGCCCTCTTCATCGCCGACAGCGGCGCCTTCTTCAGCATCCTGACGCTCGCGGGTGCGCGCCAGTTCAACCTCTCCCTGGAACCTGCGAATCCCAGCTTCCGTTTGGGCGGCGTCGGCGGTCAGGCAGAGGCCTGGGTCACGACGGTGAAGACCTTCACCCTCTTCAACCTGAACCTCCCGAAGGTGCCCTTCCTGGTCGAGAGCAACGATCTGGGGCCCGGCGTAGTGGGGGTACTCGGCCAGAATGTCTTTCAGCTGGGCGACGTCGACTACGACCTGGCAAATGGTCTCATCAACATCGTGCGCACCCGCGGCGACTGCCGCAAGACCTCGCTCGCCTACTGGGCCAACGCCAAGGGGGTGTCTTACTCGGTCATCGACATCGAATACTCCCGTCCCGAGAACCCGCACACGCGGGGTGAAGCCTTTGTGAACGGCAGCAGGATCCGCGTCCTGTTCGATACCGGTGCCTGGGCTTCGAGCCTGACGCTCGATGCCGCGAAGCGCGCTGGCGTCACCCCCGATAGTCCGGGGGTCACCCCCGCGGGGGAGACGTGGGGCATCGGGCGCCGTCGAGCTCGCACCTGGATCGCCCCGATCGCGAGCTTCAGGATCGGCGACGAGGAGATCCGCAATACGCACCTGCGAATCAGCGACGAAGAGCTGCGCGGGGCCGACATGCTTCTCGGAGCAGATTTCTTTCTCTCGCATCACGTCCTGGTTGCAGGCAGCCAGGGCAAGCTCTATTTCACCTACAACGGCGGCCCGGTTTTCAACCTGACGACCATCGAGGCGCCTGCCTCGAGCGCCCCGGCGCCCGCGAGCAGCGGCACGGCGGGTGGCGTTGGGCCCGGCGCGGCGCAAGGCGCAGCAGCCACCCCTCAGCCGGCGCGCGCCGAGCCGCTCGATGCGGCGGGTTACGCACGGCGCGGCAGTGCTTCGGCATCGCGCCGCGATTACGAGCACGCGCTCGCCGACCTCAGTCGTGCGATCGAGCTGGCGCCCGGGCAACCCGAGTACCACTACGAGCGCGGTATGGCGTATTGGTCGGGTGGCCAGCCCGACAAGGCGCTCGAGGACTTCGGTCAGGCGATCGATCTGCAGCCGGCCGATGTGCCGGCGCGCATGGCCCGCGCTGAGCTGCGCGCACGGCGCGGCGATCCCGACGGGGCCATCAGCCCCGATCTGGACGCCGCCGACCGCGCCGCGCCCAGGGAAGCGGACATACGTCTGTCGCTGGGCGACCTGTACGAGCATGTCCAGAATCAGCCGGCCGCGATCGCGCAGTTCGACGCCTGGATCAGTGCGCACAACCGCGACGACGTCCAGATGCCTCGCGCGCGCAACGCACGCTGCCGGGCCCGCACGCTGACAGGGCAAGGGCTCGATCAGGCGCTCGACGACTGCAACTTCGCCGTGCGCCGGGAGCCGAAAAATGCCGGCTTCCTCGACAGCCGGGGCCTCGTCTACCTGCGCAAAGGCGAGTACACCAGGGCGATCGCCGACTACGATGCGGCACTCACGCTCGATCCGAAGCAGGCCTGGGCACTCTACGGCCGGGGGCTCGCCAGGCAGGGTCTCGGACAGGCGGCGGCAGGCCGGGCCGACATCGCCGCAGCGCTGGCCCTCGCGCCTCAGATCGCTGCGGAAGCTGCCCGCCACGGAATCGGACCGGGCCCGTAGCG
>DASQGK010000085.1:0-1798 GCA_035632655.1 Steroidobacteraceae bacterium | reverse complement strand
CGAGCGCGGCCATGCGGAAGGGAAACTCGAGCAAGGCCGCCGCGTCGGCGGGTGCGAAGCGCTCGCCGATCATGTTGACGGGCAGCCAGTCGGGCGAGCGGAACCAGGCATTCGCCAGCGGGAAAACCGGATTGCCGAACTGCCGCCAGAGCATGGCGAGCCAGGGTCCGGCGAACACCACCACTGCCGCTGCGCCCGCGAGCATGTACGCAAGCCCGGCGCGCATGGCCAGAGCGAGCGGCAGCGCCGCGAGTGCATAGACCACATTCGAGTACTTGAGCGCCGCGCTCGCGCCGAAGAGCAGGCCTGCGCCCGCCGCGCGGGCTGCGGGACCGCCCTCCCCACGCAGCAGCAAGAGCAGGCCGCCCAGCATGGGCGGCACGAGCAGCGGGTCGATGAAGCTGCTCCCTACCGTCATCCAGTAGACGCCCGTGGCGGCGCCGAGTGCCGTTGCCAGCAAGGCGAGCGTCCTTCGATCGCGCGGCGGCAGGTGGACGAAGAGCTCGGACGAGATGAGGTACAGGAGGCCGATGCTCAGGCTGTGTGCTGCGGCGAGCACGATCGAAACCAGCACGCTGTGCCAGCCGGAGGCCACCATCAGATAGAACGGCAGATACCCCACGGGATTCAGATAGCCCTGGGCGCTCGCCGCGAAGAAATCCTGGCCGAGCCGGCCGGCGAGCAGCTCGAAGGGGGCGTAGTAATGGTAATTCAGCTGGTCCCAGTTGACGTCCTTGCCGGCGTGCAGCGCCCATGCCGCGCAAATCGCAGCCGGCAGACCGAAAGCGACCCACGGCGACGTGCGGGCCACGGGCCGGCGGACTAGGGATTCCTGCGCAGCTTGAGCTGCTTCACACGCTGCGCGACGGCGTTCGCCGCCGCCTCGTCGCCCGCCCTGCGATATTGCGCCTGCAGCTCCTTGAACGCCGGGTTGGCCGACGATGGCCATACCGATACGGCGGTCTCGAGGTCACGTAGCGCGCCCGGGCTGTCGCGCAGGTTGGCGCGCAGCACGCCGCGGATATAGAAGAAGCGCGACAGGTGCTCCTTGGGCGCGTCGGAAGGCATGGCCTGCCTTGCCTTGTCGAGGAAAGCGCCCACGACCCCGGTCTGGTAGCCCTCCCGGTTCGCCATCAATCCCTCCGCAATGCCGAGCGCACCGTAGAAATCCTTCGCGAGCAGGTCGAGATCGCGCTGCGTACGGGCGTCAGGCGGGTGTCCACGCTCGAGCGATCGGGCGAGCAGCACCGCGTAATGTCGGCGCAGTTCCCCTTGGACGAAAGCCACCCAGGCGTTGGCATCATAGGCCCCAAGGACGGACTCCTCGAAGAAGTTCACCGCCTCCCTGGGAATGTCCACGGTGACGCGGTCGGTGTCGGTCGAGGACTTGTCGACCTCCACGTAAAGCCAGCGGTCGCGCTGTGCATAGCGCGGATAGGTGTCCAGGGTGAACACCACCGGATTAGTCTCGCGGTCGACCATCTCGTCCAGGATATGCTGCGCCGTATCCTCGCTGGTCCGCAGCGGATGGAACAGGCGATTGCCGAGGACCAGGCCCTTCGGTTCGTAGAGCGTGATGTCCGGACGCCAGTTCTCGATCAGGTGGAAATACGCGATGGGCGCGAGATCCGGGTCTCCCGTCACGACTACCACCGCATTGTTCGGCAAGGTTTCCAGCACCGTCTTCGCGTAACGCGCGCCCCAGTCGTCGGCACCGAACAAATTGATACGGGCGCCGCCGGCAAGAATGAGGGCGACGAGGCCCGTGCCGGCGATCGCCGCGTGAGCGGCCCGACGG
>DASQGK010000084.1:0-31218 GCA_035632655.1 Steroidobacteraceae bacterium | reverse complement strand
GCGCCAGCAGTTGCAATCGGCGGCCCCGGTGCGCGCGCGCCAGTTGCGCGGTGATGTGTTCAGGACTCTGCGGCGCGATCGCGATGTTGTCGTCCGGGCAATACTGCACGCCGAGGCGCACGTACAAGAGCCGCATGAAGTGATAGATCTCGGTCAGCGTCGCGACCGTGCTCTTGCGGCCGCCGCGACTGGTGCGCTGCTCGATGGCGACCGTAGGCGGAATGCCGAAGATCGCATCGACGTCGGGACGCGCGGCCGGCTGCACGAACTGGCGGGCGTAGGCGTTGAGCGACTCGAGGTAGCGGCGCTGGCCCTCGTTGAAGAGAATGTCGAAGGCGAGCGTCGACTTGCCCGAGCCCGAGACACCGGTGATGACCGTGAAGCGATCGCGCGGTATCTCCACGTCGATGTTCTTGAGGTTGTGCTCGCGCGCCTTGTGGATGAGGACCGCGTTGCGGCTGCGGCCGGGGCTGATGTAAGGAGCAGGCCGCGGCTCGGCGACCGCCGCTGCGCTCCCGGTGGCGCCGGCGGGCTCACCCGCTAGCGCCCGGGCGTAGGCCTCGAGGGCGCGCCCCGTGTGCGAGGCAGCTGCGGCGCGCACCTCGGCGGGCGTGCCGCTGCAGACGATCTCGCCGCCGCGATCGCCGCCCCCGGGACCCAGGTCGATGATCCAGTCGGCGGCGCCGATGACATCGAGGTTGTGCTCGATGACCAGCAGCGAGTGCCCCGCCACGAGGAGCTTGCGGAATGCCTTGAGGAGCTTGGCGACGTCCTCGAAGTGCAGCCCGGTGGTCGGCTCGTCGAAGAGGAAGAGCTTGCCGCGGTGAGTGGTGCTCGAGAGCACCGAGCCGGCGGCCGCCAGATGCCCGGCGAGCTTGAGGCGCTGCGCCTCGCCGCCGGAGAGCGTCGGCACCGGCTGACCGAGCTTGAGGTACTCGAGCCCGACATCGGCGAGCGGCGCGAGTCGCGCGGCCACCTCGGCGGCATCGGCGAAGAAGGCGCAGGCCTCGGTGATCGTCATCTCCAGCACTTCGGCGATGCTCGCGCGGCGGCCGTCGGCGCCCTCGCGGCGGATGTCGAGCACCTCCTCGCGGTAGCGCCGCCCGTTGCAGTCCGGACAGCGCAGGTAGACGTCCGACAGGAACTGCATCTCGACGTGCTCGAAGCCGTTGCCGCTGCAGGTCGGGCAGCGGCCGTTGCCGGAGTTGAAGCTGAAGGTGCCGGCGGTGTATTTGCGCTCCTGCGCGGCGGGCTCGGCGGCGAACAGCGCGCGGATGGCATCGAAGGCCCCCACGTAGCTCGCGGGATTGGAGCGCGTGGTGCGCCCGATGGGGTTCTGGTCGACCATCACCACATCGTCGATGAGCTCCGCTCCCGCGAGGCCCGTGAATCGTCCGGGCGCCTCGGTGGGCTTGCCGCGGTACTTGAGGAGCGCCGGGTAGAGAACGTCCTCGACCAGGGTCGATTTGCCCGAGCCCGATACACCGGTGACGCATACCAGCCGTTTCAGCGGAATGCGCACGTCGAGGTGCCTGAGGTTGTGCTCGGCCACGCCTTTGAGCTCGAGCCAGCGGTTGGCGCGCGCTTCGGCAGTGACGCCGCCGTCCGCCGGTGCCGGCGCGGGCGGCGCAGGCTGCGGCGCCGGCACCACCGTACGGCGCCCGCTCAGGTATTCGCCGGTGAGCGAGCCGGGATGCGAGCGCAGCTGCCCCGGGGTGCCGTAGAAGACGATCTCACCGCCGCGCTCGCCGGCGCCCGGACCCAGGTCGAGGATCCGGTCGGCCTCGAGCATGATCTGCGGGTCGTGCTCGACCACCACCAGCGAGTTTCCCGCATCGCGCAGACGCTTCATCACGCCGATGACCCGCTGCATGTCGCGCGGATGCAGTCCGATGGAGGGCTCATCCAGCACGAACAGGGTATTGACGAGCGAGGTGCCGAGCGCGGTGGTCAGATTGATCCGCTGCACCTCGCCGCCCGAGAGCGTGCGCGACTGGCGGTCGAGCGTGAGATAGCCGAGGCCGACGTCGACGAGATAGCGAAAGCGGCCGCGGATCTCTCCGAGCAGCAGCGCGGCAGCCTCGTCGAGCGGCTGCGGGAGCGTGAGGGCGCGGAAGAACTCGCAGGAGCGCTCCACCGGCAGCAGCATCAGATCGTGAATCGAGAGCCCGGGGAGTGCGGCGAGCGTCGGCGCGCTCCATTCGGTGCCCGCCGGTCGAAACGGCGCCTGTGCGCCCAGCGTCGCCGCGGCGAGCTCGCGGCTGCCGACCCGCCACAGGAGGCCCTCGGTCTTCAGTCGCGCCCCGTCGCAGGCGGCGCACGGCGTGTAAGCGCGGTAGCGTGACAGCAGCACCCGCACATGCATGCGATAGGCACGCGTCTCGAGCCAGGCGAAGAAGCGCCGGGCGCCGTACCACACCTTGCGGCTCCAGGGCCCTTCGCCCTCGATCACCCACTTGCGCGCATCGCTCGAGAGCTCGCGCCACGGCGTGTCGAGCGGGATGCCGCGCAGCCTGGCGAACTTCTCGAGATCCTCCTGACACTCGGAGTAGGACTTGCTCTGCCAGGGCCTGATCGCACCGCCGCGCAGCGACTTACCCTCGTCGGGTATGACCAGCCCGTAGTCGATGCCGATGGTGCGGCCGAAGCCGCGGCAGGTATCGCAGGCACCGAGCGGCGAGTTGAATGAGAACTGGCTCGGTGTCGGATCCCGGTAGGCGAGATCGCAGTGTGCGCAGTGCAGCTCGCTCGAATAGCGCCAGGTGTCGAGCACGCGCGGCGGGTCGGCATCGTCCACCACGCTCACGTTGACCCGGCCGCGTCCCACCCTGAGCGCCGCCTCGAGCGAGTCGAGCACCCGTCCGCGGTCGGCGGCGCCGGCGCGCAGCCGGTCCTGCACCACCTCGAGGAGCTTCAGTTGCGTGGCGGCCTTGCCGCGTGCGCGCTTGCCGCGCCCCTTCCTGGCCGGCGCGGCGTCGGCTGCGGCGGGCGCGGTTGCCGCGCCCTCGAGCAGTCGCGTGTAGCCCTGGCGCGCGAGCAGGTCGCGCACCTCGCTCTCGGTGAAGCTCGCCGGGACGGCGACGGGAAAGCTCACGATGAGACGCGGATCGCCCGCCGCGCGCGCCCGCATCTGCAGGTCGGCGCAGATGCTCTCGGCGCTGTCACGCCGCACGGGCTGCGCGCAGCGCCGGCAGTGAAGCTGTGCGGCGCGCGCGAACAGGAGCTTCAGGTGGTCGGTGAGCTCGGTCATCGTGCCGACGGTCGAGCGCGAGGTGCGCACCGGGTTGGTCTGATCGATGGCTATCGCGGGCGGGATGCCGGCGATCGAGTCGACCTGCGGCTTGTCCATGCGCTCGAGGAACTGCCGCGCATAGGGCGAGAAAGTCTCGACGTAGCGGCGCTGGCCCTCGGCGTACAGCGTGTCGAAGACCAGCGACGATTTCCCGGACCCGGAGACGCCCGTCACCACCACCAGCTCGTTCAGGGCGATGTCGAGATCCAGGTTCTTCAGATTGTTCTGGCGGGCGCCACGCACGCGGATGGCGTCGCCGGAAGCATCGGTCATTGCGTCACCTTGAGGAGTCGTCGGGTGCAGCAGGCAGGCGCACCCGAGCAAATTATAGTCGATTCAGCCCGCGCCAGCGGCCGGCTGGCGGCCGGTTGCGGCCGGCAATCCTGCAGGTCATCGCCCGGTCTACTGCAGGAGCTCGCGCGCTACAATTGCGCTCATCCGCAGGAAACGACGCGAAGAATGCTGACGCGCCCGCATCTCGGTTTCGGCCTCGGCCTCAGGGTCGAGCACTACGAGGCGGTCCTCCTGGACCGCCCGCGGGTGGACTGGTTCGAGGTGCTGACCGAGAACTATCTGGTACCGGGGGGTAAGCCGCTCCATTACCTCACCCGCATCCGGGAACGCTACCCGGTCGTCATGCACGGAGTGTCGCTGTCGATCGGCAGCACCGCGCCGCTCGACTTCGAATACCTGCGCCAGGTGAAGGCGCTCGCCGCGCGCATCGAGCCCGAGTGGGTCTCGGATCATCTCTGCTGGACCGGCGTCGCCGGTCGCAACACGCACGATCTGCTGCCGCTCCCCTACACCGAGGAGGCGGTCGAGCACGTCGCCGCCCGCGTGCGCAGCGTGCAGGACTTCCTCGAGCGGCGCATTCTCCTCGAGAACGTCTCGAGCTACGTGTCGTTCCGCGACTCCCCGCTCACCGAGTGGGAGTTTCTCGCGCGCATCGCCGCCCGCGCCGACTGCCTGATTCTCCTCGACGTCAACAACATCTACGTGAGCGCCGTGAATCACGAGTTCGATCCGCTCGAATACCTGCACGCCATCCCGCCCGAGCGGGTGCAGCAGATTCATCTCGCGGGGCACGAGGACCACGGCAGTTATCTGGTCGATACCCACGACCACCCGGTGCGCGATGAGGTGTGGGAGCTGTACGCGGCCGCGCTGCGCCGTTGCGGACCGGTCTCCACCATGATCGAGCGGGACGATCGCATCCCGCCGCTCGCCGAGCTCTGCGCCGAGCTCGATTCGGCGCGCTCGCTCGCCGCGCGCGTGCTCGCCGGGCCGCCGCTGCCACGCAGCACCCCGGCGCAGCGGCTGCCTGCGCCCTGAGGGCTTGGCCGTGGCCCGCCTGGCGCATATTCAGGAGCAGTTCCAGCAGTACCTGCTGCGCGGGACGCCGGGGATCGAGGCTCAGGTCTTGGGCAGCGCACGCGTGCCGGTGGAGACGCGCCTCGCAATCTACGCCGGCGCCTATGGCAGCCGCCTGATCGATGCGCTGGCGGCGAACTACCCGGCGCTCGCGGCGCTGCTCGGGGAAGAGGACTTCCGCACGCTCGGTGCGCGCTACGTGGGCACGCACGACTCGCCCTACTTCTCGATCCGCCACTACGGCGAGGCGCTGGCCGATTTTCTCGCCGGCCACCGCGACTACGGCGACGTGCCGCTGCTCGCCGAGCTGGCGCGCTGGGAGTGGCAGCTCTCCGAGGTGTTCGACGCGGCGGATGCCGAGCCGCTGAGCGCGGCAGGCCTGGCGCGCATCGCAGCGGCGGATTGGGCGGAGCTGCGCTTCACCTGGCACCCGAGCGTGCGCCGCCTGGCGCTCGAGTGGAATGCGCCTCAGCTGTGGAAGGCTCTCACCGAAGAGAGCGAGCGGCCGGAGATCAGCGTCGCCGCCGCGCCCGTCGAGTGGCTCGCGTGGCGCTCGCAGCTCAAGACCTGGTTCCGCTCGCTCGAGCCGCTCGAGGCCCGCTGCATCGACGCGGCGCGCTCGGGGCACAGCTTCGGTGAGCTGTGTGAGCTGCTGGCCGCGGCACGCGGCGCGGAGGCGGCTCCGGCGGCCGCGGCCGGGCTGCTGCGTGGCTGGCTCGCGGACGGCCTGATTGTCGCCGCCGGTCGCGCCTGACCGTACAATTCCCCGCGCCCCCGCATCCGCGGCCCGGCCCCGCGAAGGACCAAAAAAATGGCAGCGCTCTGCTACGGCAACGTGCTGGAGATGATCGGCCACACACCGCTCATGGCGGTGCGCCGCATCGACACCGGCCCGTGCCAGCTGTTCCTGAAGCTCGAGAACCAGAATCCCGGCGGCTCGATCAAGGAC
Source organism: Steroidobacteraceae bacterium (assembly GCA_035632655.1). GTDB lineage: Bacteria > Pseudomonadota > Gammaproteobacteria > Steroidobacterales > Steroidobacteraceae > 13-2-20CM-66-19. The sequence goes on along the minus strand of DASQGK010000084.1, from coordinate 25,606 downwards.
CGCATCGGGCTCTATCTCATCGAGGCCGCCGAGCGCGCCGGGCACATCCGTCCCGGCAGCATTCTCATCGAGGCGACTGCCGGCAACACGGGACTGGGGCTCGCCCTGGTCGCCGGGCAGAAGGGCTATCGGCTGATACTGGCCATTCCCGACAAGATGAGCCAGGAGAAGATCTTTCACCTGCGGGCGATGGGCGCCGAGGTGGTGATGACGCGCTCGGACGTGAGTAAGGGGCACCCCGAGTACTACCGCGACGTCGCCGAGCGGCTGGCGCGCGAGACTCCGAACTCCTGGTTCGTAAACCAGTTCGGCAACCCGGTGAACGCCCGGGCGCACGAGGAAACCACGGGGCCCGAGATCTGGGAGCAGATGGACGGCAAGCTCGATGCGGTGGTGTGCGGTGTGGGCACGGGAGGCACGCTGGCAGGGCTCTCGCATTTCTTCGCGCGCACCGCGCCGCGCGTCGAGATGGTGCTCGCAGACCCGCTCGGCTCGGGGCTCGCCACCTTCGCGCGCACCGGCAAGCTCCCGGAGAAGGAGCAAATGTCGCCGTGGCTGGTGGAGGGCATCGGCGGCGACTCCGTGCCGCCGGTCGCGGATTTCTCCCGGGTGCGCGTCACTTACAGCATCGCCGATGCCGAGGCCTTCACCACCTGCCGCGAGCTCCTCAGGAGCGAGGGCGTGATCGGCGGTACCTCGACCGGCACGCTGCTCGCCGCAGCGCTGCGTTACTGCCGTGCGCAACGCGAGCCGAAGCGCGTCGTCAGCTTCGTTTGCGACAGCGGCAATAAGTACCTCTCCAAGGTCTACAACGATTACTGGATGCTCGACCAGGGCTTCCTGGCGCGCGAGAGCTTCGGCGACCTGCGCGATCTGATCGTGCGGCGGCACAAGGAGCGCGCCGCGGTCACCGTCAATGCCAGCGAGACGGTGCTGGCGGCGTACCGGCGCATGAAGCTCTACGATATCTCGCAGGTGCCGGTGATGCAGGACGGGCGCATCGTCGGTATCGTCGACGAAGAGGACATTCTGCTCGAGGTCTTCGCCAACCCGCAGCACTTCAACGACCCCGTGACTCAGGCGATGGCGAGCCACCTGGTGACGGTGCCGGTGGATGCATCGGTCGATCAGCTGATGGAGATCTTCAAGCGCGGCATGGTGGCGATCGTCATCCACGAAGGCGAGTTCCAGGGGCTGGTCACGCGTATCGACGTCCTCAACTGGCTGCGACGGCGGCTGCCGCCTTGAAGGGTCACCCATGAGCGATGAGACATCCGCGCAACGCTTCGCCACGCGCGTCATCCACGGCGGCCAGCGCCCGGACCCGCTCACCGGTGCGATCATGCCGCCGATCTACGCGACCTCCACCTACGTGCAGTCGAGTCCTGGCGTGCACCAGGGCTACGACTACTCCCGCAGCCGTAACCCGACCCGCGATGCGCTGCAGGCGGCGGTCGCAAATCTCGAAGGCGGGGGCACGGGCTTCGCCTTCGCCTCGGGAATGGCCGCGAGCGCCACCCTCCTCGAGCTGCTCGATGCGGGCTCGCACATCATTGCCATGCACGACCTCTATGGCGGGAGCTACCGGCTGCTCGAGAACGTGCGCAAGCGCTCGGCGGGCCACTCGGTCTCGTTCGTCGACCTGACGGACGCCACTGCGCTCGAGGCCGCGCTGCGCCCCAACACCCGCCTGTTATGGGTCGAGACACCGACCAACCCGCTGCTGAAGCTGGTCGACCTCACCGCGGTTGCGGCACTGGCGCGGCGGCATGGCCTGCTGACGGTTTGCGACAACACCTTCGCCACGCCCTTCATCCAGCGCCCGCTCGAGCACGGCTTCGAGATCGTGGTGCACTCGACCACCAAGTACCTCAATGGCCACTCGGATGCGATCGGCGGAGCGGCCGTGGTGCGCGCGGGGAGCGATCTCGCCGAGCGCGTCGGCTATCTGCAGAACGCGGTGGGCGGGGTGTCGGGACCGTTCGACAGCTTCCTGACTCTGCGCGGCATCAAAACGCTGGCGCTGCGCATGGAGCGGCACTGCGTCAACGCGCTCGCCATTGCGCGCTTTCTCGAGCAGCATCCGCAGATCGAGCGCGTCTACTACCCGGGCCTCGACAGCCACCCGCAGCACGCCCTGGCGCAGCGCCAGATGCAGGGTGGTTTCGGTGGCATCGTCACCGCGGTGCTGCGCGGCGGACTGCCCGCGGCGCGTCGCACACTCGAGCGTTGCCGGCTCTTCGCGCTCGCCGAGAGCCTGGGCGGTGTCGAGAGCCTGATCGAGCACCCCGGCATCATGACGCACGCCTCGCTGCCCGAGGCGACGCGCCAGGCGCTCGGCATCGACGCGGGTCTCATCCGTCTTTCGGTCGGCGTCGAGGACGTTCAGGACCTGATCGAGGATCTGCGCACCGCACTCGCGTAAGCAGCGGCCGCTCACTGCCCGAGCCCGGCGTGGCTCGTGAGATAGACCGCATAGGTGCCGAGCCAGTGCCCGCCCTCGTAGTACTCGCCCGTCACGGCCGGGAGGGCGGCGCCGCTGTGGCTCGCGGCCGCGGCCAGCAGCGCCGGAATGCGCGCATCCTGCGCCGGCAATCCGTGCGCGATGCCCTCCAGCATCCATGCGCGGCTTAAGTTGAGCCCGTCGATGTGCGCGAGCTTCGGGTCCGAGCGATCGGTAACGACTCCCGGCGACAGCCAGGCGCGCGCCGCGCCGGCCGCGCCTGCCCGGGGAATCTGCGGCAGAAAATCGGTGAGCCAGCGGGCAAAAGCCTGCGGCGCGAGCACGCGTCGCATGAAGTCCGCCTCCGCGAGGCACGGCGAGAGGAAATCCTCGCCCGAGGGTTCATAGGAAAGCGGGCAGCTGCGGTCGTCGCGATAGAAGCGTTGCGCGGCATCGGCGAGCAGGCGGCGCATCTGCTGATCGCCCGTGACGGCCGCCCAGTCCCAGATCAGCCCGAAGGAGAAGGCCGTCTGATCGTGCTCGCCGACCCGGATCGGGTAGTGGAGCTTCGGTAACCAGCTCTCGAGCCGCTCCACCACCTCGGTCTCGAGGGGTGCGAGCGTTTCCGACCAGCGTCGCGCGTCCGCGTCGTCGAAGCGGCGCAGCTCGCTGGCAAGCGCCAGGAGCCACGCGAGCCCGTAGGGACGCTCGAAGGAGGCGCGGCCCGCCCCGCGCAGGTAGCCGGCTTCCGCGTCGATGTTGGCGGTCGTGAAGGTCTGATCGAGCGCCGCGCGCGCTGCCGGCGCGAACGCTGCCCGCGGATAGAGCCGCAGCAGCCGCACCAGCAGCCAGTGTCCGTGCACGTCGGAGTGCCAGTCGAGGCAGCCGTAGAAGGCGGGTGTCAGCTCGTGCGGAGGCCGGGCATCGGCGGCGCTGTTGAGCGTATGGCTGATGTGATTCGGATACTCCTGATGGAGACACTTGAGCGCGAGCGCTGCGAAGCGGGCGGCAGCCTCGGGCGGGAGCGCTGTCGGCGGCGCACCCCCTGCGGGGGCCGCCGGGAATGCGCTCGGCGCAGACACCATCAGCAGAACGGGCAGGGCGAATGACCGGACGCGGGAGCGCGCAGAGCGGCGTTTCATGGGGCGCATGTTACGCTGCGCGCCGTGGGCGAACCTCTTCCTCTCGTGCTCATCCCGGGGTTGCTCGACTCGGCGCGTCTCTATGCGCAGCAGCTGCCCGAGCTGTGGCGTCTCGGGCCGGTGATGGTCGCCGATCACACGCGCGATGACAGTATGGCGGGCATCGCGCGGCGCATACTCGCCGCCGCGCCGCCGCGCTTCGCGCTCGCCGGCCTGTCGATGGGCGGCTATATCTGCTTCGAGATCCTGCGCCAGGCAGCCGGTCGGGTCGCGAAGCTGGCCCTGCTCGACACCTCGGCCCGCGCCGATACCTCCGAGGCGAGCGCGATGCGCCGTACCCAGATGGCGCTTGCATCCGGCGGCCGCTTCGCGGAAGTGGTGGAAGCACAGTTCGTCCGCCTGGTCAGCCCGGCGCGACGCGACGATGCGCTGTTGCGCGAGACGAATCGACGCATGGCCGCGGAGGTCGGCCCGGAGGGCTTCATCCGGCAGCAGACGGCGATCATGGGCCGTCCCGACTCCCGTCCCGGACTCGCCGCGATTGCCTGTCCGACGCTGGTGCTGGTCGGGGAGCAGGATGAGCTCACGCCTCCCGAGCGCGCCCGCGAGATGGCCGCCGGCATCCGCGGCGCGCATCTGGTGACGGTGCCCGACTGCGGGCATCTCTCGCCGCTCGAGCAGCCTGACGCCGTGACGCGCGCGCTGCGCGAGTGGCTGGCCGGCTGAGCAGCGCTGGTGTCGGTCGGGTCGCAGCGCGTGCTGTTGCTGGCGCACCCCTACACGCCGGGCGAATGGGTGTGGAGCATCAGCGCCGAGGTTGCGCTCGAGGCGCCGGCGACGCTCGTGTGCAGCTACTCGCTGCACGGTGAGGTCGGGCGGCTGCGCGTGCCGGCGGCGCGCGGCGGCCGGCGCGCCGACGGCCTGTGGCGCCATACCTGCTTCGAGGTATTCGCCGCAGCGGACCCGGCTGCGGGCTATTACGAATTCAACTTCTCGCCCTCGCTCGAATGGGCGGCATACCGCTTCAGCGAGTATCGCGAGGGCATGGTCCCGGCAAACCTGGCGCGCGCTCCCGGGCTGCAGGCGCGTAAGACCGCGGATCGGCTCGAGCTCACCGCCCACCTGCATCTCGAGGGGCTCGCCGAGCTCAGCTCGGCCCCCGTCCTGCGCCTGGGTCTGACGGCCGTGGTCGAGGACGACGGTGGTAGTCTCTCCTACTGGGCGCTGCGGCACGCGGCGGGAAATCCGGATTTCCACGACCCCGACAGTTTTGCTCTCGAGCTCGAGACCTCATGAAGTTCGGCATCGACCGTCTGATCGAAGACTCCGCGCTCCGCAGGCCGCTCGCGGGCAGGCGCGTGGCGCTGCTGGCTCATCCGGCCTCGCTGACTCGTAATCTGACGCATTCGCTCGATGCGCTCATCGCCTGCGGCGATCTCAGGCTCGCTGCAGCCTTCGGCCCGCAGCACGGACTGCGCGGCGACAAGCAGTACAACATGATCGAGTCGCAGGACTTCACCGACCCGGTGCATCGCATCCCGGTGTTCAGCCTCTACGGCACGGTGCGCCGTCCGACTGCCGCGATGATGGAGACCTTCGACGTGCTGCTGGTCGACCTCCAGGACCTCGGCTGCCGCGTCTACACCTTCATGACGACGCTGCGCTACGTTCTGGAGGAAGCGGCGCGCGCCGGCAAGGCGGTCTGGATTCTCGACCGGCCGAATCCCGCCGGCCGCCCGGTCGAGGGGCTCAGCCTGCGCCCGGGGTGGGAGAGCTTCGTCGGCGCCGGGGCGCTTCCCATCCGCCATGGACTGACACTCGCGGAGCTGGCGCGCTGGTTCATCGCGACGCTGCGCCTCGACGTCGATTGCCAGGTGGTGCCGATGGAGGGCTGGCAGCCGGAGGCGGCGCCGGGATACGGCTGGCCCCTCGGCGAGCGGACGTGGGTGAATCCGAGCCCCAACGCGCCGAACCTCTGGATGGCGCGCTGCTACCCGGGCTCCGTGATGCTCGAGGGCACGAATCTCTCCGAGGGCCGCGGCACGACCCGCCCCCTGGAGCTCCTCGGAGCTCCCGACCTCGACGTGCCGGCGTTGCTCGCTGCCATGCAAGCCCTCGCGCCCGAGTGGCTGCGCGGATGCCGGCTGCGGCCCTGCTGGTTCGAGCCGACCTTCAACAAGCACACCGGACGGCTCTGTGCGGGCATCCAGGTGCACGTCGAGGATGGCGTGTTCTACCAGCACCAGGCGTTCCGGCCCTGGAGGCTGTTCGCGCTCGCCCTCAAGGCACTGCGGCGCCTGACACCCGGCTACGACCTGTGGGCCGATTTTCCCTATGAGTACGAGACCGGCAAGCTCGCGATCGACGTCATAAACGGCAGCGATCTGCTGCGGCACTGGGTGGACGACGCGCGCGCCTCGCCTGCGGATCTCGAGGCTCTCGCCGCCGTCGATGAGGCGGCCTGGCGCGAGCTGCGGCGCCCGACGCTCATCTACTGAGGATCGCGTGGCAGGGGCTCAGTGACCCGCGCAGCTCGGGTACGGGGCCGCCTCTCCCGGCACCATCGGGCAGAGCCGCACCGGGCCGAGCTGCGCCAGCTTCGATGTCCAGTAGCGGCCGTCGAGCGCGAGTGGATGAGCGGAGTCGCGCCCGCGCTCGACCCATTGCAGGGTGTAGTAGTCGTCCGTCCCCTTGATCGCCAGCATCACTGCGGTCTCGCTGTGCGCCTTGCCGCCTGATGTGACGCGGCCACAGCTGGCGACCGTCACGAAGGAGGGTGCAAGGAGGCCCGCCTGCGGGCCGAGCTCGAGCTGAACGTAGGTATCGGGGCAGTGGAGCTGGAAGCCGCGCGCGAGCGCCTGCAGGTACGCCTGCGGGGAGGCGTCCCGGTTATAGGCGAGGCCCTGGGTGCCGGTGAGCCTCACCATCCGCGTCCATTCGTCGACACTCTCACCCTCCGGGACGTGCTCGCGGGTGTAGAAGCCCTTCCGGGTCTCCTCGAACGCCACTTTGAAGGGTGCCGGCAGAGTAAACCCCACGAGCTGATGAAAGACGGGGACGACGGTTGCAGTCGCGGTCGCCGATTGCGCGGGTCCCGAAGGATCGAGCAGCACGACCGCGACGGCCAGTACCCGCAAATGACGCATGAGGCACCCCCCTGTCGACAGGCCGGTCGGAGCTGTCTTAATCGGGTGGCCCAATTGCGCGGCAGTTCGCGATTGCGCCACCGACGCTGATGTTACGGTAAGTCGGCAAAACGGGCGCGGGGGGATCGCGCAGAATTGAGCCGACGCCAGGGGTTTCGCTCGCGGTAACAGCGGGCGAGAGAACAAGAAGGGAGTATTCCCATTCGTTCGGGATCACGATCGACGCGCGCAGCGCTCGCCGCGCTCGCGTTGCTGCCGCTCATATTCACCGCCGCGGCCGGTGCCGCACCTCTCGGCGGGGTCCGGGTTGTTCGCACCGATCTCGAGCCGCTGATTCGTGCGGCGGCCGACTCGGCCGTCCAGTTCGCGGTAGCGGTTCCGCACACCGCCTCGACCGCCGACGCCGGCAGCTGGTCGATCGAGGGAGACACGGCCACCTGGCGTTATGCCGTGCAGGTTCCCACGGCCGTGTCGCTGTCGTTTCACGCCCTCGGCTCATCGCTCCCCGACAGCGCGACCCTGCTCGTCACCGGCGGCAGCGCCGCGACCAGCTACCGGGGGAGCGATCTGCACGGCGGCGAATTGTGGAGCCGGATTTACGCCGGGGACACCCTGGAGCTCACGCTCACCGTTGCAGCCGCGGACCGCGCGAATGTCGCTTTGAGGATCGTGAGCCTGCAGGCCGGCTACCGCGCGATCGGTGCGGGCGTCACCGATCATCCGGTCTATCGGCGCATGCAGGCAGCCGCCAGCTCCACCAGCTCCACCAGCTCCACCAGCTCCACCGACCCGACTGGCTGCGTCACGAACTACGCATGCGAGGTGACCGCCGGCAATGCCGCAGCGGCGGCCGCGACCGTCGCACTGGTCGTCGGCAACCTCTACCAGTGCACCGGGACGCTGATCAACGATGCGCCCGGCGATAACATCCCCTACGTTCTGACGGCGAGACACTGCGAGACCGGACGCCTGGGCGGCGGAGACCCGGGCGCCGCCGCCACCGTGACGGTCTACTGGAATGCCATCAGCGCCTGCGGTACCGCGCTCGGCTCCATCTACGACGGCACGCTCGTGAGCCAGACGGGCGCACGCACCGTAGTCGAGCAGCAGGACGCCTGGCTCATCCAGCTCGACGACCAGCCGCCGGTCCCGGACGCGCAATTCGCCGGCTTCGACGTCTCCGGCGCACCCGTTGTGGGCGGCTACACGATCCAGCATGCGCAAGGCCTCGCCAGGCAGTTCGTGAGCTGGTTCGGGACCGCGTACGCCCTGACGGAGAGCGATGCGCTCGGCACCGGCTACGTGTCCAATTTTCTCGACACCGTCAACCAGACGGGCAACATCGGCCCGGGAGCTTCCGGCAGCGGGCTGTTCAACTCGAACAACCGGGTGGTCGGCGCGCTCTCGCTCGGGCGCAAGAGCACCAGCTCCTCGGGCTATGGTGCCTGTCCGGTCACGCCGCTCGCCGCACCCAACGGCTCGAACGGGGTGGCCGACTTCACGCCGCTGGCAGCCGTATGGAACTCGCTCGCCGACAGGACGAGCAGCACCGGCCATATGACTCTCAAATCCGCACTCGACCCGGCGGGCACGGGAACCCTCGCCGTGCCGGGCATGCCTGTCATGCTGGTAGCCGCGGGAGTCACCCCGCCTCCGGCGCCGCGCATCAGCTTCAACCCCGCCAGCATCTCCGCCGGACAGACCTTCACCGCACAATGGTCCGCGACCAACGCGGCGGGCTGCACGCTGACCGGCGGCATCCCCGGCGGGGCATGGGGCGGCAGCGCCCAGACCTTCCCGGCGACCGGCAGCCTCACCGAATCGGGGCCGGCCGGACACTACACCTTCGGTCTCATCTGCCAGAGCGTCGAGGCAAACGGCGCGCCGGTGGCGACCCAGGCGACGCTGACCATCGCCGCGGCCCCCGCCTCGCTCGCCGCGAGCAGCGCCCCGACACCGCAGGCGGGAGCCGGCGGCTCGGGAGGCGGGGGCGCGCTTGGATGGCTGGAAGCTGCGCTGCTGCTGGCACTGCTCGCGGCGCGACAATCGCGCCGTCGCCCGGCATTACGGTAACTCCGGCCGCGGGGCGCGCCCGCTGCGCGCACAATCGCAGGCTCCGGGGACAGAAGAACAAGAAGGAGACAGGGCCAATGTCCGCAACGATCCTCGCCGTCGCAGTGATAGCGACGTTTCTCGCTCTACAGATTCGCAGGACGCGCAAGCCCGCCAGGCAGCGCTCACTCCTGAGGTTTGCCAACAGCAAGCGGAGTCGCCGGCCCGGGCAGTAGTCTGCGGTCGAGCAGCACTATCAGCAGGGTGCTCGCGGCATACTGCACGAACCGGGTTGGGTACTCGCCGTCGGTTGCCGCGACAGCCTGGGCAGCGGCGAAGACCGCGAGCAGGCTGGCGGCACCGATCCATTGCATCCTGCGCCACAGAAGCAGCAGCGCTGCGGCGATCTCCACCCCGGGCAGCAGCACGGCGTGATGCGGCAGCGGGTGCGCGAGCGTCTGGATGCTCGCGATCAGGATCAGCGCACAGAAGATCGCCCGATAGGCGCCGAGGATCCGCGCCGCAGTCACGCCCTTGCCTCCGGCAGCACGAAGGTGCGTCGGGCTATTTCGCTTGCGAGCTGCTCGGGCCGGTACCAGCGCGACAGTGCTGTCTTGTCGAGCATCTGCGGATGGGCACGCTCGAATTCGGCGAATTCGACTGCGCCGTCGCACGCCATGCGCTCGGCGATCAGCGCCAGGAAGGCGATGGTGGTCGTCTGATGGAAAGCCTGCGGCTTGCCGGCTCTCGCGGCCATGCGCCGCAGCGCTCTCGAGTAGAGCCACGCGGCCTCGGCGAAGTCGCAGCGCCGCAGCAGCTCGAAGGCCATGCGGACATGCTCGCGGTGCGGGAAGGCCGCCGCATCGGTCTCGCCGCGCACGAAGCGATCGAGCTCGCAGTCAGCGCTCATCTTCGCCCACCTCGCGCAGCTGATGGGAGTCCTTCGCCGTGAGGTCGAGCCCGTAGACGGCCCGCAATGCCTTGATCTTCCTGAGGGTCGGGGCCGAGAAGGCAGCCTTGCCCTCGAAGGCATGCAGCACGATCCCCTCCAGCAGGTCGCCGAGCGACAGGTCGAGCTCGGTCGCGAGCGCCTTGAGGACCTTGAGCAGGTGGGTCTCGAGGCGCACGCCGGTCTGGGCGCGGGTGATGGTCTTCATGTCTCGATGGTACCAATGTACCTTGGTAACTTCAAGGCGGCGACCAGTGGCTTCCTTGACAGTCCCCGGCGGGGGGACTAGACAGGCGATCGCGAGATTCAGGGATCCCATGCACACCGCCCGCGACATCAGCAGCTATCGCAAATTCTGGGCCGAGCGCTTCGGCACGGCCCCGTTTCTGCCCATGTCGCGCGCGGAGATGGACCTGCTCGGCTGGGACAGCTGCGACATCATCATCGTGACCGGCGATGCCTACGTCGATCACCCGAGCTTCGGCATGGCGATCATCGGGCGGGTGCTCGAGGCTCAGGGGTTCCGCGTCGGGATCATCGCCCAGCCCGACTGGCGCAGCGTCGCGCCCTTCGAGGCGCTCGGCCGGCCGAACCTGTTCTTCGGCATCACCGCCGGCAACATGGATTCGATGGTCAACCGCTACACCGCAGAGCGTCGCGTGCGCAGTGATGATGCCTACACCCCTGGCGGCGCCGGCGGGCAGCGCCCCGACCGCTCGGTGATCGTGTATGCGCAGCGCTCGCGCGAGGCCTTCGCCGACGTGCCCATCGTGATCGGCGGCATCGAGGCGTCGTTGCGGCGCATTGCGCACTTCGACTACTGGTCGGAGAAGGTGCGCCGCTCGCTGCTGCTCGACGCCAAGGCGGACCTCCTGGTCTACGGCAATGGCGAGCGGCAGATCTGCGAGATCGCGCACCGTCTGGCAGGCGGTGAGGCGATCGCCGACATCACCGACCTGCGCGGCACGGCATTCGTGCGCCGCGCGACGCCCCCGGGGTGGATCGAGATCGACTCCACGCACCTCGATGCGCCCGGGCCTCTCAATCCGCCCGTCGACCCCTATGCCATGGCGCCGGGTGCGCAGCCGGCCGCGCCGCGCGCCGAGCAGGTGGTGCGCTTCGTGCGCAGCGTCAGGAACGCCGACCGCGAGCGCAGCGTCATCCGCATGCCGGCCTTCGAGGCGGTGGCGGCGGACCCGGTGCTGTACGCCCACGCTTCGCGCATCCTGCATCTCGAGTCCAATCCGGGCAACGCGCGCGCGCTGACTCAGCGTCACGGCGACGTCGACGTGTGGCTGAATCCCCCGCCCGTCCCGCTCACCACCGCCGAGATGGACTGGGTGTACGAGCGCGCCTACGCGCGCCGGCCGCACCCTTTCTACGGCAAGGCCAGCATTCCGGCGTACAAGATGATCCGCTTCTCGGTGTCGATCCAGCGCGGCTGCTTCGGCGGCTGCACCTTCTGCTCGATCACCGAGCACGAGGGGCGCATCATCCAGAGCCGCTCCGAGGAATCGGTGGTGCGCGAGATCGAGACCGTGCGCGACACCGTACCGGGCTTCACCGGCGTCATCTCCGACCTGGGCGGACCGACCGCCAACATGTACCGCCTGGCATGCAGGAGCCGCGAGATCGAGAGCGCCTGCCGGCGGCCCTCGTGCGTGTACCCGGGCGTCTGTCCGAACCTCAACACCGACCACGCCCCGCTCATCCGCCTGTACCGCCGGGCGCGCTCGCTCCCCGGGATCCGCAAGGTACTGATCGCTTCGGGCGTGCGCTACGACCTCGCCATCGAGTCCCCGGAGTACGTCAAGGAGCTGGCCCAGCACCACACCGGCGGCTACCTCAAGATTGCGCCGGAAGCGCTCGCCGAGGGACCGCTGTCGAAGATGATGAAGCCCGGCGTGGCGGCCTACGACCGCTTCAAGGCGCTGTTCGACCGTTATTCGCAGGAGGCGGGCAAGGAGCAGTACCTGATCCCGTACTTCATCGCCGCGCACCCCGGCACCTCCGACCAGGACATGCTGGAGCTGGCGCTATGGCTCAAGCAGAACGGCCTGCGCGCCGACCAGGTGCAGGCGTTCCTGCCCGGGCCGATGGCGACCGCCACCGCGATGTATCACTCGGGCAGGAATCCGCTCAAGCGCATCACGCGCTCGAGCGAGCAGGTGCTGATCCCGAAGGGTCTCAAGGTGCGCCGGCTCCACAAGGCATTTCTGCGCTACCACGATCCGGAGAACTGGCCGCTGCTGCGCGAAGCCCTGCGGCGCATGGGGCGCGCCGACCTGATCGGCGCCGGCCGCCGGCAGCTGATTCCCGCATACCAGCCGGCGGCCACGGGCGGTGCGCGGCATGCGCGGCGTGCCGCCGGTGCGCGTCCGTTTCGCACCCAGCATACCGGGCTGCCCAAAGCCCCGCGCCGCCCGCGCTAGGGGCCGCAGCGGCGCGGTATACAATACCCCCCCACCCTATATATCGACGGAGCGCCGCGGCGCGATGGGAAGCTTCGCATCCCTGCTGCAGCAGGGTCATTCCTGGCTGTTCGTGCCGAGCGCCGTGCTGCTCGGCGCGCTGCACGGCCTCGAGCCCGGACACTCCAAGACCATGATGGCGGCCTTCATCGTCGCCATCCGCGGTACGCTCGGGCAGGCGGTGCTGCTCGGGCTGTCGGCCACCGTGTCACACACCGCGATCGTCTGGGTGGTCGCCCTCGGCGGCCTGTATTTCGGGCGCAACTGGAGCACGCAGGCCACCGAGCCCTACCTGCAGATCGCGTCCGCGGTGCTGATCGTGGCGGTGGCGGCCTGGATGTTGTGGCGCACCCGACAGCTGCAGAACGCGGCGCGGGCCGCCGGCGGGCACACCCACGATGAGCACGGTCACAGTCATGACCACCACCACCACGACCACGACCCGCATCGACACGCTGCGCCGCGCCGCATCGACACCGGACACGGCGTGCTGCGGCTGGGCATCTTCGCCCAGGGCGGGCCTGCCAGGTTCCGTCTGTACCCGCAGGGCGGGCCAGCCTGGCACGCCGATCAGATCCACCTCGAGACCGAACGGCGCGATGGCAGCCGCCAGCGCTACAGCTTCCACAAACAGGCGGGATACCTCGAGTCGGTGCAGGAGATCCGCGAGCCGCACGAGTTCATCGCACGGCTGCGCATCGCTCACGGCAGCCACAGCCACGACTTCGACGTGGAGTTCGCCGCCGCGGGCCACACGCACGCCATCGCGGACTTCGCGGCCCTCGACCTGACCGCGCCCGGCTACCAGGATCCGCACGAGCTGGCGCATGCCGACGACATACGCAGGCGCTTCGCCAACCGTGAGGTGACCACCGCGCAGATCGTCGTATTCGGCCTCACCGGCGGCCTCATTCCCTGCCCGGCCTCGATCACCGTGCTGCTGCTGTGCCTGCAGATGAAGCAGCTCGCGCTCGGTGCGCTGCTGGTGTTGTGTTTCGGCGTGGGCCTCGCCCTCACCATGGTGAGCTTCGGGGCGGTGGCGGCGCTCGGGCTGCGGCATGCCGCGCGGCGTTTCCGCGGCTTCACGGACATCGCCCGCCGCGCGCCGTACTTCTCCGGTGCCCTCATCCTGCTGGTCGGGTGTTACGTCGGTTATCAGGGTTGGCACGCGCTCGGCTGAGTGCGCGATTGCGAATGGAGGCGCGCCGAGAGTAGGGTGCGGCTCATGAGCCGCATTCTGCTGCATGCCCTGAGCCTGCTCCTGCTGACCGGGAGCGCGATGGCCGGCGAGCCCGCCGGCACGGCCACCGTGCTCGAGATCAACGGTGCGATAGGTCCCGCGACCTCGAGCTACGTGGTGCGCGGCATCGCCTCGGCGCGCGAGCGCGGCAGCCGCCTGGTGGTGCTCGAGATGGATACCCCGGGCGGGCTCGACAGCGCGATGCGCGACATCATCCGGGCGATCCTGGCATCGCCCGTTCCCGTGGCGACCTATGTGGCGCCCTCGGGGGCGCGTGCGGCGAGCGCCGGCACCTACATCCTCTATGCGAGCCACATCGCCGCCATGGCCCCGGCCACCAATCTCGGCGCCGCGACGCCGGTGTCGATCGGAGGCGAGGAGCCGTCTGCGCCCGTGCCGGCGCCGCCGGGCCCGCAGGGCCCCCCGGGCAAGGGGAGCGGCGGCGCCGGTGCAGCTGCGCCGCAGAATCCGCCGCCGGGAGGCGCCATGGAGCGCAAGGTGGTCAACGACGCCGTGGCTTACATCCGCGGGCTCGCCGAGCTGCGCGGACGCAACGCCGCCTGGGCCGAGCAGGCGGTGCGCGGCGCGGCGAGCCTCACGGCGAGCGCGGCGCTCGAGCAGAAGGTGATCGACCTGATCGCGCGCGATCTGCCGGATCTGCTGGCGCGCGCCGACGGGCGCGAAGTGCGCATCGCCGACCGCACGGTGAAGCTCGCCACGCGCGATCTCAATGAGGTGCGCGTCAAGCCCGACTGGCGCACCAACCTGCTGGCCGTCATCACCAACCCGACGGTGGCCTACGGGCTGATGCTCATCGGCATCTGGGGACTGCTGCTCGAGGGGTACAATCCCGGCGCGGTCCTGCCGGGCGTCGCCGGCGCGATCAGCCTGCTCATCGCTCTGTTCGCCTTCCAGATCCTGTCGGTGAATTACGCGGGGCTGGCGCTGGTCGTGCTCGGCTCGGCCATGATCATCGCGGAGTTCTTCTTTCCGGCCTACGGCTCACTCGGCGCGGGGGGTCTGATTGCCTTCATTGTCGGTTCGCTCATTCTTTTCGATACGGATGTGCCGGGTATGCAGGTCGGCCGGCCGCTGATCGCCGCGCTCGCCACCGTCGGCGCGATCGTGATCGGCGGCATCGTGTATCTTGCGACGCGCGCCATGCGCCACCCGGTCGAGACCGGTGCGCCGGGCATGATCGGCGCCAGTGCCGAAGTGGTCGAGGACTTCGCCGGCAAGGGGCGCGTGCGCTACGGCGGCGAGCTGTGGAACGCGCGCAGCAGCGGCGCGCTGCGCGCCGGGGATCAGGCGCGCATCGTCAGAGTGGAAGGTCTAACATTATGGGTCGAGCCGCAGTGAGTGCGGCGCGCGCTCCCCGGAGAACCGCATGCCGTTCATAGTCGCCGTCGTCGTCCTGCTGATCATCCTGGTGTTCAGCGCCATCAACGTGCTGAACGAGTACGAGCGCATGGTGGTTTTCACCCTGGGTCGGTTCTCGGGCATCAAGGGCCCGGGCCCGGTGCTGATCTGGCCGCTGATTCAGAGGACCCGCCGGGTGGATCTGCGCGTCATCGTGCTGAGCGTGCCCAAGCAGGACGTCATCACGCGCGACAACGTGTCGGTCAAGGTGAACGCGGTGGTCTACTTCCGGGTGGTCGATCCGGGCAAGGCCATCATCCAGGTGGCGAATGCCTTCGATGCCACCAGCCAGGTGGCACAGACGACGCTGCGCTCGGTGGTCGGCCAGCACGAGATGGACGATCTGCTCTCGCAGCGCGACAAGCTCAACGTCGACCTGCAGCGCATCCTCGATCAGAGCACCGAAGCCTGGGGCATCAAGGTGTCAACCGTCGAGATCAAGGACGTGGATCTCGATGAGACCATGATCCGCGCCATGGCGCGGCAGGCCGAGGCCGAGCGCACCCGCCGCGCCAAGATCATCAACGCCGAGGGTGAGCAGCAGGCGGCGCAGAAGCTGGTCGAGGCGGCGACGGCGCTGGCGGAGCAGCCGAGCGCCATGCAGCTGCGCTACCTGCAGACCCTCGCCGACATCGCCCACGAGAGAACCCAGCTGCTGGTGTTCCCGTTGCCGCTGGATCTCATCAAGCCGCTGCTCGGCCCCCGCGGCTAGTCATTGACATGTTGGCCCGTGCATCTCTTGGAGTGATGGCAGCCGCGGTGGCGGTCGCCGGGTGGTACGCGACGGGGGCGGCCGCGGTCATGAGGCCGAAGGCGGTGCCGGCGCAGATCTCCCCCTGGGGGCTCGATCTGACGATGCGCGATGCGCACGTGAGGCCGGGCGACGACTTCTACCACTACGCCGACGGCCACTGGATCGCGGCAAACCGGATTCCGGCCGATCGCACCAGCTGGGGCTCGTTCGAGGAGCTCGAGGATCTCTCCGAGCAGCGTGTGCACGCGATCATCGACGGACTTGCGGCAGAGGCTCCCGCCGGCAGCGTCTCGCAGAAGGTGGGCGACTATTACCGCGCCTATCTCGATACCGCGGCCATCGAGCGTCAGGGCCTCGCGCCGGCGCGGGAGGCGCTCGATGCGATCGCGGCCGCACGCACGGCCGCGGACCTGGCGCGCCTCATGGGCCGGCCCGATCTGGCGCTGCGCTCGCCGCTGCGCCTGGTCATGACGACCGATCAGAAGAACCCGGACCGCTACATCGTCACCATCACCCAGAGCGGCCTGGGGCTCCCCGATCGCGATTACTATCTCAAGGACGATGCGGTGTACGCGGGCCTGCGCGACAAATATCGCGCGCACATCGCCCGCATGCTGGCCCTCGCCGGCGACAGCAATGCCGGCGCGGAGGCGCAGTCGATCCTCGAGCTCGAGACGCGGATCGCCGGGGTCCACTGGCCGGTCGCCAGGCGCCGTGACCGCGATCTCACCTACAACCTCCGCAGCCGGGCCGAGCTCGAGCAGCTCGCGCCGGGCTTCCCGTGGCAAGCCTGGCTTACCGCAGGCGGCCTCGATGGCCAGAAGGAGTTCGTGGTGCGTGAGCTCGATGCGGTGCGCTCGCTCGAGCAGCTGCTGATGAGCGTTCCGGTCGGGCAGTGGCGCGCGTATCTCGAGTACCACTACCTGGCGCTCACCGCCGACCTGTTGCCGAAAGCCTTCGACGACGAGGCCTTCGATTTCTACGGTCGCACCCTGCGCGGCCAGCCGCAGCAGCGCGAGCGCTGGAAGCGGGCCGTGCTGGCGGCCGATCGCGATCTCGGCGAAGCGGTGGGGGAGCTGTACGTGCAGCGCTACTTCCCGCCGAGCTCCAAGCAGAAGATGCTCGACCTGGTCGAGAACCTGCGGGCCACCTACGCCGACCGTATCGGCAAGCTGACGTGGATGACGCCCGCGACGAAGAAAGTGGCGCTCGAGAAGCTCGCCGCCTTCCATCCCAAGATCGGTTACCCGGACAAGTGGCGCGACTACTCCGCGCTCACCATCGTCAGGGGAGATGCGTTCGGCAACGCCACGCGCGCTGCGGTCTTCGAGTGGCAGCGGCGGCTCAAGCGCATGGGCGGACCGACCGACCGCGGCGAGTGGGGCATGACGCCGCAGACCATCAACGCCTACTACAACGCGACCTTCAACGAGGTGGTGTTTCCGGCGGCGATCCTGCAGCCGCCCTTCTTCGATCCCAACGCCGACGATGCCGTGAACTACGGCGGGATCGGCGGGGTGATCGGGCACGAGATGGGACACGGCTTCGACGATCAGGGCTCGAAGTCGGACGCGCGCGGCGTGCTGCATACCTGGTGGCAGCCCGAGGACACCGAGGCCTTCAAGTCGCGCGTCGACCGCCTCGCCGCCCAGTACGATGGCTACACGGTGCTGCCGGGACTCAACATCAACGGGCGTCTCACCCTCGGCGAGAATATCGGCGACCTGGGCGGGCTGTCGGTGGCCTACGAGGCCTATCACCGCTCGCTCCACGGCGCCAGGGCGCCGGTGCTCGACGGCCTCACGGGGGACCAGCGCTACTTTCTCGCCTGGGCCCAGGTGTGGCGCGGGCTCTATCGCGACGAGCAGCTGCGCACCCAGGTGACGAGCAATCCCCACAGCCCCAATGAATTCCGGGTGAACGGTGTAGTTCGCAACGTCGACGCCTGGTATCGGGCCTTCGACGTACACCCGGGCGACAAGCTCTACCTGCCGCCGCAGGAGCGCGTTCAGATCTGGTGAGCCCGGGTTTTCAGCTCCCGGGCCTGCCGGTCGAGGCGGCGCTGCCGGCGCTGCGGCAGGCGCTCGACTCGCATGGCGCCGCGGTGCTCGAGGCGCCGCCGGGGGCCGGCAAGAGCACGGTGGTGCCGCTGGCACTGCTCGGGGAACCCTGGGTCCGCGGCGGACGGATCATCGTGCTCGAGCCGCGGCGGCTCGCCGCGCGCGCCATTGCCCGGCGCATGGCGCAGAGCCTCGGTGAGCGCGCCGGTGCGACGGTCGGCTACCGCATGCGGCTCGACACCTGCGTCTCGCGCGAGACACGCATCGAGGTCGTCACCGAGGGCGTCCTCACCCGCATGCTGCAGGAGGACGCAGCACTCGAAGGAGTGGCCGCGCTCGTTTTCGATGAGTTCCACGAGCGCAGCCTGCAGGCGGACTTAGGCCTGGCGCTGGCTCTCGATGCGCGCGCGCAGCTGTCGCCGCACCTGAAGCTCCTGGTGATGTCGGCGACGCTGGAAGGCGCCGCGGTGGCGCACCTGCTGGGAGATGCGCCGGTGGTGGCGGCACACGGCAGGCTGTTCCCGGTCGAGACGCGCTACGCGGGCCGCGGCCCGCCGCTGCTGCCGGAGGCCGCAACGGCCGGCGATTCTCCCGAGAGGACCGTTGCGCGGCTGACGGCGCGTGCCCTGCGCGAGGCGAGCGGCGACGTGCTGGTGTTCCTTCCCGGTGCGCGCGAGATCCGCCGCGTGCGCGAACTGCTCGAGGCAGGCGCACTCGAGCCCGGCGTGCGCCTGCTGCCGCTGTACGGCGAGCTGACCGCTGCCGAGCAGGACGCGGCGCTCGCGCCCGCCGCCGCCGGCACCCGCAAGGTAGTGCTCGCAACCAACATCGCCGAGACCAGTCTCACGCTGCCAGGCGTGCGCATAGTGGTCGATTCGGGTCTCGAGCGACGCTCGCTGTTCGACCCCGCAACCGCAATGAGTGCGCTGCTGACGCGGCGCATCTCGCGCGCCTCCGCCGAGCAGCGTCAGGGACGCGCCGGACGACAGGCCCCCGGAGTCTGTTACCGGGCCTGGAGCGAGGGCGCGCACGCCAGTCTCGCTGCCTTCACGCCGCCGGAGATTCTGGAAGCCGACCTCGCACCGCTCGCACTCGAGCTGGCGCGCTGGGGAGCGCAGGATGCGCGCGTGCTCCGCTGGCTGGACGCGCCGCCGGCCGCCATGCTGGCGAGCGCGCGCTCCCTGCTCGAGCGTCTCGGCGCGCTCGATGCCGCCGGACGCATCACCAGCGGCGGCCGCGACATGGCGCGCCTCGGCGTGCACCCGCGCCTCGCCCGCCTGCTGCTGCGCGCGCGCGAGCTCGGCTGGGAGAGACTCGGAGCACAGCTGGCGGCGCTGCTCTCCGAGCGCGATCTGCTGCGCGGAGCTGCCGCGGCGGCGGACGCCGACATCCGCACGCGGCTCGAGCTGCTGCGCGGCGAGAGCGCTGCGGCGGCGGGGGAGCGAGCGGCCATCGAGCGCGTGCGGCGCGGCGCGCGCGAGCTCGAGCGCCAGCTCCTGGCTCTGCCCGACAGGCAGCGCGCACCCCTCAGCCCGCAGCGCCGCAGCGGTGCCGACACCGATAGCGGCGCCGGGCTGCTGCTCGGCTGCGCATATCCCGACCGCATCGGCCGGCGCCGGGGCGCCGCCGGCGGCGCTTTCACGCTCACCAACGGCCGCGGCGCCGCCTTCGCCGGGGCGCAGGCGCTGGCGCGCCGCGAATTTCTCGTCGCCGTCGACCTGGACGACCGCGATCGCGACGCACAGATCCGCCTGGCTGCGCCGATCGAGCGCTCGACGGTGCTCGAGGAATTCTCCGGACGGATTCGCCGCGTCGACTCGGTGACCTGGAGCTCGCGCGAACAGGCGGTGCTGGCGCGCCGCGCCCTGCAGCTCGATGCGCTCACGCTGGAAGAACAGCCGCTCACCGACGCTTCCGCGGAGGCGCTCGGGGCGGCGATGCTCACCGGCATACGCGAGCTCGGCCTCGAGGCGCTGCCCTGGAACCGCGAGGCGCGCGACCTGCAGGCGCGCATCGAGTTCCTGCGCGCCGCACCGGACGGGGCGCAGACCTGGCCCGCGGTGGCGGATGCGGCGCTGGCGGGCGCGCTCGAGAGCTGGCTGGGACCCTGGCTCGACGGTATCACGCGTCGCGAGCAGCTCGCGCGGCTGCAGCTCGAGCCGGCTCTGCGCGCGCTTCTCAGCCATGAGCAGCAGCGCGCGCTGGAGGAGCGCGCACCGGCGCAGCTCCTCATGCCGAGCGGCTCGCGCATACGTGTCGACTACCGGGGAGAGGACGCGCCGGCGGTCGCAGTGCGGCTGCAGGAAGTCTTCGGTCTCGCTGCGACACCGCGCATCGATCGCGGCAGGGTGCCGGTGACGCTGCGCCTGCTGTCGCCGGCGCAGCGGCCGGTGCAGGTGACGCGCGACCTGGCGAGCTTCTGGCGAGGCGCTTACCGCGAAGTCCGCAAGGACCTGCGTGGCCGCTATCCGAAGCACTACTGGCCGGAGGATCCGCTGGCTGCACAGCCCACGCGCGGCGTGCGGCGCCGCAGCTGACGGCGCCCGCCGCTCCGCCTTATATTGAGCGGCATGTTAAACGCACAACAGGCGCTCGCCGCGCTTCGCGAGGGCAACCGCCGCTTCGTCGACGGACTGGGACACGACACCGGCAGCAGCGCCATCAGACGCCGCGTCCTGCCGGCCGAACAGGAGCCGATCGCGATCATCCTCGGTTGCTCCGATGCGCGCGTACCGGCCGAGATCGTCTTCGACCAGGGGCTCGGCGACCTGTTCGTGATCCGCGTGGCGGGCAACATCGTGGCGCCATCCCAGGTCGGCAGCGTCGAGTTCGCGGCCGCTGCCTTCGGCACCCGCCTGGTCGTGGTGCTGGGTCATTCCAACTGCGGGGCGATCCACGCCACGCTCGATCAACTGGCACGCCCGAGCGCCGACCAGTCGCCGAATCTGCGCTCCATCGTCAATCGCATCCGCCCCGCGGTCGAGGGGCTCATCGAGCGCGGCACCGCGGTGGATCGCGGGCAGCTGGTGCAGCGGGCGGTGCGCGCCAACATCCGCATGTCGGCCGATCACCTGCGCCATGGCTCGGAGGCGCTCGAGCAGGCGATCGAGCGCGACGGGCTGCTGGTGGTGGGCGCGGAGTACTCGCTCGAGAGCGGCGTGGTGGAGTTCTTCGACGGCGTGGCGCCCGGCTGAAAAACAACGAGCCCCGGCGCGGTCGGCGCCGCCGGGGCTCGAGCCGTGCGCGCATCGAGGCGCACGGGCCTTCGACCCTGCTTACTTCTTGGCCTGTGCCTTCTCGCAGTCGGCCTTGGTCATCTCGAGGAAGCCCTTGCCCTTGCAGGAATTCTGTCCCTTGCAGGCGTTGTTGGCGCTCTTGCAGGCGGACATTCCTTTGCAGGCATTCACGCCGGTACAGTGGACGGTCGCGGCTGCGGCCTTCGGAGCATCCCCCGCCGAGGCGGTGCCGACGAACGCGGTACCGAAGAGCATGGCCGCCGCTGTCGCGAGGGTCACGCCGGTGCTGTGCTTACGCATTTGATATTCCTCAGGTGAAGTGAATAGGACTTGCCGGGCTTTAGGCCCCGGTCCCGGAGCAGACCGGGGGGAGCGGCATTTTGTTACGGCTTCGCCCTTTATGCACTCGCTTTCGCGATGAGGGGGGTTCCTGGAGCGCCGAAGCGCCGCTGCAGCCAGTGATCGAGCGATACCGGCCCCGCTCCGGCGATGGCGAGCCACAGGAACAGCGCCAGATACTCGAACTCATCGAAGCCGAGCAGGGTCTCGAGCGAATCCACGTCGGCCCATTTGGCCGAGCGGATGGCCACGATCATCGTCACGCCGAGTGCGCCGGCGGAGATGCGCGAGAGGAGCCCGGCGAGCAGGAACAGTCCGCCGAAGAACTCGACCCCGGAGACGAACGGTCCCAGCAGCTGCGGCGCGGGGATTCCCCACCCCGAGAAGTTCTGGATGACCGTCGGCAGGTCGCTCAGCTTCCCCCAGCCGCTCCACAGGAACACCCACCCGACGGTGATGCGCGCGAACAGCGGCGCGAGCCAGGTGAGGTGGCGGGCGATGCTCTCGGGCCAGCCGAGCAACCATTGAACGACGTATTTCACGTGCCAGGCTCCTGTGTCGCAGAGGCGTGTGGGCCAACAGACCGGGACGGTCGGCGGGATATTGCCACTGTCCCCGGGCGGCGCACATATAATCGCCGCGGTCACGGCACCGCTCATGCGCAATTCCTCCTCCTCATCCCCGGTCTCCTCTCTCGGTGACCGGCTCCGCGGCGCCGACGCGCGCGCGTCCCTCACGGCACTGTTCGAGTCGCTGCGCCCGGACCTGGTGCGTTTCGCGCAGTGGCTGGCCCGCGATCGGGCCGTAGCCGAGGACATCGTGCAGGAAGCGCTGCTGCGCGCCTGGCGCTCGCGCGACGCGCTCAAGGAGCCGGCTGCCGCCCGCGCCTGGCTGCTGACCATCGTCAGGCGCGAGCACGCGCGTCTGTACGAAAGGAAGCGCCTGGAGCTCGTGAGCCTCGATGAAGCCGCAGAAATACCCGACAGCGCAGCGCGCGCCAGCGGCGATGCCGAGCTGCTCACTTTGCGCGAGGGCATCATGAAGCTGCCGCTGGAATACCGCGAGCCGCTGGTGATGCAGGTGCTCGGCGGATTCTCCACCGAGGAGATCGCCCGCGAGCTCGAGCTCACGGGCACGGCGGTGCTGACGCGCCTGTTCCGGGCGCGCCACAAGCTGCGCGCCCTGTGCGGAACCGATGCCGCGCCCGGTGCGGCGCCGCGCGAGGAGCCGGCATGATCTGCGAGGACGCGCGGCTGCTCATCGGCGCGGACCCGGAGTCCGCCAGCCCCGAGCTCGAGGAGCACCTGCACGGCTGCGCCGGCTGCGCTGCATTGCGCGAGGAGATGCGCCGTCTCAACGCGGACATCCGCCGCGCTCTGGAGCAGCCGCCCGACCTGCATCTGCCGCGCCGCAGCACGGCTGCACCGCGCTGGCGGGAGTGGGCGCTGGCGGCCAGCGTAGTGCTCGCGACCGTGGCAGGCATCGCAGTCTGGCTGCTGCGGCCGACCGATACGCTGGCGCACGAGGTGGTGACGCACGTCAGGGGCGAGCCCGACAGCTGGCTCAGCGCCCATAGCGTGAGCGTCGGCGCCCTCGATCATTCGCTGCGGCGCTCGGGGGTCGGGCTCGATTTCGCTTCCGACCGGATCGTGTACGCGCAGAGCTGCTGGTTCCGCGGCCACTACGTGCCGCACCTGGTGGTGCAGACCGCGCAGGGACCTGCGACCGTGCTGATCCTGCGGCACGTGCAGGTGAAGGCGCCCGATTACTTCCACGAGTCGGGCATGTCGGGGGTCATCGTGCCGGCCGGCGACGGCAGCATCGCCGTGCTCGCCCGCGGCCGTGGACAGATGGGCGACCTCGCCGGCGAGCTGCGGCAGGAAGTGCACTGGTTACCGGAACCCAAGGATCCTTCATGAGCCAGATCAATCGCCGGCAACTCCTGGGGGGCACTGCGGCCGCCGTCGCTGCAGTGCTGGCGCGCCGCACGCGCGCCGCAGGCCCGGAATTCGCCGGCGGCGCGGCAGCGGCGCTCGCGGCCGCGATTCCGCCCGCGCCGGTGGCCCGCGTCGCGGTCGTCGACGACAGGTATTTCGGTGAGACCCTGCACGACCCGTACCGCTGGATGGAGAACGACCAGGACCCCGAGTGGCTGCCGTTTCTCAAGGGTCAGAATGCGCACGCCCGCGCCCTGCTCGATCGCATTCCCGGGCGCGAGCAGCTGCTCGCCCGCATCCAGCAGCTCTCGGGAGATGCAGCGCTCACGCGGCGCGTACATCGCGCCGGGGCCAGGCTCTTCATCGAGCAGCGCCCGGCCGGCGCGGACAACTTCCGCCTGTTCGTCGAAGAGCGCGGCGTACGCCGCGTGCTCATCGACCCGACCGCCCTGAGCAGCGCGACCAGCCACCAGTCGCTCGACTGGTGGCATCCCTCGCCCGACGGCGCGCACGTCGTGTACGGACTGTCCAGGGATGGGAGCGAGGACTCGATCCTGCACATACTCAGGGTCGCCGACGGCGGCGACCTGCCGGAGCGCATCGCCAACACCGAGGCGGCCAATCCCGCCTGGCTCGATGACGGCAGCGGCTTCTTCTACAACCAGCTCACAGGCAAGGTCGACACGCCGGAGCGTTATCTCGACAGCCAGGCGCGCTTCCACCGTCTCGGCACCGATCCCGAGTCGGACCCGATCCTGATGAAGCGCGGGCTCGATCCGCAAGTGCAGTACGAGCGCATCCAGGCACCCGCGATCGCGACTTACCACGGCTCGCGCCATGCGCTGCTGGTGCTCTCCGACGTGCGCAGCGAAGTGCGGCTGCTGATCGCACCGCTGGCGGACGCGATCGCCAACCGCGCGCGCTGGCTGCCGGTCGCGGAATTCGCCGACGAGGTGACCGGAGCCGAGATCGACGGCGAGACGCTCTACCTCATCGCCAACAGGAATCACCCGCGCGGCCGCATCCTCAGGACCGCGGTCGGCGCGCCGTCGCTCTCCGGCGCGACCGAGGTCGTCGCCGAAGGCAGCGTGGTCATCGAGGATTTCGAGCGCGCGCGCGACGGGCTCTACGTGCGCATGATGGACGGCGGCATCGCCGGCCTGCGGCGCCTCGATCGCGCGGGCCACGTACGGGAGATCGCGCTGCCCTTCGATGGCACACTGAGCGCACTCGCCACCGACCCGACCGAGGACGGCGCGCTGTTCTCCTTCACCGGCTGGCTTTCGCCGGCGGACATCTGGTCGGTCGACGCCTCCGGCAAAGTCGCCGCCACCGGGCTGACGCCGCGGCCGCCGATCGACGTGAGCAGCTACACCAGCGAGCGGCGCTTCGCGACGGTGCGCGACGGCACCCGCGTTCCCTACTCGCTCATTTACCGCAAGGGGCTGAAGCGCGACGGCGGCACACCGGCCTGGGTTTCCGCCTACGGTTCCTACGGCAGCACCGGTTACACACCGAGCTTCAATCCCAGGACTCTCGCTTTGATCGATGCGGGATTCGTGGTGGGCTACGCGGCCGTGCGCGGCGGCGGCGAGTACGGCCGCGAATGGCACAAGGCCGGGCAGCTGATGAACAAGCCCAACACCTGGCGTGACCTGATCGACGTGTGCGAGGACCTGTGCGCGCAGAAGTACACGGCACGCGAGCGCCTCGCCATCGGCGGCCGCTCGGCAGGCGGCATCACCGTGGGCCGTGCGCTCACCGAGCGTCCGGACCTGTTCGCCGCGGTGATCGACGGCGTCGGGTGGTCGAATCCCCTGCGCTACGTCGCGGAGCAGAACGGCTACGGCGAGGAGCCCGAGTGGGGTGCGATCAGCGAGGAGTCGGGTTATCGGGCGCTGAAGCTCATCGACAGCTACCAGGCGGTGAAGGACGGCGTGGCGTATCCGGCGGTGCTGCTCACGACCGGGGTGACCGATCCGCGCGTCGCGCCTTTCCACGTCGGCAAGATGGCGGCGCGCTTGCAGGCGGCGACCCGGTCCGGCAAGCCGATCCTGCTGCGCGTCGATTTCGACGCCGGCCACGGCATCGGCTCGACGCGCTCGCAGCAGGATCGGGAGGCGGCTGACACCTACGCCTTCCTGCTGTGGCGCACTGGCGTGAAGGGCTACCAGCCCGGCTGAACGCAGCCAAAGGTTGGTGGAGAGTGGGCCCGGTAGGATTCGAACCTACGACCCCTGCCACTGCACTGAACGCAGCCAAAGGTTGGTGGAGAATTGGGCCCGGTAGGATTCGAACCTACGACCAAGGGATTCACTTTGCCCCGGCGTTTCCACCGGGAGTGGACTATCTCTTCGCCCGTGCGCGGCAAAGCGCGTGTGGGCGCGGGATGCTCAAGCCTGTTATCAAGGGCACTTC
>DASQGK010000083.1:0-32995 GCA_035632655.1 Steroidobacteraceae bacterium | reverse complement strand
CGCAAGCGCCTGAAGGAAGCCAAGCGCGAAGCCAGGCGCGCCCGCAAGCAATCCGCAGCGGCACGCAAGGCGTGGAAGCGCGCGCGCCGCGCCCAAAAGGATGCCGCTCCCGAGTCGCAGCGTAAACCGAGCGCTGCGCCGGCGGCGACCCCGGCCCGTGGCAGCGCGAAAGCGGCGTCCGGGCGCGCAGCGGCGAGCGGACCCTCGCGCCGTGCCGTGCGCCCAGCAGCGCGCGCGAGCGGCGCCGCGAAGAGGCCCACTCGCACCGCCCGTCCGACGAGAGCGGTCACGGCCGTGCGCGCCCGACCCGCACGCGCGACAGCTGTCGGCGCAGCCCGCCGGCGGCGGCCCGCACGCGGCCCGGCGGAGCCCGCTTCGCAGGCCTCTGCACCGGCGGCCTCCATCGTCAGCGAAGCTCCTCCCGCCGCTCCGGCTTCCGATCTGCCGACCGGCACACCCCCGACGGAACAGGCGGCCTGACCCGGATGAGCGAGCCAGCCGGCACACCGCAAGCTGCGCGCTCGTCGGCCGCGCCCTCCAGCTCGCGGATGATGGCGGGCTATCTCACGGACGTGGAGCAGCTCATCGAGGCTCAGCGATGGGATGCAGCATTGTGCGAGGCCTACGATCTCCCGCGCATCGCCGTGGCACTCACCGATCCGACTCTGCACAGCTCCGGCGAACGGCAAAAGGTCTGGTGCGAGGAATGGATCCGGCCGGAAGATGCCGACTGCGACGATGAGGGTCTCGACTACGAGCGCGTGCGGCGCGCCGTCCGCGAGCACATCGAGACCGAGGACACCGCGAAGCCGAAGACGATTCCGGCGCGGGCGCTGCAGCGGCTGCGTCTGCGTCGTCATGTGCGCGCGACCGCGCGGGAGTCCACCTCCTCGCGCAACTCCGGGGCGACCGAGACTGCCCAGATCTGCACCGCGCTCGTCGATGCCGCGCGGCGCTGGTATGCGCGCAGCGCCTGCCACGATACGACCGTGCAGTCGAACCTCGCGCGACTCGCCGTCCTGCGCTGACTCCTGATGCTGCCGGCGGCCGCCCCCGATCCGGGGGCCTCTCTCGCTTCGCCTCCAGACTGCGAAGCCTGAATAAGCATTCAATGGATTTGCACGCCCGTACGCCCGATGCCAGGGCGGCCAAAACGACTGCTATCCGCTGTTTTTCAAAGACATTTCCATATCTCGCGGTGCGCTTGCTTCCCCAGGGAGCTTGGCGGAAGATAAGTGATGTCTGGAGGGGGAAAAGCGATTGAGTGAGCGTTCAATAACGCACTCAAACGGGTCTCAGCGCACAATCGCCGCAGAGCGCGGCGCGCGTCCGCCGCTTCGAGTGGGCGTCATCCTCGCGCATCACTTCACGCTGTCGGCCTTCGCGGTCTTCATCGACCACCTGCGCCTCGCTGCCGATGAGGGCGACCGCAGCCGGCCCCTGCACGTGCAGTGGTCGATCATGGCGAGCCGCCCGGAGTCCGTTCCGGCAAGTTGTGGCGTTTCCCTCGAGCCCACGAGCGGCTTCCTGCCGCCCGACTCACTGGACTACGTGGTGGTCATCGGCGGCATTCTGCATGCCGGTCCCCAGGTCGATGAAGCAACGCTGCGCTACCTGCGCGAGGTGGGCTCGACGAACGTGCCGCTCATCGGTATCTGCACCGGCAGCTTCGTGCTGTGCCGGGCCGGACTGATGAAGGGTCGTCGTTCCTGCGTCTCCTGGTACCACTACCAGGACTTCCTCGAAGCTTTCCCGGGACACGACGTCATCGCCGACCGCCTGTTCCTGGTCGATGGCCTGCGCATCACCTGTGCGGGCGGCGCCGGCGCAGCCGCGCTCGCCACCTTTCTCATCGAGCAGCACCTCGGTCGCGCCGTAGCGCAGAAGGCGAGCCAGGTGCTGCTGTTCGACCGGCCGCGTTCCGGCAGTGAAGCGCAGCCGCACCCGCCGCTGTCCGAGGTAGTCACCGAGCCGCGCGTGCGGCGCGCCTTGCTGCTCATGGAGCAGAACCTCGCGCGTCCGATCGCGATCGCCGCCGTCGCCGGCGAGCTCGGCCTGTCGGCGCGGCAGCTCGAGCGCCTGTGCCGGCAGCACGTCGGCATGGGACCGGCCTCGCTCTACCGCCAGCTGCGCATGCGTTACGCGAACTGGCTCATCGAGAATACCGACCGTTCGGTGACCGACATCGCCAACGAGGCGGGTTTCGCCGACTGCGCGCACTTCTCGCGACAGTTCAAGGATGCGTATGGCCTCTCGCCTTCCACCCGCCGCCTGCAACCGCAGCGCGCGGGGAACGGCGATGCCGCACGCGCGCGGGTTTTCGAGTAGGGTCTGCGCCGCCGGTTTACCGCGGCGGTGACGCGTCCATTCAATCGCGGGTCGGGCGCCTGAGCTGTAATGGCCCGGCCCACCACGTCGATCCGGGGGAGTCCGAGCATGCGCAAATCACCCATCTCCTGTGCAGTGGCCGCCGTGCTGGGCGGCGCCTCCTTCAGTGTCGGCGCACAGACTCAGCCCGCCGGCAGCACCGGTGCGCAGGCGAGTGAAGCCGGACCGGCGGCGCTCGCCGAGATCACCGTCACCGCGCAGCGACGCACCGAGAACATCCAGGACGTTCCCATCTCGATCCAGGCCCTCACCGCGCAGACCCTGGAACAGCTCAACGTCTCCACCTTCGACGACTATCTCCGTTATCTGCCCAACGTAACCTCGGCGAGCAACGGCCCCGGACAGAGTGAAGTCTTCATGCGCGGCCTGTCGGCGGGGTCTCAGGCGAGCCAGGGGAGCGGTTCGACCGCGGCATGGCCCAACGTCGCCATCTATCTCGATAACCAGTCGGGGCAGCTCCCCAACCGCAACCTCGATATCTATGCCGCCGATCTCAACCGTATCGAGGTTCTCGAGGGCCCGCAGGGCACGCTGTTCGGCGCCGGGGCCGAGGCGGGCGCCATCCGCTATATCACCAACGAGCCGAAGCTCGACGCCACGCAGGCCAGCATCAAGGCCGGCTATGGCACCACCGCTCACGGCGATCCCAATACCGATCTGACGGCCGTACTCAACCTGCCGCTCATCGCCGATACCATGGCGGTGCGTGCGGTGATCTACGACGACCGCCGCGGCGGCTACATCGACAACGTCCCCGCGACCTTCACGCGCAAGAACACCGATATCGGCATCGGCTACGCGCAATTTCCCGCCAATGCGCTCGGTCAATGTCCGGACGGCCTGCCGAACAACGGCTCTTGCGTGCCGCCCGGCAGCCCCTCGGTCAACAACGCCGGCCTGATCGGCAGAGCCATCAACCCGGTGACTTACGAGGGCATCCGCGTCGAGGCGCTCTACAAGATCAACGACGCCTGGAATGTGCTGATCTCGCAGTCCTATCAGGACATGCACTCGACGGGCGTGTTCTACCAGCAACCCAACGGCTCAGACGGGGAGACGCTCGCGCCGCTGCAGGTCACACTGTTCAATCCGGCGCGCAACACCGACCGCTTCGAGAGCACCGCCTGGACGTTGAACGGCAAGATTGCCGATCTCAAGCTCGTGTACACGGGCGGCTACCTGGTGCGCAACGTCGACCAGGCGGGCGACTACACCAACTACGCGCGCGGCGTGTTTGCCGACTATTACCAGTGTTACGGACCGGCATACGATGCGTCGCTGACGCCGACGTGCTTCTCGCCGAGCGCCACCTGGCGCGAGACCGAGCGCAACACCCACATGCAGCACGAGCTGCGTCTCAGTACCCCGGATGACTGGCGGCTGCGCGCGATCGCCGGCGTCTACTGGGAAGACAACAAGCTCTGGGACCAGACGCGCTGGAATTACAAGACCATCCCGCCCTGCACCAGCAACGCGACGCCCGGCACACCGGGCAACGGCAACACCGGGTGTCTGTCGAACGTCGGTACCTTCCCGGATTCGACCGTTGTGAATCCCGGAGTGCAGTCTGACAACACCTCTTTCTATCAGGACCAGGTGCGCGAGACCAAGCAGCTGGCCGAGTTCATCTCGCTCGACTTCGATCTGATTCCGAAGGTACTGACGCTCACGGCCGGCACGCGCCATTTCCGCTTCGATAACTCCATGGCGGGGAGCGTGCTCTCGAGCTTCGGCTGCTTCGAGGGAGGCATTCCACCCGGCGGCTGCAGGAGCGCCTTCAGCTTCGACCTGAACGCCGAGAATCTCTCCGACAGCGAGTCGGGCTTCAAGAGCCGTGCCAACATCACCTGGCACGTGACGCCGGACGCCATGCTCTACTACACCTTCTCACAGGGCTTCCGGCCGGGCGGCTTCAACCAGAACGGCGGCTTCTTCAATTACGCGCCCGGCCCCGACGGCGTCGCTCAGTACGCCGTGCCCCGCTCGTACCAGTCCGACAAGCTGACCAACAACGAGATCGGCTGGAAAACCGAGTGGCTCGACCATCGCCTGCAGTGGAACGGCGCCATCTACCGTGAGGAGTGGGACAACGTCCAGGTCGCCTTCTTCGACCCCGGGGTGACCGGCAACATCTTCTTCGACACCAATGGCCAGAACTTCCTCATCAAGGGGCTGGAGACCTCGCTCATCGCCCGCATCACCGCCGGCCTCACTTTCCAGGGCGCGGCCTCATGGAACCACAGCGAGCAGACCAACTCCCCGGCCCTCATCGACACCAACCCGGCGAGCGTGAACTTCGGTAAGGCGATCACCCAGGTCTGCGACACCACCGGCGCCAACTGCGCGTCGATCGTCAACCCCTACGGCCCGATCGGCGCTCCGAGCGCCAACTCACCGCCGCTGCAGTTCAGCGCACGCCTGCGTTACGAGTGGAACGTGAATGGCTATGCGCCATTCATCCAGTTCGGCGCCACCCACAGTGGCCACTCCTTCACCCAGGCCGGCGCCAATCCCACCTTCGGGCTGGGCGAAACCGTCTCGAACTCGCGCGGCAGGTTCGAGAATCCCGCCTACACGGTCTATGACGCGTCCTGCGGCATCGCCAGGGACAACTGGTACGTGAACCTGAATGTCGAGAATCTGAGCAACTCGAACGCCAGCCTCTTCGTCAGCACCGATCAGTTCATCGTCGAGCAGACGCCGCTGCGCCCGCGGGTGATCGGTCTGACCCTCGGCTACAGTTTCTAGAAACGCCCGCGCGTAGCCAGGCCGCGGCGCCCCGGCGCATGATCGCGCCATGAAGACGGCTGCCCCCGTGCAGGGCTCCTCGGTCGAGCTGGAGGTGGGGCGCA
Organism: Steroidobacteraceae bacterium; assembly: GCA_035632655.1. GTDB lineage: Bacteria > Pseudomonadota > Gammaproteobacteria > Steroidobacterales > Steroidobacteraceae > 13-2-20CM-66-19. Next base: position 27,755 of record DASQGK010000083.1, on the reverse strand, counting down.
TCCGCGCCCTCCTCAGGCAGCGCAGCTATGGCGAGGCGCTGCGCGCCTCGGGCGCGTTGCGCAGCGTCGTGCCGGAAAACCGCGACGTGCTGTATCTGCAGGCGGTGGCGCAGCGTTATCTCTGCGACATTCCCGCCGCTCTCGCGACGCTCGCCGAGCTCGAGCGGCTGCATCCGCACTTCAGCGGTCTCTACCAGGAGCGCGGCCACTGCTGTGTGGCCCTGAAGCGGGCCCCCGAGGCCATCGCCGCCTTCGTACGCGCCGTCAATATCAATCCCGCCCTGACGGCGAGCTGGAGCATGCTCGAGGGCCTCTACCGTCTCACGGGAGAGGATGCCAGCGCCGTGGCCGCCGCGGGTCACGTCGCAGCGCTGAAGCAGCTGCCCCCGGAGGTTGTCGCCGCTACCGGGCTGTTCTCGGACGGCGAGCTCGCGGCTGCCGAGCAGCTGATCCGCGCTTTTCTCCTCGAGCACGGTCACCAGGCCGAGGCCATGCGATTGCTGGCGCGCATCGGCATCGCGCGCGAGGTGTTCGACGATGCCCAGCTGCTGCTCGAAGGGGCGCTCGAGCTCGCGCCCGATTATCGGGCGGCGCGCGCCGACTACGCCCAGGTGCTGATCGAACGGCACTTGTACAGGCAGGCACAGGAGCAGACCACGAAACTCCTGGCCGCCGAGCCCGGCAATCGCAGCTACCTCATCATTCACGCGCTGACGTGCGTCGGCCTCGGCCAGCATGAGCGCGCCATAGAACTCTATCGCGAACTGCTCGCCGGCGCCGCGCAGCCCGCGGAGCTGCACCTCTCGATCGCCCACTCCCTGAAGACCCTCGGACGCCAGGCGGATGCAATCGCCGAGTATCGCGCGGCGGCGGCGGCCCGCAGCGGATTCGGCGACGCCTGGTGGAGCCTCGCCAACCTCAAGACCTACCGCTTCGAGGAGCGCGAGCTCGCGGCGATGCGCAGTGCAGACGCCTCGACCGCCACCTCGGATGCCGACCGTGTCCACCTGTGCTTCGCACTCGGCAAGGCGCTCGAGGATCTCGGCGAGTACCGCCAGTCCTTCGAATACTACCTGCGCGGCAATGCGCTCAAGCGTGCCGCCAGCCGCTATCGCCCCGAGACCATCGAGCTCAATACGCGTCTGCAGATCGAGGTGTGCACGCCGGCGCTGTTCGCGCGCCATGCGGCCAGCGGCGCTGCCGCTGCCGATCCCATTTTTGTCGTCGGTCTGCCGCGTTCGGGCTCGACCCTCATCGAGCAGATCCTGGCGTCGCATTCGGCGGTCGAGGGCACGCACGAGCTCGCCGACATCCCCCGCATCGTCGCGGACCTGAGGGGTCGCGAGAGCGAGTCCGACGAACCGCGCTATCCGGCCGCTCTCGCGCAAATGTCACCAGACGACTTCCGCTCCCTCGGCGAGAAGTACCTGAGCGATACGCGCGTCTATCGCAGCGGCAAGGCGCATTTCATCGACAAGATGCCGAACAACTTCCGTCATATCGGCCTGATCCATCTCATGCTGCCGCATGCCAGGATCATCGACGCGCGCCGCGAGCCGATGGCCTGCTGCTTCGGAAATCTCAAGCAGCTGTTCGCCAGCGGACAGGAATTCACCTACAGCATCGAGGACATCGCCCGCTACTACCGCACCTACCTCGAGCTCATGCGGCACTGGGACGCGGTGCTGCCGGGGCGCATCCTGCATGTGCAGCACGAGGACCTGGTCGATGACCTCGAGGGCAATGTCCGCCGGCTGCTGGATTTCTGCGGACTGCCCTTCGAGGCGGCCTGCATCGAGTTCCACAAGACCGAGAGAAGCGTGCGCACGGCAAGCTCCGAGCAGGTGCGCCAGCCCCTCTATCGCGAGGGCCTCGATCAGTGGCGCCACTACGAGCCGTGGCTCGAGCCCCTGCGCAGCGCACTCGGCGACGCTCTCGAACGGTATCGCAACTGACCCGCCGCGCCGCGCTGCGGCCTAGCGCTGGACCTTCTCCCAGTCGGGCGCCACGTAGTACGGCAGCGCCATGGGCGGCAACGGTGTGCGGCCGCGGATCAGGTCCGCGGCCTTCTCCGCCAGCATGATGGTCGGGGCGTTGAGATTGCCGGTGGTAATCGAGGGCATGATGGATGAGTCCACCACGCGCAGACCCTGCGTGCCGATGACCCGCGCATGCGGGTCGACGACCGCCAGGCGGTCGCCCGGCTGGCCCATGCGGCAGCTGCAGGAGGGATGGTAGGCGCTCTCCACCCGGTCGCGGATGAAGGCGTCGATCTGCTCATCGCTCTGCACCGTCGCGCCCGGCTGGATCTCGCGGCCGCGATAGCGGTCGAACGCCGGTTGCGCAAAGACTTCCCGCGCCAGCCGCACGCAGGCGCGCATCTCCAGCCAGTCCTCGGGCTGCGACATGTAATTGAAGAAGATGCGCGGCTTGTCGAGCGGCTCGGCGGAGCGCAACCGCACCCAACCCCTGCTATGCGATCGCATCGGACCGACGTGCGCCTGGTAGCCGTGCTCGTTGGCGAGCGAGGAGCCGTCGTAGCTCGCCGCCATCGGCAGGAAGTGGAACTGGATGTCGGGGTAGCGCACCCCAGCACGGCTGCGAATGAAACCGCCCGTCTCGAAATGATTGCTGGTGCCGAGACCATCGTGCCGCAGCAGCCAGCGCGCGCCGATGCAGGCCTTGCTCCAGGGCCGGACGGAGGAGTAGAGCGTAATGGGCTCGCGACAGGCTACCTGGAAATAGAATTCCAGATGGTCCTGCAGGTTCTCGCCGACTCCGGGCAGCTCGTGCACGACGCGGATGCCGTGTCCTTCGAGCTCCGCAAGTGGCCCCACCCCCGAGAGCTTCAGGAGCTGCGGCGAGTTCACCGGACCTGCGCAAATCAGCACCTCGCGCCGGACGCGTACCTCGTGCAGCGCGCCGTCGCGGCGATAGCAGACTCCAACCGCACGACGCCCCTCGAACACCACGCGCGTGGCCAGCGCCTGCGTGCGTACCTGGAGATTCCGCCGTGCCAGGGCGGGCCGCAGGTACGCGTTGGCCGCGCTGCAGCGCCGCCCGTCCCTGACCGTCATCTCGAAATATCCAAAGCCTTCCTGCTGAAACCCGTTCACATCGGCGGTGAACGGGTAGCCTGCCTGCCGCCCCGCCTCCAGCCAGGCAGCATGCAGCGGATTGGTGAGCAGCCCGCGCCGCACGCCGAGCGGGCCTTCGCCGCCGCGGTACTCATCGCCGCCGTCCGCGCGACCCTCGGCCCGCCGGAAGTAAGGCAGAACGTCCCGGTAACCCCAGCCGCTCGCGCCCTCCTCCTGCCAGCGCTCGAAGTCGAGTGGATTGCCGCGCACGTACACCATGCCATTGATCGAGGAGGAGCCACCGAGCACCTTGCCGCGCGGGGTGTGCAGACGCCGGCCGTTGAGATGCGGCTCGCTCTCGGTGTAGTAGCGCCAGTCGAAGCGCGGGCTGTTCATGGGAATCGACAACGCGCTCGGCATCTGGATCCAGACGGAGCGGTCCGAACCGCCGTACTCGAGCAGCAGTACCTGGTCGCGGCCGTCCTCGGTGAGGCGATCGGCGAGCACGCAGCCGGCGGAACCGGCACCGACGATCACATAGTCGACGGTTTCCTGCACCATGCCGCGCGCCGTCAGTAAGGAGACTCGACGTCGCCCATGGCGACGTAGACGCTCTTCAGCTGGGTGTAGTGCTCGATCGCTGCGCGGCCGTTCTCGCGTCCGAGGCCCGACATCTTCACGCCGCCGAACGGCAGCTCTATCGGCGTGATGTTGTAGTGATTGATCCAGCAGGTGCCCGCCTGCAGCTGCGCGATCACGCGGTGCGCGCGGGTGAGATCGTTGGTGAACACGCCGGCCGCCAGCCCGAACTCCGTGGAGTTGGCGCGCGCGATCACCTCCTCCTCCCCGGTGAACTCCAGCACCGACATGACCGGCCCGAAGATCTCGCGCCGCACGATATCCATGTCATCGTGACAGTAGTCGAACACCGTCGGCGCGACGAAGCAGCCGCGCGCCAGTTCACCGCTCGTCACGCGCGCGCCGCCCGTCACGAGGCGCGCGCCCTGTGCACGGCCGCGGGCGATGAAACCGAGCACCTTCTCCATGTGCTCCGCGGAAATCAGCGCGCCGATCTGCGTGTGCGGATCGAGTGGATCGCCGACGCGCAGCCGTGCGGTGCGCTCGCGCAGCCGCTCGACGAATTCCGCGTGGATGCTCCTGTGAACGAATACCCGCGTGCCGTTCGAGCAGACCTCGCCGGCCGAGTAGAAGTTACCGAGCAAGGCGCCGGCTACCGCGTTATCGAGCTTCGCGTCCTCGAACACGACGAGCGGCGATTTGCCCCCGAGCTCGAGCGTCACCTGCTTGAGCGTCGCGGCCGCGTCGGCCATCACGGCCTTACCGGTTCCAACCTCGCCGGTGAGCGAGATCTTGCGGATGTCCGGGTGTCCCGTGAGCAGCCGGCCGGTCGCGGCGGCGCCCTGCACGACCTGAAACACCCCCTCGGGGAGCCCTGCCTCGCGGTAGATCCCGGCGAGCCTGATCGCGGTCAGCGGCGTCAGCTCGGCGGGCTTGAAGATCATGGCGTTGCCGCAGGCGAGCGCCGGCGCGGACTTCCAGCAGGCGATCTGCAGCGGATAATTCCAGGCGCCGATTCCGGCCACGACCCCGAGCGGCTCGCGGCGCGTGTAGCCGAAGGCGGCGCGGCCGAGGTCGAGGTGCTCGCCCGCGAGCCCGGCAGCGAGCCCCGCGAAGTATTCGAGGCACTCAGCTCCCGAGATCACATCGACCGCACGCGTCTCGGAGATCGGCTTGCCGGTGTTGCGCGTCTCGAGCTCCGCCAGTTCATCGTTGCGCTCGCGCAGCAAGCGCGCCGCCCGCTGCAGCACGCGAGCGCGCTCTGCGCCCGTGAGAGCGCGCCATTCCTTCTGCGCCAGCTTTGCCCGCTCGACGGCGGAGTTCACCTGCGCGGGGCCGTCCACTGCCAGCACCGCCAGCTCCCCGCCGGTCGCGGGATTGATGACGCGCAGCGAGTGTTGCGGCTCGCCCGTGCGCGCCGCGCCCGGTGCGGCGGTCTGCGCCGCGCCCGCTGCCGAAGAGCGCGCCAGCTCGCGCAGGCGTCCGTCGACGAACGCCGTGAGCAGGCCCCGCGCGCTCTCGCTGTCGGCTTCCTGCCATTCCGAGAGTGCCGCGCGCAGCCACACGCCATCGATCATCGCGGCGATCATCGCGGCGAGGCTGCGTGCCTCCTCCGTCGGAATGAGGGGCCGCAGGTCGCTGCGCAGATTCGACAACATGCGGCGCTGGTAGGCCTTCTGCACCCGCTTCAAACCTTCGAGATGCAGCACCTGGCCCCAGAACGCTAGCCAGGCGTTGCCCGTGCGCCGGTCGAAATTCTCGGGCCCCAGGTTGGCATCGATGACCGCCTGTACCCGTGCGCGCGGGGTGCCCGCGAGCGCGAAACGCTCGCGCATGCGCACCGCGACCACGCGCGCCAGCGAGCGGAAAGCAGCCTCGAGCAGGCCGTCCTTGTCCCCGAAGTAGTGCGCCACCAGGCCCGGCGATACCCCGGCACGGCCTGCGATCTCGGCGAGAGTCGTGCCCACGAAGCCGACCTGGGCGAGACTATCGATGGTCACTTCGATGAGTTGGGCGCGCCGTGCATCCTCTACCTCATCGCGCGGCACCCCGGAGGGTGCGTGCCGGGAGTCTCTGACGGGCATTGACTGCCTGTTCAACGCGAAACTCTCATGGGGCTTGAGGTGGGGTCTGCAACTGTGGTGCGCTGCACGCGCGCCGAAGGAGATAGTCTTTGGTGCGTCAGTGACTTGCCGGAGTTATGGTACTTGACACCCAATTCATTAAACGGCTATTCAGCTGAGTGGAAATCATGAGGTCGACCGCCCCGTCGGTCAAGAGCGCATCGATGAAGAAATCCGACATCGAGGAAGGACAGCGACGCACCGACAGTGGCATGGAGCACTTTGGTTATCGCGAGTCCCTCGCCCGCAGCATCGGTTCGTTCGGCAGCTTCGCAGCCGGCGTCAGCTACATCTCGATACTCACCGGCACCTTCCAGCTGTTCTACTTCGGCTTCGGCACCGCCGGGCCCGCGTACCTGTGGTCCTGGCCGATGGTGCTCATAGGGCAGATGGCGGTCGCGTTGTGCTTCATGGAGCTCTCCGCCAAGTACCCGATCGCAGGCTCGGTCTACAACTGGTCGAAGCTTCTCGGCAGCCGCATCGTCGGCTGGTCTTCGGGGTGGCTGATGCTCACCGCCTCGATCGTGACCCTGTCGGCGGTCGTGCTGGCGCTGCAACTCAACCTGCCGCGACTGTGGAGCGGCTTCCAGCTCTGGGGCGACGGCACCGGCACCTACGATTTCGCCACCAACGCGGTCATCCTCGGCACCGTCCTGATCGTCTTCACCACCGTCGTCAATGCGCTCGGGGTGCGCCTGATGGCGATGATCAACAGCGCGGGTGTCTTCATCGAGCTGATCGCCGCCTGCCTCATCGCGATCTTCCTCGCGCTCAACATCCGCCGAGGTCCCGCGGTCTTCTTCTCGTTGAACGGATACGGCGGAGGCACGAGCTTCGGCTACTTGAGCGCTTTCCTGGTAGCCTCACTCGCCTCCGGATACGTCATGTACGGCTTCGACACCGCGAGCTCCCTCGGTGAGGAGACGGTCGAGCCACGGCGCACCGCGCCCCGGGCCATCCTGCGCGCCATCCTGGCCTCCTTCGTCATCGGCGGCGCCATCCTCGTGTTCGCCATCATGGCGGCGCCGAATCTGGCCGACCCGAAGATCGGCAGCAGCGACGGCGGCCTGCAATACATCGTCGAACAGGTGATGTGGGGTCCGCTGGGCAAGGTCTTCCTGGTCTGCATCGTGGTCGCGGTCACGGTGTGCTCGCTGGCCGTGCACACGGCCGCCATCCGCCTCGCCTTTGCGATGGCGCGCGACAACGCCCTGCCCTTCGGCGAGCGGCTGGCGCGCGTGAATTCCGAGACGCAGACGCCGATCTTGCCGGCCGTGCTGATCGGGGCGATTGCGGAAGCGATCCTGGTACTCAACATCGGCCAGCCGAAGATCTTCACGGTGCTGACCTCGATCGCGGTCATCATGATCTACCTCGCGTACCTGATGGTGACGGGGCCGATGCTGATGAAACGCCTGGCAGGCCAGTGGCCTCCCGCCGACCTCGCGGCGGGCGGCTACTTCACGATGGGCGGATGGGGAACGCTCGTCAACGTCATTGCGGTGCTGTGGGGCGCGGGGATGGCGCTCAATCTGGCCTGGCCGCGCGAAGCCGTCTACGGCACGCCCTGGTACAACACCTGGGGAGCCTTCGTCTACATCGCGGTGATCCTCGGAGCGGGGCTCCTCTGGTACGCCGTCAGGGGACGACGGCACATCGGCACGCTCGCATCGCACACACTGACAACGGCCGCGTAGCCGGAGCGCATGTCGCTCCGGTTCAAGTCGGTCGGCGCGCGCGTGCTCGTGCCGCGAGCTTTCTGCGGCGCATGATCGGTCGGCGGTAACGCTCCCATGCAACCTTTCTCCGGTCTCGCTCTGCTGCGTCAGGGTCTTGGCGGCCAGCGCGGCTGGACGCCGCAGTGGCGCAACCCTGAGCCCAAGGCTGCCTACGACGCCATCATCGTGGGTGGCGGCGGCCACGGCCTCGGCACCGCCTACTATCTCGCCCGCGAGCACGGTCTCACCAACATCGCCGTGCTGGAAAAAGGCTGGATCGGTGGCGGCAATACCGGCCGCAACACCACCATCATCCGCTCCAACTACCTGTTTCCGGAGAGCGCCGCGCTCTATGACCACGCGCTCAAGCTCTGGGAAGGCCTGTCGCAGGCGCTCAACTACAACGTGATGTTCTCGCCCCGCGGCGTCATGATGCTGGCGCACACCGTGCACGACAGGCAGGTGGCGCAGCGCCATGTTCACGCCAACCGTGCCGCCGGAGTCGATAACGAGTGGCTGACCGCGGAGCAGGCACGCGCTTTCTGTCCGCCGCTGAACATTGGCGACATCCGCTATCCGGTGCTCGGCGCGGCGCTGCAACGGCGCGGGGGTACCGCGCGTCACGATGCCGTGGCCTGGGGCTACGCACGCGGGGCGGATGCCCTCGGAGTCGACATCATCGAGAACTGCGAGGTCACCGGCATCCGTCTCGGCGCTGACGGGGCCGTGGAGGGGGTCGACACCACGCGCGGCCGCATCCGCTCCCCGCGGGTGGGCGTGGTGGCCGCCGGCAACACCAGCGTGGTGATGAAAATGGCCGGCATCGCCCTGCCGCTCGAGAGCTATCCGCTGCAGGCGCTGGTGTCGGAACCGGTGAAGCCAGTCTTCCCCTGTGTCGTCATGTCGAACACGATCCACGCCTATATCAGCCAGTCCGACAAGGGCGAGCTGGTGATTGGCGCCGGGACCGACGCCTATACTTCTTATACGCAGCGCGGGGCGCTCTACATCCCGAGTCACGCGCTCGAGGCGATCTGCGAGCTGTTCCCGATGTTCCGGCGGCTGAAGATGCTGCGCAACTGGGGTGGCATCGTCGACGTGACACCCGACCGCTCGCCGATCATCGGCAAGACCCCGGTGCCGGGGCTGTACGTCAACTGCGGCTGGGGCACGGGCGGCTTCAAGGCAACGCCGGGCTCGGCGCATCTGTTCGCCTGGACGATCGCCCGGAATGAGCCGCACCCGATCAATGCGCCCTTCACGCTCGAGCGCTTCCGCGACGGCAACCTGATCGACGAAGCCGCGGCTGCCGCGGTCATGCACTGAAAGCGATCCATGCTGCTCATCGAGTGCCCGTACTGCGGCGAGCGTCCCGAGCCCGAGTTCGTTTATGGCGGCCAGGCACACATTGCCCGGCCGCCGCACCCGGCGTCCACGAGCCTCGAGGAGTGGACCGACTATCTCTACCGCCGGGCCAATACCCGCGGCGTACATGCCGAGCGCTGGCGTCACACCCACGGCTGCGGTCGCTTCTTCAACGCGCTGCGCGATACGACCACCGATCACTTTCTCGCCACCTACCGGGTGGGCGAGCGCCCGCCGCAGCCGCCGGGCGGCTGGTCGTGAGAGATGCGCGCGCATGAGCGCGGAGCTGCGCACAGCCACCGGCGGGCGCGTCGATCGGGCGCGCGTCCTCAGCTTTAAATTCGACGGGCGCAGCTTTCGCGGCCTCGCCGGCGACACCCTCGCCTCGGCGCTGCTCGCCAACGGCGTGCATCTGGTCGGGCGCTCCTTCAAGTATCACCGGCCGCGCGGCATCCTCGCCGCCGGCGCCGAGGAGCCGAACGCCCTCGTCACGGTGCGCCGCGATGCCGCGCGCTGCACGCCGAATCTGCGCGCTACGCAGATCGAGCTCTACGAGGGGCTCGACGCCCGCAGCCAGAACCGCTTCCCCACCCTCGCCTTCGACCTCGGCGCCGTCAACGATGTGATCTCGCCGTTCATTCCGGCGGGTTTCTACTACAAGACTTTCATGTGGCCGCCCGGCGCATGGAAGTCGCTGTACGAGCCGCGCATACGCGCCGCCGCCGGCTTAGGCTCCGCCCCGACCGAGCCCGACCCGGACCGTTACACCGGACGCTTCGCGCACTGCGATGTGCTGGTAGTGGGTGCAGGACCCGCCGGCCTTGCCGCGGCCCGCGCCGCAGCCGCCGCCGGCGCGCGCGTCATTCTCTGCGACGAGCAGAACGAGCCGGGTGGGTCACTCCTGTCCGACGGCCTCGACGAGCAGGCCTCGCTCGAGGGCCGTCCCGCTCACCAGTGGCTGGACGAAACGCTCGCGGCACTCGCGGCCAATCCGCGCGTGAGGCTCCTGACACGCACCACGGCCTTCGGATATTTTCCGCACAACCTGCTGGGCCTGTGCGAGCGGCTGACCGACCACCTGGCGCAGCCGCAGGCAGGGTCGCCGCGGGAGCGACAGTGGCAGGTGCGGGCGCGTGAGGTGGTGCTCGCCACCGGTGCCATCGAGCGGCCGCTGGTCTTTCCGGGCAACGACCGGCCCGGAATCATGCTCGCCGGCGCGGCACGCACCTGGCTGCACCGCTACGGGGTGCTGCCGGGAACCCGCGCCGTCGTGGTGACGGCGGACGATGCGGCCTATCGCACGGCGCTCGATCTGAGACGCGCCGGGGTCGTCATCGCCTGCATCGCCGACGTGCGCAGCCGCGCCGACGGCCCCTGGGCGGCGCGCGCACTCGAGGCCGGGCTCACGATGCTCGCCGGGGTGACGGTGCTCGGCACCGGCGGACGGCAGCGCGTCGCCAGCATCGAGCTCGCTCGTCTCGAGCACGGCGAGGTTACGGACACCGAGACCCAGCCCTGCGACCTGGTGCTGATGTCGGGCGGCTTCACTCCGAGTGTCCACCTCCACTCGCAGTCGCGCGGCAAGCTCGCCTGGGACGAGGCCAGCCAGGCCTTTCTGCCCGGAACAGCGCCCGAGCGCGCGCGCAGTGCCGGCGCCTGCCGGGGAGTGTTCGCTCTCATGGACGCCTTCGCCGATGGCGCCGCCGCCGGCGCCGCCGCCGCCAGCGCGGCGCACAGCCCCGGCCGCAGCGGGGTGCACGCGGGTGCGGCGCCGCGTGAGCCGGCACCCGCGCCAACCGCCGGCAGCGCCGCGCCGCCTGCCGGCTTCGTCGGTGCGCTGCCGCAGCCGCGCCGTGCGCGCTCCAAAGCCTTCGTCGACTGGCAGAACGACGTCACCACGCGCGACCTTGCGCTGGCAAATCGCGAGGGCTTCCGCTCGATCGAGCACGTCAAGCGCTACACCACCACGGGCATGGCCACCGACCAGGGCAAGACCTCGAATCTCAACGCGCTCGGCATCGTCTCGCACAACCTCGGCCGGACCATACCGGAGGTGGGGCTGACCACCTTCCGCATGCCCTATACCCCGGTGACCTTCGGCAGCTTCGCCGGCGTCGCACGCGGCGAGCTCTTCGATCCGGTACGCCGGACGCCGATGTACGCCTGGGCCGCTGCGCAGGGCGCGGTATTCGAGGATGTGGGGCTGTGGAAGCGCGCGCGCTACTTTCCGCGTGGCCGGGAGGCCATGCACGCCGCAGTGGCACGCGAATGCCTCGCGGTACGCGAGCACTGCGGCATCTTCGATGCTTCGACTCTCGGCAAGATCGAGGTCGTGGGCAGCGACGCGGTCACTTTCATGAACCGCATGTACGTCAACTCGTGGGACCGGCTCGCCCCGGGCCGCTCGCGCTACGGCATCATGCTGCGCGACGATGGCTTCGTGTATGACGACGGCGTGGTGGCGCGCATCGCCGCCGACCGCTTCCACGTCACCACCACCACGGGTGGCGCACCGCGCGTGCTGGCCCTGATGGAAGATTACCTGCAGACCGAATGGTCGGATCTGAAGGTGTGGCTGACCTCGACCACCGAGCAGTGGGCCGTGATCGCAGTGCAGGGCCCCGCGGCGCGTGCCGTGCTTGCAGGACTCGTCGACCTCGACATCTCGGCGCAGGCCATGCCGCACATGAGTGTCGCGCAGGGGCATATCCTCGGCGTGCCCATGCGTCTCTTCCGCGTGAGTTTCACCGGTGAGCTCGGCTACGAGATCAACGTGCCGGCAGATTTCGGACCGGCGGTCTGGGAAGCGGTCTGGGAGGCCGGCCGCCCTCATGGCATGACGGCGTACGGCACCGAGACCATGCATGTGCTGCGCGCCGAGAAGGGCTACGTGATCGTCGGTCAGGACACCGACGGCACGGTGACCCCGGACGACGCCGGGCTCGCCTGGGCGATCGGCAAGGGCAAGAACGACTTCGTCGGCATGCGCTCGCTCATGCGCCCCGCCATGAGCGCCCCCGATCGGCGGCAGCTCGTGGGCCTCGCCACCGTCGATGCGCAGACCGTTCTCGAGGAAGGGTCGCAGGTGCTCGAGCAGCCGAACGCACGACCGCCGACGCGGCCGCTCGGCTTCGTCACCTCTGCGTACCATAGCTCGGTGCTCGGTCGCTCGATCGCACTCGGACTGGTCTCGGGCGGCCGCGCGCGCCTCGGGCAAACGCTCTACGTACCGACACCCGCCGGTGAAGCGCGGGTGCAGGTGACCTCTCCGGTCTTCTATGACACGGAAGGCAAGCGCCTCCATGCGTGATCTGCGCCGCGACCGCCGCACACCGCTCCTGCCGGCGAGCCCCGCGTTGCGTCCGCTGGCCGCCGCGGCGCGACACATCCTGCGCGGGGGTTCGGAGATCCGCCTGGCGGCCGGTCAGGCCTTGCGGCTGGCGCTGCCCGCCAGTGCCTGCCGGGCCGTCTCCGAGGGAGACCGGGCAGCGCTATGGCTCGGACCGGACGAGTGGCTGCTCATCGCGCCCGAGGGTTCGGACGATGGCGCGGCGCTGCGCGCGGCGCTCGGGCAGCGGCCGCATTCACTGGTGGATGTGAGTCATCGTCAGCTGGCCATCGAGCTCCGCGGCGCGCAGGCGCCGACGCTGCTCGCCGCCGGCTGTGCGCTCGATCTGCACTCGAGCGCATTCCCGGTCGGGATATGCACGCGCACGATGCTCGGCAAAGCCGAGATCGTCCTGTGGCGCACCGCGCCCGAGGTCTTCCGCATCGAGGTCTGGCGCTCTTTCGCGCCCTACGTCGCCGCCTTCCTCGAGGAGGCTGCTCGCGGCATTGCGTGAGCACCCAGCCGTAGCAAATCGGCAAGCCACGGTCGCAATTGGAGTGCCGGCAAGTGGGCTGCTGGCTACACTGCGCCGCAATGGCGCGCCGGAGTAGATTCCCGTGAAAACGCACGTTCGGGTCCTGGTCGTCGGTGGCGGCGTGGTGGGCGTCAGCACGCTCTACCACCTCGCGAAGAAGGGATGGACCGACATCGCGCTCATCGAGCGCACTGAGCTCACCGCCGGCTCCACCTGGCATGCCGCAGGGCTGCTGCCGCTCTTCAATATGAGCTACACAGTCGGGCAGCTGCACAAGTACTCCGTCGACCTCTACAAGAGACTGCCCGCCGAGACCGGTCAGGATGTGAGCTTTCACGTCAGCGGGAATCTGCGCCTTGCGACCAATCGTGAGCGCATGGACGAATACCAGAAGTACTGCGGCACCGCGAACACGATCGGCGTGCCGTTCGAGGTGATCACGCCGGCGCGCGTCAAGGAGCTCTGGCCGCTCATCGACCTCGGCGGCACTACCGAGACGCCGGCCATCGTCGGAGCCCTCTACCACCCGCACGACGGACACATCGCGCCGGCCGATCTCACCATGGCGCTGCGCAAGGGTGCGCGCGCCCGGGGTGCCGAGATCTACGAGCAGACCGAGGCGAGCGCCTTCGAGCGCACCCCCGGCGGCGAATGGAAAGTGCGCACCGGACAGGGCGACATCGTCGCCGAGCACCTGGTGCTCGCGACCGGCAACTACGCGCGTCAGACGGGAAGGCTCCTCGGACTCAACGTGCCCGCCATCCCCGTCGAGCATCAGTACATCGTTTACGACGAGTCCCCGGAGCTCAAGACATATCGCCAGCGCGGCGGGCGCGAGCTCGCGGTGCTGCGCGAGTCCGACAAGTCGTACTACCTGCGCGAAGAGCGCATGGGGTGGATCCTGGGTCCCTACGAGCACGGCGCGCCGGCGCGTTTCGCCGACGGAGTTCCGGAGTGGTTCGGGCGCAGCCTCTTCCCGGGGGACCTCGATCGGCTCATGCCGCACGTCGAGGCCGCCACGCGCCGCGTTCCGGCGCTCGAGAACTGCGGCATCAAGGACATCGTCAACGGGCCCATCTCCTACACTCCCGACGGCAGCCCGCTCATAGGACCGGCGTGGGGACTGCCGAACGTCTGGCTGAATGAAGGCCACAGCTTCGGTATTACCGCGGCAGGCGGCTCCGGCTGGCAGCTCGCCGAATGGATCGTCGAGGGTGAGCCCGGCATCGACATGCTGGCGGTCGATCCACGCCGCTTCGGCGCCTACACCTCCAAACGCTACGTAGTGAAGAAGAACGAGGAGACCTACCGCAACGTCTTCACCATCCACTTCCCCGACGAGGAACGGGCCGACGCGCGCCCCGCCAAGACCAGCCCCGTCTACGACAAGCTCAACTCGCGGGGCGCGGTCTGGGGGCAGCGCTATGGCTGGGAGCGCGCCAACTGGTTCGCGCCGACGGGTGTCCAACGCCGCGACCGCTGGAGCTTCCGCCGCAGTAACTACTTCGACCATGTCGGTAACGAAGCGCGCCTGATGCGCGAGCGGGTCGGCGTCATCGACCTCACGCCCTTCACCAAACACGAGGTCACCGGCCCGGGAGCGGAAGCCTGGCTCGACAGCCTGGTCGCCAACAAAGTGCCCGCGCGCATCGGGCGCCTGGCACTCTCGCACGCCCTCACCCGTCGCGGCGGCATTCGCTCGGAGTTCACGATCACCAAGATCGCCGAGCAACACTTTTATGTGGTGAGCGCGGGCGCCGCAGAGCGCTACGACAGCGACTATCTCGTCAAGGCCTTGCCCAGGGACGGCTCCGTGGGATTGCGCAACATCACCAATACCCGTGGCACCTTCGTACTCGCGGGACCCCGCTCCCGCGAGGTGCTCGCTCAGCTCACCGATACGCCGCTCGACAACGGCTCCTTCCCCTGGCTCACCGCCCAGGTCATCGAGGCAGGTCTCGCGGTCGATGTGTACGCGCTGCGCGTCAACTTCGTCGGCGCCCTGGGCTGGGAGTTGCACTTCCCGGTCGAATACGCCCACTCGCTCTTCGATGCGATCTTCGAAGCCGGCAAGGCTCACGGCATCGGCATGGTGGGCATGCGCGCCATGGAATCGCTGCGCATGGAGAAGTCGTACCGCATGTGGGGCAGCGACCTCACCCGCGACTACACTCCCTTCGAGGCAAGCCTCGATCGCTTCGTGCGCATGAACAAGGGCCCGTTCATCGGCCGCGAGGCACTCGAGCGGCAGCTCGCGGCGGGCGTTCCGAACCGGTTCATCACGCTCGAAGTGCACGGCGTCGCGGACGCCGACCCGCTGGGCAACGAGCCGCTCTTCGATGCCGGCGGCCGGATGGTCGGCAGGGCTACCTCGGGCTACTACGGCCACTGCCTCAGGAAGAGTCTCGCCATCGGCTACGTGCGTACCGACCTCTCGGAGCCCGGGACCCGTCTTGCGATCGAGATCCTCGGCGAGCGTAAGCAGGCAACGGTGCTGCGCGAGTCCCCCTACGATCCGGACAATCTCGAGCTGCGCGCGTAGGCACGGGCACTCAAAAGCCCCGCAGCAGGAACTCGATCGCGGTTGAAATGACGCGCTCCTGATCGGCGAGACTGCCCGCCGGCGGACCGAGCTCATCCCGGGAAATGCCGGCGAGCTGCGGCGTCAACAGGGCGTAGCGACGCCCCTCGAAGCTGATCAGCGGGGTCAGGTACTGCGTCGGAAAGCCAGTCAGCTCCACCGCCTCGCCCAGCGGAATGACGACACGCGTGCCGAGCTCCTCGAGCAAGTCCGTCTGAACGTCGACGAGCAGAGGGAATTCCCCGCTGCTCGCGGAGTTCTCGTTGCGATATACGGTGAATTGCGCCATTCACTCGTCCCATCGACCCTCGAAGCAGGTTCCGTGCGACGCGAGGTAATCGTTGTAAGTGCCTATAGCGCGAGCGTTTTCCTCGCGCCACCGCCTGCCCCTCAAGCGCGCCAGCTCCCCGATCAGAGCTCGCTCGAGCAGCCATGAAAGATTGACCCGAGCCTCACGGGCGGCATCGAGCATCTCGCCGCTCACCGTGAGGTTCACAGGTCGCTTCTGTGCGGCCTGCATACAGAACCAAGGCTACCTCCCCGTGCTGGACGCATCTGCTGCGATTACCTGGTGTGTTCTCTGCATTACTCAGGCGCGGCCCATGTATGCACGGGGTGGACGCGGCCTATGCGCATTCCCTATGCGCATGCCGCATGCGCATTCCCCATGCGCATCCCCCATGCGCATCCCCCATGCGCATCCCCCATGCGCATTCCCCACGACCGGACCTCCTTCGCGTGCACCTTCCGGGCCCCCAGGTGACAACCTGTCGCAATCAGGCAAGAAAGGCGTAAAATCCGGCATGTGACCCTGCCCCGCAGCAAGTACACGTTTCTGACGCTACCGCGCTACTCGATGATCGCGCTCTCCAACGCGGTCGAGCCGCTGCGCATGGCGAACATCCTCACCGGGCAGCCGGTGTACGAATGGACGATCGCGAGCCTCGATGGCCAGCCAACCCCGGCCAGCAATGGGCTGACGCTCTCACCCACGGTGGCGCTCGAGCTCGGCGGCAGCTGCGACATCCTGTTCGTGTGCGGCGGCGTGGACGTTCAGGACGCAGTCTCATCGAAGGTGCTGGCTGCGTTGAAGCGGCTGGCTGAACGGCGCGTGCCGCTCGGCGGCCTGTGTACCGGCGGCTACGCGCTCGCCAAGGCGGGGCTGCTGGACAAGTATCGAGCCACCATTCACTGGGAGAATCTCTCGGCGCTGCGGGAGGAATTTCCGCGCATCCATCTCTCAGATCAGCTCTTTACCATCGACCGCGACCGCTTCACCTGCTCCGGCGGCGTCGCCCCCCTCGATCTGATGCTGCACCTGGTGGAGGAGAAGCTCGGCGCGCGCATCTCGCAGCTCATCTCGGAGCAGTTCATCGTCGACCGCATCAGAAGCGACCGCGACCGCCAGTACGTGCCGTTGCGGGCGCAGCTCGGCGTGAATCACGAGAGCCTGATCAAGGTCGCGCAGCTCATGGAGGACAACATCGAGCGGCCGCTGTCGCTCGATCAGATCGCGGCCGCCACGGGTCTCTCACGACGTCAGATCGAGCGCCTCTTCAAACGCCACCTCAACTGCGTGCCGAAGCGCTACTACCTGCAGATGCGGTTGCGGCGCGCCCGCGAGCTGCTGCTGCAGACCTCGATGCCCATCATCGACATCACCACGGCCTGCGGCTTCCAGTCGCCGCCGCATTTCTCGCGCTGTTACCGCGCCCAGTTCGGCTGCCCCCCGAGCGCCGAGCGCATGAGCCGCCAGGGGCGCCCGGGGAGCGCCACGCGCGGTGAAGTGGCCCCTCTGTGAGGGGCCGCACACCGGCCCTTTGCCTTAACGCGCCGGCTGTCGCATGCGGGCATGCCGTGGTCGCGTAGCAGCACCTGCCCGCGCAGTCGCGCCCTTACCATCCGAAACATAGCCGCGCGCCGCTAACCTTAAGTCGCGCATGGAGATTTCTCACATGGCCGAGGCACCTGAGGGCGAATTCAACCTACGCGATCTCAACGACCAGGAGCTCATCGAGCAGGTCCATGACGACCTCTATAACGGGCTCAAGGCCGAGGTGGAAGAAGCCACGCATATCTTCCTCGAGCGCGGCTGGAACGCTGAAAAGACACTCAACGATGCGCTCGTGGAAGGCATGCGCATCGTCGGCATCGATTTTCGCGACGGAATTCTCTTCGTCCCCGAGGTGCTGCTCGCCGCCAATTCCATGAAGGGCGGCATGGAGATCCTGCGGCCGCTGCTGGCGGAGACCGGCGTGCCGCCGATCGGCAAGATCGTCATCGGGACCGTCAAGGGCGACATCCACGACATCGGCAAGAACCTGGTGTCGATGATGCTGGAGGGTGCCGGTTTCGAGGTCATCGACCTCGGTATCAACAACCCGGTCGAGAAGTACCTCGCGGCGCTGGAAGAGCACAAGCCCGACATCCTCGGAATGTCCGCGCTCCTCACGACCACCATGCCCTACATGAAGGTCGTGATCGACAAGATGAAGGAAACCGGCATCCGCAACGATTTCATCGTGCTGGTCGGCGGTGCGCCCCTCAACGAGGAGTTTGGCAAAGCCGTGGGCGCGGATGCCTATTGCCGGGACGCTGCGATCGCGGTGGAGACCGCCAAGACGCTGCTCGCGGCGCGACGTGCGGCCCGCGGCGCGCGCGCTGTCAGCGCGGCCTGAGATCCGGCGCGGCCATTCATGCACACGCCTCGCGGCACGCTCCTGATCGCCTGCGGGGCGCTCGGCCGCGAGATCGCAGCGCTGCGGCGCGCCAACGGCTGGCAGTCGCTCGATGTGCGCTGCCTGCCCGCACAGCTGCACAATCGCCCCGAGCGCATCGCGCCGGCGGTGCGCGCCGAGATCGCGGCCAACCGCCAGCGTTACGCGCAGATTTTCGTCGTCTACGCCGACTGCGGCACCGGCGGCGCTCTCGATGCGGTCCTCAGGGAGGAAGGCGTCGAGCGGCTGCCCGGCGCGCACTGCTATGAGTTCCTCTCGACGCCGCGCGTGTTCGCGCAGCTGTCGGAGGCTGAGCCCGGCACCTTCTACCTGACCGACTTCCTGCTGCGGCATTTCGAGCGGCTCGTGGTGCGCTCGCTCGGCCTCGACCGCCATCCCGAGCTGGCCCAGGAATATTTCCGCAACTATCGCAAACTCGTCTATCTCGCGCAGGTCGAGACACCCGGCGCCAGCGAGCGCGCCCGCGAGATTGCGGCGCGCTTCGGCTTCGAATTCGAATACCGCTTCACCGGATACGGGGAGCTCGGCACGCGCTTGGCCGCCCTGGTCGCGGGGACGACCGCGTCATGGCGAGCCTGACGATCATCTCCTGGCGGGACATTCCCGCGCAGGTAGTCGTCAAGCGCGGCCGCGAGACCGCCAAGGTGCAACTGTCGCCGCGCTTTCAGGAGGCCGTGGACCGCGCCGCCATGCGCGCCGGCAAGGGCAGCTCGGATGCCTATCTCGCCGACTGGAAGCGCTCTGAGCCGCGCTCCTGTGGCGAGGACCTGCAGGCGGAAGCCGCAGCCGAGGCCGCGCGCATCGAGGCCCGCTACAGCGATGCCGACCTCGAGACGCTGATTCGCGCCAAGGGCCTCGCGGCGGGAGCTTAGATGTACGCGGTGCGACAGTGGTCGGTGCGCCATGCGCGCGGACTGAATGCCTTCTACCGCGGTTTCGAGTCGCTGCTGGTCGCGCTCGATCCCCTCTTCCGGCTCGTGGGCTACCAGCGCCTCGAGCGTCCCGTGGCCCGCATCGAGAAATCCATCAAGGGGTTCCTGTTCGACTGCCGCATGTGCGGGCAATGCATCCTGTCCGCGACCGGCATGTCGTGCCCGATGAACTGCCCGAAGAATCTGCGCAACGGACCGTGTGGCGGCGTGCGCGCCAACGGCTGCTGCGAGGTACGCCCCGAGATGAAATGCGTCTGGGTCGAGGCCTTCGCCGGCGGCCGGCGCATCCCGGGCGGGCTCGAGGCCTTACGCACGGTGCAGCCCGCGGTCGACCGGCAGCTGCAGGGTCGTTCCTCCTGGCTGCGGGTGGTGCGCCAGCGCCTCGGAGAGCCCTCGTGAGATTCGAAGACGAGCCGGTCCCGGGCTACCCGCTGCCGATTCTCCCCGGTCACACCTCCCCCGGAAGGCTCGAGCGCGTGTTACGCGCCGGCCACTTCGCAGTGACCACGGAGCTCGATCCGCCCGACTCGGCAGACCCGGAAGAAGTCTTCCGGCGCGCTCACGTCTTCGATGGCTGCGTGGATGCCATCAATGCCACCGACGGCTCCGGCGCCAATTGCCACATGTCGAGCATGGCGGTGTGCGCGCTCCTCACGCGTATGGGCTACGCGCCCGTCATGCAGATCTCCTGCCGCGACAAGAACCGCATCGCCATCCAGGGCGACATCCTCGGCGGTGCCGCCATGGGCGTGTGCAACATCCTGTGCCTCACGGGCGATGGCGTGCAGGCCGGCGACCACCCGCAGGCACTGCCCGTGTTCGACCTCGACTGCATGTCGCTGCTCGAGACCGCGCGCACGCTGCGCGACGAGCACCGTTTCCTGTCCGGCCGCAAGATCACCTCCGCACCCAGGGTGCTGCTCGGTGCCGCAGAAAATCCTTTCACGCACCCGCTCGAGTGGCGGGCGCAGCGGCTCGCGAAGAAAGTGGCGGCCGGGGCGCAGTTCATCCAGACGCAATGGTGCTACGACGTGCCGCTGCTGCGCGCCTTCATGCAGCGCGCAGAAGACCTGGGGCTGCTCGACAAGGTGTTCATTCTGGTAGGCGTCGGTCCCCTGCGCTCGGCCAAGTCCGCGGAATGGATCCGCTCCCACGTCCCCGGGGTGCACATTCCCGATGCGGTCGTCGAACGCCTGGCCGGCGCCGCCGACCCCGCCGCCGAGGGGCGCCGGCTCTGCATCGACATCATCCAGGAGATCCGCACCATCAAGGGCGTGCACGGGGTGCACGTCATGGCGTTCCGCCAGGAACACACCGTCGCAGAAATCATCGAGCGCTCGGGCGTACTCGACGGCCGTGTGCCGTGGTATCCCGGGCGCGACCCGCAAACTACCAGCAGCAGGATGGCATCGTGACCGACACCGTGATCAGCTCCGCCACCAGGGAAGTCGTCATCGGCTTCGAGCGCCCGTTCGTCATGATCGGCGAGCGCATCAATCCGACCGGCCGCAAGATCCTCGCCGCCGAAATGGCCGCGGGCAATTTCAGCCGCGTGGAAGCCGACACCCACGCACAGGTCGCAGCCGGCGCGCAAATGCTGGACGTCAACGCCGGCATCCCGCTGGCGGATGAGCCGGCGATCCTCGCCAGGACCGTGCAGCTCGTCCAGTCGATCACCGATTTGCCCCTGTCGATCGATTCCTCCATCGTCGCCGCGCTCGAGGCCGGCCTCGCCGTCTACAAGGGCAAGCCGCTGGTCAACTCCGTGACCGGCGAGGAGGAGCGCCTGGAGGCGGTGCTGCCGCTGGTGAAGAAGTACGGCGCCGCGGTGGTCGCCATCTCCAACGACGAGACGGGCATCTCCGAGGATCCGGATGTGCGCTTCGAGGTGGCCAGGAAAATCGTCCAGCGCGCCGCCGACCACGGCATTCCGGTGAGCGACATCGTCGTCGATCCGCTGGTGATGCCGATCGGCGCCATCAACCAGGCGGGCGTGCAGGTGATGCGCCTCCTCGGGCGGCTGCGCAACGAGCTCAAAGTGAACACCACCTGCGGAGCATCCAACATCAGCTTCGGGCTGCCGGCACGCGAGGGGATCAGTGCGGTGTTCCTGTCGATGGCAATCGGCGCCGGCATGACTTCCGCCATCATGAATCCGATGCACGTCGAGATCGTCAAGGCGTGCATGGGGGCGGACGTCATGATGGGTCACGACCCGCACTGCGAGCGCTGGATCAGACGCTTCCGCGAGGCGCCCCCGCTGGCTGCCGGCGGCGGCGTAGCCGCCGCTCCCGAAGGCGCGGCGCGCGGCCGGCGCGAGGGCGGACACCGGAGGCGCGTCCAGGGTCAGGCATGAGCGGCAAGGACCCACTGGTCGTCTTCACGCCCTCCGGCAAGCGCGGGCGCTTCCCGGTCGGCACGCAGCTGCTGCAGGCCGCGCGCAGCCTCGGAGTCGATGTCGATTCGGTGTGTGGCGGGCGCGCCCTCTGCGGCCGCTGCCAGGTGCTGGTCATGGAGGGCGACTTTCCCAAGCACGGGGTGACCTCGAGCGCCGCTCACGCCTCCCCGGTGAGCGAGGCCGAGCAGAGCTTCTCGCGGCGGCGGCCCCTGCCCGCGGGCCATCGCCTCTCCTGCTCGACACGCATCGAGGGCGATCTCGTCATCGACGTCCCGGCCGCGAGCCAGGTCCATCGCCAGGTGGTGCGCAAAGCGGCCGATGCCCGCTCCATCACCCTCGATCCGGTGGTGCACCTGCACTATGTCGAGGTGCGCGAGCCCGATATGCACGATCCGTCGGGCGATCTGCAGCGGTTGCTGAATGCCTTGCACCGGGAGTGGGACTTCGGTCCGTTGCGCTGCGACCTCGCGGTGCTGCAGAGCCTGCAGGCGGCACTGCGCAAGGGCGAGTGGCGCGTCACGGTCGCGGTGCACGCGGGCTCGCAGCTGATCGGCGTATGGCCCGGGTTCCACGACAAGGTCTTCGGGATGGCGGTGGATATCGGCTCGACCACCATCGCTGCGCACCTCTGCAATCTCGAGACCGGCGAGGTGGCGGCCTCGAGCGGCGCCATGAATCCGCAGATCCGCTTCGGCGAGGATCTGATGAGCCGGGTGTCGTACGCCATGATGAATCCCGGCGGCGCGCAGCAGATGACCGCCGCGGTACGCGGCGCGCTCGATGCGCTCGCTGCGGACGTGGCGCGCGAGGCCGGGGTCGAATTGTCCGATATCCTCGAGCTCACCGTGGTCGGCAACCCGATCATGCATCATCTGCTGCTCGGCATAGACCCCACCGAGCTCGGTGGCGCGCCCTTCGCGCTCGCGACCGACTCCGCCCTCGGCCTGCGCGCCAGCGAGCTCGGCCTCAACCTCCATCCGGGCGCACGCGTCTACACCCTGCCCTGCATTGCCGGGCACGTGGGCGCGGATGCGGCCGGCATGATCCTCGCCGAGCGACCTGACCTTGCCGCTCGCCTGACGCTGCTGGTGGACGTCGGCACCAACGCCGAAATCGTCCTCGGCAACAATGAACGGCTGCTCGCCTGCTCGAGCCCCACGGGTCCCGCCTTCGAGGGCGCGCAGATCAGCTGCGGCCAGCGCGCGGCTCCCGGCGCGATCGAGCGCGTGCGCATAGATCCCACAACACTCGAAGCGCGCTTCAAGGTCATCGGCTCGGACCTCTGGTCGGATGAGCCCGGCTTCGCCGAGGCTATCGCCCACACGGGCGTCACGGGCGTCTGCGGCTCGGGCATCATCGAGGTCATCGCCGAGATGTACCTGGCGGGGATCATCAGCCACGATGGAGTCATCGACGGGTCGCTCATCGCGCGCAGTGCGCGCATCGTGCCGACCGGGCGCACCTTCGCCTACACCGTCCATGCCGGTTCGCCGCTCCTGCAGATCACGCAGAACGACGTGCGCGCGATCCAGCTCGCCAAGGCGGCGCTGCGCGCCGGCGTGCAGCTCCTCATGGATCACCTCGGAGCCACCAGGGTCGATCGCATCCGCCTCGCCGGAGCCTTCGGCAGTCACATCGACGTCAAGTACGCGATGATTCTCGGGATGATCCCCGACTGCGACCTCGGCCAGGTGTCTTCCGCCGGCAATGCCGCAGGTACCGGCGCGCGCATCGCCCTCCTCGACAAGGCCTCGCGCAAGACCATCGAGGAGCTGGTGCATCGCGTGGAGAAGATCGAGACGGCGATCGAGCCGAAGTTCCAGGCGCACTTCGTCGAAGCGATGGGCATTCCGCATTCCACCGAGCCCTACCCGCAGCTGCGCAAGGCGGTGCCGCTGCCGGAGGCGAAGGCCGCGGCGCCGCGCAGTGGCTCCCGCGGGCGGCGGCGCGCCGGCGCCTGATTCGAGCTGCGCTCCGCCCCCCGCTCAGGCCGCTTTACGCCACGGCACCAGCATCGATACGCGCGTCCGGTAGCGGCGATACTCTTCGCCGAAGACCGTGATCAGATCGTGCTCCTCGAGAGCGATGCCGACGAAGATGTAGGCCGTGGTCACCGCCGCGAACAGCAGGTGACCCACGGTCATGGTGGGCGTCGCCCAGAAAGCAATGATGAAGCCGAGATAGATCGGATGCCGCACGAAACGGTAGAGGAGCGGCATGCGAAAGCGCGGCGCGGGCATGGGGCGCCCGGCGAGGTTGTTCGCCACCTGGTGCAGCCCGAAGAGCTCGAAATGGTTGATGAGGAAGGTGCTGGTCAACACGATCAGCCAGCCGGCGAAAGACACCCCGGTAACTGCCACGGCGATGCGCGGATCGGCGATTCGCCATAGCGTCGCCGGCAGCGGCTGCCACTGCCAGATCAGCAGCGCGAGCGCCAGGCTCGCCAGCAGCACGAAGGTCGTGCGCTCGACCGAGGGCGGGACGAATTGGGTCCACCAGCGCTTGAACTGTGGCCGCGCCATCGTACTGTGCTGCACGGCGAACAGCGCCATCAGGAGCAGATCGACGAGCAGTGCCCTGCCGGGCGGTCCCGCCGCACCGCCATCGATGGTCTTCGGCACGACCATGCCCTCGACGAAGCCGATCGCGAACAGAAAGACGACGAAGAAGACCGCATAAGAGGCGATTCCGTAGAGGAATGCAACGATGCGGCCTATGAGGGTGCCTTGGATGACAGCACTTTCTTTCAGTACGTGGGCCTGGGCCATGCTCTTCTCCCGGGTCGTCCGCGGATTCCTGTCGAGAGCCTGCGCCCGTCGCGCCGCGCCGCACTTTGTCGATTGCTTGATTTCTCCTTGAAATTGGCTTGATTATTCCTTCAGATCGGCCGCCGCGGCTTCGCTACCGGGAAAGAGACGTGGAATTTCTGTTCTCTGGTCACAGGCTCGATATCCGCCGGCGAGAGCTGTACCGCGGGCCGGATGCCATTGCGATAGAGCCGCAGGTATTCGACCTGCTGGTGCATCTGCTCGAAAACCGCGATCGTGTCGTCAGCAAGGATGATCTGGTCGCGGCGGTGTGGGGCGGACGCGTCGTTTCGGACTCGACCCTGACCAGCCGCATCAACGCGGCTCGCAAGGCTGTCGGTGACAACGGGGAGCAGCAGAAGCTCATTCGCACCATCGCCCGCAAGGGCTTTCGCTTCGTCGGTGAGGTTCACGTGGCGGCGGAGGATCAAGGCCCCGCGGCGGCGCCCGCTGCATCGGCCGACCGAGCCGCGATCGCAGTGCTGCCGTTCGCCAATATGACCGGGGACCCTGCGCAGGAGTATTTTTCCGACGGTATCAGCGAAGACATCATGACGGCGCTGTCCAAGCTGCACTGGCTCTCCGTCATCGCGCGCAACTCCTCTTTTATATACAAAGGCAGGACCGTGCACCTGCAGCAGATCGCCGCTGACCTCGGGGTCGGCTATGTGCTCGAGGGCAGCGTGCGCAAGGTCGGCGAGCGCGTGCGCATCAGCGCACAGCTGGATGATGTCAGCACCGGCAGCCACATCTGGGCGGAGCGCTACGATCGTGAGCTCGCCGACGTGTTCGCGGTGCAGGACGAGATCACCGAGGCCATCGTCGCAGCCATCGAGCCGCAGCTGTATGCCGCGGAGAACTTCCGCGCCCGACGCAAGCCGCCGGACAGCATGGACGCCTGGGACCTGCTGATGCGTGCGACGTCGCATTGCTGGCGGGTGACCCGTCAGGACAACGTGGTGGCACAGGCCCTGCTCGAGAAGGCAACCTCCATCGATCCGCATTACGGGCGGGCATTCGGCTTGCTCGCGACCAGCCATACCTTCTGCGCACATATGGGCTGGGAGGACATGGCGGTGGTGACGCCGATCGCCGAACGCGCGGCAGCAGCCGCTATCCTCGCCGACAGCGAGGATCCCTGGGCGCACCATGCGCTCGGGTGCGTCCACCTGTACGCGCGGCGCTTCGATGATTCGCTGGCAGAGTTCGAGTGGGCACTGCGGCTCAACCCGAATTTCTGGATGGCCCAGGCGTATTACGGTCTCACGCTGGCGTACTGCGGGCGCTGGCGGGAAGCGACGTCGTCGGTGCAGCGCGCATTGCGCCTGAGTCCACGCGATCCGCTCGCCGCGATCTATTGCGGCATCGCCTCCTACGCGCAGTTCGTGGGCCGCGAGTACGACGCAGCCATGCGCACGGCCCGCGAGGGCATCCGGCAGCGTGCCGACTTCGTCGGCGCTCACCGCGTGCTGACGGCCGCGGCGGGCATGGCCGGGCAAATCGACATCGCCCGGGCGGCTCTGCAGGAGCTTCGTGCCGTACAGCCGAATGTCTCGCTGGAATGGATCGCCAGAGAGATTCCGATCAGGCAAGCGGCCGAGCGGGAGCATTACCTGGAGGGCTTCCGGCGTGCCGGCCTGCGCTAGCTGACCCTCCGCTCAGGCTCCGCCCAGACTCCGCCCTGAGACCCGCTCGCGCGAGTGTGCGGTGGTTCTCAAACCTCTTCGCCGGCCGCTGTTTCGCGACATAGTTCGCGCCGCCACGTACACCGCGCGCTAGAGTGGATCGCTACATCCTTCCAGGGCGGCGCCAGCTGACGGCCCGCGGCATCTGGAGTGTCAACATTATGTCGAGACTGAATCGCAAGGCCCGCGCGACCATCGCCTTGCTGGCGCTCACCGGCCTTGCTGCCATCGCGCAGGGCGGAGAGCCGCGGGGCGAGCGCGAGGGCCGGCCCGCGCGAGAGCGTCCCGCCGTACGGCGCGAGGCGCAGCCACGACAGAACTACCGTAATCCCGCGGCGCGTGCGCAGCCCGCGCGCGTACGCGAGCGCCCGGCAGCAAGCTATCGCCCCAGGCCGGTCGTTCGCGGCAACGAGGAGCGTAATCCGGTTTCCGGCGGCTTCGCGCGCGCAACGCATCCCGCCGATGCGAGCTATGTGCGCGAAGGCCATCCCGCCACTGTCGGTCGCGTCCGCCAGGTATCGCGCACCTTCACCGACGGCCAGGTCCGTATCGTCCGTTACGGCAACTCCCTCAGCGGCACGGTCGAGCGCAACGTCCGGCCCGGTTTCGTGAGCCGCACCTTCGTCAGCGGCGGACAGGTTCTTTATACGCACGTCTACCGCCAGCAGGTCTGGCATCAATTCGGGCGATCCTTCGCGTACGAGACTTATGTACCGGCGGTGCGATTCCCGGCCCTCTACTACGCCTGGGCGCTGGGCGCCTGGCCGCGCCCGGTCTTCTATGCGTGGCGCTGGCAGGCGCAGCCGTGGTACCCGGCGTACGGCGTTCTTTTCACACCGTACCCCGTGTACACGAGCCCCGACCTGTGGATGACCGATTACATCATTGCCCAGAACATGCAGGCGGCCTACCAGGCACAAACCGCGGTTCCGCCACCCGCAGCACCGATCCCCGATGGGAGCGTAGCGCCACCTGTCCCGGACCCCGGCTATACGACTCTCACTCCACGATCGGGCGATGCACCGCCGGTTGCTGAACCGGACAACACGGCTGCGCCCGTGCCCCCGCCACCGGCCATGACGCCGCAAGTCAAGGCGGAGCTCAACGCCCAGATCAAAGTTCAGCTGCGCGAGCAGCAAGCCGCACAGGCGAGTCCGGCGACTGCGACGACGCAGAGCGCTCCGCCAGCGCTGAGACCCAGCCACGTGTTCTTCGAAGTCGTACAGCCGCTCGATGTCAGCACCGCCAATGGGCACTGCTCGCTCAAGCCCAACGACTACATCAAACGCACCGGCGGAATGAGCAGCGATGACTGGATGATCCCCGTGGTGGTCGAGCTGAGTGCGCAGTCCGACTGTCCCGAGGGCCTGACTACCCGCATCGGGCTCAACGATCTCAACGCCATGGAGAATGAGCAGGAGGCGCAGGTCATGGAAGCGATGCGCGCCGCTTCCAAGAGCATGGGACCCAATGGACCGCCAAGCGGCGCGCAGCCGACACTGATTGCCGATGGCAGCGCCGCAACGGCTCCCGGCACGCTGGACGCGATCCGACAGGCGCAGTGAGCACAATGCTGCGACCATGATCGGCGAGCTCATCGATCACTATCGGATTCTCGAGCTCGTCGGCCGCGGCGCCATGGGCGTCGTCTACAGGGCGCTCGATGAGAATCTCGATCGCACCGTCGCGATCAAGGTGATGAGCGCCGAGGCGCGTAACGATCCCGACTTCGTCGAGCGCTTCCGCCTGGAGGCGCGCGTGCAGGCCGCCCTCAATCACCCGAACGTCGCGCTGCTGTTCGACTACTTTGTCCATGACGGCGCACCGGTCGCGGTGATCGAGTTCATCGACGGCGAGAGTCTCGAGCAGCTGATCCGGCGGCGCGGGGC
>DASQGK010000082.1:0-16958 GCA_035632655.1 Steroidobacteraceae bacterium | reverse complement strand
CTCGCGAAAAAATTCCCGCGTGCAGACTCGCTGCTGATTCGCCGTGTTGCGCTCGATCGGCTCCGGACGGTAACGGCTCTCGGCGCGCTTGAGCGCGTTGCCGCGCTCGTAGAAACGCCAGGAGGCCGCGTAATCGGCCCGGTCCTCGCAGGCCTTGCCGAGCGCGAAGCACAGGTGATAGCGATCGACCGGGCTGGTGTCCGAGGCGGTTTCCGCATTCCGCATCGCCGCGAGCTCGCTCTCGCTGAAGCGGTAGGTCTTGAGATTCGCAAGACTCCACCAGGCGTCGCCGAACGCGGGACGGGCGCTGGCCGCCTTGCGATACTCCGCGACCGCCTGCTCCTGCCGTCCGAGCGTCTTCAGAGCATGAGCCGCCGAGAGATGGAGATCGGCGGCCTCGCGGTCCTGAGCGCCGCTGAGCAGGCCGCGGTAGAGCTCGAGCGCTTCCTCGTGAAGGCCCAGGCCGACGATCGCGGACGCATGGAGGGTGCGGAAGTCGCGGTTGCCCGGATCGGCGGCGAGCAGCCGCTCGAGCTCGGCGCGCGCTTTCTGGTACTTGTGGCGCGCCATGAGCACGCTCGCGTAATCGTAGCGAGCGGCGTGGTAGTCGGGCGCGTGCTCGAGCACCGCGGCGAGCAGCAGCTCGGCGTCGTCGTAGATCTCGAGATCGGAGCCGATGCGGGCGAGTAGCCGCATCGCCTCGATCTGATTGCCGTGCTGTAGCAGAAAGGCGCGGATCATCTTCTCCGCGCCGGCGAGATCGCCGTCGCAGTAGAGATTGGTGGCCGCGACCACCGGTGGGGGGAGGGCCTTGAGCCGTGCGACCTGCGCGGCGGCGAAGACGGCACTGCGGGAGTCTCCCGTCATCCGATAGAGGCCTTCGAGCATCCCCCACGCCGGCGAGAGCGTTGCGTTGATCTCGACCGCCCTGCGGTAGGCCGCTATCGCCCGTGGCGCTTCCTTGAGGGCCACGTAGCAGTGTCCGCGCTCCTGAAAGAGCCGGCTCGCCCGCGGATGGTGGCGCTCGAGCTCATCGAGAGTTGCGAGCGCATCGGCCGGGCGATGCTGCTGGCGTTGCGCGAGGGCGAGCAGGTAGAGCGCTTCACGATGCCCGGGCATGGCCGCGGCCAAACGCGCCGCGGCCTCTGCGGCTTCGGCGAACCGCCGTGCCCGAAGCAGTGAGCGGATCTGTCCGAGGTCGGAGGCAGTCGGTGAGGCAGGCTCGGTCGGTGCGCTGGCGACGGTCATGCAGGGCGGGCATCGTGCCCGCCCTGCAGTCTAGCGCAACCGCCGCAGGCGGTATCGCCGCTCAGAACCTCAGGCCGATCGACATCCCAAGCACCCGCGGCCGCAACGGCACCTGGGCCTCGATGAACTGCGCCGAAGTCGTGTAGAGGCTCGCATTGGAGTTGCCGAGGTTCTGTCCGTAGAGCTCGATACGCCAGTTGTCCTTGGAGATCCCGAACTGCGCGTCCCAGACCGTGTAGGCCGGCTGGTTGTACAGCAGCCAGGTCGTCGTCGGGACCGTGCCCGGCACGCCGGGGGTGAAGCTGCTCGGCTCGTTGTTCATGTCGCCCGTGTAGCTGGCGCCGGCCGTGAGGAACATCTTGTAGTCGTTCATCTCCCAGTCGTAGCGTGCGTGCAGGTTGTACTGGATGGTCGGTGAGAACGCGGGCGTCGCGCCCACGGCGCCGAGCGGATTGAGGATCGGAACATTCATCTGCCGTGCCGAGTCCCATACCTGCGTGATGCAGGCTCCCGCGGGCGTCGGGTTGCCGGCGATGCCGTTCGGAGCGCCCGCGCCGCCGACGGACTGAATACAGGGGGAGTTCGTTTCAGATGCGTTGTTGTGCGAGAGCGAGCCCTGCAGCGTCAGTCCGTCGGTGGCCCGCCACACGATCTGCAGCTCGACACCCTTGATGCGATAGTCCGGACCCTGCACGCCGAACGTCGTGTTGCCATAGACGGGCGGGTTGTAGATGAGGGTCTGCACGTCCTTCCAGTCCATCTGGTACGCCGAGCCGTTGATCAGCAGGTGGCGGTTGAACCACTCGCTCTTCCAGCCGATCTCGTTGTTGACCAGGATGTCGGGCGGGTAGGTGTAGGGCTTGCGGAACTGCTTGACGAGCGTCGGATTCGGATCGACCCCGACGGTCGGCGCGCCCGTGATCGGGTCGATGTCGATCTTCACCTCGGCGCTGTTCTTGCGGTTGCCGGCGCCCGGGCGGAAGCCCTGCGAGAAGGTGTAGTAGAGCATCGCGTCGGGCGTCACGTGCCAGGTAAGGTTGGCGCGGCTCTTGAAACCGCTGTAGTCGGCGGCGTGCGTCGCAGCGGTCAGATTGGAGCCGACGCAGGCGCCGTTCGGCACGCCGGCGCAGCCGGTGCTCGTCGAGTACTGCGACCCGTGCATGCTTTCCGTGTACTTGTAGTAGCGGGTGCCGCCGGTCAGCGTGAGCACTTTCGGAATCAGATCGAAGTCGACCGAGGTGAAGAGCGCCCACTGCTTGTAGCCGCGCTGCAGGTCCTCACCGAAGGCGACATTGTCGTCGCGCACCGTGGGGTCGATCGCCGCGGCGCCCGGGAAGGGGATCACGTTGCCTTTGCAGACCGCAGTGCCGGCTGCGTAGGCGGCAAGGGCCGCGGATCCCGCCGCGCCGCACGAAGGAATCGTGGTGTAGCGGAAGTTCATGTCGTCCTTGATGTCGAAATCCTCCCAGAAGCCGCCCAGCAGAGCGCGCAGGCGCCACTCGTCGGGCGTGCTGAAGCGCAGCTCGTGGCTCTGGTGCGTCGTCTCGACGTAGTCGTTCCAGGAGAGCACCGGCGAGTAGCAGGTGAGCGGGCCGACACCCGCGCCGATCAGGCCGGTTCCCGCGGGACCACCGGCGCAGGTGTAATAGAACCCGCCGCCGGAGCGCGAGTAGTTGGAGTAGTCCACGCTGTTGTTGATGGTGCGGGACAGGAAAGCCCCCGTGTACACCATCTTGAAATCACCGAGCTTGCCGTTGAGCGTCCAGGCGGTGTTCTCCCATTTGTCCTTATCCCACTGGGGAACGAACGAAGTCTCCTGCCAGGCGCCGAGCGCCTGCCCGTCGGTGCCGATCGGGTACTGCATGTCCGAGCCGTCGGCTTCCATGTGCTGGTAGCTCTGCTGGATCAGCAGACTCCAGTCCGGAGTCATCTGCCACAGCGCCTGCAGCCGCAGTCCGCTATAGCTGATGGGATTCTGCGCCCTTGCGGCGAGATTGAAGTTGTTCGCCCCCGGGGTGTTCGCCGGATAGGCGAGTCCGAAAGAAGCCGGACCGGGATCGGTCGAGTTCACCGGGCGCGTGAAGGTGCTCGGCACATTGTCGATGTAGCCGCCGCGGTGGTCGGTGTACACGACGGCGCGGACCGCAAGCGTGTCCTGGATCAACGGCAGGTTGATGACACCGATCCCGGAGGAGTTGGGGTCGCCATGGGCGGTCGTGCCATAAGAGGCTTCGGCAGTGCCTTCCGTGACGTTGAGCTTCGGCTTGTTGGTGATATAGCGCACCGCGCCTGCCTCGGCGCCACCGCCGAAGAGAGTGCCCTGCGGTCCCTCGAGGACCTCGATGCGCTCCATGTCCGCCATGTAGACATCGACGTTGCGCCCCGGGAAGGTCATGGACTGGTCATCGAGGTAGAGCGCCACGTTCGGGAAGGGATTGATCGCCGCGCTCGACTGGTTGCCGGCGAAACCCGCGCTCAAGCCCCGCATGTAAATCTGGCCCTGGCCCGGACCGTTCGAGCTGAACGTCACGTTCGGCAGGTACTTGAGGACGTCGTCGATCGTCTCGACGCGCATCTGCGAGAGCTGGTCCCCGGTGATAGCCTGGATGGTAATCGGGACGTTCTGAACCGTCTCGGAGCGGCGCTCGGCCGTCACCACGACTTCTGCGAGGCCGCCGCTCTCGGCCGGAGCCGCCTGGGCACCCGCGGGAGGACCCTCGGCAGCCGCCGCCCCCGCGGCGTGCGCGCCAGCGGCCGCACAACTGCTCAACACGGTCGCAACGGCCAATCTCAGCCGGTTATTCGTGATCACGATTCCCCCCAGTGACGAAATGAAAGGCGCTGTTACTGTTTTCCTGGCTCTGCACGCGAGGCGGTAACGGCCCGTCATCCTCCCTGCCGCGCGTTACGATCTTATGATAACCAGCAGGAGTCGGCCACGGCCTTGAGGGACCCGTACCCGCAGCGCGCCGCATTGTGCACTCGCCGTGCTGCCGATCGCCCTCGGCGGCAATCCACCCGACGCGCGTCGACGAGGCCTGCCGGCTGCGCGACATCGTGCATGAGCGCCTCGATCTGCTCATGCCGAAGACCGTGGGGCCCGCTGCAGAGGCGCTGCGGCTGAGCTGCGCCCGGGCGCGATGCCTTTTTCCGATGGTCCCATCCTTTTTCTCGGCTGTGAGGGGGCCTTGGGCTGTGAAAGTCTATGTGTTGCGTCCGTGCATCGGACGCCGCACGGGAAGTGGGTGCTGCGGCTGCGTCATAGCCGGACGACGCATCTATTCAAGCGCGCTGTGCATCTGTGGTATAGAAGATCAGGATTGGGACCAATTCCTGAGGGCGCGCGCGGCGACGCCCCGTAGCGAAATCACAACCAATCCGGGGGGAAGCGCGATGAGGCTGAATTCCAAGATCTCTGCGACCGTGGCTGCGATCCTGGGGGCACCGGCTGCGAGCATGGCACTCGCGGCGCCCTCGGATCTGGCCGCGGAACAGCCGAGCGCCACCACGGCGGCTGCGCCGGGCAACGAGCTGCAGGAAGTAATCGTCACGGCAAACCGCCGCGAGCAGAACCTGCAGGACGTGCCGATCACCGTCCAGGCGCTCACCGCCGACACGCTGAGCAAGCTGAACGTGCAGACGCTCGACGACTTCGTGAAGTACCTGCCGAGCGTTTCGACCGGCAGCATGGGTCCGGGCCAGAGCACGCTGTTCATGCGCGGTCTCAGCATCGGGGTGCTGGGCACCCAGGGTCAGGGCTCGGTCGGCGGCTTCCCGAACGTCGCGGTATATCTCGACGACCAGTCGGGTCAGCTGCCGGGACGCAATCTCGATGTCTACGCCGCCGACCTCGAGCGCGTCGAGGTTCTGGAAGGCCCGCAGGGCACGCTGTTTGGCGCCGGCGCCGAAGCGGGCGTGATCCGCTATATCACCAACAAGCCGAAGCTGAATGTCACCGAGGGCAGCGTCACGGCCGGCTACGGCACCACTGCCCATGGCGACAACAACAGCAACGTCACGGCGGTGCTCAATCTGCCGCTCATCAGCGACCGCATGGCCGTGCGCCTGGTGGTCTACAACGACAGCCGCGGCGGCTACATCAACAACGTCCCGAGCACGTTCACGCGCGCGGGCACCGACCTGGGCCTCGCCAAGTACAACAGCGGCGTGGTTCCGACCAACAGCCTGGTGATCAACAACTACAACCTGGCGCAGAACGCGATCAACCCGCTGACCTACCAGGGACTGCGCGCGTCCGTGGCCTTCAAGTTCAACGACGACTGGGACGCGCTGCTGGTACAGAGCTACCAGAACATGAACGCCCAGGGCGTCTTCTACGAGATGCCTCACGGCTCGGAGGGGACCGTACTGACCCCCCTCGGAGCGCCGACCGGCGGGCAGCCGCTGCCGCCGCTCTCGGTGACGCTCTTCAATCCGTCCTTCACCAAGGACCGGTTCGAGAACACCGCGCTGACCATCACCGGTAAGATCGGCGATCTGAAGCTCGTGTATGCCGGCAGCTATCTCGACCGCAATATCGAGCAGGCGCAGGACTACACCAACTACGCGCGCGGCGTATTCGGCTACTACTACCAGTGCGCGGGATATTCCGCGAATCCGGCTACCGGGCAGTGCTATACGCCGAGCTCGGTGTGGACCGATACGGAGCGCAACACGCACCTGAGTCAGGAATTGCGCCTCAGCACGCCGGACGACTGGCGGCTGCGCGGGCTGGTGGGAGCCTTCTACGAGGATGAGAAGGTCTACGACGACACCGAGTGGCTCTACAAGAGCGTGCCGGACTGCTCGCCGACGGGACTGAACGTCGGCTGCTACCTGCCGATCCAGCCATGGCCCGGCCCGGCGAACCGCCCCGGCATCCGCAACGCCAACACCGGCTTCTTCGATGATTTCCAACGCGGCTACTCGCAGACCGCGGCCTTCGCCTCGGTTGACTTCGACATCGTTCCGAAGGTGCTGACCATCACGGGCGGCACGCGCTGGTACAACATCCACAACCGTACCAGCGGCGGCGACGTCGGCAGCTTCTACTGCAAGGCCTTCGCGCCGACGACGTACTTCGGCGTTTGCGGCCAGAATCCGGTCGCCGGGGCCTTCGGCAGCGGCGCGCCCTACGGCACCAACCTCAATCTGCAGGACCCCAACAGCCTGACCGCTACCGGCTTCCGCAGCCGCGCCAACATCAGCTGGCACGTCACGCCGGACATGCTGCTGTACTACACCTGGTCGCAGGGCTATCGGCCGGGCGGCTTCAACCGCGGATCGTCGAGCCACCTCCCGGATGCGAACGGCGTCAAGGAGTACGCAACGCCCAAGTTCTACGTATCGGACAGCCTGACCAACAGCGAGCTGGGCTGGAAGACGATGTTCTTCGACCGCCGCATCCAGTTCAACGGCGCCGTCTACGAGGAAGACTGGACCAACGCGCAGGTGGGGTTCTTCTGCCCGCAGTGCGGCCTCGGCAACCTCACTTACGGCACCAACGGCCCGAACTACCGCGTGCGCGGACTCGAGCTGCAGCTGGTCGCGCGCGTCATGGATGGGTTCACGATCCAGGGCTCGGCCTCCTGGAACAGCACCGAGCAGACCAACTCACCGTCGCTCATCGGTGATATTCCAGGCACGCCCGGCTTCGGCAAGCCGGTGACCGAGTCCTGCGCCGGTCCGTACCCCTCGGTCAACTGCACGCAGCTGGTGAACGTCTACGGTCCGCAGGGCAGTGTGCTTGCCAACTCGCCGCCCTTCCAGGCCAACCTGCGCGGGCGCTATGAATGGGCGATCGGCGAGTACCAGGCCTTCGCGCAGTTCGGCTTTGTGCACCAGGCGCACTCGCTGTCGGCGACCGGCAACGTTGAGGCCTATGACCAGCCGGGCTGGACGACCTACGACGGCTCGGTCGGGATCGGCAAGGACGCATGGGAGCTCGAGCTCGTCGGTCAGAACATCACCGACGTGAACTCGAGTCTCTTCACCTCGAGCCGCCAGTTCATCATCACCGAGACGCCGATGCGGCCGCGGGTGATCGGGCTGCAGTTCAGCTACAAGTTCCAGGGCAGCGGTAAATAGACCCACGGAACGCCGGCATCTCCGGCGGCTGAGGCAGAGGCTGGAGTAAAATGGGGGCGGGCAGCGATGCCCGCCCTTTTTCCTGCAGGACCTGTCCAGCGTCGATGTCGGCCGCTAACGTAGCTTCCGCGCCTTCGCGCGTCGAGATGGAGGTTGGCCGCGTTCGCCAGCTGCTCGAGGCGTCGCGGTTCGCGGACGCCGAGGCGGCCGCCCGGGCGCTGCTCAAGGAGGTTCCCGAGAACCGCGACGTGCTCTACATGCTCGCGGTGAGCCAGCGCTACCAGCACCGCCCCGGCGCTGCCCTCGAGACACTCGCGCGCCTCGAAGAGCTGCATCCCGGTTACCCACGGCTCTACCAGGAGCGCGGCCACTGCCATGTCGCGCGCCGCGAGGCGGCGCCCGCAACCGCCGCCTTCGAGCGGGCGGTGACCCTGAATCCCGTGCTGCGCGCGAGCTGGGAGACGCTGCGCGCGCTCTACGGGATGGCGGGGCGCAAGCAGCAAGCCGCCGAGGCGGCCGCGAACGTCGAGCGCCTGTCTCGCCTGCCCGTGGAAATCGTGACCGCGATCAGCATGTTCTGCGACGGAGAGACCGCCTCGGCCGAGAGCCTGGTGCGCCAGTACCTAATGGTGCACGGAGACGATGTGGAGGGCATGCGCCTGCTCGCCCAGATCGGCGTCAGGCACGACGTGCTGGACGACGCCGAGCTGCTGCTGGAGAGCGTGTTGCGTATCCAGCCCGAATATCACGCGGCGCGTTACGACTACGCCACGGTGCTCCTCAAGCGCCACAAGCACGTGCAGGCGCGCGAGCAGATGGAGCGGCTGCTCGCGGTCGACCCCCGCAATCGGATGTATCAGACGACCTACGCCACCGTGTGCACCGGCTTCGGCGATTACGCTCGCGCGCTGCCGCTCTACCGGGCATTGGTGCAGGAGAATCCCCGGGACCCGGAGCTGCATCTCTCGATTGGTCACGCTCTCAAGACGCAAGGCGATACCGCGGAGGCGATCGCCGCCTATCGCGCTGCGGTCGCTGCGCGGCCGGGCTTCGGTGAGGCCTGGTGGAGTCTTGCGAACCTCAAGACTTATCGGTTCACGGACGCGGAGCTCGCGCAAATGCGCGCCGAGGAGGCCTCCCCGCGCATCGCGCTCGCCGACCGCTACCACCTCTGCTTCGCGCTCGGTAAGGGTCTCGAGGACCGGGGAGAGTACGCCGGGTCTTTCGAATGCTACCAGCGCGGCAACGCGCTGAAGAAGACCGAGTGCCGTTACCGCCCGGGGTTCACCGAGCGCAACGTGCGGCTGCAACAGGCGGTATGCACGGCGGAGTTCTTTGCGGCGCACTCAGGGTACGGCAGCGACAGCCGCGCGCCCATCTTCATAGTCGGGCTGCCGCGCTCCGGCTCGACTCTCATCGAGCAGATCCTGGCTTCGCATTCCGCGGTCGAGGGCACGATGGAGCTGGCGGATATTCCGCGTCTCGTGCAGGAGCTGGAGGGCCGCGAGGGCGAGCAGGACCAGCCGCGCTACCCGCAGGTCCTCGGCGAGCTGAGTGCCGACGACTGCCGCAGGCTCGGAGAGAAGTACCTCGACGACACGCGCGCCTACCGCAAGGACAAGCCGCACTTCATCGACAAGATGCCGAACAACTTCCGGCATCTGGGGCTCGTCCACCTGATTCTCCCCAACGCACGCATCATCGATGCGCGCCGCGAGCCCATGGCCTGTTGTCTCAGCAACTTCAAGCAGCTGTTTGCCTCGGGGCAGCAGTTCACCTACAGCCTCGAGGACATCGGGCGCTACTACCGCGCTTACCTCGAGCTGATGGCGCACTGGGAGCGCGTGCTCCCCGGCTGCATCCTGCGCGTGCAGCACGAGGAGGTGGTCGCGGATCTCGAGGGGAGCGTGCGGCGCATCCTCGGGTTCTGCGGCCTGCCGTACGAGGCGGCGTGCGTCGAGTTCCACCGCACGCGCCGCCAGGTCCACAGCGCCAGCTCCGAGCAGGTGCGTCAGCCCATATATAAGGAAGGCGTGGACCAGTGGCGAAACTTCGAACCCTGGCTCGAGCCCCTCAAGCGTGCGCTTGGCGGCCTGGCGTCTTTCCCCGGCGCATGAGAGTGAGCGCCAGCAGCGCGGAGGCGGTCATGAGGAACAGGCTCACCGCGTTCAGTACCGGGGTGGCGCCTTCGCGCATGCGCCCGTACATCATGATGGTGAGGGGCGCATCGGACCCCACGAGCATGAGGGTGGTGTTGAAGTTCTCGAAGGACATGAGGAAGGCGATCGCCGCCGAGCCGATCATCGCCGGCCGCAGGTAGGGCAGGGTGATGGTGCGCAGCACCGCCGCGTGCGAGGCGCCGAGGTTGAGCGCCGCGTCCTCGAGGCTGCGGTCGAAGCGCTTCAGGCGCGCACTGATCGTGAGCGTGGCGATGGCCACGATATAGGAGAACTGGCCGAGCACCACCAGCGGCAGGCCGGGCCGCAGAAAGTCCGCCTCGATGCCGAAGAGATCGCTCACTAGGTCCGCGAGGCGGCTGGCGAAGGCCAGGATCGAGATGCCGAGGATCACGCCGGGGATCACCAGCGGAATGAGCATGAGCACCGAGAGAACGCTCTTCCCCGGGAACTCGCGGCGCTCCATTAGAAACGCGTTGGCTGTGCCGATCGTGACCGAGAGCAGGGTTACCCAGAGCGCCACCACGCAGCTGGTCCAGATGCTGCCGAGCAGCTCGCTGTCGCGGAACAGCCCGACGCGTCCCCGGGCCTCGTTGCCGAAGAACCAGTCGAGGGTGAAGCCATGCCACGGCGGGGCGGGGTAGTCGGCGTTGTTGAAGGCGAACACCGCCACGACCGTGAGCGGCAGGAACAGGAACACGAGGAACGCCGCGATATAGAGCGCCGTCGCGGTACGCAGCCAGACCGGGCGGGGCAGGCTCGGTATCACGCGCGCCTCATCACGTCCGCGAAGCGCTGCCCGGAGAGCTTGAGCCCCAGCCATACCATCGCCGTCGACAGCGCCAGCAGCAGGAAGCCGAGGGCGGCCCCCTGCTCCCAGTTGAAGCGGGTGATGAACTGGTTGTAGATCTGCTCGGTGAACCACAGCGAGTTCTTGCCGCCGAGCAGTGTCGGCGTCAGATAGTTGCCGAGCGTCAGCATGAACACCACGATGCAGCCGGCGGTAATTCCCGGCGCGGCGTGCGGGATGACGATGGTGCGCAGGATCGCCGTGCCGCGTGCACCCAGGTCGTATGCGGCTTCGATCAGGGAGTTATCGAGGCTCTCGAGGCTTCCGACCAGCGGCACCACCATGAAAAGGAGGGAGGTGTAGACGAGGCCCACCAGGATGGTCGCGTCGTGGTAGAGGAGCTCGACCGGCTGCGCGGTGATCCCGAGGTGCACCAGGATTGCGGGCAGCACGCCCGATTCGCGCAGCAGGATCATCCATCCGAGGGTGCGGACCGTCTCGCTCACCCAGAACGGAATGAGGCACACGACGAACAGCAGTGCCGAGGCCCGTCCGCGCGCGAGCTTGGCGATGATCCATGCGACGGGAAAGGCGATGAGGAGGGTGAGCGCGGTGGCGAGCGCCGACAGCAGCGCCGTGCGCACGAACACACGCCAGTAGAGCGGCTCGCCGAAGAAGGTCCGGTATTGCGCCAGGCTCGCGGCGTACTCGCGCGGCGCAATGCGCTCGCGGAACGAGAGGATGGCGAGGTCGGCGTGCGGCAGGACGATCAGCAGCAGCAGCCACAGGAGCGCCGGCGCGAGCAGCAGCGCGAGCGCCAGCCGCGGGAGCAGGCGCGCAGTGACCGCCGCCTCAGGCATGCGCCGCGCCCGCAGCGCTGCCGGCGAAACACACGGCGCGCTGCGGATCGAAGCTGAAGCAGACCCGCTGCCCGGGCTTCAGGTCCGCGAAAGCGCCGGTTTGCGGCAGGGCGACTCGCAGCTCGAGGCGGCTGATCCGCTCGCGCAGCAGCGCCGCCGAGTTGGCGCCGTCGAACAGCATGTCGGTCACCTCGCCCTCGTGCACGCTTTGGCCCGCGGGGAGATCTGCCGCCGTGCGCGCCAGCGTCATGGCCTCGGGACGCACGAAGGCCTCGACCGCCGTCCCGGCGGCGAAGCTGCCCGAGGCCCGAGCCCGCACGCGCCAGCCCCCCGTGACCGAGAGCTCGACGGCGGCGCCCTCGACGCCGAGCACCGTTCCCGCGAGGCGGTTGTTGGCACCGACGAAGCCGGCAACGAAGGCGCTGGCCGGCGAATAGTAGAGTTCCTGTGGCGTGCCGAGCTGCTCGAAGCGCCCCTGGTTCATGACGCCCACGTGATCGGACAGCACCAGGGCCTCGGACTGATCGTGGGTAATGTAGACGAAGGTGGTGCCAAAGGCGCTCTGCAGCTGTTTGAGCTCGACCTTCATGTGCTCGCGGAGCTTGAGGTCGAGCGCGCCGAGCGGCTCATCGAGCAGGAGCAGGGTCGGCTCGAGCACCATGCTGCGTGCGATCGCCACGCGCTGTCGCTGGCCGCCCGAAAGCTGGTCGACGCGCTTGGGCGCTGCGCCGCTGAGCCCCACGCGCTCCAGCATCGCGGCGGCGCGCTGCGTGCGCTCGGCGCGGCCGACCCCGCGCCGCGCGAGCCCGAAGGCGACGTTCTCGCCGACCGACATCATGGGAAAGAGCGCCAGGTGCTGGAAAACCATGTTGACCGGGCGCTTGTTCGGAGCCACGTTCGCCATGTCGCGGCCGCCGATCGCGATCGTGCCGGCATCGGGCTGCAGGAAGCCGGCAATCATCCGCAGCAATGTCGTCTTGCCGCAGCCGGAGGGACCGAGGATCGAGAAGAAGCTGCCGCGCGCGACGCTGAAGGAAACCTGGTTCACGGCAAGGTGAGCCGCGAAGCGCTTGGTCACGGCGCGCACCTCGAGATCCGGTGCTGCGGCCGGCGTGACGCCTCCCGCAGTGCTCAATCGGCCGCCTTCACGCGGTCGAGAACCTCGCCCTCGATCTCCTCGAGACCCGGCGGGATGGCCGGATACCACTTGATGTTCTTCAGGCCGTCGGGGAAGGTCTCGGCGAACTGCGCCCGCAGGCGCGGGTCCATCAGCTTGTCGGCGCCCTTCGAGGCGGTGAAGTTGCCGATCGACTTGCCGACTTCGGCGGCGATCTCCGGGCGCATGACGAAATTGATCCAGGCATAGGCACCGCCGTCGTTGCGGCCGCGCGCGGGCAGCGCGAAGGTGTCCATCCAGGCAATCGCACCCGAACGCGGATTGATGAACTTGATGGCCGGGTTCTCGCGGTTGAGCAGCCAGCCGCCCGAATCCCACATCATCGCCGCCCAGATCTCGCCCGAACGCACCCCGTTCAGCAGCTGATCCTTGTTGTCGTAGAAAAAGCGGAAGTTGGCTTTGCAAGCGGCGAGGGTCTTGCCGACCTGCTGCATGAGGGCGGTGTAGGCCCGGGTATCGTGGTAGAGCGCGAAGGGGTCGTGCCCCGAAGCGAGCGCGAAGGCCATGAGCGTGGGACGCTTCAGGCGCACCGCCGTCCGGCCCTTGAGCTCCGGCTTGCACAGGTCGGTGTAGTCGGCGATCCGGGTACGGCTCGAGTTGTAGATGAGTCCTTCGGTGCCCCACACGTAGGGCAGTCCATAGAGCCGGCCGTCGACGGTGGCATTCCTCTTCACCGCATCGACCAGCTCGGGCAGGAACTCGTCCAGCTTCACCTTGCCGAGATCGAGCGGCTTGTAGATGCGAAATTCCTGCTGCGCGCCGAAGATGCGGTCCTGAGACGGCTGCGCCAGGTCGAAGCCGGCGCCGCCGGTGGCGCGCAGCTTCGAGATCATCTCCTCGTTGTTCGAGAGCGTGACCTGCACGTCGATGCCGGTCTCCTTGCGGAACTGCGCGATGACCCCGGCTGGCACGTAGCTCGCCCAGCTGATGATGCGCAGCACCCTGGCATCGTCGGCCTGCGCCGGCAGCCAGGCGATGCTCGAGGCGGCGAGAAGCGCGATGAGCGCACGGCGGGTGATCATTCTTGAGTCCCTCGGGACCGGTGCCGTCGCGTTGACAGCCTAAGTTTTGGCGAGCTAGTCTGCCTCACGCTCAGACGCCCGGAAATATAACATCGCCCCAACCGCTTGTCGTGCGACCGCCGGCCGCGGGAGCGGCCGCTGTGCCTGAGGTACAGGGCCACCGCGGCGCCCGCGGCCTGTGGCCGGAAAATACCCTGGCAGGATTTGCCCGCGCGCTCGCCATCGGCGTCAACGCGGTCGAGCTCGACTGCGGCCTCAGCCGCGACGGCACGCTGGTCGTCACGCACGATCCCGAGCTCAATCCCGATCTCACGCGCGATGCCTCCGGTCGTTTTCTGAGTGCGACCGGTCCGCCCATAGTGAGTCTCACCTGGGCGGAGCTTCAGTCCTACGACGTGGGGCGTCTCAAGCCAGGCAGCGCCTATGCCGCGCGCTTTCCGGCACAGCAGCCCGTGGACGGGGAGCGCATTCCGCGCCTCGCGGACGTGCTCGAGCTGGTGCGAACGCGCGGGCGCGAGCGGGTGCGCATCGCGGTCGAGGTGAAGACCTTCCCCGACCGCCCGCCGCCGCTCACGGCGAGCCCGCAGGCGTTCGCAGCGGCGCTGCAGCGCGATCTCGAGGCCACCGGCACGGCCGGACTGGTCGATATCATGGCCTTCGACTGGCGGGTCTTGAGCGCGGTACAACGTCTGATGCCGCAGGTCTCGACCGTAGCGCTCACCGAGCAGCAGGGCGAGTGGGACACCGTGGGACTGAAGGCGTCGCGGCCGTCGCCGTGGCTCGGCGGGCTCGATCCGGCGCGCTTCGGGCGCTCCGTGGTGCGGCTGGTCGAGGCCTCGGGTGCCCGCCTCTGGGGTCCGGACTTTGCGGATCTCGATGCGGCGTGCGTCGCGGAGGCACACGCGCTCGGGCTGCGCGTCATTCCCTGGACCGTCAATGAGCCGGCCGACATGGAGCGCATGCTTGCCATTAGAGTAGACGGCATGACGACGGACCGGCCGGACGTGCTGCGCGCGCTTCTCGAGCGCCGCGGGCTTGCGGTCGCGCCGCAGATGGGGGAGATCGGGTGAGATGAGCGCAATGCGCATTCTGGTGATCGACGGCAACAAGGCGCAGGTGCGTGAGGCACAGGTGGCCGCGGGAGGCTCGCCTTCGGGCGAGGGTTACGTGAAGGTGCTCGAGACGCTCGGCGCGGTGCACTGCGAGGTCGTGCGCCCCGCCGACGGCGAGGTGCGCTTCGAGGATCCGCAGGGCGTCGCAGGTTACGACGGTGTGGCCATTACCGGCTCGGCCCTCAATGTCTACGACGGCGGCGCTCACATCGAGCGACAGATCGAGCTGGCGCGCGCGGTGTTTGCCGCGGGGGTGCCCTTCTTCGGGAGCTGCTGGGGCCTGCAGGTCGCGGTGACGGCCGCGGGCGGGCGGGTGCGCCCGAACCCGCGCGGGCGGGAGTTCGGCTTCGCGCGCCGCATCGAGCTCAGCGACTTAGGCAGCCGTCATGCCATGTTCACCGGCAAGCCGCCGGTCTTCGAAGCCATCACCGTCCACCGCGACGATGTCACGGAGCTTCCCGAGGGCGCACGCGTGCTCGCGGGCAGCGACATGGGAGTGCAGGCGATCGAGCTCAAGAGCGGGCGCGGCACCTTCT
Organism: Steroidobacteraceae bacterium; assembly: GCA_035632655.1. Classification (GTDB taxonomy): domain Bacteria; phylum Pseudomonadota; class Gammaproteobacteria; order Steroidobacterales; family Steroidobacteraceae; genus 13-2-20CM-66-19. The sequence continues at coordinate 1,949 of DASQGK010000082.1, read as the reverse complement.
GGGGCGCGCAGTACCATCCGGAGTACAGCTTCGCCGAGATCGCCGCCACGGCGCTGCGCTACGGCGCGACGCTCATCGAGGAGGGCTTGTTCGCCGATCGCCCCGAGCTCGAGAGCTTCGTGGCGGATCTGCGCGCGCTGCAGAACAATCCGCGCCACCGGCGGCTGACGTGGAAGCACGGCCTGGGTCCTGCCCTGCAGGATGAATCGGTAAGGCTGGCGGAGCTGCGCAACTGGCTGAACCTGCAGGTCGCGCCTTACGCCCGCCGGCGCGCGCGGGCGCCATGAGCTTCTCCGAGCACCGGGACTGCGCGGCGGCGCTCAGCCTCGCCGGGCAGCTGGCGGATGCCGCGCGCCGCAGGGCGGTGCGGCATTTCCGCACGCCGGTCGCCGTCGCGCGCAAGAGCGACGGGACCCCGGTTACTGCGGTCGACAAGGACATCGAGACCGAGATGCGTGCCATGATTCGCGCTGCCTTCCCCGCGCATGGCATTCGCGGAGAGGAGTTTGCCTCCGAAGGGGCGGGCGGGGAGTTCACCTGGGTGCTCGACCCCATCGACGGCACCAAGAGCTTCATCACGGGCTTTCCGCTGTTCGGCTCGCTCATCGCGCTCTGTCAGGGCGAGCGCCCGGTGCTGGGCGTGCTCGAGACGCCGGCGCTGGCGGAGCGGTGGGTCGGGTGCGAAGGCCGCGCCACTCTATTTAATGGTGTGGCGGTCCGGGCCCGCGACTGCCGCACGATCGATGAGGCGGTGGTCTACACGACTACCGCCGAGACCTTCAGCCCTGCCGAGCGTGAGCGCTTCGACGCGCTCACCAGGCGCGCGGCACTGCGTCGCTACGGCGGCGATTGCTATCTCTACGGGATGCTGGCGAGCGGACACTGCGACCTGGTGATCGAAGTGCAGCTGAAGCCGCACGACTACATGGCCGTGGTTCCGGTCGTCCAAGGCGCGGGCGGGCAGATCAGCGACTGGCGTGGAGCGCCGCTCGGCATGAGCACCGACGGCCGCGTGGTCGCGGCCGCGACTGAGGCGCTGTGGCGGCAGGCGGTCGAGGAGCTCCGCAACGTGGTTTGATCGCGACCCGGGCGCCCTGGCGCATGCGCTCCCAACTGCTGCGTTGCGCAGCCTTCAGGCGCCGGGCTTGAGGTCGCCCCTGACTGCCGCCCGGAAAATCCGCGCATAAGCGGCGGCATCGGCGGGCTGCGGGTTACCGGAGGCCGAAGGATCGAGCGCGGCCTCGCGGCCGATGAGCTCGGCGCTCTTTTCCGGCACGCCGATCTCGGCCAGCGTGTGCGGAATGTTGAGCCGCCTGCGAAAGCCCAGCACCCACTCGAAGACCGCCGCGAACGCTTCGCCCGGAAGGTTCAACGTGCGTGCGACGACTTCCAGCTGCGTTGCGATCGCCGGCCGGTTGTAGGCGATCACGTAGGGCAGGAGCACCGCGTTGGTGAGGCCATGGTGGGTATTGAAGTTCGCACCCACCGGGTGCGCGATGGCATGCACTCCGCCCAGACCCTTCTGAAAAGCGGTGGCGCCCATGCTCGCCGCCGCCAGCATGCGCGAGCGCGCCTCGATGTCGGTGCCCTGTTCGCAGGCCCGCGGCAGGAATGTCTGTATGAGCCGCATGCCCTCGAGTGCGATGCCGTCGGCCAGCGGGTGGAAGCCGGGAGCGCAGTAAGCCTCGAAGCAGTGAACGAAGGCGTCCATGCCCGTCGCCGCGGTAATGGCCGGCGGCAGGCCGACGGTGAGCTCGGGGTCGGAGATGACGATGCCGGGCATCATCCTGGGATGAAAGATGATCTTCTTCTGATGCGTCGACTCATTCACCACGACGCCGGCGCGCCCGACCTCCGAGCCCGTTCCGGCAGTGGTGGGAACCGCGACGACCGGCGCGATGCCCTTCGGGTCGGCCCGCGTCCACCAGTCGCCGATATCCTCGAAGTCC
>DASQGK010000081.1:0-9136 GCA_035632655.1 Steroidobacteraceae bacterium | reverse complement strand
ATCTGATGGGGCATGAGCTTGCAGGCGTTCTCGAGCGCGAAGGCCTCGACGTCGACGATGCGCGCGTTCAGTCCTGCGGCCGCCACCGCGGCACGGCGCTGCTCGACGTTGTCGGAGCGCGAGGCCACCAGCAGCACGTCGACGGACTCCGCATCCTTCTCGGACGGACCGAGCACCTCGAAGTCGTAGGCGACCTCGTCCATCGGGAACGGGATGTACTGGTCGGCCTGCATCTCGACCTGCGCCTCGAGGTCGCCGGTACGGAGCGAGCGCGGCATCTGGATCACCTTGGTGATCGCGGCGTCGCCGGAGATCGCGATGGCAACCTCGCCGCTCTTCGCGCCGGCGCGCTTCACCGCGCGACGGATGGCCTCGCCCACCGCTTCTGCGTCGACGATGGCCTTCTCGTTGATGGCGTTCTGGGGCGTGGGCTCGGCGGCATAGGCTTCCACCCGGTATTGCCCGCCCGCCATCGCCAGCTCGATGAGCTTCACCGAGGAGGTGGTTATATCGAGTCCGAGCAGCGGCCGATACTTGCGCTGAAGAAGGAACATTTTTTATTTCCTTTTCAGGATATTACGCCTGAAAGTGACCGCCCTGTATAAATCCGGAGACACTATATAACAGCGCAAAGTTAAATTGAACGTGAGCGGCCTCACGGAACCGAGTCGCCGCCGGGGCGGGCCCGCCCGAACCACCAAGGGCGTCACGCCCGCGCCGGGCGACCCCCGCGGTCAACGAAATGTGCTGCGCCTTGTCCAATGGTCCAGTTCCCCGGATCCGATCGGAGGAGACGCCGAAAGCGCGGCGGCCTTTAGGGGCATACGGCAAGTGCGAGGAAGAGCGGTCGAAGCGCCAACTCCGCGGGCTGCGTGGCCCATGAGAGCGGAGTGCGTTAACGTTCGAACCGGCAACCCCGCTGTCATAGGCACGTACGTCCCGTAGACCGGAGGCTTTGCGTCCCCACCTTTCGGTGAGTTTGCCCTGATGCGGCGGCTACTATGCATAGCCCCCACAGCGAGCGCAAGGTGACAAAGTTGGTTTCTGTGAAATGGAATTACTTTCGGATTATGACCCTCGTCGCGGGATGCGTGATGCTGGTCACATTTCTCGGGGGCTACGCGCTCGCCTGCAGCTACGTGTACCTGGTGCCCTCGCTCCCCTCGGTCGATGCGATGCGCAATGCGGAGCTGCAAGTGCCGCTGCGCGTCTTCACGCGCAGCGGCGCGCTCATCGCCCAGATCGGCGAGCAGCGGCGCATCCCGGTCAGCTACGACCAGATCCCCGAGCTGGTCAAGCGCGCCTTCGTCGCCGCCGAGGACGAGCGCTTCTTCGAGCATCACGGCATCGACTACTTCGGCGTAATCCGTGCCGCGATCGTCGACGTCATCTCCGGACACAAGACGCAGGGCGCCAGCACCATCACCATGCAGGCGGCCCGCAACATGTTCCTGAGCCTCGACAAGACGCTGCGCCGCAAGCTGCAGGAGACCTTCGTCACCTACCGCATGGAGCACGAGTTCACCAAGCAGGAGATCTTCGGTCTCTACCTCAACGTGATCTTCTTCGGGCAGCGCTCCTACGGAGTGGCGGCCGCCGCCGAGGCCTTCTTCGGCAAGACCCTCGATAAGCTCGACGTGGCCGAGGCTGCGACCCTCGCCGGGGTGCCGAAGGCGCCCTCCAGCTACAACCCGATCGTCAATCCCGAGATGGCGACCGCGCGGCGCGCCTACGTGTTGCGACGCATGCGCGAGCTCGGCTACATCGACGCCGCGACCGCCGACGCCGCCAACAAGGAGCAGATGCGCGCGCGCGCACACGCGCCGCTCTACGACGTCGAGGCGCCGTACGTGGCGGAGATGGCGCGGCTGGAACTGCGGCAGCGTTTCGGCGCAAGCGCCGAGACCGCCGGCTACAAGGTCTACACGACGATCGACGGGCGGCTGCAGGCTGCCGCCGTGCGTGCCGTGCGCATCGGCCTCATCGAGTACGACCGCCGGCACGGCTGGCGGGGGCCCGCCGGGCACGTCGAGCTGCCCGAGCGCGGCGGCGCACCCGACTACGACGACCTGGTGGACGAGTACGCCTCGATCGGGGACCTGTCGCCGGCGATCATCACCGATGTCGGCGAGCGCATGGTCCATGCCTACGTGAAGACCGTCGGGCCCGTGACGATCGACTGGGACGGACTGTCGTGGGCGCGCCGCAGCGGTGCCAACGAGACGGTCGGCCCACCGCCGAAGAGCGCCGGCCAGGTGGTGAAGAAAGGCGACGTGGTCTACGTGGTCGCGGATGAAGCCGGACACGCGCAGCTCGCGCAGGTGCCCGAGGCGCAGAGCGCGCTGGTGGCGCTCGATCCCAACGACGGCAGCATCGTCTCGCTCGTGGGCGGCTTCGATTACTTCACCAACAAGTACAACCGCGTCATCCAGGCGCGCCGCCTGCCGGGCTCGGGCTTCAAGCCGTTCCTGTACTCGGCGGCGCTCGAGCACGGCATCACGCCGGCGAGCGTGTTCCTGGATGCGCCCATTGTGCTCGAGGGAACCGGCGCCGAAGAGGCCTGGCGGCCGGAGAACGATTCCCGTCAGTTCGGGGGACCGACGCGGCTGCGCGAGGCGCTGGTGCACTCGCGCAACCTGGTGTCCATCCGTGTGCTGAAGGAGATCGGCGTCGACAACGCCATCGACTACATCAGCCGCTTCGGCTTCGATCCCAGGACCATGCCGCACGATCTGACGCTGGCGCTCGGCACGCTCGGCGTCACTCCGCTCGAGATGGCGAGCGGCTATGCGGTGTTCGCCAACGGCGGCTACCGGGTGCAGCCCTATTTCATCGACCGCATCGAGGACGCCTCCGGCCAGGTGGTGTGGCGCGCCGCCCCGCGCATGGTATGCCGCCAGTGCGACGCCGGCAGCGGCGAGACGGCGCCCGCGGGCGCAGGCGCCCTCAAGGTCGCGAGCAACGCCGGTGCCGGAACCTTCCCCGGCGGCGACCCGCGCCAGGCGCCCGCGGCCGGCGACGGCACCGACGGCAGCCGCGGCCAGCCGGGACCGCTGCCCGAGCAGCAGATTGCCCCGCGCGTCATCACCGCGCAGAACGACTATCTGATGACCGACATGATGTCGGACGTGATCCGCCGCGGCACCGGGCGACGCGCGCTCGCGCTCGGGCGCGACGATCTCGCGGGCAAGACCGGCACCACCAACAAGGCGGTCGACACCTGGTTCAACGGCTTCAGCGAGAACCTGGTGGCGACCGTGTGGGTGGGCTTCGACCAGGAACGTCCGCTCGGCGAAGCCGAGGAGGGCGCGCGCACCGCGCTGCCGATCTGGATCAACTTCATGCGCGAGGCGCTGCGCGGAGTGCCGGAGGAGCGTCGTGCCATGCCGGACGGGGTGGTGACGCTGCGCATCTCGCCCCAGACCGGCGAGCTCGTGAGCGATGAGAACCGCGAGGGGCTCCCCGAGCTCTTCATGGCGAACCATCTGCCGCAGAACGAGCCAGGCGCGATGCAGACCGAGGGCCAGGCCAGCGGCGAGCCGATCTTCTGATTTATGGGGCAAAATCGCAGGAAGCGATTTTGCCGGACATCAGCTTCGGTGCCGGCGGTGAAAGGCGCGGCTTTCACCGCCTGCGAAATGCCATTCCGTACCAGGAGTTGAGACATGTCGCGAGCTGACAACGTGCGGCGTGCACTGGCGCAGGAGGCGGCGCGCATCATGGCCGAGCACGGGGTGCAGGACTTCCTGGTCGCCAAACGCAAGGCCGCCGAGCGGCTCGGGGTCGACGACGGCGCCGCCGTGCTGCCGAAGAACCGCGAAATCGAGCTGGCGCTCGCCGAGTACCAACGCCTCTTCGGCGGCGAGTCGCACGTGGAACGCTTAAGCGCCCAGCGCCGCGCCGCGCTCGCGGCCATGCGTCGCTTGAGCGAGTTCGAGCCGCGGCTGGTCGGCGCGGTGCTCACCGGCACCGCCACCGCGCACTCCGACGTGCAACTGCACCTGTTCGCCGATCGCGCCGAGTCGGTGACCCTGAAGCTCATCGACGCCGGCATCCGGCATGAGGTCACCGAGCGGCGCGTGAAGCTCGACGCCGAGCGCGTGCGTCCCTTCCCCGGAGTGCGCTTTTCCGTCGACGATCACTCGATCGAGGCGACGGTGTTTCCTGCCGACGGCATCCGCCAGGCGCCGGTGAGCCCGGTGGACGGCCGCCCGATGCGCCGCGCCAACGCCTTCGAGGTCGAGGCGCTGCTCGGTCAGGAACCCGGGTAGCAGGGCCTCGCCCGTCGGGCGGCCGCGGCTCAGGCGCGCTTCTTGACGTCGAGGTACTCGCGCCGCACGGGTCCGGTGTAGAGCTGCCGCGGACGGCCGATGCGCATGCCGGGATCGGAGATCATCTCCTGCCAGTGGGCCACCCAGCCGACGGTGCGCGCGATCGCGAACATCACGGTGAACATCGAGCGCGGGATGCCGATCGCGCTGTAGATCACGCCCGAATAGAAATCCACGTTCGGATACAGCTTGCGCTCGAGGAAGTACTCGTCCCTGAGCGCGATCTCCTCGAGGCGCAGCGCGAGCTCGAACAGCGGATTGTCGGTGCGACCGAGGGCGGCGAGCACCTTGTGGCACATCTCGCGGATGATCTTGGCGCGCGGATCGAAGTTCTTGTAGACGCGATGGCCGAAGCCCATGAGGCGGAAGTGGCTCGACTTGTCCTTGGCCATCCCCAAGTACTTCGGGATGTTGTCGACCGAGCCGATCTGCTCGAGCATCGCCAGCACCGCCTCGTTCGCGCCGCCGTGCGCCGGGCCCCAGAGCGCCGAGACACCCGCGGAGATCGCCGCGTAGGGATTGGCGCCGGTGCTGCCGGCGAGCCGCACGGTCGAGGTGCTGGCGTTCTGCTCGTGGTCGGCGTGCAGCACGAACAGCAGGTCGAGCGCCTTGCAGGCCACCGGATCGAGCTTGTAGGGCTCGCAGGGCACCGCGAACAGCATGTGCAGCACGTTGCTCGCGTAATCGAGATCGTTGCGCGGGTAGATGAAGGGCTGACCCAGCGAGTGCTTGTGGGCGGCAGCCGCGATGGTCGGCAGCTTGGCGATGATGCGGTGGGAGAAGATCTCGCGGTGGCGCGGGTTATGGATGTCCATCGAGTCGTGGTAGAAGGCCGCCATCGAGGCCACGACCCCGGACACCATCGCCATGGGGTGCGCATTGGCATGGAAGCCGTCAAAGAAGTGCAGCAGCCACTCGTTGATCATCGTGTGATAACGAATGTTGCAGGTGAATTCCTCGAGCTGCTTCGCCGTCGGCAGCTCGCCGATCAGGAGCAGGTACGCGACTTCCATGAAGGAGCTGCGCTCGGCGAGCTGCTCGATCGGATAGCCTCTGTAGAGGAGCACCCCCGCATCGCCGTCGATGTAGGTGATGCGGCTCTCGGTGACCGCGGTGGTGGCGAAACCCGGGTCATAGGTGAAGACGTCCAGGTCCTTGTGGAGCGTCGCGATGTCGAGTCCGGCCGGCCCGATGGTGCCGCTGCGGACCGGGAGCTCGGCGCTGCGCCCGCTGGCTGGATCGGTGAGTTGGAAGGTCTTCTCGGTCATTGCGCCGCGGCTTCCCTGGCGCGCACCCGCACCATGACGGCACCGTACGCGTGGATCAGGGAGGTTGACATGGACCGCGCGCGACAATCAAGGCACGCGGCCGCGAGGGTCTCACCTCGCGGCGACCGGCGGGAGGAGAAGTTACTTGGCCGCGGCGGCCGCAGCGTACTTCTTGCGGAACTTGTCGACCCGCCCGGCGGTGTCGACGATCTTCTGCTTGCCCGTGTAGAAAGGATGACAGTTCGAGCACACCTCGACCTGCAGGTCATGCCCGAGCGTCGAGCTGGTCTTGAACGTGTTGCCGCACGTACAGCTGACGGTGATCTCTTTGTAGTCGGGGTGAATGGCGGCTTTCATGGGAGGCTCGGCTGTCCTGGGAGTCACCCTATATAGGGTGCAAAGTGCGCTGTTAAAAGGGCGCGGGAGTTTAGCGGCAGCGCAGCCGCGCCTCAAGCCGAGGGTGCCGCTGTCCTACAGTCTGTCGTTCCTTATCCACAGAAGCTGTGGACAAGTCTGTGGACTCCCGGGGTCGCGAGGCCGCGATTTCGCGGCCAGATTGCATAATTGTTACCTTGATCAAAATTTAACCAGCCATTTTTCATTTGTTTTTTCAACTAGTTACGAGTGACTTATTGAGCACCTTGGGCGCTTTGGCGTGTAATTCACTCATTCTCCGTTCGCACCGTCCGCGCCTGTGAATAAGGGTCGGGGCCTTTGCCGTTGCCGGCCATTCGGGCCAATTGACAAAGCGAAAGCACCGGACATTTCCGGGCTTTCGGGCATGAATTCCAACAGCAGATCGTTGAGAAAACGCATCCCCAGATCGCTCGCCCGCGAGCCTTCGGGGGTGTCTTCGATGAGGCCGCGGGCACGCAGCCGCCCGAGCGGTCCCGCCAGAGCCTCGGGCTGAAGTCCCGTGCGCTCGGTGAACTCACGGATGGTGAAACCGGCCGTGAGCCGCAGCGCGTTCAGCATGAATTCGAAGGGCAGGTCCGAGCTCGGCACGGTGCGGCGCGTAAGCTCGCCCGCCGCGGCGGAGAGATACCGACGCGGCTCGCGGGGCTGCATCGTGCGTACGATGGCCGCGCGGCGTGGGAGTGTGATCTTGCCGTGCGCGCCGGCTCCCACGCCCAGGTAGTCACCGAAGCGCCAGTAGTTGAGGTTGTGTCGGCATTGCCGGCCCGGCCTCGCGTAGGCGGACACCTCATAGCGGGCAAAGCCGGCCGCTGCGAGCCGCGCGCCGCAGTCCTCCAGCATCGCCGCCGCCTCATCCTCGTCCGGCAGTGGCGGCGGCCGGGCCGCGAACACCGTGCCCGGCTCGAGGGTGAGCTGATAGTGGGAGACGTGAGCGGGTGAGAGCGCCAGTGCCTCCGCGATGTCCTGCACGGCGAAGCTGCGGCTCTGTCCCGGCAGCGCGTACATGAGATCGAGGTTGAAATTATCGAGTCCCGCCGCGTGCAGCTCTTCGGCGGCACGCCGCGTCTCGCCGGGAGAGTGAATGCGTCCGAGTGCCGTGAGGGCCTCGGGCGCGAAGCTCTGCGCCCCGAGAGACACGCGTGTGACTCCCGCCGCGCGGTACTCCGCGAATGCGCCGCGCTCGACCGCACCCGGGTTCGCCTCCAGGGTGACCTCGGCGTCGGCGGCCAGCAGCAGGTGACGGCGGGCGGCAGCGAGAACTGCGGCGATCGAGTCCGGGGAGAAAAGGCTCGGAGTGCCGCCGCCGAAGAAGACAGTGGCAACCTCGCGCCCCGCGACCTCGGAGGAAAGCGCCTCGAGATCGCGTGCCAGCCGCGCAACGTACGGCTGCGCGGCCAGCTCGCCCTGGAGCGTGTACGAGTTGAAGTCGCAATAGGGGCACTTGCGCACACACCAGGGGAAGTGCACGTAGAGAGAGAGCGGCGGGGCGAGAAGCACTGGCATGGCTGGCGCAGTATGCTGCGAGTGGTCGGCTTGAGTTGGGCTGCTGCGGTTGATTTATTTGTACTATTAATCGAGCATATAGGATTTAAGGATCGATTTTAGGATCAGATAGACTTTCATTTCGGACAGGTTGTGCTTAGGATTGAGCGGTAAATCGAGTCATAACGGATCAAACCTCTATTAAACGATCATGAAAGTCACTCAGTCCGCAGTACTGGACCCGACTCGCTCGGCCGAGGCGAGGAAGCTGGGGGCCTCGCTGGCGCGGCTGCGCATCGCCCGCGGTGTCAAGCAGGACCAGGCGGCGCTGCGGGCGGGGCTGTCGCGCAATACCGCCTACCGCATGGAGAAGGGCGATCCGGGAATCGCCGTAGGTCAGATTCTTCGTTACCTGGATGCCATCGTGCCGGGCAAGACACTGCTCGAGCTGCTCTCCGAGACCGATCCCGCGCTCGCCGCACTGAGCGCGAAGGAACAGCGCCGCCGCGCACGCGAGCTCACCGAACGGGAGCTCGGCGAGATCGACTTCTGAGCCATGAGCGCGACCGAACAGAAGCTGTTCGTCTTCGCTTACATCGACACGGAGTGGCTGCCGTGCGGACAGCTCACCCTGAGCGAGGATGGCTCGAAGCTCCTGTCATCCACTTTCGCCTATGGCCTGCGCTACCTGCAGCGCCCCGCCGCGCTGGAGGTGGATCCGGTCTCTTTAGGTCTGCGGGACCGGGACGCGGTGCGCGGCAAGGCGCTCTTCCCGCCCAACAATCTTCCCGCCTTCGGTGGAATCCGCGATGCAGCCCCCGACGCCTGGGGCCGGCGTGTCATCGAGTCGCGCCTCAAAGTGCCGGCCAACAGTCTGCCGGAGTCGGCTTACCTGGTGCATGCGGGAAGCCAGCGCGTGGGCGCGCTCGACATCCGCTCCTCGCGGGACTCATCGGCCACCCCGGGCTTCGGCACCTGGAACAACCTCGAGTATCTGATGGAGGCCGCCCAGCGGATCGACGAGGGCTTGCCGGTACCCGCCGCGCTCGAGGAAATCTTTGCCGAAGGGAGCGCCCTCGGCGGCGCGAGACCGAAGGCGACCGTGCGCGACGAGGAGCGCGTGCTGTGGCTCGCCAAATTCCCGAGCCGCAAGGACGCGCTCGCGGTTCCCGTCATCGAGACGGCGACCCTGCGACTCGCTGCCGCCGCCGGCCTCACCGTGCCCGAGATCAGGCTGATCGACCTCGGCTCGCGCACCGTCATGCTGATCCGCCGCTTCGACCGCTACTGGGCCAAGGCCGGTGCAGAGCTGCCGCTCGCGGCGGATTTTCTGAGTGCCGCACCGGCCTACGGACTGGCCGAGAAGAGACTTGGATTCGTCAGCGCCCTGACGCTGCTTGCCTGTGACGAGATGGAGTCTCCCGACAAGTCCTATGGCGACCTCGCCCAGGCCGTGCGCCGCTACTGCCACCCGCGGGTGATCCGCGAGAACAACCGCGAGCTCTTCGAGCGCCTGGTATTCAACATCCTCGTCAACAACGACGACGATCACCTGCGCAACCACGGCTTCGTGTGGGATGCGCGCCTGCCGGGATGGCGCCTGAGCCCGCTCTACGATGTGATGCCGCGACCGAGCCT
>DASQGK010000080.1:0-11672 GCA_035632655.1 Steroidobacteraceae bacterium | reverse complement strand
ACCCGGTAGCCGATCACCTGCCCCGGGTGGATCCGGCCTCGCAGGAGCAGCGCCTGAAGTACTGGGAGGACACCCTGCGCAAGGTCGATGCGGTGCAGCGGGCGAGCCTCTCCCCGGACCAGCAGCTCAACTACGACATCTACCGTGCGCAGCTTCGGGTGCTGATCGACGATCAGCGCTTCCGCGACTTCGAGATGCCGGCCAACTCCGACAGCACCTTCTGGACCGACCTCGGTTACACGGCGCGCCGACCCTTTCGCAAGCTCAGCGACTACGAGCATTGGATCGCGCAGATGCGCGATGTGCCGCGGTATTTCCGCGAGCAGATGGATGAGATGCGGGCCGGCATGAAGCGCGGCTTCACGCCGCCACGCGTGACGCTCGAGGGACGCGATGCCTCGATCACCGCCGTCACCCAGGCGATGCCCGAGGGCACTCTCTTCTATGCCCCGTTCAGGGACATGCAGTCGGTGCCCGCCGCGAGACAGAAGGAGCTGCGCGCGCAGGCGCTGCAGGTCATCCACGACCTGGTGCAGCCGGCTTACCTCGAGCTGCTCGGCTTCATGCGCAACGAGTATCTGCCCGGAGCGCGCACCACGCTCGCCGCGGAGGCGCTGCCCGACGGCAGGGCTTACTACCGCGCCAAGATCCGTGAGTTCACCACGCTCGACATGGACCCCGGCGCCATTCACGACCTCGGTGTGTCCGAGGTAGGGCGGCTGCATGCGGCCATGGTGGAGCAGATGCACGCCACCGGCTTCAAGGGCGAATTTCCCGAGTTTCTGCACTTCCTGCGCAGCGACCCGCGCTTCTACGCCAGGACGCCGCAGGAGCTGCTCGACCGCGCGGCGTGGATCGCCAAGGTGTTCGACGGCAAGGCGTCGACCTGGTTCGGCTACCTGCCGCGCGCGCGCTTCGCCATCAAGCCGGTCCCGGACGATCTGGCGCCCTTTTACACCGCGGGCCGCGGCGGGCCCGGCGTGTATCTTCTCAACACCTACGATCTGCCGAGCCGGCCGCTCTACAACCTGGTGGCGTTGACGCTGCACGAGTCAGCCCCGGGGCACGCCTTCCAGATCCCCATCGCCATGGAGCACAAGGATCAGCCGGAATTCCGCCGTCTGAGCTACATCTCCGCCTACGGCGAGGGGTGGGCGCTCTACTGCGAGCGGCTCGGCGACGAGATGGGCATGTACGAGACCCCCTACGATCGCTTCGGCATGCTCGGCTACCAGATCTGGCGCGCCGCGCGACTGGTGGTCGACACCGGCGTTCATTCGCAGGGCTGGACGCGCGAGCAGGCGCTCGCATATCTGCGGCAATACACCGCGCTCCCCGAGCACGAGATCGGCACCGAGGTGGATCGCTATATCGCATGGCCGGGCCAGGCGCTGTCCTACTACCTCGGTGAGCGCGCCATCGTCCAGGGACGCGAGCGCGCCGAGAAGGCGCTCGGGGATCGCTTCAACATCCGCGCCTTCCATGATGCGGTGCTCGAGCTCGGCTCGGTGCCGTTGCCGGTGCTCGAGACGCGCATCGATCGCTTCATCGCGGCCGGCGGCCGGGGCCCATACCCGGACATGGAGTAAGGGGAGGGCGGGTGTACCATGGCGGGGTTTTCCCGGCGCAAACGGAGGATGAGCATATGAGACGTACGACGTGGCTGGTGACGGTGGGTGCGGCGCTCTCGATGTTGGCGGGTCAGGCGGCGTTCGCGCAGGCGGCGGGCACGGCCATGATGGCCAAACCCGCCAACAGCCAGCAGGAGAAGATGAAGACCTGCAACGCCGATGCGACTTCCAAGGGCCTCAAGGGCGCCGATCGCAAGACCTACATGAAGAGCTGCCTGTCGGATCAGCCGGCCGCGCCGGCCAAGACCAACAGCCAGCAGGAGAAGATGAAGAGCTGCAATGCGGACGCGAGCGCCAAGGGACTCAAGGGCGCCGACCGCAAGAGCTTCATGAGCACCTGCCTCAAGGGCTCGGGCTCGGCTGCAGCCAAATGAGCGCTCAGGCGCCGTCCGCGGACCCGAAGGTCACGGGCGGCGCCTGCACCTGCCGCGCCGTGCGGTTCACGATGCGCGGGCCACCGCTCATCGTGCACTGCTGCCACTGCCGCTGGTGCCAGCGCGAGACCGGCTCGGCTTTCGTTCTCAATGCGATGATCGAAGCCGACCGGGTCGAGCTGCTCGAAGGCGCGCCCGAGGTGGTGCCCACCCCGAGCGCGAGCGGCAAGGGGCAGAGGATCAGCCGCTGCCCGGTGTGCCGGATCGCGCTGTGGAGCACCTACGCAGGCGCAGGAGATGCCCTGCGCTTCGTGCGGGTCGGAACACTCGATGATCCCGACGCCTTCCCGCCCGACATTCACATCTTCACCGAGTCGAAGCAGCCGTGGGTGGTGATCCCGCCCGGGGCCCGCGCCGTGCGCCAGTACTACAAGAGCGCCGAGGTGTGGAGCGAGGCGAGTCTCGCCCGCCGCCGTGCGCTGCTTGGAAAATGAGCGCCGGCCCGGTATAGGTGAATTGCATATCAGAACTGCAAAATACGATTATTCCTTTGTAGCAGATCCCTTCTAAAATCCGCGCCAGATGCGGAACCCGACCCCAGAGGTCCCTTACCCCCTCGCCGATCAGCAGCTGCCGTGCCTCATAGGCGGGGAATTCATCCGCCAGGGGCGCAGCTTCCCCAACACCAGCCCCGTCAACGGCCGCCTCATCGGCACCGTCACCGAGGCCGACCCGGCGCTGGTCGATCGCGCGGTGCAGGCCGCCCGCGCGGCACTGCGCGGACCCTGGGGGCGGCTCACGACACAGGAGCGTTGTGCGCTGCTGCGCAAGGTCGCCGATCGAATCGAGCAGCGCTTCGACGAGTTCGTCAGCGCCGAGATCGCCGACACCGGCAAGACGCTCGCGCAGGCGAGCTCGCTCGATATCCCGCGCGGCGCCGCCAATTTCCGCGCCTACGCCGACCTCACGCTCGCGCGCGCTTCGGAATGCTTCGAGATGAGTACGCCCGATGGCCGCGGCGCGCTCAACTATACGGTGCACAAGCCGGTGGGCGTCGTGGCCGTGATCGCCCCGTGGAACCTGCCGTTCCTGCTGCTGACGTGGAAGGTGGCGCCGGCGCTCGCCTGCGGCAACACCGTCATCGCCAAGCCCTCGGAAGAGACTCCCTCCTCGGCTGCGCTGCTCGCGCAGGTGATGCAGGAGGTCGGCGTGCCGCCCGGAGTCTTCAACCTGGTGCATGGCTTCGGACCGCAGTCGACCGGCGAGGCGCTGGTGCGGCATCCGGACGTGAGTGCGATCGCCTTCACCGGGGAGTCGGCCACCGGCTCGGCCATCATGGCGAGCGCCGCGCCGACCGTTAAGGCACTGTCCTTCGAGCTCGGGGGCAAGAACGCATCGCTCGTCTTCGCGGACGCAGATTTCGAGGCGGCGCTCGCCGGCACCGTTCGCTCGGTATTCGCAAACTGCGGCCAGGTCTGCCTGTGCTCGGAGCGCGTCTACGTGGAGCGTGCGCTTTTCGGGCGCTTCGTCGAGGCGCTCGCCGGCGCCGCCCGGCGCCTGCGGGTGGGCGGCCCCTATGAGGGGGCCGACCTGGGTCCGCTCATCTCGCGTGCGCACCGCGACAAGGTGCTGTCGTACTACCGTCTTGCGCGGGAGGAGGGGGGCGAGATCGTCTGCGGCGGCGGTGTGCCGCGCTTCAATGATGAGCGCGATGCGGGCGCCTTCATCGAGCCGACGATCGTGCGCGGTCTGCCGGAAGATGCGCGCTGCGTGCGCGAGGAGATCTTCGGCCCCATTTGCCACGTCGCGCCCTTCGACACGGAAGAGGAGGCGGTGCGGCTGGCCAACGATACCCGCTACGGCCTCGCGGCGGCGGTGTGGACCTCGAACCTGCAGCGCGCCCACCGCGTGGCCCGACAGATGGAGGTCGGCATCGCCTGGGTGAACGACTGGTTCCTGCGCGATCTGCGCACCCCCTTCGGCGGCGTCAAGCTCTCGGGAATCGGCCGCGAAGGCGGGGCGTATTCGCTCGCCTTCTTCTCCGAGCCGATGAACATCTGCGTGAAGCTATGAGCGATACGAGCGGCGTGGTTCCCGGCAAGGCACGTCCGCGCGGCGCCTACCCGCACTTCCGGCGCGCCGGCGACTTCATCTACGTATCCGGAACCAGCGCGCGGCGCGCCGACGACTCGATCGCCGGCGCGGCCGCCGGCAGCAAGGGTGCGCCGCTGCTCGACATTCGCGTGCAGACGCGCGCGGTCATCGAGAACATCCGCGACATTCTCGCTGCCGCCGGCGCGAGCCTCGCCGACCTGGTCGAGGTGAGCACGTTCCTCGTGAGCATGGACGATTTCACGGGGTACAACGAGGTCTACGGTGAATTCTTCGGCGCCGACGGGCCGGCGCGCACCACCGTGGCGGTGGCGCAGCTGCCCCATCCGCAGCTGCTGATCGAGATCAAGGCGGTGGCCTGGAAGGCCCGCAGCGGCCGAGCGCCGCCCTGAGGAGGCATCATGAAGACGATCGACATCCACTCGCACTTCCTGCCGCGCACCTGGCCGGACCTCGCGGCGCGCTTCGGTACCGGTGACTGGCCCTGGATGCGCCACGCACCGGGCGGCAAGGCGATGCTGATGGTGGGCGAGCAGGAGTTCCGCCCGGTTGGAGCTGCCTGCTGGGATCCGCGGCTGCGTCTCGAGCACATGGACCGCGACGGGGTCGAGGTACAGATCATGTCCGTGACGCCGCTGCTCTTCGCCTACCAGCGACCGGCGGCGCAGGCGCTCGAGTGCGCGCGTATTTTCAACGATGCGGCCCGCGAGCTCTGCAGCCATGCCCCGCGGCGGCTGAAGTCGCTGTGCCAGGTCCCGTTGCAGGACAGTGAGCTCGCCTGCCGGGAGCTCAGCCGCGCGATGGCCGACGGCCACGTCGGCGTGCAGATCGGCAATCACGTCGGGGCGCGCGAGCTCAACGACGACGGGATAGTCACTTTCCTTGAGCACTGCGCCGCCGAGGGTGCGGCGGTGTTCGTGCACCCCTGGGACATGATGGCGCAGGAGCGCATGCCCCGCTATCAGCTGCCGTGGCTGGTGGCGATGCCGGCGGAGACGCAGCTCTCCATCCTGTGGCTGATTCTGTCGGGAGCATTCGAGCGGCTGCCGCGCTCACTCAAGCTGTGCTTCGCGCATGGCGGCGGCAGCTTTCCCTACCTCCTCGGCCGCGTGGACAATGCCTGGCGCAACCGCGACATCGTGCGCGAGGATTGCCCGCACCCGCCCTCTTCGTACCTCGACCGCTTCTCGGTCGACGCCACGGTCTTCAGCGACGACGCGCTGGAATTCCTCGTCCGCACCATGGGCGAGGACCGCGTCATGCTGGGCTCCGATTATCCCTACCCGCTGGGCGAACAGGAGGTCGGGAGCCTGATCCGCTCGCATCCTCGCATGAGCCCGGTGACGCGGGACAAGCTGCTGCACGGCAATGCCGCGGCGTTCTTCGGCCTCGGGGAGCAGGGCGCGGCAGTGCCGCTGCCGGCACGCCGCCGCGCCTGAGAACCGCACAGCGCAGCGACCCGTTATGATCGGGGCATGACCTCGGCACGGCTCGAGCGCTGGATCACCCGCAAGTTCCGCCTGCGCCACGTCGAGCTGATCGCCGAGCTCCACGACTGCCGCAGCATTCTCAAGGCCGCGAAGCGTCTGAGCCTGACTCAGCCCACCGTGACCAAGGCGCTGCAGGACGTCGAGGCGACACTCGGCGTGAAGCTCTTCGAGCGCAGCAACCGCGGCCTCGAGCCGACTCCATACGGTGAGATTTTCGCGCGTCACGCCAAGATCGTGCTGGCGCAGCTGCGGCACGCGGCCGAGGAGCTCGAAAGCCTGCGCGCCGGCTACAGCGGCAAGGTAACCGTCGGTACGCTGCTCGCGGCATCGGCGAGCATCCTCCCGGATGCGATCGCGCTCCTGAAGAAGCAGCGCCCCGGGGTCGCGATCAGCGTAGTGGTCGGCACCTACGACATTCTCATGCCTTCGCTCCTCGTCGGGGACCTCGATATGGTGCTCGGCCGGCTGCCCGAGGAGGGCCGCAGCCGCGCCCTGGTTTATGAAGAGTTCTACGCAGAGCCGATCTGCGTCGTTACGCGGCGCGGTCATCCGTTGGCGCGCCGTCGGCGGCTCAACCTGCGAGACCTGTCCAACGAGGGATGGCTTCTGCCGCTGCCGGAGACGGCGCTGCGCCGGCAGATCGAGCGCGCCTTCGTCGAGGCCGGAGCGCCGCTACCCCGCAATGTGATCGAATCGGTGTCGATCCTCACCAACCGGGCGCTGCTGCGCAAATCCGATTTCCTTGGCGTCATGCCCTATCACGTGGCGCTCGACGACGTCGAGCAGGGGCTGCTGTCGATACTGCCGCTGAAGCTGAAATCGATCGAGGGTCCGGTGGGCGTCATTCTGCGCGCGCCCGGAACGCTGCCGCCGGCCGCCACGGCGTTGCTCGAATGCCTGCGGCTGTCGGGAAAAAAGGTGCCGCAGCGATGAGGCTGCCGCGATGATTGCTTTTCTACGCGAGGTGAGCCCGCGACTCGCCGAGTGCGAGCTGAGTTATCTGAGCCGCGCGCCGATCGACGTCGAGCGGGCGCGCGCGCAGCACGCGCATTACGCGGCGGAGCTCGCCGCGCTCGGGCTGAGCCTCGAGTGGCTCGAGCCGCTGCCGGCTCATGCCGACGGTGTCTTCGTCGAGGACACGGCGGTGCTGCTGCCGGAGGTCGCGGTGATCACGCGGCCGGGGGTTGCATCGCGCCGCGACGAAGTGACCAGTACCGGCAGCCGCCTCAGCGCTTATCGGCCGCTGGCGCGCATCACGGCGCCCGGGACGCTGGAGGCGGGCGATGTGCTGCGCATCGGCCGCACGCTCTATGTCGGCAACTCGGGCCGCAGCAACGACGAAGGAATCGCGCAGCTCGGTGCAGCCATCGCTCCATACGGGTATCGGGTACGCGCCGTCCCGATGCGCGGCTGCCTGCACCTCAAGAGTGCCGCCACTTTCATCCCGCCCGATATCCTGGTGGCGAACCCGGCGTGGGTCGAGCCGCGGGCCTTCGATGCGCGTACCGTGGTGGCAGTGGCCGAGGGCGAGGCTTTCGCGGCGAACACGCTTTCAGTCGGCGACGTGACGCTCCTCAGCGCAGCTTTCCCCGAGACCGAGCGCCGGCTGCAGCAGGCCGGAGTCACCACCCGGGCGCTCGATGTGAGCGAGCTGCAGAAGGCGGAGGCTGCACTTACCTGCCTCAGCCTGGTGCTGGAGTAGTGCGGGATGTCTCTGCCGTCCTGTCGGAACTTCTTACATGATGAGGATGACGCCCGGAACGCGGGCCCAACGTGGCCTGATAGCGGGTCGGATCGGGGATTTCGCGCCTCTTTGTCGGGAATTTTTACACGGCACCCCGTATAGCCTCCGATCGATCTCTTCGGAGGCCTCATCTATCTAATAAAATCATCAGGATACGTGCACCCGCTCCATCGAAGGCGTTCTGGCACGGGATGTGCTTCTGGTCTTACGCAAGGCTATGCACACAGGACGGAAAACCAAGTGACGGGACAGGGAAAGATGCGAATGATCAAACTCGCTGGCGCCATGGCAGCGCTGTTCGCGGCCTCGGGTGCTTCGGCGAGCGTGATGGAGAATGTGCAGCTGATCTTCCAGTCCGGTGCAGTGTTCAACGGACAGATCACCTTCTCCAACAATTTCAGCAACTACACCGCGGTACAGGGCACGCTGACCGACTATAAGTACGGCACGACCGGCTTTGTAGGGTCCGGCACCGATTCGATCAACTGGGTGTGGGGCAACGGGGGCGACGGAAACGGCGCCGGAGCGGGTGCCAACTACAGCACCGCTGGTGCCAACAGCTTCTCGAACTGGCTGATGGATGGCCCGGGGCCGAATGCATCAAGCGGCTATTCGAATTTCATTACCTTCGGCTACGACTACACTTCCTCGGGCATCACAACGATATTCGGTGGCGGCGTCGACTATGGCACCGTGTCGAACGTCGACTACACGGATCGCCTCGTGTCAGGCCACGTAGTTCCGGAGCCCACGACGCTCGCATTACTGGGCCTCGGTCTCGCGGGTATCGGGTTCGCGAGGCGCCGGCGCGTCAGCTGAATCCGGATCCCTGCGCGCACATGTGAAACGCCCGCCCCGAGCGGGCGTTTTCATTTCTGCGCCTAAGCGCGCTTCGTCACCTCGGGCAGCGCATCGAGGAAAGCCTGCACCTCCCTCTCCGTCCCGACTGTGATCCGGCACCAGTTCTCGAAGGGTGCGAAGCGGCGGCCGACCAGGATGTTGCGCGCGCGCATGAGCTCGGTGAAGCGCTTGAGCGGCATGCCCGTATCGAAGAATACGAAGTTGCCCTGCGGCTCGGCGTAAGCGAGCTTGAGTCGCGCGAGCTCGGTGGTCAGGCGCACGCGACTTGCGAGGATGCGCCTGCGGGTGTCAGCCAGGAACGCCTTGTCGCCGAGACTTGCGCGGGCGGCGCGCACCGCGAACACGTTCGGCGTGGTCATGCGCGCCGCCGCCAGCTCCTTCGCCACGTCGGCGCGCGCAATGCCGTAGCCGCAGCGAATGCCCGCCATGCCGTGGATCTTCGAGAACGTCCGCAGCACCACCACGCGCTGCGTCCCTGCGGTCAGATCCACCACTGAGGTCACCTCGGGGGCAACCACGAAGTCGAGATATGCCTCGTCGACAATGGTGGTGACCTCTGGCGGAAGCGCCGCCACGAAGGCCCGGATGTCGGCCGCGGCGACGGTGGTGCCGGTGGGATTATTCGGGTTGCACAGATATACGGCGCGCGTGCGCGCGTTGATGGCCGCGTGCATGGCGGCGAGGTCATGCCGCAGACTCTTGTCGACCGGCACGAAGGTGATGTGCGCGCCGCAGGCCTCGGCATAGCGGGTGAGCTCGGTGTAGGTGGGTTGTGCAGCCACGATCTCGCCGCCGCCGCGGGCGGCGAGCAGGCCGAGTGCCCGCAGCAGCTCTCCCGATCCGGTGCCGCTTACGATGCAGTCGGGAGCCACGCCCTCGCGGGAAGCGATGAGCGTGGTCAGCTCGTCCATCTCATCGTCGGGGTAGCGGCAGCCCGCAGGAATTGCCTCGCTCACGGCTGCGCGCGCGGCCGGGGAGGGCCCGTACGGATTCTCGTTCCAGCACAGGATGATGGGATCGCTGAGGCCCTTCGCCACGGCTTCGCGCCCGGCGGCGCGCATTGCGAACCCAGGGCCCGCCAGAAGCAGCGCGGAGGCGCTCAGAACGTCGCGGCGGCTCAAGTGCATGTTGGATGCTCCCCTCACTTGCCGGTCCGGGGCAAAATACACGCGGACGCGACCGATAGCCATGCTTTGCAGCGGCCCATCGCGGGCGCCGCGCCGTGCTATGGTGCCGATGAGTGCCAGGGAATGCGAGGCGCCCTCCCATGCGGGACTTCGTGCAAGGGGATAGCTGACGGCGGCCGCGGATGCGGCTGCGCACTCGTCTGATCACACAGCTGGCAAGAGGCTTCGCGGCGGCGGGCCTGGACACCCCGCACGCACGGCGCGCGCTCTTCTCCTGAAGCGGGGCGACTCCGGGCCGCGTTGTTCAGGTGATCGTGTCAGTCACCGGATTGGAGGGCACGCTCTGCGTGCCGTCGCTGGCAACGGCCGCGACGGAAAAGTACCAGGTGCCCGAGGCCAGGCCGGTGACCGTGTAACTGGTAGCGCTCGCACCCGAGACGCTGACCTGCTGGGTCAGGGCTGTGGCGCTGGTGCCGTAGCTGATCACGAAGCCCGTAAGATTGGTCAGCGCCGAGCCGTCAGTGTTGGTCGTCGGCGCAGTCCATGACAGCGTCGCGCTGCCGGTAACCGCCTGGGCATTGACCTGGATGGCAAACGCCGGCAGGGACGCCGACGCCGCTCCATCGCTGACGCTGATGACGATGTTCGAGAAGGTGCCGACGTAGGAGCTCGACGGAGTGCCGGTCAGTGCGCCGGTCGACGTGCTGAAAGCCGCCCAGGCGGGCAGGTTCTGCACACTGAAAGTGAGCGCCATGCCGGAGGGGCCGCTGGCGGTCGGCGTAAAGGAATAAGCCTGGCCGGCCGTGACCTGCGCCGCGGGCGTGCCGCTGATGGTGGGAGGGGGCGTGCCGTTCGAGACCGTTTGCGAGCTGCCGCCGCCTCCGCCGCCGCAACCTGCGAGGGTAGAGACCGCGAGCACCCACAATATCAACGCGCCGACGAGGGGCGCTGCACCACGCGTTCTGAGCAACGACATCAACTGGCCTTGTTTCAACTGGCACTCCCCGTCCGGATCTCGCTGTAAGGACCTCTCCGGACTCATCCTGACCAGCTGAAACGACAGCGGGGTGCTGACGGCGAGTGCGCGAGCCGAGCGGCTCTCTCGCCGGCAACCCCGCTATCTCAAGCGATCAGCCTGAGACCGGAGGCTTTGCGTCCCCGCCTTGCGGCGGGTTTGCCCTCAAGCAACTTTGATCCTAAGTAAAGAGGCATCGCCGTTGCTAGACGCAGTTGGCACTTATCAGACGTGATCAGTCGATCCGGCGCAACGCGTCGGGACTCGGCGACAGGCAAAGCTCGCTCCTGTCGCCAGCCGCCGACGCGGATGGAACATTGCAGCAAACGACTTCCGCCCGTGCACGCAGAGTCGTCTTGAACTTAATTTGGGCCGCTATGGCCTCAACTGATCGTGTCGCTCACGGGGTTGGATGGCGCGCTTTGCGTTCCGTCGCTGGCGTAGGCGGTGACAGTGAAGTACCACGTGCCGCTGGCGAGGCCGGTAATGGTGTAACTGGTCGCGGCCGCGCCGGATACGGTGACCTGCTGGCTCAGATTGGTGGCGCTGGTTCCGTAGCTGATGATGAACCCGGCCAGATCCGTCAATGCCGAGCCGTCCGTATTGGTCGTCGGCGCCGTCCACGACAGTGCCGCGCTGCCGCTGACCGTCTGGGCATTGACCTGGATGCTGAACGCCGGCAGGGCTGCCGACGCCTGTCCGTCGCTCACGCTGATCACGATGTTCGGGAACGTGCCGACGTTGGAGCTCGAGGGAGTGCCGCTTACCGTACCCGTGGCGATGCTGAACGTGGCCCAGCTCGGCAGGTTCTGCACACTGAAGCCGAGTGTCAGGCCTGCCGGAGCGCTGGCTGACGGCGTGAAGGAGTAGGCCTGCCCGGCGGTGACCTGTGCAGGCGGTGTGCCGCTGATCGTCGGGGGTACCGTCTTGACCTGGATGCTGAACGCCGGGAGCGAGGCCGACAGCTGACCGTCGCTCACGCTGATCACGATGTTGGAAAATGTGCCGACGTTGGAGCTCGCGGGAGTGCCGCTCAACGCGCCTGTCGATGTACTGAAGGTCGCCCATGTGGGCAGGTTCTGCACACTGAACGTGAGCGCCAGGCCGGCCGGACCCGAGGCGGTGGGTGTGAACGAATATGCCTGCCCCTCGTTGACCTGAGTCGAGGGGGATCCGCCGATCGTCGGGGCTACGGCCTTCACCTGGATGCTGAACGCCGGGAGCGAGGCCGACAGCTGACCGTCGCTCACGCTGATCACGATGTTGGAAAATGTGCCGACGTTGGAGCTCGAGGGAGTGCCGCTCACGGTGCCGGTTG
>DASQGK010000079.1:0-28839 GCA_035632655.1 Steroidobacteraceae bacterium | reverse complement strand
ATCGCCGCGCACGACCTCGAGAGCCGAGTAGTCGCGCCACTTGTCGGGATAGCCGAGCCCCACCCTGAGGGTCTCGAGCTTGTCTTTCGCCTGGCGGCGCGTCTGCGGCGCCATCCACTCGATGTGATCGATGCGTGTGGCGAAGGCGGCGAGCAGCTCGTGCACCATGGCCTCGGCCCGCGCCTTCTCCGCGGCCGGAAAATAGCGGCGCACGTAGAGCTTACCGACCGCCTCGCCGAGGGCGGCGTTGGTCTCATCGACCGCGCGCTTCCAGCGGTCGCGCAGTTGCGGGGTGCCGGACAGCACGCGGCCGTTGAACTCGAAATCCTCCTCGACGAAGGCCTTCGGCAGATAAGGAGAGGCCCACTCGAGGAGATGAAAACGCAGGTAGTCCTTCCAGGTCTCGACCGGCTCGCTCCTGGTCAGGGCCGAAAGACCGGTGACGGCGAGCGGCTGCCACACGACGAAGCGCTGCTGTGAGCCAAGGCCCGCGGCGGCGAAAAACGCCTGCCAGTCGAGCCCCGGCGCGCGCGTCTCGAAGTCGCGGCGCGACCAGTGGTTGTTGCCCCTTCTCACGTCCTCGGAGGCGGCACGGGTTGCATGCGCTTCCGCAATGCGCCGCTCGAGGGCGAAGATCCTCGCGGCCCTGGCAGGCGCATCCGTGAGACCGGCGAGTGCGAGCACGGATGCGATGTGCGCCTGGTATCTCTCGCGGACGGCGGCCATCGAGGCGGAGGGGTTCAGGTAGTAGTCGCGGTCCGGCATCGCGAGCCCGCCCTGCAACAGGAACGGCGCGTAGGACTGCGGGTCGTCGAGATCCTGCGCGACCCACAGGCCGAAGAGGTTCGGGGTGTGCAGCCGGGTCGAGTTCAGCACGTCCACATCGGCGCGCAGCGTGGCGCCGAGCGCCTGCGCGAGCTCCCTGCGGTCGTTGATGACATCGATGCGCTCGAGCGCCACCGCGAGGGGCCGCAACTTGAGCTGCTCGATGCGTGCCTCGTCCATGAAGCTCGCATAGTAGTCGCCGATCTTGCGCGCATCGGATCCGGCTGCGGCGTGCGCCGCGGCGTCCCTGATGAGCTCTGCGGTGCGCCGCGTATTGAGCTCGGTCAGGATGGCGCCGGTGCCGTAGGTGCTGCGGTCGGCGGGAATTTCCGTGGACTTGAGCCAGGCGCCGTTGGCGTAGCGGAAGAAGTCGTCTCCGGGCAGCACCGTGGGATCGATGCCGGCAAGATCGATCCCCGGAGCCCTGGGCGCGGCAGGTGCCGCCATCACGAGCGAGGCCGCCGCGACGGCGGCAGCCGCAGTGAGAATCGAACGCGGAGTACGCGGCATGGTTGTTCTTTCAGGTCCCGCAGAGGGCGCGGAGTCTAACGCAGGGGTGTCGCATCCGGGGCACGGTAGCGGTGATCCGAGGCTTTCGGTCGGTCGGCGCCATCGGGTGGACCCGCGCACGGATGGCATCGCCCTGTGTTAGTGAACCATTTGGTTCCGTGTTGCGCTGGCGCGTCGGAAAAGGCCTCTGTACGAGGCCCTAAGCGAGATGGAGAACCGAATGGTTCACTATCGCGAGTTGAGCCCCAAAAGAAGGCCTCCCGGGCGCACACGGAACCACTTGGTTCAGTGACAGCAGGCGCGACCTCCGGCGCGCACCCTCGGAGTGTTTGGCCGACAATGAGGCCCGCAATGCGAAGGTTTCGCTCGCTGAAGCTGAAGCTGATCCCCGGCGTCGTGCTGACGCTCGCGTGCGCACCCTGCGCTCTCGCGTGGGGCCCGCAGGGGCATCGCACCATCGGCGCGATCGCGGACCGGCTCCTGACCCCTCAGGCGCACGCCGCGGTTGCGGCGCTGCTCGCTGCCGATCTGGACCGCTTCGGCAACGCTTCGGGCCGCCGTACGCTGGAGGCGGTCTCGGTCTGGGCGGATGAAATCCGCGGGACGGCGCAGGATCGCCCGCGCTGGCACTACGACGACATGCCGGTGTGCGGCGCGGTGCCGCCGCGGGGGGAGTACTGTCGGGGCGGCGAGTGCAACTCCGCGCAGCTCGAGCGTCTCATCGCCGTGCTCGGCGACCCGCGCGCCGACGCCCGCGCGCGTAACGAGGCGCTCAAGTGGGTCGTGCATCTCCTCGGCGATCTGCACCAGCCGCTGCACGCCGCGGACAATGCCGATGCCGGGGGGAATCGTGTTTCCGTGGCGTTCGCCGGCGTGCGTACGCGCGGACGCGAGAATCTGCATCGCGCCTGGGACGGGGAGTTCGTGCGCCTCGCGCTCGGCACGCGCGGCCACCAGCAACCGCCCGCCGACATCGACGCGCTGGCGCTCGAGGCGCAGGCGCTCGCCGCCACGGCCGGGCAGGGGTCGCCCGCGAGCTGGGCGCGCGAATCCAACAGCCTCGCGAGGAACGTCGCCTATCAAACGCCGGGCTTCCGCTGCGGGCGCACGCCGCCTGACATCGTACTGCTCGATCCCGCCTACCAGCACGAAGCCGAGTCGATCGTCCGCGAGCGTCTGCTGCTCGCCGGCGGACGTCTCGCGCGACTCCTCAACGGGCTGCTCACGCCGCGCTGAAGACGCGCCTAAGTCACTGACGCGACAGCGAATCGCCCCCCCTGCATCGTGCCTGCGGGGCATGCTACATTTAAGGCATTCCGAAGGAGGATCGCAAGCCGTGAGTGTCCGGGACGAGAGCGTGTTGTCCGATTCGAAGCGGGCCGTTTCCCCGGCCCAGGCGGCCAACGAGGATATCGCCGGGCCGGTGCCCGGGGAGTCACGCGCACGCGACAACTGGCTGCTGGCGCGGGTGCGCTCGGTGCTCGGAGACCCGCCGATCGAGTTCAGCATCCGCGGCGGCGATCGGGTACGTACGATCAAGTCGCCGGTGGCGCGCGTCACTTTCGCGAGCCGCAAGCACCTGCTTTCCATTCTCGCCGATCCCTGGGTGCGCTTTGGCGATGCCTACAGCGACGGAACCCTCACCATCGAGGGCGATCTGGTGGCGCTCCTCGAGACCATCTACCGCTCGAGCGGCATGGGGGGCAGGTCGTCCTCGCGCGTGCGCCGTGCGGTCAGCCTGCTGCACCGTCCGCACCGCAACACACTCTCGGGCTCGCGCGACAACATCCATCACCATTACGACATCGGCAACGACTTCTACTCGCTGTGGCTCGGATCGACCATGGCCTATACCTGTGCCTACTACCCGACGCCGGCGGCGACGCTCGATGAGGCGCAGACCGCCAAGATGGACCACGTGTGCCGCAAGCTGCGCCTGAGGGCGGGGGAGAGCGTGGTCGAAGCCGGCTGCGGCTGGGGGATGCTCGCGCTGCACATGGCGCGCCACTACGGTGTGCGGGTGCGGGCCTTCAACATCTCGCATGAGCAGATCGCGTACGCACGCGAGCGGGCAGCGCGCGAGGGCCTGGCGGGGCGGGTGGAGTATATCGAGGACGACTATCGCAACATCTCCGGCCGCTACGACGCCTTCGTCTCGGTCGGGATGCTCGAGCACGTGGGACTCAAGAACTATGGGATGCTCGGGCAGGTGGTGCGTCGCTGCCTCGGTAGCAACGGCCGCGGACTCATCCACTCGATCGGACGCAACCACCCGGCGCGGCTGCAGCCGTGGATCGAGAAGCGCATCTTTCCGGGGGCCTACGCGCCCTCACTCGGGGAGATGGCGCGCATCTTCGAGCCCGCCGACCTGTCGATTCTCGACGTCGAGAACCTGCGCCTCCACTATGCGCAGACGCTGCGCCACTGGCTCGCGCTCTACGAGGCGGCGAGCGGGCGGGTGCGCGAGATGTTCGATGAGCGCTTCGTGCGGATGTGGCGGCTCTACCTCGCGGGCTCGGCGGCGGCCTTCTCGACCGGCACGCTGCAGCTCTTCCAGGTGGTCTTTGCCAGCGCCGACAACAACGACGTCCCCTGGACGCGCGCGCACCTTTACACCTGAACCCGCCGCATGCGCTCGTGCGAGGTACTGATCGTCGGCGGGGGCCCCGCGGGGTCGAGCGCCGCCTGGCGCCTGCAGCGCGCGGGGGCCGACGTGCTGCTGCTCGATCGCGAGCGGTTTCCGCGCCTGAAGCTGTGTGCCGGGTGGATCACGCCCGAGGTCGTGCGCGAGCTGGAGATGGACCTCGACGCCTACCCGCATCGGCTGCTCACCTTCCCGCGGCTGCGCGTGCACTACGGGAAGCTGAGCCTTCCGCTGCCGTGCGTGCAGCACTCCATCCGCCGCTTCGAGTTCGACGCCTGGCTGCTGGAGCGTTCGGGAGCGACGGTCGAGCAGCACAACGTTCGCGAAATCGTCGCCGACGGCGATGGCTTCATCGTCGACGGGAAATATCGCTGCCGCTACCTCATCGGCGCCGGCGGCACGCGCTGCCCCGTCTACCGCAATCTCTTCCGGGAAGCGAACCCGCGCGCGCACGAGCTGCAGATCGTGACGCTCGAGCACGAGATCGAGTACGCGTGGGAGGACCCGGACTGCCACCTGTGGTTCTGCGACGAGGGGCTGCCCGGGTACTCCTGGTACGTGCCGAAGGAGAGCGGCTGGCTCAATGTCGGCATCGGTGGGTTTGCCGAGCGCATCAAGGAGGCCGGCCAGGACATCAAGACGCACTGGGCGCACTTCGCCGGCAAGCTCGGCGCGGGCCTCACGCGTAACGCGCACTACGATCCGACCGGCTACAGCTACTATCTGCGCGGGCGGGTCGATGTCGTGCGCCGCGACAACGCCTTCATCACCGGCGATGCGGCCGGTCTTGCGAGCCGCGATCTCGGCGAGGGTATCGGCCCCGCGATCCGCAGCGGCCTGCGGGCGGCCGAGACGATTCTCACGGGGGCGCCCTATCAGCTCGACGACGTGACCGGAATGAGCGTCGCCAGCATCGCGCGCAGCATGCTGACGCGTGCAACGCGGCCGTTCGGCCGGCCGACGCGGCGCTTGCCGCCGGCGGCAGCGGCGCGCCCGGCGCGCGGCATCAGTAATTCACGCTGACGGTGATGCTGTCGCTGTAGGTGCCGGGCAGCGGGTCCTGCGCCGCGGCCACCGCGCCGTAGACCGTGAGAGTCGGATTGGGGTGTCCATTGGTGACCGCAACGCTGCCCTCGAGGCTGCCGCCCGAGCCATTACCCCAGACCTGCGTATAAGCCGCGTCGAGATACAGGTTGTAGTCGAGCGTGGAGGCGCCGCTCACGAGCGTGCGGCTCGCGTAGTTGCCGCTCGTCCCCGTGCTCAGGTCGATGGTGATGCCGTTGTTGGCCGTCAGGCCGGTACAGGAGATGGCGATCGTGCCGTTGGCGAGCAGCGCCGTCGGGGTGAGCGGCGTGTAGGTGCCGAACACGACACCGCTCGCCGATGTGGTGCAGGCGGTGACCGCGGCGAAGCAGCCGAGCGGCGCGGCCAGCGCGATCAGCGCGCCAACGACGGCGGCGCGGCCGCCCGCGCATGTCATCGCGCCCATCAATAGTTCACGCTCACCGTAATGCTGTCAGTATAGCCTCCGGGCCCCGGGTCCTGTCCGGCCGCGACGGCGCCATACACCGTGAGGGTGACGTTCGGGGTCCGCCGGCGGATCCTCGCCGTGCCCTCGACGCTTCCCCCCGTGCCGTTGCCCCAGATCTGGGTGTAGGCCGCATCGAAGTACAGGTTGTAGCTGAGCGTGGAGGCACCGACCGTCATCCGGCGCGTCGCATAACTGCCGCTCGCGCCGGAGCTGAGATCGATGGTGATACCGGTGCGGCCGGTGATGGCCGTGCAGGCGATGTCGATCGTGCCGTTGGACTGCAGCGGTGCGCCCTGCAGTGGCGTGTACGTGCCGAAGGCCACGCCGCTGGAGGAGACCGTGCAGGAGCCGATCGCTGCGCGGGCTGCCGGCGCGCCGAGGCAGCAGAGCGCCGCGCAGGTGAGCAGCGCCGCAGTGCGCACCGCAGTCGTGCGGGAGGCGGTCACGGAGCGCTCCGGCACGGGATTACGCCGAGGTCCGGCTGCGGATCGCCTGCCGGCGGCGGAGGCAGGCGGAAGCTGCACTTGCCCTCGGTCCAGCGCGCCTCGCCGGTCGTGCCGTGATCGTAATTGGTCACATAGGTGAGCCCATCGAGGCCCACCGGGAACTCCCTGCCCTGGAACCTAACGACCGTACCGGGAGGTACGGCGCTGCCGTCGGCGCGTTGCAGCCGGAACACGCCCGCATGGATGCGATCGACGGGGAAGCGCACCAGGATGCCGCTGCGGTAGGGCGGCACGATCTGGATCTGCGGGTTGGTCAGCTGAGTATCGAGCGGCAGCTGTTGCGGATCGATGCTCAGGCGGTTGACGTCATACGAGCGCAGGTCGCGCACCACTGCGATGCCGTGGTCATCGGTCTGCGTCACCGGCTGGTTCTCGAAGTACACGGTGACGTTGGGTAAGCCCGCGACTTCCACGGTGGCGAAACTGTCGTTCACGGTGCGCGCCAGTCGCAGCTCGCCGTCCATGAAGGTCGCGCCGCCGTTCACGGTGAGAGTCTCGGCGCTCTGGCCGAAGAGGCGCGCCGCGGCGGCCTGCACCAGCAGCGCATCCGTCTGGCGCTGGTAGGCGAGGTTGTAGCTGCCGTCCGTGCCGGCCGAGAGCAGGTAGCCCTCGCCGGTGCCCGGCGGCAGATTCTTCTGCAGCGTCTCGACCAGCGCCGCATCGGGTGAGGGCAGCTGGTTGTCGTAGCGAAACTGCGTCGCGAGGCTGCGGCGCGCGCCGAGCGGCAGCACATAGAAGACCGACACGTTCGTGTCGCGGACGTCCCCTGTGGTGCGGCTGGCGGTGGCGTTGAAGCTTCCGGGACCGATGTTCACCTGGTAGGTGATGCCAATGGCCGTCTGGCGGCTGTCGTCGGGATTGCGCTGCCAGACCCAGGCGAGCTGCAGATTGCCGGGCTTGCCCATGCTCCAGCCAACCTGGGCCAGCGTGCGGTCGAGCGGCGTCGGAATGGCGCCGCCGACGTTGCCTACCTCGCGAAAGCCGGGGCTGGCGTGGGCTGCCTGCAGAACGAGACTGAGCCGCTCGTTGACGCGCTGGATACCGAGTGCCTCGTAGGTGCCGGAGCTCGCGGCCTGCGGTCCGCTGCCGAGGAGCCCGCTGGTCGCCGGCTGGCTGCCGGCCGCGGCATCCAGCGTCACGACCGCCCAGTGGTCGATGCCGAATGCGACGTCGATCCCGGCCGCCGCCGGTCCGCCGTGCATGGCCTCGGCATGCACCTCGCCGGTGAGGTGCGCGGAGAAGCCGTGCCGCCAGGTTCCCGAAGCGATGAG
This sequence comes from Steroidobacteraceae bacterium, assembly GCA_035632655.1. Classification (GTDB taxonomy): domain Bacteria; phylum Pseudomonadota; class Gammaproteobacteria; order Steroidobacterales; family Steroidobacteraceae; genus 13-2-20CM-66-19. Next base: position 21,552 of record DASQGK010000079.1, on the reverse strand, counting down.
GGGTCCGTAGTCGTTGCTGTCCAGGCCGTAGTTCTCGCGCACGGCACCGAGGTCGACGTCGTAGAGCGAGAGTCCCGGCTGCAGCATCACCGGCGCCGAGTAGAACGGCACCGACACGATCTGCTCCTGTCCGAGCGCGTTGCGCACCACGATGCTGACGTCGCCGCTGCCGTTCAGGGCCGGCACCTGGTTGACGACGAACGGCCCCGCGGGCACCTCGCTCGAGCCGACCGCGCGGCCGTTCACGAACACGTCCACCGTCGAGGGCACGACGGCGGTGCCGGTGGCGGCCAGCAGCGGCGTCGTGACCAGGTCCGGCCGGATGCCGTAGTTGGTTCCGAACTGGATGCCGCCGAAGCGCACCGCGTCTGCCCAGGAGCCCGGCACGCTGATGGCATCGCCGAGCCGCAGCGTCTCGAGCGCATCGGGAAAGTCGTGGCTGAAGGTGGTGCCGAGCCGCACGAAGCGGCTCTTGCCCTCCGTCGTCTGCTCCGAGCCTGTGTTGAGGAGGACGCCGAAGGGGCTGAAGATGCCGAGCTCGCCATAGCCGCCGGCGACGTCGGCGCCCGTGTACTGGCCCGTCTGCCCGAACAGCTCGTAATTGAAGAAGGCACCGCTGCCGCTCTTCGACATGGGCGGACGGTTGGTGCCCGCGAGTGCGAGGCTCGAGCTTTGAAATGCCGTCGCAGGCGCGAGCATGCTGACGGCGCTGTGCATGTCGTCGAAGGCGACCCGCACGCCGCCGAGCGCCGCGACCGGGAAGTAGCGCCGGCCGTCGGCCAGGTGCGGCGCGGCCTGCGGGAGCCTGAGGCGCAGGCGCGCGAAGTCGCTGTCGGTCAGCCACAGGCCGCCGCTCGCGTCGCGCAGCGCGATGACGTCCGGGTGCGTCAGCACCCCGTTGATGCGCAGCTCGAGGACCGCCTCGCGCCAGTCGGCGTCAGGTCCGCCGGCGTCGTCGGCGCGCACTGCAGTGACAGTGCACATGAGCAGCACCGCACAGGCTGCGGTGGTCCTCCGGAGGAAGTCCCACATGGCGCATGGCTCTTGCGTCAGGGAGTGCCCGGGCTGCTGGTGACGCTGAAGTCACCGGCGTCCGAGTGGCCCTGAATGCGAAGCCGGCCGTCGCTCGCCGGTTTGCCGGCAGCATGGAGCTGCCAGCGCGCAACGGTACCGGGCAACAGGTAGTGCGGAACCTCGGCGTGCAGCTTGAGCGGACTCTGCCCCGCAGTCTGCACATCGAAGTCGTGAATCTGCAGGTGCGCAGTTCCGCGGTTCTGCGCTTCGATCTCGAGCGTCCCGTCCGGCTGCCACTTATGGCTCCAGGCGAGATCGGCGGCCGCCGCGCTGCGCGCTGCGACGAAGACCGGCAGCGTGATGCGCAGTGCCACCTTGAGCCCGGTGGTCTCCGCCGGACCCGCGGAAGGCACCTCGGACAGCACCAGTCGGTAGTCGAGCTCGCGTGCCGGGTCTGCCTCACGCAGCAGCGCGATCCGCAGCACCTGCTGACCCTTGGGCGGCACGGTGAAGATGGGCGGCGTTACGACCAGGTCATGGGTGTCGTCGAGCTGATCCTCGCCATCGCGCTGCGTCCAGGCCGCAGGCCGCGCCTGCACCACTACCGGCGTGTCTTCCTGGTTGCGCAGCGTGAGAACCGCGGTGCGCTTCGCCGAGGTCAACTCGACGCGGATCGGCGCGATGCTCAAGGCGCTTGCTGCGGCCTCATCGGCCGCAGCAAGCATGCCAGTTGCGAGCAGTGCTGCTGCGATCGCCCTCATCTCGCGCTTTTAGTACGCAACGCTCACGGTGACCGTGTCGGTATACGCGCCCGGCGGCACCGCCTGGTTGGTCGCATTATCCGGCAGGCTGCCGAACACGGTCATCGCCACGGCCGTGCCCATGCCGGCACCGGTGCCGCCCTGGGTCACGGAGGTGCCCGTGCCGTCACCCCACACCGTGGCGAAGGCGCCGGTGGTGTACAGGTTGTACTGCAGGGTATCGCCCGCGCCATCGCTCATCAGGCGCTGCGCGATCGTGCCGGCGGCCGTCGTGCCCTTGTTGAGCGACACGGTGAATGGCGTGCTCTTGGTGCAGTTCACGTTGAGCGTGCCGTTCGCCGCGACGTTGCCGGCGGTCGGGGTGTAGTTGTTGAACGCCACGGCGGTGGGCGCGGACACGGTGCAGTTCTTCAGCACCGTAGCCGAGACACCCAGGGTCGTCGTGGCAGGATTGGCGGCATGAGCGGCGCCGGCACTGGCCAGCAACGCGCCCGCACTGAGACAGGCAATGAGGTTACGCATAAGACTCCCGAACGTTGAAGAACAAACCAGAGACGCGCGGCTTCCTGCCGCTTGTTGGGCGGAATCTTGATTGAAAAGAGGCGCTAACTTGCGGACATGAGTCCCATTTTCGGGACCGGTCCGCCGCGCTTTATTCGCAGTTGAGAAGTGCTCGAAGCGCGGAGTGTGCGCCAGGTCTCAGTGGCTGCCCCGGGGGCGGCGCCCTCAGTAGGTCACTGTGACGCGAATCGTGTCGGTGTAGACGCCGGGCACGATTTCCTGGTTCGCGACGACATCGGGCACCTGACCGTACACGGTCTCGACGATTGCCTGCCCGGTCGCGAGTCCGTGGCCGACGCCTGAGACCGTCGCGGAGCTCAGCGTGCCGTCGCCCCACACGGTGGCGCGTGCCGCGGCGGTGTAGAGGTTGTATTGCAGCTTGTAGGCGCCGAAAGTCATCGAACGCTGCAGCACCGTCGGGCCGCCGGTTCCGGCATCGAGCGCCACCGTGAAGTGAGCGCCCTTCGGGCAGCGCACCGAGAGCGTCGTGCTGCCGGTGACGTTTCCAAGCCCGGGGCGGTAGGTGCCGAAGCTGAGAGGATTGGCGGCTACCGTGCAGACCGTCTCGACGGTCGTCGAGACCAGGAGGCTCGTGGAGGCGGTCGCCGCGTGTGCCGCCTGCGCGCCGGCCAGTGCGGCGACGGCAGCGCTTAACAGGCCGACGGAAAAATCCGAGCGCTCAGAAGAAAGCATCCTGTCAGGTCCTCCGGATCGCGCGGCCAGGTTGTGTGGCAACCAGACCCACGGTCTGCCTTGTTATCGTCCGGATCGTCCGTTTCTTGAGCGCAAAAAGACTAACACCTTTACATACGGTGGGCGAGATCCAGCTCGCCGAGGCTGCGGCCGCGCGACTCGCGTCCAAAGAGGGCGATGAGGATCGAGGAGGCGATCGCGGGCGCGGCGATCAACATAATCACGGCTGCGAGCGGCGGCACCCCGCCGAGAACACTCAAGGTCTGCGCGGCCAGCCCTCCGAGCTTGCTGCAAGCCGCCACCCAGCCGGTCGCACGGCCGCGGATGAGCAGCGGATAGTTCTCCGCCGTATAGGGCAGCAGCATCGAGATCACGCCGCTCGAGCCTATGATGACGAGCGCGAGCGGAAGGAGCGGGGTGGATGGGCCTGCTGAGCCGAGTCCGTCGAGCATGAGGCCGCCGAGCCCGGCGACCATGACGACGGTCGCCGCGATGAGAGACCACTTGGTGCTCCAGGCACCGAACAGCCAGGCGCAGATCACGATGGTGGGCGCGGCGATGAGTGCCGATTTTGCAATCAGCGCGCTCGATGCGGCGACGGTCTGTCCTGAGGCAACGAGCGTTGCGGGCAGCCACAGAAGCAGCCCGAAGTTCACCAGCCCCCAGGCAATTGCGGCGAGCGTGAGCGCGGCCGTGATGCCGATGAACCCGTGGCCGAGCGGTGGCACCGGCGTATGGCTCTCGTGCTGCGCCGGCGGCGCGGAAGTGGCCGGCACCAGCACCACGCCGAAGCGCGCGAGGGTTGCGCGCGCGAGCGCGGGGCGCCCGGTCTCCTGCAGGAAGCGCGCCGACTCAGGCAACAGCGGACTCAGCACCACGAGCACGAGTCCCGTCGGCAGGTTGAGCAGCCACATGATGCGCCAGCCGAAGACGGGTTGCAGAATCGCCGAGAGGAAGCTGGCCGCGAAAAAGCCGCCGATCGCGCCGATCCCTCCGACCAGGACCAGGCTCCAGCCGCGATGGCGCGTCGGCATGATCTCCGCGAGCAGCGCGTAGGCTACGGGGAGCATGCCGCCGGCGGCCGCACCCATCATGAAGCACATGCCGACGTTCCACCAGAAACTGGGCATCGCGCCGCAGATGGAAGTGCCGACGAACATGACCGAGGAGAGCACGATCGAGGCACGCCGCCCGTAGACGTCCGCCAGCACGCCCCAGACGACCGAGCCTGCCACCGTGCCGGCGAGCGCTGCGAATGGCAGCCAGGCGACTGTCTGCCCGCTGATGTGGTACTCGGTCTTCATGCCCGGCGTGACGAAGCCGAGGCTCGCCGGCTTCATGATGTCGATGATCAGCGCGATGGCGAGGAGCGCAGCGACCCGCCAGTGCGGCGCCCCGAGACGCGCGTTCTCGAGTGAGGCGGCGACGTCGACGGCCTGGGCGGTGCTGCGGGCCGCAGTGGGCAGGAGTCCATAGCCGGCCGCGCACACGCCGAGGACGATCGCGCCCATGCCGAGCAGCATCCCCGTATCCATCGGCATGCCGGCGAGCACGTAGCCGCTGCCGCGTCCCATGATGAACATCGGCAGATGCGCCAGCACGCCTGCGGTCACGAGCGCGCAGCCGGTCCAGAAGATGAAGAGGCTACGGCGCTGCTCGAGGACGATGCCGTTCATCGGGCGATCTTATTCTATATATGAGGGCGCAGCGTCCCGTTATGATCGCGCCGCCCGCCATACGCCAAGGAGCAGACTCCATGAATGAGAGCCCCCGCCCGAGGAACCGCACGAGCGTTGCCCGGCGCACGCTCGCGCGGCTCGCACTCGTATCAGCACTGCTGCCGCTGGCTGGGCTGGCGGCGGGCGATGCGGCCTCGCCGCCGGCGCTCTTTGGATTCACGGCGCAGGACTCGCCCGGCGAGCGCTCACTCGAGCAGCGCTTCGACGCCGCGCTCAATCCGGCGGAGCTGCGCGCGTGGCTGAAGACCTTGTCCGCGGGTCCCAACCAGGTGGGCTCGCCCCACGACAAGGCCAACGCGGAGCTGGTGCGCGATCTCTTTCGTCAGTGGGGCTGGCAGGCGCAGATCGAGGAGTTCCAGGTGCTGTATCCGACGCTCCGGCAGCACACGCTCGAGCTCGTCGCGCCGACCCGCTTCACCGCGAAGCTCACCGAGCCTCCCGTGGAAGGCGATGCGACCTCCGGGGTCCCCGGCATCATGCCGCCCTATAACGTCTATGGTGCCGACGGCGACGTTACGGGCGAGCTCGTCTACCTCAACTACGGCATGCCGAGGGATTACGAGGACCTCGCACGGCGCGGCATCGACGTCAAAGGCCGCATCGTCATCGTCCGCTACGGCGGCGGCTGGCGCGGACTCAAACCGAAGCTCGCGCAGGAGCACGGTGCGATCGGCTGCCTCATCTACTCCGACCCGCACGACGATGGTTATGCGGAGGGCGACGTCTACCCGCAGGGCGGCTGGCGGCCGGCCGACGGCGTGCAGCGCGGCTCGGTGCTGGATATCACGGTCTACAGCGGCGATCCCCTCACGCCGGGCGTCGGGGCGACGCGCGATGCCAGGCGCTTACCGATCGCCGATGCGAAGACCATTCTCAGGATTCCGGTGATGCCGATTTCCTATGCGGACGCGCAGCCGCTGCTTGCGGCGCTCGCAGGTCCGGTGGCGCCGGCGCGCTGGCGCGGGTCGCTCCCCATCACCTACCACATGGGGCCGGGACCTGCCCGCGTGCATCTCGCCATCAGCTCCGACTGGAATCTCAAGCCCCTCTACGACGTCATCGCGCGGATTCCCGGCCGCGGCAGTCCGGACGAATGGGTCGTGCGCGGCAATCACCGCGACGGCTGGGTATTCGGTGCCTGGGATCCGCTTTCAGGTCAGGTGGCCATGCTCGCGGAGGCGAAGGCGATCGGCGCCCTGGCCCGGAGCGGCTGGCGGCCGAAGCGCACGCTGATTTACGCCAGCTGGGACGGAGAGGAGCCGGGGCTGCTGGGCTCGACCGAGTGGGCCGAGACACATAGTGAGGAGCTCAGGAGCAAGGCCGTGCTCTACCTCAACTCCGATACCAACACCCGGGGCTTCCTCGACGCATCCGGCAGCCACTCGCTGCAGCATCTCGTCAACGAAGTCGCGAGCGCCGTGCGCGATCCTGAGACCGGCGGCAGCGCCGAGGCACGACGGCGGGCGCGCATGCTGACGGAAGGCTACGCGCATGAGTTCGCGCACGAGCCCGGTCAAACGGAGAACGCCGCCGAGATCCGCCGTGAATACCAGATGGCGCAGGCGGGCGGCGATCTGCCGCTGCGGGCCCTCGGCTCAGGCTCGGACTACACGCCGTTCCTGCAGCATCTGGGCCTCACGTCGCTCAGCCTCGAGTACCAGGGTGAGGACGATCAGCAGGGGGTGTATCACTCGACTTACGACTCGTTCGATCACTACGTGCGCTTCGGCGACCCGACCTTCGCATATGGCGTCGCGGAGGCGCAGACCGCGGGCCACGTGATCCTGCGCATGGCGGATGCGCAGGTGCTGCCGCTCCAGTTCGCGGGCTTCGCCGACACGCTCGCAGCTTACGCGGATGAGCTGCACAAGCTCACCGACGAGAAGCGCCGCAAGGCCGCCGACCTCGCCCGCCTCGTCGATGCGAATGCCTTTGGACTGGCCGCCGATCCGACCCGGCCGGTCGGTCCGCCGCCGCATGAGACGCCCGCCCCGGCGATCGACTTTGCGCCGCTCGACAGCGCGGTCGCGCGTCTTAAGGCCAGCGCGCGCGCCTACGACGAGGCTTACGCGCAATTCCTTGCCGGGACGCTCAGGCTCGATGCCGCGAAGCGTGCGCGGCTCAATGCCTTGCTTCAGGGCATGGAGCAGAAGCTCACCGACCCTCGGGGACTCCCGGGGCGGGAGTGGTACCGGCACTTCGTCTATGCGCCGGGCCGCCTCACCGGCTATGGCGTCAAGACCTTGCCGGCGGTGCGCGAAGCAATCGAAGGGGGGCGCTGGCAGGAAGCCGCGACCTATATTCCGATCACCGCCGCGGTGCTGACGCGGTACGGCGACGCGCTCGATCAGGCGAGTGCGTTGCTCAAGACCAATTAACGAGCGAACAGCTGCCCGAGGTCGCGGAAGGACTTGAACTCGAGCGCATTGCCGGAGGGGTCGAGGATGAAGAGCGTCGACTGCTCGCCCGGCGCGCCTTTGAAGCGAATGCAGGGCTCGACGACCCACTCCACCTCGTGGCGCTTCAGGCGCGCAGCGAGCTCGCTCCAGTCGGACGGCTCGAGCACCACGCCGCAGTGGGGGACCGGCACGCCATGCCCGTCGACAGGATTGAAAAGGGAAGTGATGCGTCCGCCAGGTCCGAGCGCCGGGTTCAGGTGACAGACGAGCTGGTGCCCGTAGAGGTCGAAGTCCACCCATTCAGGGGCGCTCCGGCCTTCGGTACAGCCGAGAACTCCGCCATAGAAACGACGCGCTTCGGCGATGTCCCGCACCTGCAGGGCCACGTGGAAGGGGGTCAGCGTCACTTTCGCACCTCGCGCCCGATCGTATACGATCACCGGGATGTCAGCCCACCTCACCTGCACGTGGTCCGGGGTGTACCCGGCGGCAACCACCCAGTTCACCCCGTCGCTCGAGCTCGACCTGCGCGCCACGCAGGACGTGCAGGCTGCGCTGCTGCGCGATGGCGTCCACGGCCTCGTCCTCATGGGCACGGTCGGGGAGGGCAACTCCCTCAGCGCCGAAGAGAAGCGCACGGTGCTGCGCGGCGCCGTCGAGGTTACCGAAGGCCGGGTGCCGATCGTCGTCGGCGTGTCGGAGTTCACCACCGCGACCGCCGTCACTTTCGTGCGCGATGCCGAGCGCATCGGCGCGAGCGGCTTCATGGTGCTGCCCGGCATGGTCTACGTGCCGACGGCTGCGGAGCTCGAGTATCACTTCCGCACCGTGGCGGGGGCTACATCGCTGCCGATCATGCTGTACAACAACCCGCCCTCGTACCGGGTCAACATCGAGATCGCAAGCCTCGCGCGGCTCGCCGAGGTCCCCAACATCGTCTGCATCAAGGAGTCGGCACCCGACCCACGCCGTTTTACGGATATCGTCAACGCTTTTGGCGAGCGCTATGTGCTGTTCGCCGGGCTCGACGACGTGGTGTTCGAAGCGCTCACGCTCGGCGCCAAAGGCTGGGTCTCGGGGCTCACCAACGCCTTTCCCGCCGAGTCGCTCGCCCTCTACGCGGCGCTCGCGAAGGGCGATCTCGAGCGCGCACGCCGCATCTACCGCTGGTTCATGCCGCTGCTGCATCTCGACTCCGATCCTGACCTCGTACAGTCGATCAAGCTCGCCGAGCAAATCCTCGGGCGCGGCTCCGAGCGGGTGCGCCCGCCGCGCCTGCCGCTCGCAGGCGAGCGCCGCGCGCAGGTGACCGCGCTGGTCGAGAGGGCGCGCGCTACGCGCCCGACATGAACCGCATCCGGATCATCGACTCGCACACGGCCGGTGAGCCCACACGAGTGGTGGTCGAGGGCGGCCCCGATCTCGGCAGCGGGACGCTCGCCGAGCGGCGCGAGCTTCTCAAGGCCCGCTATGATCGCTTCCGCAGCGCGGTGGTGAACGAGCCGCGCGGCTCGGATGCCGTAGTCGGCGCCTGGCTGACTTCGCCCGTCGACCCCGCCTGTGCGGCAGGGGTCATCTACTTCAATAACGCGGGCTACCTCGGCATGTGCGGTCACGGCACGATCGGGCTCACGGTGACCCTGGCCTACCTGGGTCGCATCGGCCCGGGCGAGCATCGTATCGAGACGCCCGTGGGCGTCGTGAGCGCGCGGCTGCATGAGGACGGCACCGTCTCGGTCACGAACGTGCCGAGCTATCGTGAGGCGCACGCGCTACGGGTCGACGTGCCGGGGATCGGCACGGTGAGCGGCGACATCGCCTGGGGCGGCAACTGGTTCTATCTGGTCGAGTCCCACGGGCAGGAGCTCGACCTGGCGCACGTCGGCGCTCTCACCGACTACTGCGCGCGCGTGCGCCGTGCCGTGAACGAGCAGGGCCATCCCGAAGTCGATCATGTGGAGCTCATCGGCCCCCCGCAGCGCAACGGCGCCAATGCCCGGAACTTCGTCCTGTGCCCGGGGCTCGCCTACGATCGCTCGCCCTGTGGCACCGGCACGAGCGCCAAGCTCGCCTGCCTGGCCGCCGACGGCAAGCTCGCCGAGGGTGCCGAATGGGTGCAGGAGAGCATCATCGGCAGCGAGTTCCGGGCGAGCTACCGCTCGAGCGGGGCGCGCATCGTCCCGACCATCCGCGGCAGCGCTTTCGTGAACGGGGAAGGCACACTGCTCCTCGATGAGCGCGATCCGTTCTGCTTTGGCATCCGGCGCTGAAAAAAATGAACGCCTTCCGCGCGAGGGCGCACTAACCAGATGCACCGGCTCGTTTGAGCCGCTGCAATACCGATGCCGCACCGTTCCCGAAAATCCGTTCCCCTGCTCGCCCTTGCCGCCCTGTGCGCATCGGCCGTGGCCGGCGCGCAGCCGCAGTGGATCGAGGACCCCGGCGTGCAACGGCGGCTCACGGGCGGGGAGGTGGTGGTCGAGACCGCTCCTGCGGCGGACCCCGCGCATCCCCACGGCCGGGTGCGCGCCGCAGTGCTCATTCGGGCGCGACCTGAGGCCATCTGGAAGGTGATGACCGACTGCCGCGAGACGCTCGAGTTCGTGCCGGGCCTCAAGTCGTGCCGCCGCGTCGGTGGCGCACCCGATGGCCGCTGGGAGGACTTCGAGCAGGAAATGCACTACGCCTGGTACCTGCCCATGGTTCGTTACGTCTTCCGTGCGGACTACGACCGCCCGCGCCGCATCGACTTCCATCGCCTGAGCGGCGATCTCAAGGAGGAGGAGGGCACCTGGGTGCTGACGCCGACCGCCGATGGGGCAGCGACCGTCGTGGAGTACGAGATGTACGTCGAGCCGGGCTTCTGGATTCCGCAGGCGCTGGTGAGCCATACCCTGCGCAAGGACGCGCCCGCGGTGCTCGCGGGGCTGCGCAAGTGCGTCGAGAGGCCGCAAAGGGCCACGCCCGATTAGTCTTCTGCGGCCGCTCTCGGTAATCTCCGGGGGGCATGGCGGCCGGCGGTCATACCACAGTCATTCAGCGGGTTCTGGAACGGCGCGCGCAGCGCCCGCCCACGACCGAAGAGGGCACCACCGCCACGGTGGCGGTGATGGTGCGGGTGCTTCCCCCGCCTAAGGCGCTGCTGGTGTTCCAGGAGGCGCCCATGCGGGCCTATATGGAGCAGCGCGTCCGGCCCGACATGCTCGACGTCGAATCGGTGGCCGACGAGACGGAAGCGCTGCGGCGCTTCGATGCCGAGTTCCGGCCCGTGGTGCTCACCGATAACCCGGAGGTCATCCGCCGGCTCCGGTCGCGGGCCGGCGCCGGCAGGCGTTCACCTTATATTCTCTTCGTTGCCGAGCTCGACGAGTCGGCCGAGCGCGAGGCCGGGCTCGCCGCCGGCGCCGACGACTGCATCGGACGGCGGGTGTCGGACCGGGAGTTCGAGGCGCGCGTGAGCGCAGCCAAGCGCATCGCCGAGCTCGAGTCGGTCCTCAGAATCACTCTGGCCGAGAACCGCAAGCTCTCGGCGACCGATGATCTCACCCGGGTGGCGAGCCGCCGCTTCTTCGGCAAGCACTTTCCGCGCGAGGTCGAGCGGGCGGCGCGCTATGGACGCGCGCTGTCGCTCATCCTCTGCGACATCGATTACTTCAAGAAGATCAACGACACGCTCGGGCATGCTGCGGGCGACGACATCCTCAGGCAGTTCGGCCCGAGGCTGCAGCAGGCGCTGCGGGTCGGGGTCGACTGGGTGGCGCGCATCGGTGGCGAGGAGTTCGCGATCGTCATGCCCGAGACGACCTACGAGGCCGCACTCAGCGTAGCGCGCAAGCTCCGCGCCGCCGTTTCGCACGCGAACTTCAAGGCGGCCAATCGCACCTTGCAGGTGACCGCCAGCTTCGGCCTCTGCGGCATGGACCGGGTGCCGGTCGGCGAGAAGCGCCTCGCCGAGCGGGTGCTGAAGATCGCCGATGCGGCGCTCTATCGCAGCAAGAACGACGGGCGCAACCGCGTCACCGCGGCGATCCTGAAGGGCGAGTCGCCGGGACAGGCGGAGCCCTCGCGAGCCTAGCCGGCGCCATTAACATAACGTGCCGGCGCGAGGAAAGCGCGGGAACGTCGGGGTGCGTTCGCTGCGGCTTCATTGTTGACGCGCGCAGCGCAGCGGGCGTACGTTCGGCGCCAACAAAACGCGCAGTTAGGGGACTTGATGCGCGTGTCACTCGAGCAGGGACGCCCTTCATAACGCCAAACAATCGCGAGGGAAGCCAATGAAGCCGTCGATACTCCTTAGATGGGTCTTGAGCCTCGTCTGTCTCGCTGCCGCTGCGACCGCCGCGGCCGCGGCAGGCGGCCGCCATGCATTGCTGTCTCGGGCAACCGACCTGGGGCCGGTGAGCGGCGCAACTCCGATCGAAATCACCTTGTGGATGAAGCTGCGCGATGAGCAGGCGCTCGACGCCCTGGTCGCGAAGCAGCAGGCGGGTGACGGTACCTATCTTTCGTTTGCGCAGCTGCGCGCGCAGTACGGTCCGAGCGCAACCGATGCCGCCAGGGTCGCCGCTTTCCTCAGGGCGCAGGGACTCACGGCGAGCATTGGCAGGGACAATCTGTACGTGAAGGCCTCGGGAACCGTGGCGCGCGTCCAGAGCGCCTTCCAGGTCGAGCTGCATCAGTACAACCTCTTCGGGCGCACCTTCCGCGCTAGTGAGCGCGATGCAACCCTGCCAACCGACCTCGCGCCGATCGTCGCCGCGGTCAGCGGGCTCTCGAGCCTCGGCGCCGACCCGCAGATCGCGCAGGTCGCCAGGAAGGGCGTCGCCAATGTGCACACGCCGGCGGACGCCGAGGGATTGCACATACAGGGCGTGCCCTTCAACGCTCAGTCGAACGGCCTGTTCTTCTCGGCGCAGTGCTTCTTCGGGACTGACACCGAGACTTTCTCGGGTGCCGGGGTGAGTGCGACCTACACGGGCAACCGTTACGGCGCGCCGATCACCAACGGACCGCCCAACCTGGCGCCTTGCGGCTACCAGCCGAGCGATCTGCAGACCGCCTATAACCTGACGCCCCTCTACCAGCACGGACTGGATGGCACCGGCATGACGATCGCGATCGTGGATGCCTTCGGCTCGACCACGATTCAGACCGATGCCGCGGTATTCTCCGCCGCGATGGGGCTGCCGCCGATCAATCTCACGGTGCTCGGCACGCCCACCGGGTCGAATTTCGACCCCGACCCGAATATCGCCGGCTGGGCTTCCGAGACGACGCTCGATGTCGAGTGGGTGCATGCGGTCGCACCGGGCGCCAAGGTCATTCTGGTGGTCACGCCGGACAATTCGTTCTCCAACCTGTTCGCGGGGATCATCACCGCGGCGTCGCAGCCGGGCGTCGTTTCCATCTCCAACAGCTGGAGCGGCTTCGAGATCGGCATCGCCGGCGACTCCGAGTTCTATAATGCCGCCGACAGCCTCCTCAAGGCGATCGGCGCGGCCGGTATGTCGGTGAACTTCAGCACCGGCGACTTCGGCGATAACGCCAGTCAGCTCGGCGGTCTCTACACCTCCACCGGCTGGCCGGCGAGCTCGCCCTTCGCGACGGGTGTCGGCGGGGTGAGCGTCGCGCTCGATTCCAGGAAGCACATCGCCTTCCAGACGAGCTGGGGCACGCAGCTCACCGAGATCGTGGACCGGGCGTCCCTCGGCAGCCCGCCGCTCGATGTGCCGAACAACGAGGGCTTCGACGCCGGCGGCACCGGTGGCTTCAGCGACGTGTATCCCAAGCCCTTCTGGCAGTTTGGTGTTCCGGGGAACCGGCGCGGCACGCCCGATATCTCCTGGGTGGCGGACCCCTTCACCGGTGTGGAGATCATCTTTACGGCCGATTCAGGCGGCGACCTGTCCATCGGCGTGATCGGGGGCACGAGCGTCGCATGCCCGATGTTCTCGGCGCTCTGGGGCATCGCCACGCAGCGCGCGCATCACCTGCTCGGGCAGGCCGCGCCGCGTCTCTATCGCCTGCCTCCCTGGTCGGGAGCGATCACGGACATCGTGAACTTCAGCTCGCCGAACAACGTGACCGGCACGATTCAGGACGCGGGCGGCACCAACAACATCCGCGCCTCGGAGCTCGCAGCTCCGCTCAACAATCTGCCGGTGTTCTTCAGCGCGCTCTATAACAGCCCGTTCTCGACGCGCTGGTTCGTCATCGACTTCGGCGTCGACTCGACCCTGTCGACGGGGTTCGGCTGGGACACGGCAACGGGTCTCGGCAGCCCCAACGGCTGGCAGTTCGTGCAGTCGGTCGCGGGCGGCGACCAGAACTGAGGCCTTGAGTTGATATGGCCCGGCCGGCGATGAGCCGGCCGGGCCTTTTTCTTGCCCGGGCAGGTGCCTAGTTGCTGCCGACCACCGTGTCCTGGTTGGGAGTGGTGGTGCCCGGAAGGCCGCGGCCATCCGTCCACACGGTGTGCACGCCGCCGCCCGCATCGACCGTCACGCCGCTGTAATCACCGATGAAGCTTCCGGAGAACTGCAGGTACGGGTTGGAGGACTGCGAACTGACCCGCGTCTCGCTCGAGAAGTTGTCGGTCGAGCTGCTGAAGGCGTAATCGAGACATACCGGAGCCAGGTCGATGTAGTGCACCGGCGTCGTCGCTGAAGTCGGATAGCCCGGGTCCTGGCTGCTCAGGAAGCCGCGCTGGCAGCTGTGGTCGGTCGCGGTCGGTAGCGGCGAGAAGTCGCGGGTGTAGTAGCCGACGACGATCCGGCCGGCGTTGGCTCCGACGGCGGGGTAGACCTTGTCGGCGCCGGAGGTGATCTGCTGCGGAGCGGTCCAGGTGTTGCCGTCAGCCGACGTGACCAGCTTCACCTGGTTGTTCGTCAAGCCGGAGAACGATGCCGCCCCGGCGGCGCAACCGGCGTTGTTCTGGTCGTCCGACCAGGCGACGGCAAGGCCACCGGTGCCGGGGTCGATCGCCAACGAGGGGTAGCTGTTGATGCGGAATTGCTCGAAACTCAGCCGCGCGCGGCCCTGGGCGGCATTGGTGGGATAGCAGCCGACGTCGTCATACACCCGTCCGACTTCCGTGTTGGTAAAAGTCTTTCCCCCGTCGGTCGAGCGCGCCACTACGGTCTGGTCCCGGGTGACGTCGCTTGCCTGATTACCCTCGTAAGCCACGTAGAGCGTCCCATCCGGCGCGTAGGCCGGGGAGGAACCCTGGTCGAAGGGATGAGCGCTGTCGCTCACCGCGATCATCTCGCTCCAGGTCTGCCCGTGATCGTGGGACACGGAGCCGACGATATGCGAGGAGATGTAGCCCGCGCCGTGCGGCCCCTGGTTGAAATGTGTCCAGGTGACGTACACCTCGCCCCCGGCGCCGGCGGTAATCCATGGCTTGTCGTTGAAGAAGTTGTTCGCCGACTCGTAGTGCACCATGACGGGCGCGGTCCAGCTCGCGCCACCGTCGCTGGAGGTCGCTACGGCCACGCCGCTCGGCGTGCGGTTGGCGAAGCTGAAGTCATAGACCAGCGCCAGAAAGTACAGCGTCCCGTCCTGTCCGAATGCCAGCACCGGATCGCCTCCGGCGCTCACATGTGTGAACTGCCCTTTGCCGCCGGTGGCTACGTCCCAGCCCGGCAGCAGCACGTCGGCGAAGCTGTTGCCACCGTCCATGCTCACGTAGGCCAGCTCCTGGAAGCCGTAGCGATAGTCGTTGGCCGAGGTGACGACGTTCTGGCCGTTGGTGGGGTTGATGGCGATGTTCTGTTCGTTCTGCGGGTTGTAACACTGAGTGCCGTCCACCAGCGCGAACGTCGTATCCCCGACCACGGCGTCGGCGTTGCCGCCCGAGAGCGGCGCGTAGAGCGCGCTGGAGGTGAAAGGCGCACGGCGGCACAGAGAGAACAGGACCAGCGCATTGGGATCCGGACGTGCGGCTACGGCCGCTTCGAAGTCATTGGGATAGAAAAGCGAATCATCGCTTGCCGCCTGACCCTTGTTCGGGCCCAGCGCCTTGAAGTGATCTCCGGCAGCCTGGGCGGCGTAGGACCATCCGAGCGTCAGCAAGAGAGCCAACGTCCCCATCGACAGACATTTGCGGGTGTTCATTACGCTATCCCCGTGAATTTTGTGTCTTAGTGAGCTCTAAGGGCGCCCCGCCCCGCTTCGCGAGGGGGGATTATTTCCCGAGCCTACCAGAAGTAACGGTCTCCGAACGCACCGGGTCGGGATCCCGAAGCGCTGTGGGCCTGTCATATTGTCAGGAACCTTCAGCGCTACCTTCAGCGCTCGTAGCGGATGAACGAAGTCCGGCGCGCGAGAGTGTCATAGAGCGCACGCCCCTCGGCATTGAATTCCTGCGTCATCCAGTACACGGTCGCCGCCTGCGCGCGGTCGGCCTCCGCATACACCGCGCGAATCAGCGCGCGGCCGACCCCGCCGCCGCGCGCGGCCGGGTCGACGTAGAGGTCCTCGAGGTAGCAGTAATCGCGCAGCGACCAGGTGGAGGGATGGAACTGGTAGGTGACGAAGCCGATGAGCGAGGCATCCCGTTCGGCGACCAGTCCGTGGAGAGGCGCCCTCGGGTCGATCAGGCGTGCAAACGTTGCCTCGGTGACCTCCTCTGGAAGGTGATGACGGTAGAACCGCAGATACCCCTGCCAGAGCGGACCCCAGCCTCCGCGATCGGCCGCTGCCAGCGCTCTGATGCCGATCACACCTGCTCCCTCCGCGCTCAGAAGCGGTAGTTGACGTCGATACCGACGGTCCGCGGCTGGTTGGTGACGACGCGCTCTACCGACGGGATGGTCCAGGCGAACGCGGTGGTGTTGATACCGAGCTGCGCCCGCTTGTCGGTGAGATTGTCGCCGAAGAGGTACGCCGACCACTTCTGACCACTGACCAGGCCGAGGCGCAGCGAGATCAGGTCGTAAGCCGGCAGCGTGGCATAGGTGTATTCGATGTCAGTCTGCTCACCGACGTACGAATTGCTCAGGCGGGCGCTGAAATCGACGCCGGCAAAGGCGCGCGTGGTGTAGGTGAGCGCGGTGGTCTCGGTGTACTTGGGGATGTTGAGTATGGGGAGCCCGGGGGCGAGCACCGGGTCGACCGCGTTGATTGCGGCATTGACCGATGTGATGGTCGCGTGGGTATAGGCCCCGCTGGCCGTCAGCGTCCACTGGGGCGTCAGCAGCCAGGTGAGCTCGACCTCCGGACCGTAGGTTTCGGCGGTACCGGCATTTTCCGTGAGCGGGTAGCCGCACGGCTGGTTCACGATCTGCTGCACCTGCTCCCAGCGGGTGTAGTAGACGTCGGCGTTCAGCACCAGGCGGTTGTCCAGCAGCTTCGCCTTCTCGCCGACCTCGTAGTTCCAGGTGTTGTCCGGCCCATAGGTCTCGGTGTTGATGGTGCAGATGCTCGCGGGGATCTGCTGATTGATGCCTCCCGGGCGGAATCCGCGGGCAATGGTGGCGTAGGCAGTGAGCTGGTGGTTGGCCTCGTACGAGAGCGTGAGCTTCGGGTTCACGCCGCTGTTCGACTGGGTGAAGGTATTGAGAGTCTGGGCGGCGTTGCCGGAGGTCGTGGCAAAGCCCGCCGTCTCCTCGTCCGCACGGCTGTTGAACTTGTACCAACGCAGGCCCGCGGTCAGCTTCCAGTTGTCGTCGAGCGCATAAGTGCCCTCGCCGAACACCGCGTATTGCTTGATGTGGTAGGGATTGTCAGCCTGATAGATGAGCCCGGTGGGATTGGCCGCGGCACCGCCGGCGGAGATGAAGGCGAGCGGCACCGAGGCGTTGTATTCCGTGAAGATCGACTCGAAGTCGGTGTAGAAGAGACCCGCGATCCACTGCAGCCTCCCCTCGCCAGTCGAGGCGAGCCGCAGCTCCTCACTGAACACCTGAGTGGTATCGGTCTCGTTGAAGGGAATGTTCAGGTACCCCGGGATCGCCGCGCCGAACAGGCCGACGACGCTGTAGAGCGCCTCGGAATCGTCCTGCGTCTGGTTCTCCTCGCGGGAGTAATAGGAGCTCGCGGACGTCAGCTGCGCGAATCCCATGTCGTAGGTAACGGTGAGCCCGTACAGGCGGAAGATGTCGTAGGTCGGCTGGCTCGCGTTGAAGGGCTGATAACGGGCATTCGGTATCCCCGGCGGCAGGTCGAACTGGCTGTAATCGCCCATGTCGAGTTTCTGGTACATGACGAGGGCGCTGACTTTGAGTCCTTCGGCCGGTTGCCACAGCAGATTCGCGCGTGCGCCCTCGAGGCGCTCCCAGTTGATGCGGGGGACGACCTCCTGGGGTGTCACGGCGGTCACATCGCCCCGGGTACAACCGGGCCAGCCGGGGCCGCAGGGGCCGGGGTTGGTGGGGAAGGGGAATCCGGCGCCGAGCACGTAGCGGCTGATCCAGCCGTCGGTGAATTTGTCCGTGGCGATGATGCGCAGCGCCAGCTGGTTATCGATGAGCGGCACGTTGAGCATCAGATTGCCGCCGCGGTTGAAGCCGCCGCCGACCGTACCGGAGGCGAGGACTTCTGCAGTGCTGGCGAACTGGCTGAGCTCCGGGGCGTTCGTCACGAGCTTCACGGTTCCACCCATGGAGCCCGATCCATAGAGCGTCCCCTGCGGCCCCCGCAACACCTCGACGCGGTTCAGGTCGTAGAGGTCGGGGTCCACCACGACCTTGCCGTTCAAGGCAGCCGCCGGCGGACTCAGCGGATAGTCATCGAGATAGAAGCCGACGGTCGGAGAGGCGCCTCCGGATGAGGAGAGGCCGCGCATCTCGAGCTCGGTTTGCCCGGGTCCCGCGGTGCGCATGGAGATGCCCGGCACCGCGAGAATGACGTCGTTGAGATTCGCGATGCCCTGCTGGCGCATCAGATCGCCCGACACCGCGGTCATGCTGATCGGCGTGTCCTGGACGGTGGAGGCACGCTTCTCCGCAGTCACGACGATCTCCTGGAGGGCATCGCTGGTCTGTGCGAAGGCACGCATGCCCCCAAGCGCTGCCAACAGGACCAACATGCAGTTGCAAGCGAGTCGCATCTTCATTGGTAGTCTCCCCCGGCGGTTCGCGGACTCTACCCGCATCATGGCCTAACGATCCAACTCCGGGTAGTGGCGGAAGAGGTCCTCGTTGTTGAAGGCGATGCGCCGCCCGGAGGCGGCGTAGCGCGCAATGCGTGGCCGCGCGAACACGGCGTCGTGAAGTGCCGCGAGCCGCGGGCGCCTGCGCAGCGCCCGCTGCGTCGCCCTGGGGAAGGCGTAAGTGAGACCTGCGATGACCTGTGCCATGGAGAGATCCGCGTAACTCACCCGCGCGCCCACCATCCACGGCCGATATGCGCGGTTCAACTCGAGCACACGCTCGAAGTAGCCGAGGAACTTCGGCAGCCGCTCGCGCAGGAAGTAGCGCGTGCGCCGCCGTGCCGGACCCTTCTGCTCCTCGTAGGCGTAGCCGTCGCCCAAGGGGTGGTGGGTGTCGAAGATCTCGACGTAAAGATCGAGGATGGTGAGGGTGAGCTGGTGCGTCCAGAGCTTGCCGGCCTCGTCCTTCGGCGCAAGCCCGAGCCGACCGCCCAGATAGAGAAGAATGTTGGGGGTCTGCGCGATGAGCCGCCGGCCGGCCCTCAAGACCGGCACGGCATAGGGAGGCTGGCGGACTCCGCGCGCGGCGAGCATTCTGAGGATCGCGGGGATGCCGCCGCCGCCGGACTCCGGCAGCGCAGCCACGTCGATGTAACCGGCGGCTCCTTCTTCGAGTGCCAGCCGCACGAATTCGCCGCGCCCCTGGATACCGGGCCAGTAATAAAGGTGGTAGGTCATAGGCGACTCCCGCAGTCGCCCCGATTTTAACCAGGTGCGGCCGGCAGAGGCGCGGGCCGCTGGCGGTATCGATCGCATCTCGGGGCACCATACTAGAATGAGGAGCCATGGCCGCCGCAACTCTGACCGAGCGCTTCGCAACGCAGCTGTCCGCGGCAGCGGCGGCTGATGAGCGCACACAGCTCGTTGCGGTCTGGATCTTCGATTCTTTCGTCTCTTTCTACGCCGAGTTTCAGCGGCTCACCTGGCTGGCCAAGACCGCTTTCGAGGTGCGCGATCCCGCGGCGGCAGTCGCCCACGCACGCACCCGGCTCGGCCTTTACGACGCAACCGTGAACGCGCTCGCCGACGAGCTGCGGGGCGGCTATCCCTCACTCATCGAAGACGAGCCGCTCTGGGTGGCGGTCGGGGAGCTATATCGGGCAAAGGCGCAGAACCGGTATGACGGCGACCTTGCGATCGCTTTCTTCCACTCGATCTGGCGGCGCGTTCACCACGACGAATGGCGCCCGGTCGACTACACGTTCGGCGACCTGGCGCAGCCGCGACTGCCTGATGATGAGGACGTCTTCACGGCCGTCGACTGTCGCTGGCCCATCGAGGCCGCGGTGGTGAGGAAGCTGCTCATCGTCGGGAACCTGGAGGTTCCCTTCGTCGCCATCGGGGACGACGCAGCACTCGTGGCGCAGCGCCTGAACGAGTCCTGCGAGCCGGAGGCGACGTCCGGGCTGCGGCGGATCGAGATGATCCGCGGCTGCTTCTTTCGCAACCGCGGCGCGTATCTGGTCGGCCGGCTGCTGTTGAATGACGGTCGTATCAAGCCCCTGGTCATCGCCCTGCACAACGGGGATCGGGGGCTCATGGCCCGGGCGGTGCTGGTCTCGATTCCGCACGTGCACAACCTCTTCAACACCACGCAGGCGGCATTTCACGTCACCAACCCGTTTTACCACGAGATCGCCCGGTTCCTGCTCAGCATCATGCCGCGCCGGCCGCTGGGACTTCAGTACGCGATCTTCGGCTACTACCACTTCAGCAAGGTCGCGATCATGAGCGAGATCACGAGTCAGCTGGCGCACAGCGGCGAGGTGCTGGACACAGCGCCCGGGTCGCCCGGCACGGTTGCGATGGCGTTCAACGCACCGTGCCTCGCCTATGTGCTGAAGGTCATCCGCGACCGCCCGACCGAGGGCTACAAGTGGGGCACTTTCCCCGGTCACGCTGCCGTACTCGACAAGTACCGACGTATCCACGAGATCAATCGCACGGGCAGCATGCTCGACAACACGATCTTCCAGAACCTCAGGCTCGACCGCGCATGGTTCAGGCCGCAACTGCTCGATGAGCTGGTGGAGGCGGCGGGCAATGCGGTACGGCTGCAGGGAGATGCGGTGATCTTCAATTACCTCATCGTCCAGCGCACCCTCATGCCGCTGAACGTCTATCTGCAGGGGGCTGCGCGCGAGAAGGCGCTGCGCGTAATCAGCAATCTGGGGCACTGCATGAAGAACAATGCGGCGGCCAACCTGTTCAACCGGGACTTCGACGCACGCAACTATGGCGTCACCCGCTACCTCAAGGTGTTCCTCTACGACTACGACGCGGTGGAACCCCTGACCGATATGAAGGTGCGTACCAACACGGATCGCATCGAGGGTGAGGAGGGGCCCCCGGCCTGGTACTTCGAGGAGGGTCCGGTCTTCCTTCCGGAAGAGATGGAAGCCGGATTGCGCATCCCCGATCGCGAGCTGCGCAGAGCGTTCCGCGAGCAGCATGGCGAGCTGCTGACGGTGAGGTATTGGGAGCAGATGCAGGCGGCACACCATACCGGACATGTTCCGGGTATTCATACGTATCCTGAGAGTTGCTATCTTCGGCCCGAGTCACTCGCGGACGGAGCGGACGAGTAGCGGGCCGGTGCAGTTCGGTGCGATGAAAATTGTCACTTACAACATCAATGGAATTGGAGCGCGCCTCGGCAACCTCCTGCGCTGGCTGGAGGAGACGCGGCCGGACGTGGTGTGCCTGCAGGAGCTCAAGGCCCCCCAGGAGAACTTCCCCGCGCTGGCGATTCGCGGCGCCGGGTACGGCGCCATATGGCACGGACAAAAGAGCTGGAACGGGGTGGCTATCCTTGCCCGAGACAGCGAGCCGGTCGAGATCCGCCGCGTGCTGCCCGGCGACCCGGACGATGCCCACAGCCGCTACATCGAGTGCCGGGTGCTCGGGGTCGTGGTCGGGTGTCTCTATCTGCCGAACGGCAACCCGGCTCCGGGTCCGAAGTTCGACTACAAGCTGAAATGGCTGGAGCGGCTGATTGCTCATGCGGCCGAGCTGGTCGGCAGCGCAACGCCGGTCATCCTGGCTGGCGACTACAACGTCATCCCGACCGAGCGGGATGTGTATAAGCCCGAGCGCTGGGTGAATGACGCGCTCTTCCGGGTCGAAGTACGCGAGGCCTTCGCGCGACTGATGGCGCAGGGATGGACCGATGCCATCCGGACGCGGCATCCGGATGCGACGATCTACACCTTCTGGGACTTCTTCCGTAACGC
>DASQGK010000078.1:0-102708 GCA_035632655.1 Steroidobacteraceae bacterium | reverse complement strand
CGGCGGACCTGCACGGCCGCGCAATCCCCCCGAGCGTGCGGGCCGTGGCCCGCGCCGGCGCCGGCGTCAACAACATTCCGGTGGACGCCATGAGTGCCCGCGGCGTTCCGGTGTTCAACTCTCCGGGCGCGAACGCCAACGCGGTCAAGGAGCTGGTGATCGCCGGCCTGCTGTTCGCGGCGCGCAACCTGGGTCCGGCGTGGCTGTTCGCGCGCGCACTGTCCGGCGATGACGGCGCGATCGAGGCAGCGGTGGAGCGCGGCAAGAGGCAGTTCGTCGGCATCGAGCTTCCCGGCCGGACCCTCGGGGTGGTCGGGCTCGGCGCGATCGGCGTCGAGGTCGCCAATTGCGCCCTGGCCCTCGGCATGAGGGTGCTCGGCTACGATCCGCAGATCACCGTGCAGCGCGCCTGGCAGCTCGCCTCCAGCGTCGAGCAGGCGCGCTCGCTCGAGGACCTGTTCCAGCGCAGCGACGCGGTCACGGTCCACGTGCCGCTGAACGAGGCGACCGCCGCGCTGGTCAACGAGGCGCGGCTGGCGCTGATGAAGCCGGGCGGGACGCTGCTCAACTTCGCGCGCGCCGGCATCGTGGACGATGCCGCCGTGATCGCCGCGCTCGATGCCGGCCGCCTGCGCTGCTACGTCTGCGACTTTCCCAGCAATGCCCTCAAGGACCATCCGCGCATCGTCACCCTGCCGCACCTCGGTGCCTCGACCGGCGAGGCGGAGGAGAACTGCGCCATCATGGTCGCCGACCAGCTGCGCGACTTCCTCGAGAACGGCAATGTCAGGAACAGCGTCAACTACCCCGAGGCGGTGCTGCCACGGGTGCCGAACACCACGCGCCTGGCGATCGCCAACAGCAACGTTCCCAACATGGTCGGCCAGATCTCCACGGCCCTCGCCATGCACCGTGTCAACATCGCGGATCTCCTCAACAAGTCGCGCGGCGAATATGCCTATACGCTCATCGATGCCGACGGGGCGCTGGGCGCGGAGCTGCTCGCCGAGATTCGCGCCATCGGCGGCGTGCTCTCGGCGCGCATCGTGTGACCGGGCGGCGCCGACAAGGCAGGACGCGCGGACGGGACCGCGGCGGCACGCCGCCGCCCGAGCTCGAGGAAGTGCGCGGCCGCATCGATGCCGTGGATGTCGAGATCCAGCGCCTGATCTCGGAGCGTGCGCGCCTGGCGCAGCTGGTCGGGATCTCCAAGACCGAGGGCGGCCGCACGGTCGACTTCTACCGCCCGGAACGCGAGGCGCAGGTGCTGCGCGCTGCGCGTGAGCGCAACTCGGGTCCGCTGCGCGATGAGGAGGTGCTGCGCCTCTTCCGCGAGATCATGTCCGCCTGTCTCGCGCAGCAGGAGCCGCTCAAGGTGGCCTTCCTCGGCCCCGAGGGCACCTTCACCCAGACCGCGGTTTTCCGCCAGTTCGGCCACTCGGTGCGGGCGCTCCCGCTCGCCTCGATCGACGAGGTATTTCACGAGGTGGAGGCGGCGAGCGCCGATTTCGGCGTGGTGCCGATCGAGAACTCGACCGAGGGCACCGTCAACCATACGCTCGATCGCTTTCTCACCTCGCCCCTGAAGATCTGCGGGGAGGTGGAGCTGCGCATCCGCCACCACCTCATGGGTGCCATGAGCGCCCTCGAGCGCATCGAGCGCGTGTGCTCGCACCCGCAGTCTCTGGCCCAGTGCCGCGGCTGGCTGGAGGAGCACCTGCCGGGAGTCGAGCAGGTGCCGGTGACGAGCAACGCCGAGGGCGCGCGCCGCGCGCGCGACGAGAAGGGCAGCGCCGCGATCGCCGGCGAGACGGCCGCGGAGATCTACGGGCTCAAGGTGCTGGCGGCCGAGATCGAGGATCGGGCCGACAACACCACGCGCTTCCTGGTGCTGGGCCGCAAGCTCTTTGCGCCCAGCGGCGCCGACCGCACGACGCTGCTGGTCTCGGTCGGTCATACCGATGCGCCTGGGGCGCTCTACCGGCTGCTCGAGCCGCTGGCGCGGCACAAGGTGAGCCTGACGCGCATCGAGTCGCGGCCCTCGCGCCGGCGCAAGTGGGACTACGTGTTCTTCATCGACTTCGAAGGCCATGCGGAGGAGTCTCACGTCAGGCGCGCGCTGAGTGCGCTCCGGCGGCGCGCGTCCCTGTTCCGCGTGCTCGGCTCCTATCCGCGGGCGGTGCAATGAACGGCGCGGTGCGCTGGCGGGTGCTGCCGGGCGGCTCGCTCGCCGGCACGCTCACGGTGCCGGGCGACAAGTCGATCTCGCATCGGTCGCTGATGCTCGGCGCAATCGCCGAGGGCGTCACCCGGATCACCGGCTTCCTCAACGGCGAGGACTGCCTCTCGACCGCGCGGGCGCTCGGGTCTCTCGGTGTGCACATCGAGCGGCCGGGCGACACCGAGGTGCTGGTGCATGGCCGCGGCGCGCACGGACTCTCGGCCCCCGCCGCACCGCTCGACATGGGCAACGCCGGCACGGCGATGCGGCTCTTTACCGGGCTCCTGGCGCCACAGCGCTTCAACTCGACGCTCATCGGCGATGCCTCGCTCATGCGCCGGCCGATGCAGCGCGTGGTCGTGCCGCTCGCAATGATGGGTGCGCAGATCCGCACGCACGATGGCCGGCCGCCGGTGGAGATCCATGGCAATCCGCACCTGCGCGGCATCCACTACAGCCTGCCGGTGGCGAGCGCCCAGGTGAAATCCGCGGTGCTGCTCGCGGGCCTGGCCGCCGCCGGGCGAACCCGGATCACCGAGCCCGCGCCTTCGCGCGATCACACCGAGCGCATGCTGGCGGCATTCGGCGTGCGGGTCGAGCACGAGGGCCGCACCGTGGCGCTCGAGGGAGGGCAGCGGCTGCAGGCGACCGAGGTGGCAGTCCCGGCCGATTTTTCCTCGGCCGCATTCTTCATCGTCGCCGCCTGCCTTGCCGGGAGCCCGAGCCTCACTCTCACCAACGTCGGGATCAATCCAACGCGCACGGGACTGCTCGACCTGCTGCGCCGCATGGGAGCGGACATCCGCGTGCACCCGCGCGCGACTCCGGCGGGCGCCGAACCGGTCGCGGACCTGGAAATCCACCGCAGCGCCCTGCGCGGCATCACCGTGCACGACGCCGAGGTGCCTCTCTCGATCGACGAGTTTCCGGTGTTCTTCGTCGCCGCCGCCGTCGCCAGCGGCGAGACGCTGGTGCGCGGGGCGCTCGAGCTGCGCGTCAAGGAGAGCGACCGGCTCGCCGCCATGGCCGAGGGTCTGGGCACGCTCGGCGTCGAGCACCAGCTGCTCCCCGATGGCCTGTGGATCCGCGGGGCCGACGGCCTCGCGGGCGGCACCATCGACAGCCGCGGCGACCATCGCATCGCCATGGCATTCGCGGTGGCGGCGCTGCGCGCGGCTGAGCCGATCGAGATCCTCGACGTCGCCAACGTCGCCACCTCCTTTCCGGGGTTCGTGGCTACGGCGCGTGCGGCTGGCTTGGGCGTTGAAGCGCTCTGAGGCATGCTGCGGATCCTGTGTCGAGCTCTTCTTCTTCTCCTGTCCTGACGGTCGACGGCCCGAGCGGCTCCGGCAAGGGAACCGTGAGCCGGGCGCTCGCGCGCCATACCGGCTGGCACCTCCTCGACAGCGGCGCCCTCTATCGGCTGGTGGCGCTCGCCGGCGCCAGGACCGGCGTGCCGGCGGACGATGCCGCGCGTCACGCAGAGCTGGCACGGAGCATGCGCGTCGAGTTCGGCACCGGCGCGGACGGGGAGGAGCAGGTGCGGCTCGACGGGCACGATGTGAGCGCGGAGATCCGCTCGGAAACGGCCGGGCAGGGAGCTTCCCGGGTCGCTGCCTGGCCCGAGGTGCGCAACGCGCTCCTGACCCGCCAGAGAGCCTTCGCGACACCCCCGGGACTGGTTGCGGACGGCCGGGATATGGGTACCGTGGTCTTCCCCGGAGCGGCCCTGAAGATATTCCTCACCGCAAGCCCGGAAGAAAGGGCCCGGCGGCGCTATAAGCAGTTGAAAGACAAGGGGTCCGATGTTAGCCTTGCCGCCCTTTCGCGCGAGATAGCCGAACGGGACCTGAGGGACCAGACCCGCCAGGTCGCCCCGCTGCGGCCGGCGCCCGACGCCCAACTGATCGACTCGACCGCCCTCAGTGTCGAGGCGGTGGTTGCCCGGGTGCTGGAACTGGGAACCGTCCGGCGTCTGTGGCCCTGAAGGCCGCTTTCGGATGAGGTTGGCGCCTGCGAAGAGGCGGGCGCCTGTTACGTTTTCCTGGACCACAGGAAGTGGATCCAGAGCCGCACGCAGCTGCGTGCAAAGTGAAGGTATGTCAGAAAGTTTTGCCCAGCTCTTCGAGCAAAGTCTAGCCAATCAGCGTATCCGCCCCGGCATGATCCTCACGGGGCTCGTAGTGGACGTCACCGCCGACGTCGTCATCGTCAACGTCGGGCTCAAGTCCGAGGCCGTCATCCCGCTCGACCAGTTCAAGAACGAGCGCGGTGAGGTCGAGGTCAAGTCCGGCGATTCGGTCGAGGTGGCCCTCGACTCGGTCGAGGACGGCACCGGCGAGACGCGCCTGTCGCGCGAGAAGGCCAAGCGCGCGCGCACCTGGACCCGCCTCGAGGAGGCATTCAACAAGTCCGAGATCGTGACCGGTGTGATCACCGGGCGCGTCAAGGGCGGCTTCACGGTGGAGATCGAGAACGTACGCGCGTTCCTGCCGGGGTCGCTCGTCGACGTGCGCCCGGTGCGCGACACCTCCTACCTCGAAGGCAAGCCGCTCGAGTTCAAGGTCATCAAGCTCGATCAGAAGCGCAATAACGTCGTCGTGTCGCGCCGCGCGGTGGTCGAGCAGGAGTTCTCGGCCGAGCGTTCGGCGCTGCTCGACAATCTGCAGGAAGGCTCGGTGGTGCGCGGCACCGTCAAGAACCTCACCGACTACGGCGCCTTCGTCGATCTCGGCGGCATCGATGGGCTGCTGCACATCACCGACATGGCGTGGAAGCGCGTCAAGCACCCGTCGGAAGTCGTGAAGGTGGGCGATGAGGTCGAAGTGCGGATCCTCAAGTTCGACCGCGAGCGCTCGCGCGTCAGCCTGGGGCTGAAGCAGCTCGGCGCCGACCCCTGGGAGAACATCGCGCGGCGCTATCCACCGGGCACGCGGGTATTCGGCAAGGTCACCAACATCGCCGACTACGGCGCCTTCGTCGAGATCGAGGACGGCGTCGAGGGGCTGGTGCACGTCTCGGAGATGGACTGGACCAACAAGAACGTCAACCCGGCCAAGGTGGTGCACACGGGACAGGAAGTCGAGGTCATGGTGCTCGACGTCGACGAGGAGCGCCGGCGCATATCGCTCGGCCTGAAGCAGTGCCAGGCGAATCCGTGGAAGGAGTTCGCGGAGAACTACAACCGCGGCGACAAGGTCGCCGGCCAGATCAAGTCGATCACCGACTTCGGCATATTCATAGGCCTGCCCGGCAACATCGATGGCCTGGTGCACCTCTCGGACATCTCCTGGGACCAGCCCGGCGAGGAAGCGGTGCGCAACTATCAGAAGGCCCAGCAGATCGAGGCCATGGTGCTGTCGATCGACCCGGAGCGCGAGCGCATCTCGCTCGGCATCAAGCAGCTCGCCAAGGACCCGTTCTCGGCCTACATCGCCGACAACCCCAAGGGCACGATCGTCAAGGGCGTGGTGAAGGAAGTCGACGCCCGCGGCGCGGTCATCGACTTGGGCAACGGCATCGAGGGCCAGCTGCGGGCATCCGAGCTCGGCCGCGACCGCGTCGAGGACGCGCGTGCGGTGCTCAAGGTGGGCGATGAGGTCGAGGCGAAATTCACCGGTGTCGACCGCAAGTCGCGCACCATCTCGCTGTCGATCAAGGCGAAGGAAGCGCACGACGAGGCCGAGGCGGTTCAGAGCTACCGCTCGGAGACCGCCCCGAGCGGCACCAGCCTCGGGGACCTGCTCAAGGAGCACATCGGCTCGGGCGGCGAACGCGGTAACTGAATCGCCATGACGAAGTCCGAGCTCATCGAGATCATCACTGCCAAGCAGAAGCACCTGCCGGCGAAGGACGTCGAGCTGGCGCTGAAGCAGATCCTCGAGATCATGAGCGATGCGCTCTCGCAGGGAGAGCGCATAGAGATCCGGGGTTTCGGCAGCTTCTCGCTGCACTTCCGCCCGCCGCGCCAGGGACGCAACCCGAAGACCGGCGAGGCGGTGGCGCTCTCGGGCAAACACGTGCCGCACTTCAAGCCGGGCAAGGACCTGCGCGAGCGCGTCAACGACGGCGCCGGCCGGCCTATCCGCGACTGAGGATTCGAACGCAGACCTGCTATCGTCTGACCCGTGTTCGAGCTGCCTCCTCTCTTTCTGGCGCTGGCCTTCATTCTGGTGGGACTGGCGGCGTGGTTTCTCGGCCGGCGCAACGGCGCCGCGCGCACCGTGCGGCTGCCGCGTGACTACTACGTCGGGCTCGACCACCTGATCAACGATCGCTTCGATCACGCGGCGGAGATCTTCGCGCGCATGGCCGAGGCCGACGGCGATGCCGCGGAAATCCAGTTCGCGCTCGGCAGTCTGTTCCGGCGCCGCGGCGAGGTGGATCGCGCCATCGCCATCCACTCGCGGCTGCGCGAGCAGGGCGGTGCGACTCTGCGCGACAAGGCCGCCTTCGCGCTGGCCCTCGATTACCTGAGCGCGGGCCTCATGGATCGCGCCGAGCAGGTGCTGGAGGAGCTCACCGCTTCGCGCGAGTACCGTAACGCCGCACTCGATCACCTGGTGCGCATTTACGAGTCGCAGGGCGACTGGGCCAAGGCGCTCAAGATCTTCCACGCGCTGCCGGCTCCGGTGCAGCTCGAGCGCCGCCGGGTGGCGGCGCACTACCTGTGCGAGCTCGCCGAGCACGCGCTGCTGCAGGGTGACGCCGAGCGTGCGCGCACACTGTTGCGCCAGGCGCGCACGCACCAGAGCGAGCTGCCGCGTGCCGACATCCTCACTGCGCGGCTCGCCGAGCGCAGCGGCGACAGCGCCGGTGCGCTGCTGCTCTATCTGCAGGCGCTGGAGATGGCGCCGGGGCTGGCGCTCGAGATCATCCCGCCGGTACTCGCCATGGCCGGCGCCGGCGGCGGTGCCGGCGTATTGCAGGAGCTCGGCAGGCGGCTGAGCCAGAGCGGCCGCGTGACCCCGCGGCAGCTCGCCTGGCTGCTGGCGACCGCCGCGCCGGGGAGCGAGGTGGCGCAGCTGCCGGGCATTGCCGCGGAGCTCGGCTCCGGAGTGCAGTCGCCGGCCGACGCCGCTTCCCTGAGTGTCCTGCTCGCGCGCATCGGGGAAGCCGGAGGCCGATACCAGTGTGAGGACTGCGGCCTGATCAGCGTCGGCTGGTACTGGCATTGCCCCAAGTGCCGCAGCTGGGACAGCCTGCAGCCCGCCGTGTTCAAGTGGGCCGAGCGCGCCGATCAGCGCGTGCGCCCCTCGTGAGGAGAAGCTCCCGATGCCAGTTTCCAAGCCGGTGATCCGCACCGCGGTGTTTCCGGTCGCCGGACGCGGAACGCGCTTCCTGCCGGCGACCAAGGCGAGCCCGAAAGAGATGCTGCCGGTGGTCGACAAGCCGCTCATCCAGTATGCGGTGGAGGAAGCGCTCGCAGCCGGGGCACGGCGCCTGGTGTTCATCACCGGGGCCTCCAAGCGCGCCATCGAGGATCACTTCGACAGCGACCAGGAGCTCGAGCATCTGCTGACCGCGCAGGGGAAGAGCGATCTGCTGAAGACGCTGCGCAGCGTGCTGCCTTCCTACGCCTCGTGCATCTACATCCGCCAGGCCGCGCCCCTGGGCCTGGGGCACGCGGTGCTGTGCGCCCAGCCGGCCGTCGGCGCCGAGCCCTTCTTCGTGCACCTGGCGGACGATCTGATCAAGAGCGACGTCGCGGTTCTCGAGCAGATGGCGGGAGTCTACGAGGCCAAGCGCGCGAGCGTTCTCGGGGTCGAGGCGGTCGCCCGCCGCGATACCGAGAAGTACGGCATCGTCGCGGTCGAGGGTGACAAGGCCGACACCAGCCGGGTGCGCAGCATCGTCGAGAAGCCCAAGCCCGCCGTCGCCCCCTCGACGCTCGCCGTGGTCGGCCGCTATGTGCTGACCCCGGCGATCTTCGAGCACCTGGAGAGACTCGGTCGCGGCACCGGCGGGGAGATCCAGCTCACCGACGGTATTGCGGCGCTGATGCGCGAGGAGGCGGTGTACGCCTATCGCTTCAGCGGCAAGCGCTACGACTGCGGCAACAAGCTCGGCTATCTGCAGGCCACCGTCGAGTACGCGCTCGGGCATCCTGCCCTGGGCAAGCGATTCCGCAAGTACCTCGAGGACCTGCACCTCGGAGCGCAAGCGCCCGCCTCGGCTCCCGCGGCGGTCACGGCAGCCACAGCGCGACCAGCGCGCCACCGCCGGCGCGGTTCGCGAGGCTCAGGCGCCCGCCGTGCGCCTCGACAATCTCGCGGCACAGCGTGAGGCCTAAGCCGGTACCGGTCGGTTTGGTGGAATAGAAGGGCAGCAGCGCATCGCGCAGTGCCTCGGCCGAGAGCCCCGTGCCGCGGTCGGCGACCTCGATGCGGAACCCGGGTGCCGCGTGCTGCACGGCGACCGTGATCTCCCCCGGGGGCGACCCCGACTCGGCCGCATTCTTCAGCAGATTGATCATGACCTGCTCGAGCTGCCGGGCATCGAAGTGCCCGGACTGCTGCGGCAGCGGCTCCAGCACCTGAAAGCCGGTCGTGCCCTCGAGGCGGGCGAGGAACGGTGCCCAGGCAACGGCCGCCGGCTGCGGACGCGGGAGCTTCGCAAAGCGCGCGTAACCGTCGATGAAGGTCGCTAGGTGCGCGGCGCGCTCGCCGATGGTGTCGAAGATGCGCGCCAGGCGCTCATCGGCGGTGCCGGCCGCCAGCAGCCTGCCTGAGTGCGCGAGCGAGCTGATGGGGGCGAGGGAGTTGTTGAGCTCGTGTCCGATGACGCGGATCACCTTCTTCCACACCGCCACTTCCTGGGCGGCCAGCTCGCGGGTGAGCTGCTTCAGCAGCACCAGGCGGTGCGGGCGGGCATTCAGCAGGAACCCTCGTTGCGAGAGGTGGTAGACCTGCGACTCGCCGCCGACCTCCATGGTGAACAGCGTGTCGGTGCCCCCGCCGAGCGCAGTGCGCAGTGCTGCGGGCGCATCCTGCAGCACCGCGGCGAACTCCAGGCCCTCGAGGCGATGCCCGTCGCGCAGCAGCTGGCGTCCGGCGACGTTGGCGTAGACGATCCGGCCGCCGTCCTCGGTCAGCACCATCGCGAGCGGCGTGGTCTGGATGACGGTGTCGAGCAGCAGCTCGCGCTGATACAGATCGAGCCGCTCGCGCCGCAACAGGTCGCCCAGGGAGTTGTAGGCCTCGACCAGCGCCTCGAGCTGCGGGTCGCGCGACGGACCGATGCTGACGCTGAAGTCGTGATCCTTGAGGCTGACGATGCCGTCGCGCACCGCGGACAGGACGTGCGGCCAGTCGCGCGGCACGCGCCGGGCGAGCCACAGGGCGGGGGCGAGCGCCAGCAGAAATCCGAGGAGTGCCGCGGGGAGCGCGGGCAGCCACAGGCGTGCCACCGCGGTCGCGCACGCACTGAGTGCC
Organism: Steroidobacteraceae bacterium; assembly: GCA_035632655.1. Lineage (GTDB taxonomy): Bacteria > Pseudomonadota > Gammaproteobacteria > Steroidobacterales > Steroidobacteraceae > 13-2-20CM-66-19. The sequence continues at coordinate 93,054 of DASQGK010000078.1, read as the reverse complement.
GCCGTGAGCACCACGACCGCCCCGAGGCGGCCGACCAGCGAGAAGCGCCGCGCCATCAGCTCCCCGTCGGCGGCCGCGCGGCGTCCGTCCGCAATCCGAGTTTCTCCATGCGGCGGTAGAGTGCCTGACGCGACAGCCCGAGGTCACGTGCGGCCTGGGCGATCACACCGCGGCAGCGCTCGAGTGCGGCTTCGACCGCCGCGCGATCGGGCTCCGGCTCGCCGGCGGCGGCCGCCGCGGCGGCGGCCGGCAGACTGAGAGCAGCGGCGCCGATCGTGCCGGAGCCGGCGAGGAGGGCGGCCCGGCGCATCACGTTCTGCAGCTCGCGCACGTTCCCCGGCCAGGAGTGGCGCAGCAGCGCCGCCTGTGCCTCCTCCGTCAGCGTGAAGCCGCTCTCGAGGAAATGGCGCGCCAGCGGCAGGATATCGTCGCGCCGCTCGGCGAGCGGCGGCACTTCGAGCTCGATGACGCTCAGGCGGTAGAACAGGTCCTCGCGAAAACCGCCGGTGCGGATGGCCCGTCGCAGGTTGGTGTTGGTGGCGGCGATCACCCGCACGCGGCTGCGGCGCACGGTGTTCGACCCGAGTCGCTCGAACTCCCCGGTCTGCAGCACGCGCAGCAGCTTCGCCTGGCCGCCGCCGCTCAGCGTGCTGAGCTCGTCCAGAAACAGCGTGCCGCCGTCGGCGGCCTCGAAGCGCCCGCTGCGCGCACGCGCTCCGGTGAATGCGCCGGCCTCGGTGCCGAACAGCTCAGCCTCGATGAGCTCCTCGGGCAGCGCCCCGAGATTGACCTTGAGGTAGGGCTCGCCGACGCGCTCGGAGTTGGCCTGCACGATGTCGGCCAGCACTTCCTTGCCCGCCCCGCTCGGCCCGGTGATCAGCACCGGCACGTCGGCGTGCGCGACCTGGGTGGCCATGGTGACCAGGGCGTGCATCGCCTCGCTCTCGTAGACGGCGCCGCGCAGATCGAAGCGCGCCGCGAGGCCCGCGCGCGCCTCGCGCTGCCTGGTACGCAGCGCCTCGGCCTCGGCGCGCGCGCTCGCCAGATCGAGGAGGTTCCGCACGCTGGTGAGCAGGCGCGCATCCTCCCAGGGTTTGGCGACGTAGTCGGCGGCACCGGCCTTGACCAGCTCGACTGCGGTCTCGAGGTGCGTCCAGGCGGTGAGCAGGATGATCGGCAGGCGCGGATGGCGGGCGCGGGTCTCGCGGAAGAGGCGAATACCCTCGGCGCCGCTGGTCGCCTCGCGGTGGAAGTTCATGTCCTGGATCACCAGATCGACCGTCTCGCGTGCACACAGCTCGAGGCCCGCGTCCGGCGTCCCGGCCGCCAGCACCCGCGCGCCGTGCAGCGTCAGCAGCACCTCGAAGGCGGTACGTACCGCCGCACTGTCGTCGATGACGAGGATGGTGCGGCCGGCGAGGCTGGCATCGAGTGAGCCGGGTGCAGCTGCGCTCATCGCTCCGATCCTAACACCCCCTCCGGCGCTGTCACCGGGTGCAGCCGTCCGCGGCGCTGGCGCTGTTCCCGCGCCTACACGGTGCGGGTCGCTACCGACGGCGGCACCGCCGCAGCGCGCCGCGCCGGCTGCCAGGCGGCCGCCTGCCCGATGGCCCACAGCACCAGCACCCCACCCACCAGGAAGTAGAGATTCAGGCGTGGCAGGCTGTACTGCAGGGACAGGTAGTAGCCGGTGGCCAGGGCCAGCGCACAGCCGGCGAGGACCCCGGCGCTGGTGATCATGCCGTTCTCGACCAGGAAGTAGCGCACCACGTCGGTGCGGCGCGCGCCGACGGCACGGCGCGTGCCGATCTGCTTGGTGCGGGTCGCGACGTTGAAGGTGGCGAGGGCGAAGATGCCGAGGCAGGTGACCGCGATCATGAGTCCGGTCACGGTCAGCAGATAGATGCCCATCGAGCGGTCGCTCAGATAGGACAGATCCCTGAAGTAGTTCATCGGGCGCACGAAGTGGACGACCCGATCCGGGTTGGAGACGGTGAGGTGCGCCTCCGTGAGGCGGATCATGGCATCGCGCTCACCGGGCCGGGTGCGCACGATGTAGCGCACGCCGCCGTAGAGTGCCGAGGTGATGCGCGGCATGTAGAAGACCCAGTCCGGGTGCTCGTTGTCCACCCAGGAGTTCATCGCCGGGTCGACGATGCCGATGACGGTCGCCTGCTGCTTGAGGGAGTCATAGACCGGCTTGCCGAGCGGATTCTGATCGCCGAAGAGCTGCCTGGCCGCGGCGCGCGACAGGATGACGTTGCCGACGAAGCGCGCGGCGTCATTCACCGTGATCGGCGGCTCGACCTCCTCGCGGCGGAAGTTGCGGCCCGCGACGAGGTGCAGGCCGAGGGCATCGAGTCCCTGCTCGTCGATCTCGAAGTATCCGAAGGAGTCGTGCTTGGTCCGGTCGCCCGGCACGACGGTGAGGCTCGTCGCGCTGCCCCCGCCGCTCAGCGGGATGGCGCTGGAGGAGCTCGCCGCGATCACTGCCGGCTGGCTGCGCAGCCAGGCGAGGTCCTGCTGGATCGAGGACTTGAGGTCGAAGTGCGCCGTAAAGCCCGCGCTTTGCACCACGAAGATGTTGTCGACGTCCATACCGGTCGGACGACCCATTTTTTCCATGCGCTGAGTGACGATGTAGAGCGCGTTCACCAGCACCGCGAGGGCGATCGCGACCTGCATGGCGACGAGCACCGCGCCGGTGCGGTTGCGCAGCAGCGCCGAGAGGATCGGACGGAGGTGCAGGTTCATGGTCGCTCCTTGTTACTGGCTCTTCAGGTAGACCGCGGGCGGCGTGCGGCCGACGCGCCAGGCGGGATAGAGGCCGGCCGCGAGCGTCGCTATCACGGCGAGCGCGATCGCCCAGACGACGCCGACCCGGTCGAAGTGAGTGAGCTCCTGGTAGCCGCCGCGGTGGCCGAGATGGGCGGCGGCGTACATGTGATGGACCGCGGCCAGCCCGAGCATGGCGAGCAGGCAGCCGAGCGCCGCCCCGAGCACCGCCAGCATCGCCACCTCCACCAGGTGCTGGCTGAAGATCTGCCGGCGGCTGGCACCGAGCGCGCGCCGCACGCCGCTCACCGTCGCGGCGTTGAGGAATTTCGCGAGCAGCAGGCCCACCGTGTTGATCAGGCACACGGCGAGGAATGCAAACGCGAGCCCGACCAGGACGCGGTTATCGTTGTCGACGACGCGCATGTCGCGCAGCCACTGGCCGACGTCGGTGAGCCGATTGTTGCGCGGGCGCGGAAAGCGCCCGGCGCGGTGCTGCTCCGCCCAGTAGTTGTCGAGCACGGTCTGCATGCGCTCGCGCGTGGCGGCGTCGGGCAATTCGACCCAGGTCTCCACCCACACGCAGTCGGAAGCGAGGAAATCCTGCTCGTTGTTGATGGTCTCGGGCTTCCAGCAGTCGGTATCGCCGCTGCTCTGCAGCGACAGGGCCGGCCCCCAGGCGAAGGGCACGTAGGCGGCGTCGGGCGGCTGAAAGGCGCCGCCGATCAGGTCGTAGAAGCGCGGGCGCGGAAACCAGTCATCGAGCACACCCACCACGCGGAACTCGTGGTCGTTCCAGCGCAGCGTGCGGCCGACGCTGTTGGCGCCGCCGAACAGCTTCTCGTTGGTCTCGCGCGACAGCACGATGCTGGGCTGCGGCGGATCCTCGGCAGCGGCGCTCCAGCCGCCGCCGTAGAGGAATGGCGCATCGAACATGGCGAAGAAGTCGCCGGTGGTCATGCGCGTATCGGTGCGCAGCGGCGCCGTCCCCGTCCCGCTGATGGTGGCGTCCACCGTATACATGATGACCTTGCGCGAGGGCACGCTCGAGGCGGCGACGTAGCGCGCGTCCTTGTAGGTCATGAGAAACGGCGGCATCTCGGGATGCTGCTTGTCGAAAGCGTTGCTCGGGTCCCAGTTGTCCATGGTGACCGCATACAGCCGGTCGTTCTTCCACCAGATCGGATTGCCCGACATGGCGTGAAAGACGGTGAGCGTCATGATGCAGACTGCGATGCCGAGCGCGATCGCGAGCACCATCAGGGCGCTGATGCCGGGAGTGCGCGCGAAGCTTCGCAGCGCCAGGCGCAGGTAGTAGCCGAGCATGGAGCCTCCTAGGCGAGCGCCGCGCCGGCCGTGTCGCTGCCGCCGGCGGCCGTGGCGCGCGGCTCGTAGGCGCGGAAGTCGGAGATCTGGCCGTCGATCAGGTGCACGTTCCTTTGCGCGCGGCGCGCCAGCTCCGGGTCGTGGGTGACCAGCAGGATGGTGGTGCCCATGTCGTTGATCTGCTCGAGCAGATCCATCACCTGGCGCGCCATGAGCGAGTCGAGGTTGCCGGTGGGCTCGTCTGCGAGCAGAAACGCCGGGTCGCCGGCGATGGCGCGCGCGATGGCGACGCGCTGCTGCTGGCCGCCCGAGAGCTGCGCGGGCATGTGGCGGGCGCGCGAAGCGAGGCCGACGAGCTCGAGCGCGCTCTGGGTGCGCTCGCGCCGGTCGCCGGCGCTCAGGCCGCGATAGCGCAGTGGTACCTCGACGTTGTCCTGGACATTGAGGTCCGGGATCAGATTGAAGCTCTGGAAGATGAAGCCGATGCGCTGGTTGCGCAGCCGCGAGCGCGCATCGTCCGAGAGCGCGCGCACGTCGGTGCCGTCGAGCTGGTAACTGCCGGAGTCGAATTCCTCCAGCAGCCCCGCGACGTTGAGGAAGGTGGTCTTGCCCGACCCCGAAGGCCCGGTAACGGCGATGAATTCGCCGGCGTTCACCTCGAGCGAGAAGCTGCGCAGCGCGTAGGTCTCGATGAGATCGGTGCGGTAGATCTTGCTGATGTCCTGCATCTTGAGCATCGTCTTGTCCTCGTTGGGCTTCAACGTGAGATGGCGACCTCGGCCGCCTGGTTTGCATCGCGCATATCGGAGATCACGACCTGGTCGCCGGCGGCGAGGCCGCTGAGCGCCTCGATCTCGCCGACCGAGGCTGCACCGAGCGTCACCGGCACACGCACCGCGCGCCCGCCGCGCACCAGGTAGAGCGAGCGCGTCGTCTCGTCGATGAAGGAGCCGCGCTCGAACTTGAGCACGTTGTCACGCTCATCCAGCACGATCCGCACGGCGGTGCGCTCGTTTTGCCGCAGCCCCTGTGGCTGGCCGCCGTTGAACTTGACGCGGCCGGTGACCTGGTTCTGGCGTACCTCCGGAGAGATGGCGGTGACGGTGCCGGCGACGCTGCGGCCGTCGAGGGCGATCTCCGCGGCCATACCGGGCTTGATGGCGCCGGCGTAGGTTTCGGCCACCTGGAACTCGATCTCGAAGGCCGAGAGGTCCACCACTGTGAGCAGCGGCGCGTTGCCGGCCACCAGGGTCTTCTGTGGCTGCGCCAGATTCGCCACCTGGCCGTCGACCGGAGAACGTACGTTGAGCTGCTCGACGCGCTGCCTCAGGGAGGCGACGACCAGTGCCTGGCGATCGCGCTCGAGACGCTTGGTGCGCAGGTCGAGTGCCAGACTGTCGCGCTCGAGGTCGGCAGTCTCGCGGGCGTGGTCGAAATTGAGGCGCGCCGTAGCGACATCGTCGATGGCGCGGCGATAGTCGCGTTCGGGGATGACGTGCAGGCCCCAGGCCCACTCCGAGCGCTTGAGCTCGCGCTCGGCGGCCGTGATCGTCACCTCGGCAAGGTCGGACTGCTGCTTGCTGGTGAGCATCTGGCGGCGGATCTCGATCTGCTGATGCTGGAGCGCCGCATCCAGGCTATCGAGCGTCGCCTGCTCGCGCTGGAATTCGTTGCGGAGCTCGGGGCTGTCGAGGGTCGCGAGCAGCTGGTTCCTGTGTACGGCATCCCCGGCGTGCGCGACGTAGGTGACGGTGCCCGGCGCGATCGCGAAGAGCGTCGGATTGACCGCCGCGACGACCGTGCCGTCGGCGGCGACGTCGCGTACGAAGTGCCCGCGACTCACCACGGCGATGCGCAGCCGCTCGCGCGAGACGACCTGTCCGGTGGTGAGCCACCCGTGGATCAGCCAGGCGAACAGCAGCGCCAGGAAGCCCGCGGCGCCCGCGAGAATCCAGCGCGGCCGTCGCCAGAGTGGTGCGGGCGCGGTGTGGCGCAGCGTGTCCTGGGCGTCGGTGCCGCGCATGCGCGCCGCTTCCGAGACTGCCTCCGGGATCCTGCGCAGCTGGGCGAGCTTCATGGTCCATTGGAGTGCATGGCGTGTGCCACGGGTTTGAGAGCTGCCATGCGACGCGTTCAAGCGTCTGTATGCGCAGGAAATCTTCGCTCGGCAGCGCGCACCGGCCGCCCGGCTGCAGGCGGCCCGGGGTGTCCGCCCGCGGACAGCGGACAGTGAGCGGACACTGCCGGTCAGCGCGAATGTCATGCCAGCGTGCTTGCACGGTCCCGGCGCGCGCGTAGAGTGGACTCGAAAAGCCAAGGAGGAGCCCATGGCCAATCGTCGTACACCCGAGACCCCGAGCCGCCCGCGCGCCGTGCCCATTGCCGACGCCGCTGCCGCCAGAGCCAAGCGCCCGGGCAGCAGCGCCACCGTCACCGAGGAAGCACGCCGGGCGATGATCGCCGAGAGTGCTTACCTGCGCGCCGAGAGGCGCGGGTTCACTCCCGGCAGCGAAGATGCCGACTGGCTGGCCGCGGAGCAGGAGGTCGATGCCTTGCTGCGCGCCCGGCACGGCGGCGCGGCGCAATAAGCAGCCTCAGGCGTCAGTGCGCCGCCGGCGAATTGGCCGGCGGAGCCGCGGCCGGCCGCGGCGCCGGGGGGCGCAGTCCTTTCGAGTAGAGCAGCCGCCCGTCCGGGGTGACGAACACCGCGTCGAAGTCGGGCATGCGGTTGATGATCTCGAGTGTCTTTTCCGCGCCGAGTACGAAGGCGGTCTTAGACAGACCGTCGGTCTCGGTGGCCGTCGGGCCGATGATGGTGGCACTGCGCACCCGGGTGGCCGAGTGGCCGGTGCGCGGGTCGATGATGTGGTGATAGCGGACGCCGTCCTCGTCGAAGTAACGCTCGTAATCGCCCGAGGTCGAGATGGCCGCATCGCTCAGGGGAATGCGCGTCACCACCTTGTCGGGATTGTGCGGCTCGTCGGGATGCGCGATGGATACCAGCCAGGGACGACCGCGATGATCGCCGATCAGGCGACTGTCGCCGCCGGCGGTGACGATCGCGTGGGTGATGCCGCGTGCCCTGAGCAGCGCCACGCCGCGATCGACCGCGTACCCCTTGCCGATTCCCCCGAGATCGATGCGCATCCCCGCGTGTGCGAAGCGCACGGTATGGTGCTCGGCATCGAGCACCAGATGGCGCCAGTTGACCGCAGGCAGGGCGGCCCTGATCTGCTCCTCGTTCGGGTGCTCGTGCAGCGGATAGTTATAAAGGTAGCCGACGCTCGCGTAGGTGATGTCGAAGGCCCCCAGGGTGATCTCCGAGAAGTGAGTCGACACCCGGATCAGGTCGAAGAGCTCCGGGCTCACCTTCACCGGCTCCGCCGCAGCGCGCGCGTTGATCTGAGAGAGCTCACTGTCGGGCTTGTAGTGGCTCATGAGCGCATCGACGCGGCGCATCTCGGCCATCACCGCATCGATCGCCGCATTCCCGGCGGCCGTGTCATCGGCCCACACCTCGACGTAGATGCGCGTCCCCATGATCGCCTCGGTGCGATCGATCCAGGCCGCGCGCGCGCAGGGCGCGACGCCCAGCGTCAGCATCAGGGCTGCCAGTGCTGCAATGCGTCCCGACATGCCCCAAGCGTACCTGTGTGCGCCGCGTACCCCAAGCGGAGGGAATCGCGGTATTCTGCCGGCCCGACCGGAGTCGGACCCATCAGGAGGGAGAAACATGAGCGTGAGAAAATCAAGCGCTTTGATCTGCGGCGCGCTTTTGACCGCCGTGCTGGGCACGGCTCCCGGCCTCACCGCCGCCCAGAGCGCGGCGGCGCCGGCCTCCGGCGGCTCGGTGACCTGCAAGGACGGCACGACCTCGCCGCACGGCGGCCGCGGCGCCTGTAGCGGCCACGGAGGAATCAATAAGTCTGCCCCGGCAGGCACGGCGGCCCCGGCAGCTGCGGCACCCGCCGCGGCTCCGCCCGCACCAGCCGCGCCGGCGACACCGGCGGCTGCTGCGGCACCCGCCGCCAAAGCGGCGCCCCCCACCCCTGCTGCGCAGCCCGCTGCCGGCGGCGGACCGGGCATGGTGTGGGTCAACACCGCCTCGAAGGTTTATCACTGCCAGGGCGACCGGTGGTACGGCAAGACCAAGCAGGGCTCATACATGCCCGAAGCCCAGGCGAAGGCGCAGGGCGCACGCCCCGACCACGGCAAGCCCTGCTCGTAGCAGGAGGAGTTCCGCATGGCGACGCGCCGTGAGCTGCTGCGGGCCGCTGCCGGCGGCTGGCTGCTCGGCGGCGCGCTGCCTGCAGCCCGTGCCGCCGGCGTGGCCGGCCCGGCGGAGGCCCTGGACGCGCTGCCGGGAAAGAGGCCGCTGATCCGCCGCACGTGGCGGCCGCCGAATTTCGAGACGCCCCTTGCGAGTCTCGTTCCCGAGTTCACGCGGAACGACGAGTTCTTCGTCCGCTACCACCTGGCCGTGATACCGGAGATCGACGCCGACACCTGGCGGCTGCACGTGGGCGGTGCCGGGGCGCAGCGGCCGCTGGTCCTGACGCTGCGGGATCTGCACCATGACTACGAGCGCGTGAAGATCGCCGCGGTCAATCAGTGCTCGGGCAACCGCCGGGGCCTCTTCACGCCGCGCGCCGCCGGAGTGCAGTGGGGCAATGGCGCGATGGGCAACGCCGAGTGGGGCGGGGTACGCCTGCGCGACGTTCTCAGTCGCGCCGGGATCGCCGCCGGGGCCGTCGAAGTGGTGTTCAACGGCGCCGACGCGCCGGTCCTGGCCGCGACGCCGGATTTCCTCAAGAGCCTGCCGATCGAGCGCGCGCTGGATGAGAACGTCCTGATCGCCACCGAGATGAACGGCCGCGCGCTGCCGCACTGGAACGGGGCGCCGGCGCGGCTCGTGGTGCCCGGGTGGACCGGCACCTACTGGGTGAAGCATCTGACCGAGATCCGCATCGAGACCGCGCCCTTCGACGGCTTCTGGATGAAGAGCGCTTACCGCATCCCGACCGGAAAATTTCCCGGGTATCGCTTCCGTACGCAGGAGACCCCGGAAACCACACCCATCACCGAGATCCTGGTGAATTCCCTCATCACCAGCCACGTTTCGGGCGCGCAGCTCAAGCGCGGCGCCCACGTGGAGCTTGCCGGCAAGGCCTGGGACGGCGGCGCCGGAATCGCCTCGGTGGAGATCTCCGCCGACGGCCGGCGCAGCTGGCAGACCGCGGTGCTCGGACGCGATCTCGGGCGCTTCGCGTGGCGCGAGTTTCGCTATCGCATCGATACCTCGATGAGCGGACCCGTGGCGCTGAGCGTGCGCGCGCGCAGCCGTGACGGCGCCACCCAGCCAGAGACGCTCACCGTCAACCCCTCCGGCTATCACGACAACATCGTGCAGGACGTCAGCCTGGAGGTCACATGAGGCTGCGGGTCGCCGCAGCGGGTCTGGTGCTGGCGGCCACGGCGCTTGCCGCGCGCGCGGGCGAGGAGACGCTGCGGCTCAAGGACGCGCCGGGTCGTGATCTGGCGCAGGGGCGCTGTGCGGTCTGCCACAGTCTCGACTACATTCCAGGCAACGCGCCTGTCATGGACCGCGCCGGCTGGGGCAAGATCATCCAGAAGATGCGCGATCGCTTCGGCGCGCCCGTGACCGATACCGAGGCGCAGCAGATCCTCGACTATCTCGCCGCGAATTACGCGGACAAGTCCTGAGGGCGCGGAGCGCAGCGGGGTGGGCGCGCCGCAGTTCACCATCGTCGGTCTGGATCATGTCGTGCTGCGGGTGCGCGATCTGCGCGCGGCCCTCGAGTTCTACTGCGGCACGCTCGGGTGTACCGTGGAGCGCGCGCAGCCGGCGCTTGGACTCACGCAATTGCGCGCGGGGCGCAGCCTGATCGACCTCGTGACCGCCGATGGTCCGCTCGGTGTCCGCGCCGCCGCCGGCAGCGGCGGACCGAATCTCGAGCACTTCTGCCTGAGCATCGCGCCGTTCGAGGAGCGCGCTCTGCGCGCACATCTCGAGGCACGCGGAGTGGCGGCCGGCGAGACCCAGGCGCGCTACGGCGCCGAAGGCGAGGGCCCGTCGCTATATCTCGAGGACCCGGAAGGCAACCGCATCGAGCTCAAGGCTGCGCAGCGCGCGGGGGAAACGTGAGTCTCAAAGGCAAGACACTCTTCATCACGGGCGCGAGCCGCGGCATCGGCCTCGCGATCGCCGTGCGCGCCGCGCGCGACGGCGCCAACATCGCCGTGGCCGCCAAGACCGCCGAGCCGCACCCGAAGCTCGCCGGGACCATCTACACGGCGGCGGCGGAGATCGAGCGCGCCGGCGGGCAGGCATTGCCGCTGGTCGTGGACGTGCGCGAGGAAGCAACGGTGGAGGCGGCTGCGCGGGCCTGCGCCGAGCGCTTCGGCGGCATCGACATCTGCGTCAACAACGCCTCCGCGATCAATCTCGGCTCCACCGAGCGGATCGAGATGCGCCGCTACGATCTCATCCAGCAGATCAATACCCGCGGCACCTTCGTGACCACACGCGCCTGCCTGCCATACCTCAGGCGCGCCGCGAATCCGCACGTACTGACACTGTCGCCGCCGCTCGAATTGAAGGCCCGCTGGTTCGCCCCGCACCTGGCCTATTCGCTGTCCAAGTACGGCATGTCGCTGTGCATGCTGGGTATGGCGGAGGAGTACCGCGACGCCGGCATCGCCTGCAACGCGCTCTGGCCCCGCACCGTCATCGCCACGGCGGCGGTCGAATTCGCGCTCGGCGGCCCGGCCATGATGCGCCGCGCGCGCAAACCCGAGATCGTCGCCGACGCGGCGCACGCGATCCTGTGCCGGCCCGCGCGCGAGTGCACCGGACGCTTCTTCATCGATGACAGCGTGCTGTGGGAGGCGGGCGTGCGCGACTTCGGCAGCTACGCCGTCGAGCCGGCTGCGACGCTGCTCGCGGACCTCTTTATCTCACCCGATGCGCAGCCGCCGCCCGGGGTGCAACTGGAGTTCATGCAGTGAGCGATACCGTCAACCGCCGGATCGTGCTCGCGCGGCGGCCGCAGGGTGAGCCGGCGGCGGAGGACTTCCGGCTCGAGGAGGTTGCCGCACCCTCGCCGGCGGCGGGCGAAGTGCTGCTGCGAACGCGCTATCTCTCGCTCGATCCTTACATGCGCGGCCGCATGAGCGATGCACCCTCCTATGTCGCGCCGGTGGCGATCGGCGCGCCGATGGCGGGGCAGACCGTGAGCGTGGTGGAAGCCTCCAACAATCCGGCATTTGCCGTCGGGGAGCTGGTGGTCGCCAACGTCGGCTGGCAGGACTACGGAGTCTCCGCCGGACGGGACCTGCTGCGCATCGACCGCTCGCTGACGCACCCCTCCTATGCTCTCGGCGTGCTCGGGATGCCGGGGCTCACCGCCTACGTCGGGCTCCTCGATATCGGCCAGCCGCGCGCCGGCGAGACGGTGGTGGTGGGAGCAGCCACCGGGGCCGTGGGGTCGGTCGTGGGGCAGATCGCCAGGCTCAAGGGCTGCCGCGTCGTGGGTGTGGCCGGAGGCGCCGAGAAGTGCGACTACGCGGTCGGCACGCTCGGCTTCGATGCGTGCATCGACCACCGCAGCGCCGATCTCGCGCAACGCCTGGCGGCCGCCTGTCCGAAGGGGGTCGATGTGTACTTCGAGAGCGTCGGCGGGGCGGTCCTGTACGCGGTCGCGCCGCTGCTCAACGTGGGAGCGCGGGTGCCGCTGTGCGGCCTGATCGCCTGGTACAACCTGGAGAAGCTGCCCGCGGGCGTCGATCGCACGCCGGCACTCCTCAGCAGCGTGCTGCGCCGGCGCATCAGGATCCAGGGATTCATCGTCTTCGATCACAACGACCGCTACCCGGCATTCCGCGAGGACATGCAGGGGTGGCTGCGCGAGGGCCGCATCCGCTACCGCGAGGAAGTGATCGAGGGCCTGGAGAACGCACCGCGGGGCCTCATGGGCCTGCTGCACGGAGCGAACTTCGGCAAGCTCATCGTGCGCGTCTCGGGGGAGTAGGCATGCCGGAGCGCGTCAAGGTCTCCTGGGTGTTCGACATCATCTCGCCGTTCGCGTACCTCGGCTTTCGCGAGCTCGAGCGGCTGCCGGCGGGCGTCGAGGTCGAGTACCTGCCGGTGCTGCTCGCGGCAGTGCTGTCGCACTTCGGGCAGATCGGGCCTGCGGAGATTCCCTCCAAGCGGCGTTTCACCTACCGCTTCGTCCTGTGGCGCGCGCGGCGGCTCGGCCTGCCCATGCGCTTTCCCCCGGCGCACCCCTTCAACCCGCTGGCGGCGCTGCGGCTGGTGATCGCCGCCGGGAGCGATCGGCGTGCCGCGGGTACCGTGCTCGATGCCGTATTCCGCGACGGGCGTGACGTGTCGGACGCATCCGTGATCGCCGCCCTGGCGCGCGAGCTCGGGGTCGCCGATCCCGAGCGGGCGGTGAGCGATCCCGCCGTCAAGGAGCGCCTGCGCGCGAACACCGAATGGGCGATCTCGCAGGGGGTCTTCGGCGTGCCGGCGCTGGTGACGGGCAAGGAAGTTTTCTGGGGGCACGACGCCTTCGAAATGGCGCTCGATTACCTGACCGAGCCGGCCGCCTTCGGGGATGCCGAGATGCGGCGCGCGGACACCTTGCCGGTGGGCGTGCAGCGGGCGAGGGTGCCCGGCAGATAGCCTGATTCGCGCGGGATCGACGCCGCAGTGGCGGGCGTCAGTCGCCCGCCGCCCGCTGCGCGACCGCTGCGCCCGCCGAGCCCTCGCCCCAGCGGTGCAGCAGCGTCAGCTGCAACCGCAGCTGCCCGATCTGCGTGCGCGCCGGCCAGTCGCCGATGTTGGCGACCGCGCTGGCGGTGAGGCCGTTGATGTAGGTCACGAGCGAGCGCAGCACGGGCTCGCGGGTGGCGGCAGGCCACTTCGACCACTCCTGCCAGCAGCGCGCCAGGCAGCGCTCGAACAGGCGCATGTATTCGCGGTGTACCCAGGCGTTGATGCGCTTGAGGCGCTTGTCCGCCGACACCTGTCCCCAGAAGGCCGTCCAGAAGGCGCACTCGATGCGACGCTGCTCATCGACCGGCAGCGCCTCGCTCAGCAGAGTCAGCAGGTCGGGGGATGTGGCGGGGCCCGCGGGCCGCAGCAGCCGCTCCTCGATGCGGCGCAGGATGAGCCGCAAGGCTGCGATGATGATGTCCTGCTTGCTGTCGAAGTAATGCGCCAGCATGCCGGTGGTGTAGCCCGCCTCGCGGGCGATGCGTACCATGCTCGCTCTCTCGAAGCCGTGCATGGCGACCACCCGGCAGGCGACCAGGGCGATCTCGTCGCGGCGCTGGGCGTGATCGACGATCTTGGGCATGGCGTTGCCTCTCAGTGAGCGCCCGCACCGACGCGGTCGTCGGGGTCGAGTCCGACGTCGGCAGCGGCGGCCCGACGCCGGTCGTACTCGAGATCGATCGAGCGGCAGGCCAGCAGGTATACGCCGGCCGCGACCGGCAGTCCGATCAGCATGGCGATGTCGGCCTTGCCGAGCGCGCGCGCCACGGGACCGAGGTAGATGTCGGTGCTGAAGAAGGGAATCATGACGATGAAGCCGACGAGGTAGGCCACGAGTCCGCGCCAGTTCCAGCGGCCGTACATGCCGCGGGCGTTGAAGATCTCGCGGATCGAATAGTGACCCTTGCGCACCAGGTAGAAGTCCACCAGGTTGATCGCGGTCCAGGGCGTGAAGAGGTACAGCAGCACCGACAGCAGGTCCTGCCAGCGGCTGACGAAATTGCCGGACGAGTTGAGGGCGAGGAGCGTACTCGCCACGAACACCGCGGCGAGGCTCGCCAGGCGCTTCCCGGCCGTGCAGCGCAGCGGCCTCACCGTGTCGGCGACGCTCAGCAGCGTGAGCGAGGCGCCGTAGAAATTGAGCGCCGAGATGGTGGCGAGCCCCAGCAGCGCCGCCGCGAGCAGCGTCTTGCCGAGTCCCGGCATGACGCGATCGGCAGCCCCCTGCATCGCCGCGGCCACGTCGAGCCGCGGTGCCGCGGCGGCCGCCACCGTGCCCACCAGCATCATCCACGCGCCGCCGACGAAGGCACCGACATAGGTCCACCAGAACGACTCGCGTACTCCGACGTCACGCGGCAGATAGCGGGAATAGTCCGACACGTAGATGGACCAGCTGAGCTGGTAGGAGGCCGCGGCGAACAGCTGGGCCAGGAAGGGCACGGCACGCAGGCCGCCCACGTCCCACTGAGCTGCCGGGAAGCGCAGCGTGAGCAGCGCGCCGAGGGAGAAGACCGTGAGGAGCGCGATCATCAGGTATGCGAACCAACGCTGCGCGCGGTGGATCTGGTCATAGCCGACGGCAGCCAGGCTCAGCGCCAGCAGCGCGAACAGCGTGATGGCGGCCGGGGAAGTCGCCGCCACCGCGGGGGTGATCTGGTGCAGGGCCTGCGCCGCCAGCACCTGGTTGAAGGCGTTGTAGCCGACGTAGGCGATCATGGCGACCACCCACACCAGCAGCGCACCGGTGTAGCCGAATTGCGGCCGCGACTGGATCATCTGCGGCAGGCCGAGCTGCGGTCCCTGCGTGGAGTGGAAGGCCATGAAGAAGGTGCCGAGCGCGCATCCCAGCAGCACGGCCACCGAGGTCCACAGCAGGTTGCCGCCGAGGCTGATGCCGATCACCCCCACCGCAAGGGTCGCGAGGTGAGCATCGCCGGAGAACCACACGGGCCACAGATGCCACACCTTGCCGTGACGCTCGGCGAGCGGCACGTAGTCGATCGAGCGCTTTTCGATCAGGGGCACGATGTTTTATATCACGCCCCCGACATAAAGGCTCCCGCTCTCAGGCGGGGGCGGCGCGTGCGCGCGGCAGCACTTCGGCACCCAGGGCCCCGGGCTCGTCGTCGACGATCTGCGCCGGGAAACCCTCGCCCAGCACCCGCACGCCGCAGGCTTCCTCCAGCCGGCGGATGATGTTGGGCGAATGCTCGCGCGGCCCGTAGCGGCGCGCGCCGTCCTCGAACAGCGCGAGCACCAGTGGCGACAGCTCGAGCGGCACGCCGCGCTCGCGCGCCAGAGCGTCGAACAGACCCACGTCCTTGATGACGAGGTCCATGGTGAACTGGATGTCCCGGCTGCCGTTGAGGATCACCTGCGATTCGGTCTCGTGCACGAAGGAGTTGCCCGAGGAGATGCGGATCCCTTCGTAGGTCATGTTGAGGTCGAGTCCGACGACCCTGGCGACGGTGAGCGCCTCGGCCAGCGCCGCCAGGTGCACGGTGCACAGATAATTGGTGATGACCTTGAGGACCGATGCCGAGCCCACGGGGCCGGTGTGCAGGATGCGGCGTCCGAGAATCCTGAGCACCGGCAGCACGCGCTCGAAGGCCGCGCGCGTGCCGCCCGCGAAGATCGAGATGTTGCCGGTGGCGGCCCGATGGCAGCCGCCGGAGACCGGGCAGTCGAGCGCCGTGGCGCCGAGCGCCTCGACGCGCGCGGCGAGACGCCGTGCCTCGGCGGCCTCCGTGGTGCTCATCTCGAGCCAGACTTTGCCCGGGGCGAGGCCGGCGAGCACCCCATCGGGCGCTTCCATGACGGCGGCGGAGATGGCCGGCGAGGGCAGGCAGGTGATGACCAGATCGACGCGCTGCGCCAGCTCGCGGGGCGATGAGGCGGACCGCGCGCCACGGGCGGTGAAGGCTGCCACGCGCTCGGCATCGAGGTCGCGCACGGTGAGCTGGACGCCGTGGTCGAGCAGGTTGCCGGCGAGCGCTCCACCGACGTGACCGAGCCCGATGAAACCGATGTGCAGTTGTGTCATCTCAGTCATGTAGTCACACGAGTCCCCGGGGTACTCGCCTCAGGGTACACTGATCTTTCGGCGCCCGCGGAGCAGCCGCAGCGCTAAGATAGGGGCCGTCCGCAAAGAACAAGGAGCTAAAGCCCATGCCCTTCAAGCCCGTGCTGACCCTGCTTACGCTCGCCGCCGCCGCGGCCCTCGCGACCTCGAGCGGCGCTCAGCAGTCTGCGGCGGCGCCGGCGGCGAACCCGCTCGACACCGTGCCCGAGAAGATGCCTTTCGACATCCCCTATGGCGCACCGATCTCGCTGGCGCGTGCCGAGGCGCTGATCGGAGTCGCGGCAGCCGAAGCCCGCAAGCACGACTGGAAGCTGGTGGTAGCGGTGGTCGACTCGGGGGGCAACCTGGTTGCACTGCAGCGCATGGATGGCGCGCAGCTCGCGTCGATTTCGGTTGCCGAGCACAAGGCACGTGCTTCTGCGCAGTATCGCCGCGAGACCCGGGTCTTCGAGAGCGGCATCCAGGAAAAGGGCAGCCTCTACGTCATGACACTCGACGGGATGATCGGCTCGCGCGGTGGCATTCCGATCGTCGAGAACGGCAAGCTGATCGGCGCCATCGGCTGCTCGGGCGGCACGGGATCGCAGGATGAGGTCGCCTGCAAGGCGGCCGTCGCGACCGTCAAATGAAGCAGGGGGCTCTATGCAGCAAGCCGTACGCAAATACCTGGCCGCTCTCGAGGCGGGGGATGCCGATCGGGCGGCGGCGCTGTTCATTCCCGGCGGCTGGGTGCGTTCGCCGTTCCTCGGCAAGCTCCCGGTGCGCGAATTCGTAGCCAAAGTAGCAGCGGCGTCCAGGGGCTCGAAGCTCACGGTGCACGACGTGCTCGTGAGTGCCGAGGGACATCTGCGCGCGGTCGCCTATTATCTCTATGACTGGACGCTCAGGGACGGCACGCACGTGGCCTTCGAGTGCGCCGACGTATTCAACTTCGACCGCGCCACGGGCCACATCGAGTCGATCGTGCTGGTGTACGACACACAGCCGGTGCGCGGCGCGGTCGAGCACAAATATCCTTAGCTAATTGGCTGAAATCGCAGGAAGCGATTTCAGCAGACATTACTTCGTGGGCCGCCGGCAAAAGGCGTGACTTTTGCCGGCTGTGCAGCGGGGGGCGATTTCAGCAGACATTACTTCGTAGACCGCCGGCAAGAGGCGTGACTCTTGCCGGCTGTGCAGCAGAGAGCGACTTGAGCGGACATTACTCCGCCGGCCGCCGGTCCCAGTAATCCTCCATCTTGCGCCGCATCGCGCCGTCGGGCAGGCGGCCGCGGCCGGCCGCCTGGTTGTCCTCGAGGTGCGCAAGACTGGTCGATCCGGGGATCGCGCAGGTCACCGCGGGATGCGAGATGACGTACTTGAGGAAATACTGCGCCCAGCTGGTGACGTCGATGTCTGCCGCCCACGCAGGCAGTGCCCGGCCCGCTGCCTCGTGGAAGAGGGAGGCGCGACCGAAGGGCAGGTTCACCAGCACCGCGATGCGGTGCTCGAGCGCGAGCGGCAGAATGGTCTCGGCCGCCGCGCGGTTGGCGATCGAGTAGTCGACCTGGACGAAGTCGAGCCGATAGGTGCGCATCACCTCGGCCAGCTCGGCGTGCTGGCTGCCCCGCGAGGTGGTGACGCCGAAGTAGCGGATGCGGCCCGACCTTTTCCACTCCTGAAGGTGCGGAATGAGCTCGGCGACGCCGTTGAGGTTGTGTACCTGCAGCAGGTCGACTCGTCCCGTCTTCAGCCGCTCGAGGGAACGCGCGAGGCTCTCGGTCCCCGCAGGCCCGAAGGTGCTGCTGCCGACGAGCTTGGTGGCGAGGAACATGCGGTCGCGAATGCCGAGACTCTCGAGCGCCTCGCCGATCAGCGCCTCGCTGTCGCCGTAGGCGGCGGCGGTGTCGATGACGGCGGCGCCGAGCTCGTGCATGCGCTTGAGCTCTGCACGGATTTCCTCGCGCACTCCTTTCCTGAAGGAATCGGTGCCGATGCCGATCGCCGGCAGCCACTCGCCGGTTGCCGGGATCGCCTTGGCAATGAGGCGCGCCGAGCTGGTCGGGGCGGTGACGCTCGGGGCGCTGGGGCTGCCGGCAGGCGCGCTGTGCTGCGGCTCAGTGCCGGGGGCTTGCGGATCGCGGCCGCCCGCGGTGCGGGCGAGCAGGGTGCCGATGCCGCTCGCCGCGCCCACGGCAAGGAATCTGCGCCTCGTGACGCCGGGGCTTCTGCGCATGGACGGCTCCTCGGTTGGTGGTTGCCGATCATGGCACGGCCAAATCTGGACCGAGTGCCCAGTTCTCTTATGTCGTCAGAGAACTGCGTCACGCGGCGGGATTAATTCCTAGCCGGCGCAGCGATTTAGCCTCAAATTTGACCGGGCGCGGCCGACTCTCCGAAGGGAGGCGGTGAGGTCGCGCCCGGCGGATTTGGCAAACAGCAAGACCCAGTGGACACCGTAGCAATACCCGTACACTCGGCTGGTATCGATTCGAGCGGCGTGGCGACCTCCGCGCGCCGGGTGGGGCGGCTCTTCGCCGTCATGATGGTGTACGCCGCCGCCGCGTCTACCTGGATGCTCGCGGGCCTCGGCGGCCCAAAGATCACCCATTACGTCGGACTCATTTCGTGGCTGCCGGCCGCGATCTCCGCCATAGTCGTCTGCGCAATCACGGCGCGCCGGGCGGAGCCCGGTCCGCTGCGCCGCGCCTGGGGCTGGCTCGCGGTCGCCCTCGGGCTCTATGCCTGCGGTGACGTCATCGGCGCTACCTCCTGGCTCTTCGATCACGACCCCTTCCCCGGTCCGGCCGACTTCTTCTACTGCAGCTGGTACGTGGCGCTGGCGGCCGCAGCGGTGTACCTGATCCGTGCCGCCGCGGTGCGTGTGCCGTGGGTGCAGCTCTCGATGGACGCGACCATCTTCGCGGTCGGCTTCGGCGCCTTCTTCTGGTTCCTGGTGATCCGCCCGTCCGCCTCGAGCGCCGAAATGGACCTCCTCAAGGAGGTGCTGAGCCAGGCGTACGTGACCCTCGACTGCATCCTGCTGCTCATGCTCGGCGTGCTGCTGCTGACCGGCTCGGGAAACGCCGGCGGCTGGAGCGTGCCGCTGCTGCTGCTCACCGGTTTCGTCATCCTGTTCGTCGGCGATATCGCCTGGTCGCTCGCCAAGGTGCGCGGCTATTACCTGCCGGGCGACTTCCAGGACGTCATGTACCTCACCTGCTACGTACCGATCGTGGCGGCCGGCTGGCAGCAGCTGCGCTCGATGGCGGCGCCGGCGCGGGTGCGATCCAACAGTCCCGACGCGCTGGCGCGCGCACTGCCGTACGCCGCGATGCTGGCCGCGTTCCTGGTGCTGGTTTACCTGAGCCGTGGCGACATCAGCGGCGCGGCGAACGTCATGACCATGCTGGTGTTCGCCCTGACGCTGCTGCTGATGGTGCGCCAGAGCGTGGTGCTGCGGGCGGACGCGCTGGTGCGCGAGCGGCTCGCGGCGCGCCGCGTCGAGGACCGCTACGCCTCCCTCATCGCCAACGCCTCCGACGTCATCATGATCGTCGCGCCCGATGGCGTGCTGCGCTTCGCCTCGCCCGCATCGGAACGCACCCTGGGCCTGAAGCCCGCGGACATCATCGGCAGGAGCCTGCCGGAGCTCTGGTCGGGTGAGGACGCGGAGAAGCTGCGCGCGTTCCTCGCCGAGGTGACCGCGACGCCCGCCGGCACCGTGGGTCCGGTGGAGCTGCGCGTCGAGCGCGGCGCCAAGAGCTACGTGGTCGAGACGGTCGGCAGCAATCTGACCGAGGACCCGGCGGTGAGCGGCCTGGCGCTCAATTTCCGCGACATCAGCGAGCGCAAGGCGCTGGAAGAGCAGCTGCGTCAGCTGGCCTTCCACGATCCGCTGACGCTGCTCGCCAACCGCAACCTCTTCCGCGACCGCGTGCAGCACGCGCTCACCCTCGCGCAATGCGGCCAGAGCGCCGTGGCGGTCATGTTCCTCGACCTCGACAACTTCAAGAACATCAACGATTCACTGGGCCATGACGCCGGCGACCGGCTGCTGCAGGCGGTCGCGCAGCGCATCGTCCAGACGACGCGCGCCTCGGACACCGTGGCGCGGCTCGGGGGCGATGAGTTCGCGGTGCTCATGGAGGGCATCGAGCGGCTGAGCGAGGTTGGACGGGTGGCCGACTCGCTCATCGAAGCGCTCAATCACCCGTTCCAGCTGGATGGACGCGAGGTGCGCGTCGGCGCGAGTGTCGGCGTGGCGATCTCCGCCGCCGAGGCGGGAGCCGAGGCGCTGCTCAGCAACGCCGACATCGCCATGTATCACGCCAAGGCCGCCGGCAAGAACCGCCACGTCACCTTCCAGCCGCAGATGCAGGCGATGCTGCACGAGCGCCTGCGTCTCGAGGCGGACATCTCGCGCGCCCTGGCCGAGCAGGAATTCTTCCTCGAGTACCAGCCGATCGTGGACCTCGGCACGCGCAGCCTCCTCGGCGTCGAAGCGCTGGTGCGCTGGCGTCACCCGGAAGCGGGTGTGCTGATGCCGGGACGCTTCATCCAGGTGGTCGAGGAGTGCGGACAGATCGCGCGCCTCGGCCGCTGGGTGCTGCGCCAGGCATGCCGTGACATGTGTATGTGGCGTCGCTCGGTCGCGGGCGGGGCCGGGTTGCGCCTGGCGGTCAACATTTCCGGGCGCCATCTGCAGCACGGCGAGCTCTCGCACGACGTGGCGCAGGCGCTGGCCGAATCGGGCCTCGAGCCCGGGAATCTGGTGATCGAGCTCACCGAGAGCACGATCATGTCCAATACCGACGCGAACCTCGAGCGCTTCCACCGCCTCAAGGCGCTCGGCGTGCGGCTGGCGATCGACGACTTCGGCACCGGTTACTCCTCGCTCTCCTACCTGCACCGCTTCCCGATCGACATCCTCAAGATCGATCGATCCTTCGTGAGCAGTCTCACCAACTCCGACAACGGGCCGGAGCTGGCTCGCGCGGTGGTCACCCTCGGCGAGACCCTCGGGCTCGAGACCGTGGCCGAGGGCATCGAGCTCGAGCCGCAGGTCGCTGCGCTCCTGGCGCTGGGCTGCGTCGCCGGCCAGGGGTTCCTGTTCGCCAGGGCGAGCTCGCTCGAGCAGCTGTCGAAGAGCTCGTTCGTTGCACGGCGCAATGCCTTGTGGACGACGCAGGCGCGCAGCGAGGAGCTGTCCCCGACCGGGCGCTATCGCGCTCTCAGGTCCGTCCCCGGGCGCAGCGCCGGGGCAGCCTGACGCTTTCTCCGCCGGTCCCCGCGGCTGCCCGGCGCCCGCGGGTGTAAAATCGCCGCCACACTGCGCAGGAGAAACGACGTGCGGCGATACCATGCTTTTGCGGCGCTCATGCTGCTCGCGGGCTGCTACAACATGCCGGGCGATGTCACGGCCGGCGACAGCGGCGCGAACACCGTCAACGGATCCATCCACGTACCGGCCGGGAGTCACAGTGGCGGTCTCGGTACCGTCAACGGCTCGATTCACGTCGATGAGAACGCGGTGGTCGCCAGCGCGAGCACCGTGAACGGCTCGATCGCCCTCGGCGCCCATGCGACGGCCGACAGCGTCACGACCGTCAACGGAGCGATCACTCTCGGCGACGGCGCGCACGTGGCGCACGCAGCCTCCACCGTCAACGGCGCCATGACGCTCAAGGTCGGCGCCGACGTCGGCGGCGTTCTCTCCAATGTCAACGGCCGTATCGAGCTCAGCGATGCGCACGTCGCCGGCGGCCTGCGCACCGTCGACGGCGACATCGACGTGCGCGGCAACTCGCACGTCGAGGGCGGCATCATCATGAGGCACGGCAGCCCGGGGCTCTTCAGCTGGGGGACGCGCAAGCCGCGCGTGGTGATCGGGCCCGGGGCCGTGATCCAGGGAGACCTGCGCTTCGAGCGTGCGGTCGATCTCTACGTGAGCGACCAGGCGACCGTCGGGCCCATCAGCGGCGCCACCGCGATCCGCTTCACGGGCTCCACCCCGCCGGGGTAGCGGGATCCACGGAGCCGGCGATCCACGGAGTAATGTCCGCCTGAATTGCTCCCCGATGCCCAGCCGGCAAAAACCACGCTTTTTGCCGGCGGGCCACGGAGTAATGTCCGCCTAAATTGCCGCAGGCAATTTAGGCCGATCTAAGTAGTGCCAGGGGATTCGGAGTCGGCTCGGCCACTTTTACCAGCGTATTGCAATCCCGGTGCCGGAAGATCTCGGCGCGTCCGCGCACCTTGAGCATGGTGTCCTGCACATAGCTCCAGCTGCCGTCGCCATTGAAGACCACCTCGATCCGGTAGGAGTCGGTCCGGAAGGCGTACTCCAGAAACTCGGTGGAGCAGATCCCGTACGCGGTCTGACCCCGCTCGGCGGTCAGCACCAGCCGCTCGGCATCCGGCGTCGCGCGGCCGGCCGCGAGCGCCACCTGGCCGCGCGGGATGGCCAGCGATTGCAGCACCAGCCCGGTCGCCGGCTCCCACAGCCAGTAGCCCATCTGATCGTGAAAGGTCGCATCCTCGCCGGGCGCGAGAATGTGCGTGTGATAGCGCAAGCCGTAGAAGAGCTGAGGGCCGTTGGACTGGGCGTCGATCGGCTGCAGCTCGATGCGCTCGCCGTACTCACGGCGTTGCGGTCCGTCGGCCTTCGGGTTGACATCGATACCTGCCTGGCTCTCCCAGATGCCCGCCAGCCGGCGCAGCGGCCCAAGATTTGCGAGCGTGTCGGCGGCGGCGTTCTGCTCGGTAAAGATGTCTTCGGGAAAGCGGTTCATGGCGGCTCCTGTCATGGAGCGCGAGTCTAAAGCATCCGCGCAGCGTACACTCCGTGCCACAGGGCGGCTGCACGCCGCCCATCGGGGGGATGAGCCATGAGTATCGAGCTGAAGTACCTGGCGCTCGTGTGCGTGCTGACGGGCCTGCTATGGGTACCCTACATTCTCAACGAGATTCTGGTCCGCGGCGTCGTCGATGCGGTGGGGTATCCGGAGAATCCCAAGCCGCTGGCGAAGTGGGCGCAGCGGCTCAAAGCCGCGCACTACAACGCGGTCGAGAACCTGGTGGTGTTTGCGCCGCTGGTGTTGATCGCCGCGGCGGCGGGTGTCCATCAGCCGGCAATCGCGACCGCGGCCTGTGTGTACTTCTGGGCGCGCGTGGTGCATGCCGCGGCCTATACGCTGGCGGTCCCCTGGGTGCGCACCCTGTCGTTCGTGGTCGGTGTCGCGATGCAGCTGTGGATCGCCTGGGTGTTGTTGATGGGCTGAAGTCGCAGGAAGGGGTCTCGGCGCCGCTACTGGCGGCGTTGCACCGGCGGCCGCGCGCGCTTTCGGGCGTAGACGCACTGGGAGGCGACCGGGCATTTCCCGCATTGCGGTTTTGCCGGCCGGCAGATCTGCTGCCCATGCCGCTGCAGCAGCAGATAGGCGCGCTGGCGTGCCGCGGAAGTCCCGGGCAGCTCGGAGTCGAGCCACTGCTGCGCCCTGGCATAGACGGCGTCGTAGCGGGCCGGCTCGCGGCCGGACGAAATGCGCACCGCCACGTAAGGACAGTTGGACGGGACGGCCGCGATCGGAGCGAGCCCCGCAAAGAGCAGGATGCGTTCGGCGCCCGGCACGCCAATGCCGTGAAAGCTGCGGAGCGTCTTGCGGGCCGCGGCTTCCGGCATTCGGGCGAGTGCCGCGGCCAGATTGCCGGCAAACTCAGCGCGCACGCGGCGGGCGATCTCCCTGAGGTGCGCGGCGCGACTCTCCGGCAGCATGCCGCCCGGCTCGAGCGCGCGCGCCAGGGTCGCGGTCCTTCTGGCGAGGAGCTCGCCGGGACGCACCGCAGAGGCGGCGGTGAGCGCGCTCCAGCCACGGGCGCAGCGCTCCTCGCTCGGCGGATATCCGCAGTGCCACCACACGAGGAACTCAAAGGGGTCAATGGGCCAGCGCGGACTCTGCGTGCCGTAGAAGGACTCGAGCTTTGCGAGGATCTCCCCGAGTCGCGGCACCCGGCTGATTGCCACCGTCAGTGGCCGGCAGTCTCTCGGGTGATGAGCACGCGCAGGCAGCCGCCGCCCGAATTGCCCGGCAGCGCTGCCCGTGCGGCGCTGACCGCCGCCGCATCGAGTTGCGCGCTGCCGGATGCGCGCACGATGGCCGGCTCCTGTGCGAGCCGGCCGGCTGCATCGAAGCAGACGCGCGCCTCGGCGGGCGCAACTGCGCTCGCCGCCGGCTGGGGCGGCGCATTTGCCGGGGCGGGTGCGCGCGGCTCCGCGGCTGCTGCTGCGGCTGCTGCTGCGGCTGCTGCCGGGTCCGTGTGGAATCGTCCCCACTTCCAGGCGATCTCCTGCCACGAGCTGATCGCGTTGCCATCCCCGGCATGCACCACCGGCAGAAACCGCAGCCTCATCACGCAGTCGACGGCCGCGGCATCGAGGCTCGTCGAGCCCGAGGAGGACTTTATGGACGCACGCGAGGGCACGCCGGTCGGACCGACCACGAACAGCACCAGCGCGGCGGTGCCGTCCTGCGGGTCCGCCTGCAACAGGTCCCGACAGCGTGTCCTGGTGTCGAAGCCCATCGCCACGGTGGCGTCGCGGGCCTCGTCGGTCGCCGTCGCTGCAGTCGCAACGACGCTGAGCGTGCCCATCAACAGTGGAATGGCGGCTCGAGCGATGCCCATGGAACTCTCCGTACCGGGGATGACTAGCCGTGGCGACGCACTTCGTCGGGTCCGCAGTCCGGCGTATCGCAGTCGCCTTCCTCTTCGACCTGTACGGTCGTGTGCTCGACACGCAGCCGCTCCGCCAGCCTTGCGTGAATCGCGGCGATCACCTCGCCGTGCCGGGTGCCCGAGACGAGGTGCGCATGCAGGGTGACAGTGGGACGGTCGCCGGTCATCGACCAGACGTGGACGTGGTGCACGCCGAGCAGGCCCGGCACGTGCCCCATGAGCTCCGCCTCGATGGCGTGCTCGTCGCAGCCGGGCGGAGCGCCTTCGAGCAGCACGTGCGCCGATTCGCGCGTGAGTGCCCAGGCGGAACGGACGATGAGCGCCGAGACCACCAGTGACAGGAGCGGGTCCGCCGCGATCCAGCCGCGCGCGAGGACCAGGACGGCGGCGATACTCGCCGCCGCCGACCCGAGCAGATCGCTCACCACATGCGCCCGCGCGCTGCGCTCGTTCAGTGAGTGTCCTCCGGAGAGCGCGAGGAACGCACCCAGGTTCGCCGCGCCGCCGATGACAGCGATGGCGAGCATCAGCCGCCCGTGCACCGCCGGCGGGCTCATCAGGCGCTGCAGCGCCTCGTACACCACCCAGGCGGTGAGCAGCAGCAGCAGCTGACCGTTGACGAAGGCGGCGAGGGTCTGGTAGCGGCGGTGACCGTAGGTGCGCCGCGCGCTGGCTGGCCGGCGGGCGGCATGAATAGCGACGATCGCGAGCAGCAGGGAGGCCGAATCGGCCAGCATGTGCGCGGCCTCGGCCAGCAGCGCGATCGAGTTGGCGAAGTAGCCGCCGGCAGCCTCGATCAGCGTGAAGAGCCCGAGGATCGAGAGGGCCGTGACCAGCCGCCGCTCGCTCGCGGCCGCCCCGTGATGGTGGTGGTCGTGCGCGTGCCCGTGCCCGTGCCCATGCTCGTGCGAATGGTGGTGATGCGAGTGCTGGTCGGCCGGCGCCATCTCACCCTCAAGGTTAGCAGCGCCGCCGGGTGGGCGGAACCTCCTGCGCGCCGGTACAGCTGCCGGCGCGCAGGAGAAGGGGCGAGGGCTTCAGTTGCCCGGGGTCACGCGGGTTGCCGTGACGGTCCCGCCGACCGTCGCAAGCGGCGCGCCGCTCTCATTGAACGGGTCGCTCGTGCTGTCGGCGAACTGCTCGATCGTGAAGGTGCCGGAGTAGGACTGGCCGGTCGGGTCGACGGTGATCAGCTCGTGAAAGTGCGCAACGCCCAGGTAGGCGCCACCCGCGTAAGCCATGGCGATGTGGTTGAGCTTGAACTTCGACCAGCCGACCTGCTGCCAGGCGCCCATGCAGGTGTCACCGTCCGAGGGGTTGCGGCCGCCGGAAATCGTCATTTCCGTGCCGTCGTCGTGCCATTCCACGGTGCCGAAGTCGATGATGTTGCCATTGACCTTCATCTCGAACTTCCACAGTCCGACGATCGCCGCCTGCTGATTGCCCTGATCGCCGGACTCATAGGCGGTGCGTATGAAGGCGCCGCCCCCCTGGTAGGCGGAGGGGGCGGAGCGGCCCGATGCCTGCGAGTAGCCTGACGTGGGGATCCTGCAGCCGGCGACCGCCTGGCCGGCAGCCATGAGACCGACGATACCGAGACCCGCATAGAGGGTCATTGAGTTGCGAAGCATGATGGGTTTCTCCCGATGTTGAGTGATGGTTGGCGGCCTCTCGAGCCGCGTACTGACACTAGGTGCGGCAGGGCGCGAAGTCAGTACGCCATGAGTGAGGAAATTGTGAGGGTTGGTCCGGCGAGGCCCGGGTTGTATTAAGGTAGCCCCGGCAACCTCAGCGGGGAGAAGTCCATGTCTCACGAGATCCATCCGGCTGTGTCGTCCACGGCCGCGGTGCTGGCCCGGCGGGTGCGCGGCGCCGTACTGCGCCCGGGAGATGCGGCTTACGCTGCAGCGCGGCGTGTGTGGAATGCCGCCATCGACCGGCACCCCGGCGCCATCGTGCAGTGCGCCGACGCCGAGGACTGCGCGCTCACGGTGCGCATCGCCGCAGAGCAGGGGGCGCCGGTGACGGTCCGAGGCGGAGGGCACAACGTCGCGGGTCGCTCGCTGGTCGACGGCGCGCTGCTCATCGACCTCTCGCGCATGCGCGAGGTGACCGTGAACCCCGCCGCGCAGACGGCCGTGGTGCAGGGCGGCGCCCTGTGGCACGACGTCGATGTGGCGACGGCGCAGCATGGCCTCGCGACCACCGGCGGCATGGTGTCCGGCACCGGGGTCGGCGGCTTCACGCTCGGTGGCGGGGCGGGCTGGCTGATGCGCCGGCACGGACTCGCGATCGACAATCTGAACGCCGTGAGCATGGTGCTGGCCGACGGACGTTGCGTGCGGGCCTGTGCCGATGAGCATGAAGAGCTGTTCTACGCCGTGCGCGGCGGCGGCGGCCGGATCGGCGTCGTTACGGGCCTCGAGTTCCGGCTGCATCCGCTGCGGCAGGTGTTTGCGGGGGTGGTGGTGCGGCCCGCTGCCGAGGCCCGCGCGGCACTGCGCGACTTCCGGGACTTCGCGCTCGAAGCGCCCGACGATTACTGCGGCATGGCAGTGCTCACCTGTGCGCCGCCGCTGCCGTTCCTCGATGCGGCATGGCATGGACGCCCGGTGCTCGTGTCGGCGATGTGCTGGAGCGGCGACACCGCCGCCGCGGAACCTACACTCGCGCCGCTGCGCCGCTCCGGAGCGCCGCTCACCGATCACGTGGGACCCATGCCGTACGTACAGTGGCAGCACCTGCAGGACGGCGGAGCGCCACCGGGCCGTTTCCACTACTGGAAGACGGCGAGCTTCGCGAGTCTGAGCGAGCGCAGCATTGGCGTGCTCGCGGAGGCCCTCGAGGCCTTGCCGACCCGCATGACGGAGCTCCACGTGCAGCACATGGGGGGCGCGGTCGCGCGGGTGGCGGCCGGGGAGAGCGCATTCGCCGATCGCGGCGCGCAGTTCTTCGTCAACATGATCGGTGTCAGCGTCTGGCCCGAGGACTTCGCGCGGGTGCGCGAGTGGGTGCGACAACTGCATCAGCGGCTGGCGCCGGAAGCATTGCCCGATCTGCTGCCGAACTTCAGCGGCCTCGACGACGGTGAGGTGACACAACAGCTCGGCGCTGCACAGTCGGCCCGGGTGGCGGCGATCCGGCGGCGCTACGACCCCGCGGCGATGTTTGCCGCCCCGGCGCCATAGAGCTGCAGCCGGGCCCGCACCTCGTTGGCGGCGTCCTCGTCGCGCATGCGGCGTCCTGCTTGCGACTGTGCCTCGTAGCCAGCGGCTCCGAGTTTGGCGCGCAGCGAGGCATGTGCTGCCTCGTGGGCGGGTACCCAGAAGTTGAAGAGCGGTACGCCGGTGCGCTCGCGTATCCCGGCCGCCGCGGCGAGAAAGCGCGCTGCATCCGCCCACTCTTCACGCCGGATCGCGAGATATCCGCAGCCCTCCATGGAGCCGGCCATGCCGCGGAGGGTCAAGACCGCGGCGGCCTCGTTCAGTGCGTCGAGGAACTGAATCGCCGCCGCGGAATCCTCATCGAGGAAATACAGTGACAGCGCGATATACATATCGATGAAGTGGTGCTGATGCACGTCGGGCCCCAGGCGTCGCACGGCCCGCAGCGTCTCGAGCGCAGCCCGGTAGTCATGGGTCCCCATCAGGATCCATCCCCGGGCAAGCCCTGCAAGTCCCTGGAGGATCGGATCGCTGAGCTCGGCTGCGATGCGCTCCACCACGGCGACGTGGGGCGGGGCCTCCGCGGGGCGGCCGTGGTTGCTGAGGGTCATCGCGTAGTAACCATTGGCGTAGGCCTCGGCCCACAGGTCGTTATGCGCCCGCGCGAGGCGCGCCGCCTCCAGCAAGTCGTCGCCGGAGTGGGCGAAATGCACCACCATGACTCCCCAGCAGAGCAGGGCGCGCGCGCGCTCCCGGGCGGTGGAGCCGCGCGTCGCCTCGAGCATCCGCTGCAGCCCCGCGATCGAGGTAGTGCGGGCCTTGGCAAACAGCAGCAACCCGCCCGCGATGCGCAGCGCCGCGCTGGGATCGGCGCCTGCGCCGAGGGCATGGTCTACCGCCGCGTTGATGTT
The DNA here is from genome assembly GCA_035632655.1 of Steroidobacteraceae bacterium. Classification (GTDB taxonomy): domain Bacteria; phylum Pseudomonadota; class Gammaproteobacteria; order Steroidobacterales; family Steroidobacteraceae; genus 13-2-20CM-66-19. The sequence goes on along the minus strand of DASQGK010000078.1, from coordinate 64,278 downwards.
GGCCTGCTCCCGGACGAGCTGCTCGATGCGCCCGGTCATCATCCCACCCACCATGTCGACGTGCGCCGCCTCGGCCATGCGCACCATGAGGTCCACGTGCGCGCGACGCGCGCGCGGCTCCTCGGCGCTCGCGCGCAGCTGCTCGAGCGCATACTCGCGCACCGTCTCGAGCAGCCGATAGCGCGGCGGCACGAGACCGGGAGTGACCGCCACGAGTGACTTGGCAACGAGCCCGGTGAGCAGATCCACGGCCATCTCGGGCGCGTGGCCGAGCACCGCCGCGAGCTCGATGGCGGACTCCATGGTCCAGCCCTGCACGAACACACCGAGCCACCGCAGCAGCTGCTGCTCCTGCGCGGACAGGAGACTGAAGCTCCATTCGAGCAGCAGTCGAAGGTTCTGATGCCGGCCGTCGCGGCCCGCCACCGCCCCGCGCAGGAACTGGAAGCGCTGGTCAAGACGCTGCAGCACCTGCTCCGGGGACAGCAGTGCGAAGCGCGCGGCGGCGAGCTCCAGCGCGAGCGGCATACCGTCGAGGCGCCGGCAGATCTCGACGACGGTGGCGGCATTGGATGCGGTGAGCTGAAACCCGGGCTGCACCGCGCGCGCGCGCGTCACCAGCATCTCCACCGCGGGCACCGCGGCGATCTCGGCGAGCGATGAGTGCGCCGGGTCGCCGGCGGGCAATGCGAGCGGCGCCAGGCGCAGCAGCTGCTCGCCGGTGAAGTTGAGGGGTGCCTGCGAGGTTGACAGTACGTTGAGGCTCTCCGTGCCGCGCAGCACCTGGATGACCAATGCGCCGACCTCGGCCGCGACGCGATCGCAGTTGTCGAGTACCAGCAGTGCCCGGCGATCCTGCAGCACCGGCAGGATGTGTTCCATGAGCTTGCAGTCGTCCGCACTCGGAATCCCCAGCGCCGCGCCGAGGGCCCGCAGCCATTCCGCGCCCTGCGCGAGGGGCACGAGATCGAAGAACCACACGCCGTCGGGAAATTGCGGCGCCAGGCGGCGCGCCAGCTCGAGCGCAAACTGCGTCTTGCCAATGCCGCCGGGGCCAAGCACGGTTACTGCGCGGTGCGCGGCGACCAGCGAGCTGAGTGTCCCGAGGTCCTGCTCGCGGCCGATGAGCGCATCGACGCGCGCGGGCAGACGCGCTGCAGGGGGCGGCCCGAACCGCACCGCGCGCGCAGCACTCGCCGGCTCGTCCCGCTCGCAGGGTCCGGTGTAGCGGTAGCCCGCGCCGTGCACGGTGAGGATGAAGCGCGGCTCGGCGGTGTCGTCGCCGAAGGCGCGGCGCGCCAGCGCGATAACGCGGTTGAGCGTCGAGGGAGTGACGTAGCGGTGGCCCCACACCGCATCCAGCAGCTGGTTGCGGGTCACGAGCTGGTTGGGACGCGCGAGCAGCTGCAGGATCACCGCGAAGGTGCGCGGCTCGAGGGCCACTTCGACGCCCCGGCAGGTGAAGCGCCTGTTGGCGGTGTCGACGTGGAAGTCTCCGCAGCGATAGCTGACCGCCTCCGGGACAGCGCCGTCGGCGGCGACATCGGCGCCGCGGGACGCGGAGGGCGGGGGAACCGCCGCGGCGGCCTCCCCGTGCGGCGCCAGCAGCTGTCTGACGCGCTCGACAAAAGCGGGTGGTGTCTCCCCGCCCGGCAGGCGGGTCCACTGCAGCTCGTGGAACTTCTCCGGTACCGAGGCCTGGTCTGCGGAGGTGCCGTCGATGACCACCGGGACGAGAAAAGCCCGCTTATGCGTGATATCGCGGGTGCGGTCCACCGCCAGCGCCCACTCGCGGCGGAAGTAGCCCTCGTCACGGCCCTCGGTATTGGCCGAGACGACCGGGATGAAGAGACGGCAGTTGCGGATCTGCTCGCGGATGCTGCGGTCCCAGGCGTCACCGCCTCGCAGCTCACTCTGGTCGAGCCAGACCTCGATGCCGGCGGCGCGCAAGGCAGTGCAGATCAGGCGCACCGCCTCGGCGTCCTGCGAGGCATAGCTCAGAAACACCGCCCCCGTCGGTGTGCTCATCGCGGGAGAATGCCTTGCGCAGCCTGTCTTAGGCAATCCGCCCGCGGCGTGCCGTGCCGGTGTCCGAGTCGACATAACAGGGGCATGGCCACGCTAGAATCCGGGCGGATGACCACGACCCTCGACCTGGTTGCGATCGGACGCGTCAGCGTCGACCTGTATGGGCAGCAGGTGGGCAGCCGGCTGGAGGATATCGCGAGCTTTGCCAAGGCCGTCGGCGGGTCGCCCGCGAACGTCGCGATCGGGGCAGCGCGGCTCGGGCTGAAATCGGCCCTCATCACGCGCGTGGGAGACGAGCCGATGGGGCGCTTCGTGCGCGAGCAGCTGGCGCGCGAGGGGGTCGAGACACGCGGCGTGCACACCGACCCCGAGCGCCTGACCGCGCTGGTGCTCCTCAGCGTGCGCGACGCCGAGACCTTTCCACTGGTTTTCTACCGCGAGAACTGCGCCGACGCGGCGCTCGCTCCCGATGACATCGACGAGGGCCTGGTCGCCTCGGCGCGTGCGCTGCTGGTCACGGGCACGCACTTCGCCGGCGCCACGGCCGCTGCCGCGCAGGTCCGGGCCATGACGGTCGCGCGCGCACACGGCCGCAAAGTGATCCTCGACATCGACTACCGGCCGAATCTCTGGGGCATCGGCGGCCACGGGGCAGGTGAGAGCCGCTACGCGCGCTCGGCACGCGTGACTGCGGCATTGAGTCCGCTGCTTCAGTCCTGCGACCTGATCGTCGGTACGGAGGAGGAGATTCACATCGCGGCAGGGCACGAGGACACCCTCGAGGCGCTGCGGCGGATCCGCGCACTCTCCGCCGCCGTGATCGTCTGCAAACGGGGAGCGCAGGGTTGCATCGTGTTCGCGGGTGCCATCCCGCCGAGGCTCGAGCAGGGGCTGGTCGCACCGGGGATGGAGATCGAGGTCTACAACGTGCTGGGCGCGGGCGATGCGTTCCTCGCGGGCTTCCTGCTCGGTTACCTGCGGGATGAGCCGCACCAGGTGAGCGCGCGCTTCGCCAATGCCTGCGGAGCGCTGGCGGTATCGCGCCTCCTGTGCTCCCCGGAATTCCCTTCCCGCGCCGAGCTCGATCATCTTCTCGTCCACGGCAGCGCGTTTCGGCAGCTGCGGGCGGACCCGCAGCTCAGCCAGCTGCACTGGGCGACGACGCGCGGCGCCGGACCTGCGGCACTGTTCGTGCTCGGGTCCGGTGGGGACGCCTCTCGGGCGGTCGAGGCGGCGGCCCGCTTCGCCGCCGGCCGCGCAGGCTTCGGCGTGCGGCTCGCTGCAAGCGCGCCGCCCGCGTCCCTGCAGGCGGCGCAGCGCCAGGGTCTGTGGCTCGCGCGCAGCAGCGACCCCGACTGTCCGAGCCTGGCGAGCGCGCTGCTCGAATGGCCTGCGGGAGTGACGGTCTGCGGTGAATGCGGCTGTGACCCGCGGGAGGAAGCTGCCGAGGAGCGCTACCTGCTGCGACTCGCCGCCGCCTGCCGGGCGCAGCGCCGCGAGCTCCTCATCGGGCTGCGAGCGGGGCAGGCAGGAGAGGCGCGTGCGGACAGCGTCGCTACCCTCACCCGTCTCTACGGGCTCGGTATTCGCCCCGAGTGGTGGGCGCTCGAGCCGCAGCCGGGCGCTGCCGCCTGGGAAAGCTGCGCGAAGGTGATTGCCGGGAGTGACCCCTGGTGCCGCGGTGTCCTGCTGAGGCTCGATGAGCCCACCGCGGCAGTTGCGGCGCTCAGCACCGCCGCCGCCGTCCCCATCGTGCGTGGCTTCATCGCCGGCGGTAGCATGTTCGCGGATGCGGGGCCGGAGCCTGCGGTTCGCGAGGTCGCCGATCGACTGCGTGCACTGCTCGGCGCCTGGACCTCTGCCAGGAGCGGGCATTGACGGCAATTCGGCTGACGATGGCGCAGGCGCTGGTGCGGGCGATGGCGGCCCAGTGGAGCGAGGTCGGCGGCGAGCGCCGTCGGCTCTTCGCCGGAGTGTGGGCGATCTTCGGCCACGGCAACGTGGCCGGGCTCGGCGAGGCGCTGTACGCGGCGCGCGACCTGCTGCCGACGCTGCGCGCCCACAATGAGCAGGCCATGGGCCACGCGGCCATCGCCTTCGCCAAGGCTGCGCAGCGCCGGCGCATGATGGCGTGTACGACCTCGATCGGTCCGGGTGCGACCAACCTGGCGACCGCCGCCGCCGTGGCGCACGTCAACCGGCTTCCCGTACTGCTGCTGCCCGGGGACGTGTTTGCGACGCGCGCGCCCGATCCGGTGCTGCAGCAGCTGGAGAACTTCGGCGACGGACTGATCACCGCCAACGACTGCCTGCGCCCACTGTCGCGCTACTTCGACCGCATCACGCGCCCCGAGCAGCTTCCTGCGGCCTTCAGTCGCGCCATGCAGGTGCTCACCGACCCTGCCGGTTGCGGGCCGGTCACGCTGGCGCTCTGTCAGGACGTCCAGACGGAGGCCTATCGCTGGCCGGCGAGTCTCTTCGAGGAGCGCATCTGGACGCTGCGGCGCTCGCCGCCGGCGCTCGATGAGCTCGCCCGGGCGCTCGAGGCGCTGCGCGCTGCGCGCCGTCCGCTGGTCGTCTGCGGCGGGGGAGTCGTCTACTCTGATGCAGGCGCGGCGCTCGGCGAATTCTGCACGCGACACGGCATCCCGTTCGCGGAGACGCAGGCGGGCAAGTCGGCGCTGCCTGCCGGCCATGCGCTCAACCTCGGCGGACTCGGAGTCACCGGCACCGCAGCCAGCAACGCGCTCGCTGCCGAGGCGGACGTGATCCTCGCCGCCGGGACCCGACTGCAGGATTTCACCACGGGATCGGCAACCCTGTTCCGCTCGCCCGGGTCGCGGATCATCGGTCTCAACGTGCAGCCTTTCGATGCCGCCAAGCACGCGGCGCTGCCGCTGGTCGCCGATGTACGCGAAGCTTTGGCGCAGCTGAGTGCGGGCCTGGGGGAGTGGTGCGCGCCGCAGGCGTGGATCGATCGGGCCCACCGGGCGCGCAGCGACTGGCTGCGCACTGCCGGGTCTTTCACCGCGGCGGCGCACGGCGGGCGCCCCTCGGATGCGCAGGTGATCGGCGCGGTGCAAAGGGCCGCGCTCCCTTCTGACATCGTGGTGTGCGCGGCGGGCGGTTTGCCCGGCGAGCTGCACAGGCACTGGCAGGCCGCACAGCCCGGCGGCTATCACCTCGAATACGGCTACTCCTGCATGGGTTACGAGATCGCCGGCGGTCTCGGCGTGAAGCTTGCGCAGCCCGCCCGCGAAGTCATCGTCATGGTCGGCGACGGCTCCTATCTCATGCTGAACAGCGAGATCGCGACCGCGGTGCGCTTAGGGATAAGGCTGATCATCGTGCTGCTCGATAACGGCGGCTTCGGCTGCATCGAGCGGCTGCAGGCTGCGACCGGCGGGGCGAGCTTCAACAACCTGCGCAGCGCCGACCCGATCGACCTGGTGGCGCACGCGCGCAGCCTCGGCGCGCTCGCGAGCCGGGCAGGCAACCTCGCCGAGCTGGGCGAGGCCATCGCGGCGGCGCGCCGCGCCGCACGGACGTCCGTGCTGGTCATCGAGACCGATCCCGCAGTGGCCACCGGCGCCGGCGGCTGTTGGTGGGACGTACCGGTGCCGGAGGTGTCCGAGCGCGCCGAGGTCCGGGCGGCGCGCGAGCATTACGAGGCGGCGCGCAAGCCATGAGCATTCGCCTCGGCGCCAACCCGATCATCTGGTCGAACGACGACATGCGCGAGCTGGGCGCCGACACTTCGCTCGAGACCTGTCTCGGTCAGGCCCGCGACATCGGTTTCCAGGGGATGGAGCTCGGGCACAAGTTCCCCCGCGATGCGCCCGCCCTCGCCGAGGTTCTCGGCCGCTTCGGCCTCAAGTGCATCTCGGGGTGGTATTCGGCCGAGCTGCTCGTGTGGGGTGCGCCGGAAGAGCTCACACGGCTGCGTCCACACCTCGAGCTCCTCAAGGCACTCGGCAGTCGCGTGCTGGTTCTCGCCGAGGTGAGCGGCGCGGTGCACGGGGACCGGAGCCGCCCCCTGTCGGAGCGGCCACTGCTGACGGCGCGGGACTGGCGCGAGCTCGGCGGGCGCCTCACCGAGCTCGCTGCGGCGACCGCCGCCGAGGGAGTGCGCATCGCCTATCACCATCACATGGGTACGGTGGTGCAGAGCGAGGCGGACATCGATGCCCTGATGCAGTCGACCGGACCGGAGGTGGGGCTGCTGCTCGATACCGGACATGCCGCCTTTGCGGGCGCGGATCCGGCGGCGCTGGCGCGCCGCTATGCGGCGCGCATCGTCCATGTGCATGCCAAGGATGTGCGCCGCACCGTGTGCACACAGGCCCGCAACACCAACTGGAGCTTTCTCGAGGCGGTGCTCAAGGGGGTGTTCACGGTGCCCGGAGACGGCGGCGTCGATTTCGCCTCGGTGTTCGATGCGCTGCGGGAGTATTCCGGGTGGGTGGTGCTCGAGGCCGAGCAGGATCCGCGGATCGCCGACCCCCTGAGCTACGCGACCCTCGGCTATCGAAACCTGCGGGCTCTTCTGGCAGAGCGCCTGTCATGAGCCTGCTGGTCAAACCCGACCTCGCGCCCGGTGCGGCGCAGGTACATCGAATTACGCCGCAGACGGCCGGCTGGGAATACGTCGGTTTCGAGGTCTTCGACCTGCGCGCCGGCGAGAGGCTCGAGCGCAGCTCGCCGGAGCGCGAGCAGTGTTTCGTGCTGCTGTCGGGCGAGGCGGCGGTGCACGTGAACGACGAGGACCTCGGCACGATCGGGCCGCGCCCCGATCCCTTCGACGGCAGACCCTACGCGGTGTATCTGCCGCCGCGCGCCCGGCTGGCGATCACGGCGCGGCGCGACAGCGAGATCGCCGCTGGGTCGGCGCCGGCCGAGGGACGGCACGCCCCGCGACTGATCCGGCCCACCGACCTGTCCGGGGAAGTGCGCGGCACCGGTACCAATACGCGGCGCGTATTCAACGTGCTGCCCGAGAGCGCTCCCGGGGAGCGGCTGCTGGTGGTCGAGGTGCTCACTCCCGGCGGGCACTGGTCGAGCTATCCGCCGCACAAGCACGACCAGGCGAGAGGCGCAGGCACGGCGCACGAGGAGACGCGGCTCGAGGAGACCTATTACCACCGGCTCTCGCCTGCGGGGGGCTTCGCCGTGCAGCGCGTCTACACCGACGACCGCAGCCTCGATGAGACGCTCGCGGTGGAAGACCGCGACGTCGTGCTCGTGCCCCGCGGCTACCATCCGGTGAGCGCCCCGCACGGGTTCGAGCTGTACTATCTCAACGTCATGGCAGGCCCGGTACGGCGCTGGCGCATAGCGACCGCGCCGGGATATGAATTCCTCACGAAGGCGGGGTCCTGATGCTGGGAATGGCGGTTCTCGGTTGCGGGCGCATCGGGCGTCTGCACGCACGCAACGTGGCGCGCCACCCGGGTGCCCGGCTGCTGACGGTGTTCGATGTGGCAGCGCAAGCTGCGAGCGCGACCGCCGCGGAGCTCGGCGTCAGGACCGCCCGCAGCCTCGAGGAGATATGGTCCGATCGGGAGGTCGCCGCCGTGCTGGTAGCGACGCCGACCGCGACGCACGTGCCGCTGATTACGGCCGCGGTGCGCGCCGGCAAGGCGGTGCTGTGCGAGAAGCCGGTCGACCTCGACCTGGAGCGCGCGCGCGCGTGCTGGAACGAGATCGCAGCGCTGCGTCCGCGCGTCATGATCGGCTTCAATCGCCGCTTCGACCCGTCGTATCGGGCGTTGCGCGCGCGGCTGCAGCGCGGCGAGATCGGCCGGCTCGAGCTCGCCGTCATCACCAACCGCGATCCGGCACCGCCGCCGCCCGGCTACATCGAGGGCTCGGGCGGACTGTTCCGCGACATGACCATTCACGACTTCGACATGGCGCGCTACCTCGCAGGCGACATGGCGCGCGTTCATGCCTTCGGCGCGAATCTCGTCGACCCCGAAATCGGCAGGGCGGGGGACATCGACACCTGCGCCGTCGCGCTGCAGGCGCGCTCCGGAGCCCTCATCCAGATCAACAACAGCCGCCGCAGCGTCTACGGCTACGACCAGCGCATCGAGGTCTTCGGCCCGCTCGGCATGCTGCAGGCGGGCAACCGTCGCGCCACCTCGGTCGAGTCCTGGACTGAACAGCGCACCGCCGCGCGCGATCCGGTGCTGCATTCCTTCATCGAGCGCTACACGGAAGCCTATCGCGCCGAGCTCGACGCCTTCGTCGCGGATATCCGGGAGGGACGGCCGCCGAGCCCGGACTTCGGCGACGGTGTGGAAGCGCTGCGGCTCGCGCTGGCGGCGGCAGAGAGCCTCAGGTCGTCGGGCGTCGTGGACCTCGGCTGAGAGCCAGTCGGGCGCGCGCTTCGCCGGAGGAGAGCACGCGCGCGCCGAGCAGCTCGACGATGCGCACGGCCCTCTCCACCAGCTGGCCGTTGGTCGCGAGCGCGCCCTTGCCCAGATAGAGATTGTCCTCGAGCCCGACGCGCACGTTTCCCCCGAGCAGCACGGCCTGCGCGACCATCGGCATCTGCATGCGTCCGACTCCGAAGGCGGACCACGGCACACCCGGCGGCAGCGCATCGCGCATGGCCATCATCGCCGCCGGGGTGGCGGGCGCGCCATAGCGGATACCGAGACAGAGCTGGAAGAGCGCCGGAGCCTCGATGAGATCCTCGCCGATCAGCTGCCGCGCGAGCTCGATGTGCCCGAGCTCGAAGACCTCGATCTCGGGCCGCACGCCGTGCGCGCGGTAAGCTGCGGCCATGGCGCGCAAGTAGCGCGGCGTTGTGCCGTAGAGCACCTCGTCGAAATTGAGCGAGCCGCAGTCGAGGCTGCCGATCTCCGGCAGCAGCTCGAGGATGTGCGCCATGCGCTCAGCGGGGCCGACGAAATCGGTTCCCTTGCCGAAGGCGAGCGGCGCCGCATCGGGGCCGAGCATGAGATCGCCGCCCATGCCGCCGGTGAGATTGAGGATCACCTCGCCGTTGCGTTCGCGGACGCGCTCGACCACCTCGCGGTAGAGTGCCGTAGCGCGGCTCGGGCTGCCGGTGACGGGATCGCGCACGTGGATGTGCACGATCGCAGCTCCTGCGGCGTGCGCCTCGAGCGCCGCGGCAGCGATCTGCCGGGGCGTGACCGGGACGTGCGGGCTCTTCCCGACCGAATCCCCCGAGCCGGTGACGGCGCAGGTGATGAAGACCGCCTCGCTGGCCACTGCCGTCCCCTCAGGTGTTGCCGGGAGTTGCGCAGCATAGCGCCAAAGACCTCACAATAGACGCCCCGGGGGGAGGCTGCAGCGGTGAACAACGGCATTCGGCAACTGGCGACCAAAGGTGCGATTGCGGCGCAGGACCGGCTCGGCGGCTTCCAGTTCGCCGCCATCGCGGTCTGTGTCGGCCTCAACATGCTCGATGGCTTCGACGTGCTGGCGATGTCGTTCTCGGCCACGGGGGTCAAGGCAGCGTGGGCTCTGCCCGATGTGAGGCTCGGGTGGCTCCTGAGCGCCGGCCTGATCGGCATGGCCGCCGGCTCGCTCGCCCTCGCGCCGTGTGCGGACTACTTCGGCCGCCGGCGCACCATCCTCATCGCTGCAACTCTCGCCGCGCTCGGCATGCTGGGCTCGGTCGCCGCGCGTGACTTCAGCGATCTGCTGCTGCTGCGCGCAGCCACCGGCATCGGCATCGGCGCGACCATTGCAAGCGCTGCGGTAGTGGTTTCCGAGTACGCCCCGGATCGCTGGCGCGCGGCGGCGCTCGCCGCCTACTCCACCGGCTATCCTGTCGGCGCGACGCTCGGGGGCTATCTGACGACGCTGGCGATTCCGACCTACGGCTGGCGCTCGGCATTCGCGATCGGCGGCGTCATGTCGCTCGTCATGGTGCTGATCGCCGTGTGGGGGCTGCCGGAGTCGCTCGATTTCCTCATCACACGCCGTCCGCCCGGGGCGCTTGCGCGCCTCAATGCGCTGCTCACGCGCATGCAGCGGCCGACCCTGAGCGCGCTTCCCGAACGTGCCGGCGGAACCGCGGGGCAGGGCGGTCGTGTGCCGCTCGAGCTGCTGCTTTCCGGCCGGACGCTGCTCGCCTGGCTCATGTTCTTCTGCACCATGGCGGCCTTCTATTTCTCGGTCAGCTGGACGCCGCGCCTGCTCAATGCCGCAGGCGCCAGCGCCACGCTGGGGCTCGCCGCGGGCGTGCTCTTCAACCTGGGTGGCATCGCCGGCTGCGGTGGATTCGCGCTCGCCGCGGCGCGCTTCGATGCGCACCGCCTGCAGCTCCTGTCGCTCATCGCCTCGGCGGTGCTCATCGCCGCTTTCGGCATTGCCGTGCGCCACGTCGACGTTGCGCTCTGGACCGCCCTGCTCCTGGGCCTGATCACGAATGCCGCGATGTCGGGGCTCTACGCGGTGGGGCCGCCGCTCTACCCGGCAGCGGTGCGCGCCACCGGCATGGGCTGGGCGGTCGGCATCGGACGCTTCGGCGCGATTCTCGCTCCGATCATGAGCGGCGCGCTGCTCGACGCCGGCTGGGCGCCCGCACAGCTCTATTTTCTCTTCAGCGTTCCGTTCGCGCTCGCCGCGCTCGCCATGCTCGGCATCGGGCTGCGTCAGGACACATGACGGCGAGCCGACCCGCCGGCTGGGGGATGGAGGCGCTGCCGCGGATCGTGCGCGGCGAGGGGAGCTATCTCTACGACGCCGCGGGGAAGCGCTATCTCGACGGCTCGGGCGGGCCGGCCGCCTTCAGCATCGGACACGGCAATGCGGAGGTGAACGCGGCAATCGCCGTGCAGCTCGCGCATGTCGCGTGCGGCTATCGCTACCTCTTCACCAGCGAGCCGCTCGAGGAGCTGACGGAGCTGCTGCTCGCGCGCTGCGGCCCCGGGTTCGGGCAGGTGGTGTATTCGGGAAGCGGCTCGGAGGCGGTGGAGTCGGCGCTGAAGATCGCCCTGCAATACTGGGATGCCAGGGGACTGCCGCACAAGAAGCGCTTCATCGCACGCCAGCGCTCCTATCACGGCAACACCCTGGGGGCGCTCTCGGTGTCGGGCTTCGCCGAGCGCCGCCGGCCGTTCGAGGGGAGTCTGCTGGATGTCGGGTTCGTCTCCCCCGCCAACGCATATCGCCCGCTCAGGGGCCTGGCCGGAGCTGCGCTCGTCGAGGCGCTTGCCGCCGAGCTCGATGCGAAGATCCGCGCCATCGGTCCCGGGCAGGTCGCGGCTTTCATATTCGAGCCGGTGGTCGGCGCCGCCGGCGGCGCCGTGCCGGCCCCCGAGGGCTATGCGCGCGCCGTGCAGGCCGTGTGCGCGCACCATGGAGTGCTGCTGATCGCCGACGAGGTGATGTCGGGTGCGGGCCGCTGCGGAACGTGGCGTGCTCTCGAGCACGATGGCGTGGTCCCCGACCTCCTCGCGGTAGGCAAGGGCCTCGCCGGGGGCTACATTCCCCTCGCGGCGACCGTCGTGGGGAAGGAGCTCGGCGCCACCATCCACGCAGCGCACGGCGCCGTCCTCACCGGCCACACCTATTCGGGGCACACGACCGCGTGCGCCGCGGGGCTCGCGGTCCAGCGCATCATCGAGCGCGAGGAGCTCATCGCACGGGTGCGCGAGCGCGGCGAGGTTCTGCGCCGGGAGCTGCGCCGTGCCCTCGAACGCTTCGCCGAGACGGGCGACGTCCGCGGCCGGGGATATCTCATCGGCATCGAGTTCGTGCGCGATCGCGCGACGCGCGAGCCCCTGCCGCCTGAGCGCGGCTTCAGCCAGGCAGTGGGTCGGCGCGCCCTCGAGGACGGGCTGATCGTCTATCCGTGCAGCGGCAACGTCGGCGGCGCCGCGGGCGACACGCTGATCGTCGCACCGCCCTACAACGCGAGCGACGCCGAGCTCGCCGAGCTCATCGACAAGCTCACCCGTGCGATCGGGCGCACGCTCGCGGACGGGTGAGCTCCGCGGGCGTGCGTCCGCTAAACGAGGCCGCCCCTAGAAGCGCTGCCCGATCGTGAGCGCAATGGTGCGCGGCTGAGCCGGGATGGCGTAGGGCTGCGGTCCGCAGGTCGTGGTCGCGCACTCGACGAAGCGCGTCAGCTGGGCGCGCGTGTCGAACACGTTGGTGAGCGCGAGCTTCCACCAGAGGTTGTGGCGGTCCGCGCCCGCACTCAGATCGAACAGCGAATAGGCCGGCATCCGGCCCAGCGCGATCTGGTCGACGAGCCGCAGCAGCGGCTCGGTCGAGCTCTGGTACATGCCGGATGCCTGAACGTTGCCCTCCCAATCGCCGAGCGGGAAGGTGTAGCGCGCCACCAGGTTCGCCTTGAATCGCGGTGCGACCGGCAACTGTGTGCCGGAGGGCGCCTCGGGCCCGTTCGGTGCCACGATGTGGTCGGCGTAGGAGTTGACCTGATTCGGGCAATCGGTGGAGAGGGCCGTGGTGCCGGGAATGGTCGCCTGCGGACCGCAGTAGTTGGCGGTCGTCTCGGCGTGCAGGAACGTCGCCCCGCCGGTGATGAGGAGGTTGCCGGTGGCGGCCCACTCGAGCTCGGTCTCGATACCCTTGATCTGCGCGGAGGCCGCGTTCTGTACCACGGTGACGCTGTTGGGTCCCAGGAACAGGAACTGGAAGTTGTTCCAGTTCTCGAGGAACACCGCGCCGTTCCAGCGCACCCGGTGGTCGTCGCTGGTAGTCTTCCAGCCAAGCTCCCAGTTGGTGAGGAAGTCCGCCTTGTAAGGGGGAAAGACCGCGTTGATGGCGGGATCGAATACACGATTCACGCCACCCGGGCGGAAGCCGGTCGAGTAGGTGAAGTACATCAGCCGGTTCGGGTCGAACTTGTAAGTGAGGTTCGCCTTGTAGGTGCGGCCGTTGTCTTCCACCGTCGAGTTCAGGTCCGTGCACGGTGCGCCGTGGAACGGCTCGAAGTTCGGCAGCAGCGGGGCGCCAGGAGCCGCCGGGTTCGGACCGCAGATGTTCTGTCCGGGGAAATAGCCGGTCAGATTCTGGTAGTTGGCCGAGTAGCCGTAGAACCCCTGCAGCGAGTTCTGGTACTTGTAGAAGCGGATTCCCGCCGTGGCCTGCCAGTTCTGGGTGATGTCCCAGGTCGCCTGGCCGAAGGCGGCCTGGTCACGATCGACACGTTCCTCGTCGGTGAGCCAGATGGTGTTGCCATTGACGCCGGGAATGCTGAGGCTCGGGGCGAAGCCCTGCGGATTCTGGGTGTAAGGATCACCGCCGGCTCCCGGGATCACGTATTGCTCCCAGATCTCGTGCACTTGGCGCTGCGCGAACAGGCCGACGATCGCCTTGAGCGGATATTCCTGCGGCGTGGTGACCCGCAGCTCATGGCTCCACTTGGTGTAATGGCCGTAGGTGATGACGTACTCCTGCGGCTCGGTGAAATCGCCCGCGGGATAGGGCGTGCCGGCGTAGCAGTTGCTGTGCGCCGCCGGATTGGCCGCCAGAAAGTTGGCACCGGCCTGCGTCACCCAGTTGCATCCGGAGGTGAAGAACTTGTCGTAGAAGAAGCTGTAGTCGCTGTAGTCCGAGAGGATGTACTGGCTGCGCTTGAACCAGCCTCCCGCATAGGTGATGTCGAAGTCGCCCACCTTGCCCTCGACGGTGAGCGCGGCCTGGGAGAAGTAGTCCTGGTTGCTCTCCGGTCCGTAGCGCACCGCCTGCAGATCGCCGACCGCCGGGTCGTAGCCGAAGAAACCGTTGGCGTTGATCGACTGGGCGAGGAAAGTCGGGGTCACGGTCCAGTTGTCGCCGAGCTTGAGGAGCCCGGCTACACGCCCGCCGAGGGTCGAGGCGGTGTTGTACTGGTTGTTGCTCAGACCCACGTTGTCGATCGAGAGGCCCGATGTCGGGAAGGTGCGCACGCCATTGGCAATGCCGGCAGTGGCATTGGTACCGGCGACGTTCTGAATGTAGCCGGCGTCGTGCTCATCCCAGGCCACGAGCCGAATTGCCGCGATCGGCGACAGCGGGAAGTTGATGTAGCCCTCGGCCACGGAGCCGATGCCGCCATGGGCGACCGAGTTGACGCCGAGGTCGTAGCCCGCGGAGAACTTGTTGGGGTCGGGCTTGTTGGTGATGATGCGGATGGTGCCGGCCTCCGAGCTGGCACCGTAGAGGGTGCCCTGCGGGCCCTCGAGGACCTCGATGCGGGCGATGTCGTAGATATGGACATCGGGGGTGCCATCGATGGTCGTGATGGGCTGCTCATCGAGGTAGGTGCCGACACTTGGCTGCGAGGCGGAGTGGTTGCCGTCCTGCCCGCTGACCACGCCACGCATGTACATGTGGGTGGTGCCGATGCCGTTACCGCCCTGGCCGAGACCCTTCACGGTCGTCACACCCGGCAGATACTTCACGTACTCGTCGATGTCGCTGATGTTGAGCTGCTCGAGTTTTGCCGTGTCGAGCGCCTGAATGCTGATCGGCACGTCCTGCAGGTTCTCCGTGCGCTTCTGCGCCGTGACGACGATCTGCTCGAGACCGCCGGTCTCGGCCCCGCCCGCCTGGGCGGGCGGGGCCTGCTGGGCGTAGGCGGCCGGCACGGCGGCCAGCACCGCCGAGGCCAGCGGCAGGCCGATGCGAGCGGAAGCGGCACGCGCGCCCGAACGGGACGCGGCGCGCAAGAGTTTTCTGCGACGGCTACGTGTCATGGATCTCCCCCGAGATGTCAGAGCGGCTGAAGCCGCGCCGAGCGAACCTGTTTCACCCTATTGTCACATCTGCCGGCACATCCGGGTAGGCCGGCAACACCGATCCGAGCGCTGACCTGAGGGGTCCGAGCCATGGCTCGTAATGTCGCCATTGTTCAAGGCCGGACATGAAGATCGGCTGGCGCACCTGCTCGGAGCTGGCGGTGCGCACGGCCCGCTCGTTGTCATAGAACCGCAGGCACGCCTCCTCGAACCCGAGACCGCAATGGGCCAGAAGTTGCCGTACCTGCGCTTCGGTGTCGGTCACCATGTCCTCGTAGAACACCCGGTAGACTTTTCCGGGGAGGACCGCATCAAAGTGGTGCATCAGGCCAACATAGTCGCGGTAGTACAAGCCCAGGTCCTCGAGCCCATAGGTAAAGGCCTGCCCGCGGGCAAAGTGCTGCTTGAAGCACGAGAAACAGCAGCCCAGCGGATGGCGCCGCGCGTCGATGATGGTGGCATTCGGCAGCATCATGTGAATCAGGCCGACATAGAGGTGGTTGCTCGGCATCTTGTCGATGAAACAGGGCGCCGCGCTCTTGCGCAGGTTGCGGGTGCCTGCCAGATAGCGCTCGCCGAGCGCCGTGAGCTCGCCGCGGCTGAGTCCCGCGACGGTCTCGAAGAAGGCTTCTTCGGACTCCTCGCCACCGCGCGTCGCGAGCTCGCGCGCGATCTGCGGCACATCCGGCAGCTCCATGGTTCCCTCGACGCGCGAGTGGCTGGCGAGGATCTGCTCGATGAGCGTCGAGCCCGAGCGCGGCAGTCCGACGACGAAGATCGGGTCGCGTGCGCTGCAACCCCAGCCGCTGCGCGCGGCGAAGAAGCTGCGCGTGAAGAGCTCGCGCGAGCGCTGCACGAAGTCTGAGTTCTCCTGCGGACGATAGGGGAGCGATCTGCGTCGCAGCGCGTTGCCGGCGGCGTAGTGCCGGAAGCTCTCCTCGTAGCTCTGCTGATCCTCGAGGGCTTTGCCGAGAGCGAATTCGAAGTGCAGGCGGTCGTCGTCCGCCAGGTCGTTGCGGGCCAGCGCGCTGCGCAGGGCGGCGACGTCGGCCGGGGAGAACACGCACGTCTTGAGATTCGCCAGGCTCCACCACGCCTCCCCGAGCTTCGGTTCGCGGGCGATGGCCGTGCGATAGGCCTCGATCGCCTCGGCCGAGCTGCCCTGGGTCTTGAGCGAGTGCCCGTAGCTCATCCAGACCTTCGGCTGATGGGGAAACTCCTCGAGCACCCCGCGATAGATGCGGGCGGACTCGGCGTACTCGCCGAGGTTCGCGAGCACGGCGCCCTTGAGATTGCGGTAACCGGGGTTGCGCGGCTCGCGCGCCAGGAGCTGCTCGACGTGCCCGAGGGCTTCGGCGGACCTGCCCTGGCGGTTGAGCACGGTGGCGAGATTGTGGCGTGCGGCATCGAAGCCGGGAGCGAGCTCGAGGCAGCGTTCGAGCAGCAGTTGCGCATCCGCGAAGCGGCGCAGCCGTGCCGCCACCTCCGCGAGCATGCGCAACGCCGCGACGTCGGTCGGATGGGCCTGCAGGTGTGTGCGCAGCAGCGCCTCGGCCTCGGGGACGCGGTTCTCGACCAGCGCGGCCGCCGGAGCCAGCAGGCGCGGATCGCGGGTCGCGGCCTTGATGTGCTGCGCATAGGCGGCGTCAGCCGCCTGCGTCTCGCCCGCGCCCATGAGGTGATCGGCGAGTACCCGCCAGGCGTCCGGCATGTGAGGCTCGAGCGCCACTGAGCGCCTGAGGGCTGCAATCGCGGCTTCGCCCCTGCCGCAGGCGCCGAGGGTCACCCCGAGCTCGTAGTGAGCGTCGGCCCGGTCAGGCTGCCGGGCACAGAGCTCCTCGAGGCCCGCGAGCGCGCCGGCGAAGTCCCCACAGGCGCGCTGCGCCCGCGCGAGCAGCAGCAGCGCCAGCGGCTGCCCGGGCACCACCTTCAGAATCTCGCGTGCCTGCTCGGCGGCGAGCGCGGGCTGCGCGGCGAGCATCCGCGCCGCATGCTCCAGTGCGACTTCGAGCGACCCGAGCGTGGGTGACTGGCTCAAGCCATCAACCTAGCTCAGGGCGGAGGCGGTGCGCCACTCGAGGGGGGCGAGCCTCGGCACCATGAGCACCCAGCCGGCAAGGCCGAGCACGCTCACCACGGCTGCGACCACGAACGCCGCGGCGAAGTGCCCCGTCTGATCGGCGAGGTAGCCGGTAACGGCAGGCGCGATGACGCCCGCGAAGTTCCCGCAGCAGTTCTGGATCCCCACCCAGCGCGCCGAGGCGCTCGGGCCCGCGAGGATCTGCGGGATGGTGAAACAGCCTGCGGAGGCCGCCCCCTGACAGACCTGGAAGGCGAGGATGCCGCCCACCGCCCATGGCTGCGAGCCGAAGGCGATGACCAGCATCGAGATCACGTAGCCGAGGTGCGCGACCCCCATGACCGATTTGTAGGCGATGCTCGCGTGACCGGCGCGCACGAACCGGTCGATGAGGATGCCGGCGATGAATGCGCTCAGGGCGTTCACCAGATAGGCGACTCCGGTGAGCCGGCCCATCTCATCCGTGGAGAAGCCGCGCTCGCGCACCACGTAGTAGGGCATCCACGTGAGAATGAAGTAAAAGGAGTAGTTGCTCGAGAAGAGCCCGAGCGCCGTTCCCCAGAGCGAGCGCTGCTTCAGCACCTCGCCGAAGGTCGGGCCCTCGCCCGGCGCGGTAGCGGCGGCCGCGCGCGGCAGCCGCACCCGCGACCACGGCAGGAGCCACAGCAGCGAGAGGGCACCGAAGGTCCAGAAGCTGGCGCGCCACCCGTAATGGATCATGATGAGGGCGCCGAAGTAAGCACCGACCGCGGGGCCTACCAGGTAGCCGAAGGCGACGACTCCGTTGGCCGTGCCCAGATCCCGCACCGGGACCACGGCCGCGAGGAGCTTGGACACGCAGGGGAAGCCGGCGCTCTCACCGACGCCGAGCAGAAGTCGCATCGCGAGCAGTGCCGCGAAGGAATGCGCGAAGCCCGTGAGCACGGTAGCGCCGGCCCAGATCGCGAGCCCGGCGGCGAGCACCCGCTGCGCGCCGACTCTCTCGGCGAGCCAGCCCACCGGGATCTGCAGCACCGAGTACAGCCAGAAGAAAGCCGAGAAGAGGATACCGAGCTGCCCGACGGAGAGGCCGAGCTCATCCTGGATGAGATGCGCGGCATTCGAGACCGCACCGCGATCGATATAGTTGATGAACAGGGCCGCCGTCAGCAGCCCGACCACGGACCAGCGCGCGCGGGCGTCGGCGCCTGAGTCTGTGCCCGGGGTCCTCAAGCGGCGGGGTCAGCTCGCATAGTCGGCTTCGGTGCGGTCCAGCAGGCGCTTGAGCGCCTCGAAGTGCAGCTCCGTGCGTGTCTCGCCGCCGACTTGTCCGCACGCCTTGAACTGCGCGGCGGTTGCCGTGACGATCGGCAGCGGGACCTGGTGGAGCGCACGGCCGCTCGAGAGCGCGAGCAGCTGTGCCTGACAGGCACGCTCGAGAAAGTACAGCCGCTCGAAGGCCAGAGCCGCCGACTCCCCGATGACCAGTGCGCCGTGGTTGCGCAGCAGCGCCACGGGCTTGCCGCCCATGGCGCGCGCCAGCCGCTCGCCCTCCGAATAATCGAGCGCGAGTCCGTTGTATTCGACGTAGGCGATCTCGTCGTGGAAGCCGATCGCCGTCTGCACCGCCATCTCGAGACGCGGGTCCTCCAGCATGCCGAGAGCGGTGGCGTAGGGCATGTGGGTGTGCAGGACACAGGCGGCCGCGGGCACCAGGCGGTGCACCGAGAGGTGGATGTACAGAGCCGTGTCCTCGACCAGCCCACGCCCGGCCACGACCTTGCCGGAGAAGTCGAGCTCGAGCAGGTGGCTCGCCCGCACCTCCGACCACAGCAGCCCGAAGGGCGCGAGGTAGAAGCGGTCGGCGTGCCCGGGGACGAGCATGGTCAGGTGATTGTCGATGCCTTCGTTGAAGCCGAAGCGGGCGGCGAGGCGATGGCACGCTGCGAGATCGACACGTGCGCGGCGCTCCGCTTCGGCGCCCGACCAGAGCCGCGAGGCGTTCATGGGCGCGCCCCCGCACGCCGCCGGGCGCCGAAATTGGCGTCGGCGACGACGCAGAGGATCTCGTACATCATGGTGGCGCCGACGAGTGCCGTGTTGCCGGTCTGGTCGTAGGGCGGCGCCACCTCGACGACGTCCCCGCCAATCAGGTTGAGGCCCTTGAGGCCGCGCAGCAGCCGCTGCCCTTCGAGCGAGGTGATGCCGCCGACTTCCGGTGTGCCGGTGCCTGGCGCATAGACCGGATCGAGCCCGTCGACGTCGAAGGAAATATAGGTCGGGCCGTCGCCCACGACCGAGCGCGCCAGCTGGATTACCTTGTCGACGCCTGCTTCCGCGAACTCGTCCATGAAGACCACGCGCATGCCGTGCGACTTCGAGAACTCGATCCCGTCGAGGAAGTTCTGTGCGCCGCGGATCCCGATCTGAATGGTGCGCTTCGGGTCGAGCACGCCGGCCTCGACCGCGAGGCGAAACGGCGCACCGTGGGTGAACTTGGAGCCGAAGAACTCCCCCCAGGTATCGCAATGCGCATCCACGTGCACCATGCCGACGGGGCGCTCGGCGCCGAGGGCTCTGAAGATGGGGTAGGTGATGGAATGATCGCCGCCCGCGGTCACTGGCACGATGCCGGCGCCCTTGATCTTGCGATAGAAGGCTTCGATGGCCTCGTTCTGGCGCTCGAGGTCGTAGCGATGCGGGATGGGCACATCGCCGAGATCTGCGACGCGGCACAGCTCATAGGGATTGACGCCGAGCGAGACGTTGTAGCCACGCATGAGGCTCGAGGAATTACGGATCTCGCGCGGGCCGTGACGGGCGCCGGGGCGGTTGGTGACGGCGATGTCGGTCGGTATGCCGATGAGGCCGATGTCCACGTTGTCGAGCGAGGCCGCCAGGGGGGCGCGCATGAAGGTCGCGATCCCGGTGAAGCGCGGCTCCTTCATCGGATCGTACGGCTCGCCGCCTGCTACGCCGCGTCGCCGGTAGTCATCGGTACTCATAGTGGCTCCTATCGTGTCGCGAGGGCCCCGCGAGGGCAAGGCGCGTGCGCCTCCTCAGGCGCCCGCGAACCGCCGTCTGCGCCGGTACTGGTCCGCTATCACGGCGGCCACGATGATCCCGCCTTTGACGATCTCCTGGTAGTAGGCATCGATGCGCAGGAAAGTGAAGCCCGAGGTCACGACCCCGAGTATCAGGGTGCCGATGACCGTGCCGGTGATGCGCCCGACGCCTCCGGCGAGCGAGGCTCCGCCGATGACGGCGGCCGCAATGGCGTCGAGCTCATAGAGGGTGCCCATGCCGGCCTGGCCCGAGACCGCGCGCGCTGCCGTCAGGACGCCGGCGAGCCCCGACAGGGTCCCCGCGATCGCATAGACCAGGATGAGGTGGCGCCCGATGCGGATGCCGGAGACGCGGGCAGCCTCACGGTTGGCCCCGATGGCATAGGTGTATTTTCCGTAGCGCGTGTAGCGCAGCGCGACATGGAAGACGACGGCGGTGGCGAGGAAGATGAGGACCGGCATCACGCCGCTGCCGACGGCGGCGTAGCTGTCCGTGAGCATGCTGATGGGCGCGCCGCGGGTGTACCAGCGGGCGAGCCCGCGGGCGGTAACCATGGCGCCGAGCGTTGCGATGAAGGGTGGAATGGCCGTGGAGGCGATCAGGCTGCCGTTGACGAGCCCGGCCGCCGCGCCCACCGCGAGCCCCGCGGCCACCGGCACCACCACCGGCAGGTTGGTGAGCGACGGATAGACCATGCGCACCGCATCGGAGGACTGCGCGAGGCTCGCCGCCACCATCGCCGTGAGAGCGACCACCGAGCCCGAGGAAAGGTCGATGCCGCCGGTGATGATCACCTGCGTCACGCCGATCGCGATGATGCCGATCACCGACACCTGCAGCACCATGACTACGAGGCGCTGCTCATTGAGCAGAAAGCTCTGCCCGACGGACACCCAGCCGAGGAGCTCGAAGGTGAGAGCGATGCCGAGCAGCACCAGGAGGATGCCGCCCTCGGGCGGCACCCGCCGCGGCCGCTGCGTCCTGGCGCTGGCGTTCTGCTGCGCCATGGTCAGCGCGAAGCCAGGTCCATGATGGCGACCGGGTCCGCCCCGGCGCGATCGAGGATGCCGGTGAGACGGCCCTCATGCATCACCATGACGCGGTGGCTCATGCCGAGGACCTCGGGCATTTCGGAGGAGATGAGCAGCACCGCCGTGCCCTGGCCGGCGAGTCGCGCGATGAGCTGGTGGATCTCCGCCTTGGCGCCGACGTCGACCCCGCGCGTCGGCTCATCGAGGATCAGTATCTTCGGCTTCGTGAGCAGCCAGCGGCCGATCAGCACTTTCTGCTGATTCCCGCCCGAGAGGTTGTCGATGTGCTCCTCGAGCCCGCGCGTCTTCACCCGCAGCTCGCTCAGCATGAGTCCGCAGGCCTGTCGCGCCGCCTGTGAGCGCACGAAGCCGCAGCGCACGAAGTCGGAGCTCAGTACCGCGATCTCCAGGTTCTCAAGCACGCTCAGGCCGCAGAAACACCCGGTCTCCTTGCGGTCCTCGGTGACCAGCGCCAGGCCGCGCGCCATGGCGGCCGCCGGCGAGTCGATGCGCGCCTCGCGGCCGCCGATCAGGATGGTCCCGGAGTCGGCGAGCGTGAGGCCGAACAGCGTGCGGGCGAGGGCGCTGCGACCTGAGCCAATGAGCCCTGCGACCCCGAGGATCTCGCCTGCCTGCAGCTCGAAGCTGACGTCGTGGAACTCGTGACTGCGGGTGAGGGCGCGGGCCGACAGCGCCGGCACGCCGCGAGCGGCAGGCACTGCGGGGTAGAGTCCGGAGAGCTCGCGCCCCACCATCATGCGGATGAGCGTATCGCGCGTGAACTCAGCCGCGGCCCCGGTGACGATGTGCCGCCCGTCGCGCAGCACCGAGATGTCGTCGGCGATCGCGAACAGCTCCTCCATCCGGTGCGTGATGTAGAAGACGCCGGCGCCCTGCGCGGTGAGTGCGCGAATGACCCCGAAGAGATGCTCGGCTTCTCTGCCGGTGAGGGCCGAAGTAGGCTCGTCCATGATGAGGAGCTTCGGCTCATGCGACAGCGCGCGCGCGATCTCGACCAGCTGCCGTGCCGCGATCGGCAGCGTGCGCAGCTCCGCTTCCGGGTCGATATCCATCCGCAGCCGCTCGAGCAGCGCGCGGGTGCGGCGGCGCAGCTCGCCGTGGCGGATGAGTCTCAGGGCATTGAGCGGCTCGCGGCCGATCCAGATGTTCTCCGCGACCGTCAGATGAGGCATCAGGTTCAGCTCCTGATGGATCATGGCAATGCCGCGCGCGAGTGCCTGCCGGGGCGAGGCGCAGCGTAGCGGCGCGCCCTCCAGGCGCAGCTCGCCGGCATCGGGCGCAGCGACTCCGGCGATGATCTTCATCAGCGTGGACTTGCCGGCGCCGTTCTCGCCGACCAGCGCGTGCACGGTGCCGCGCCGCAGCCGCAGGGACACGTCATCGAGCGCCCGCACGCCAGGGAAGGCCTTGCTGACGTGCCGCACCTCGAAGAGGTCAGGGCTTGCGAACCGCGTCGGCGCCTCCGGCATCTCAGTGCCGGCTGAGATAGCCCGCGAGATTCGCCGGCGTGACCAGCTCGAACGGCACCCAGACGTTGCTCGGGACGCTCTGGTGCGCGATGAGCTTGAGCGCCGTGTCGACCGCGTCGCGGCCCTGAGCGGTGCCGTCCTGGAAGACGGTCACCCGGAGCTCGCCCGCCTTCATGGCGCCGAGCCCGTCGGGCGTGGCATCGATGCCGGCCACGATCGTCGTCGGGAGGAGCCGCGCCTGCTTGAGCGCCTGGATGGCGCCGATCGCCATCTCATCGTCGTTCGCCACGACTGCCCGCGGGCGCAGGCCCGCGGTCAGCCAGTTGGTGACCAGGTCTGCGGCCTCCGTGCGCTTCCAGTTGGCGCTCTGCTTGTCGAGCACGCGGATGCCGCGGCAGGGGGGCGTGGCGATCACGTCGTAGACGTCCTGGGTGCGCTGGCGGGTCGACTGGTTGGTCAGCTCCCCCATGAGGATGACGATGTCGCCCTTGCCCTCGAGGAGGCGGCAGACCTCCCTCATCTGCAGGGTGCCGGACTTCGATTCGTCCGAGCCGACGAAGCTGACCCCGGGGGGCAGCTGCCGATCGGCCGGCATCCGGTTGAGATACACGAGCGGGATCTTCGCCGCTGCGACCAGCCGGGTCATGCGCGGTGTCGCGTCGGTGTCGACCGGATTGATGACGATCGCATCCACGCGCTGTGCGATGAAGTTCTGAGTCTGGTTGAGCTGGCGGCCGATGTCGTTCTGGGCGTCCTCGAACTGGATCGACACTTTCTCTTCCTGTGCCCGCTGGCGCATGGCGGCGCGCACCGTGGTGAGGAAGTTATCGTCGAACAGCGCCATGCTGACGCCGACGGTGAGCGCGTGCGCCGCGCCCGGGAGCGAGGTGAGCAACAGCGCGGCCAGAAGCACAGGCGAGTTGCGGTTCATGGCCCCCGGAGTCTAACGGTGCCGCGCGTTTGTGTGGTAGCGTCCGCACATCTCAGGAGGAGACATCCGGCGTGGATCGGCGGCAGTTCCTCGAGGCGATCGCCGGCATCTCGAGTATCGTGCCGGCGCTCGCGCTGCTTCCGGCGACCGACCCGGGAGCGTTCGCGGCGACTCTGCATGCGCGCGCTCAGTCCACCGGGGCGCTGCGCACCCTGAACCCGGCGCAGGATGCGACCCTCGATGCCATTGCCGAGATGCTCCTGCCGCAGAGCGACACCGTGGGCGCTCGCGCCGCAGGGGTAAATCGCTTCATCGACCTGCTGCTCAGCGAGTCGATGCTCGAGGCGGATCGCGAGCGCTTTCTCGAGGGTCTGGCGGCGATCGATGCGCGCAGCCAGTCGCTCTATGGCGCCGCCCTGGTCGCGGCCCGCCGCCCCGACCAGGAAGCCCTGATCGGCGCACTCGACGCGCAGCTGCCGCTGAACGCCCCGACGGCGGCGGAGCGTGCGGCGCTCGAACGGCAGCCCATGACTGCCGAGCGAGGCTACGCCACGCTCAAGCAGCTCGTGGTGTTCGCCTACTTCACCTCGGAGCCCGTGGCGAAAGGGCTCATCGACGCGCCGGTCATTCCCGGAAGGTACGACGGCTGTGTCCACGTCTGAGCCGATCGAGTACGACGCCATCGTCGTGGGATCCGGGATCTCCGGCGGCTGGGCTGCCAAGGAGCTCACCGAGCGGGGCCTGCGCACGCTGCTGCTCGAGGCGGGACCGCCGATCGTCCCCGAGCGCGACTACGTCGAGCACGTGCAGGCGTACTCGCTCCGCTATCACGGCTACGGAAATCTGCGCCAGCTCCACGAGCAGCAGCCGATCCAGTCGCAGACCGGCGCGTGCGATGAGTGGGTGTCGAAGTTCTTCGTGAACGACCACGACAACCCGTATCGCAACGATGCCGACAAGCCGTTCCTGTGGATCCGCGGCCGGCACGTCGGCGGGCGCTCGCTCATGTGGGGCCGACAGGTGTATCGCTGGAGCGATCTCGACTTCGAGGCCAATGCCCGCGACGGCGTGGCGGTCGACTGGCCGATCCGTTACGCCGACATCGCGCCCTGGTACAGCCATGTGGAGCGCTTCATCGGCGTCAGCGGCCAGCAAGAGCGGCTCGCACAGCTGCCGGATGGAGAATTCATCGCGCCGATGCAGCTCAACTGCGCCGAGCTCAAGGTGCGCGATGCGATGCAGCAGCACTGGGGCCGCGAGCGCGTGCTCACGATCGGCCGCGTGGCGATCCTCACGCAGCCGCATCTCGGGCGCGCGGCGTGCCACTACTGCGGTCCCTGCTGGCGGGGCTGCATCACCCGCTCGTATTTCAGCAGCAACGGGGTCACGCTGCCGGCCGCGCAAGCGACCGGGCGTCTCACGCTGCGGCCCAACAGCGTCGTCGCGGAGGTGCTGTACGACGAGCGGCGCGCGCGCGCCAGCGGCGTGCGGGTAGTGGACGCCGACAGCATGCGGTCGCTCGAGTTCAAGGCGCGCGTGATCTTCCTGTGCGCCTCGGCGCTCGAGAGCGCGCGCATTCTGCTCAATTCGAAGAGCGGGCGTTTTCCCGCGGGACTTGCCAACTCCAGTGGCGAGCTCGGGCGCAACGTCATGGATCATCCGTTCGGCGCCGGCGCCGAGGGGACGCTGCCCGGCATGGAGGAGCACAAGACCTTCGGCAACCGGCCGAACGGCTTTTACGTCCCGCGTTTCCGCAACGTCAGGGACCGGCATCCGAAGTTCATCCGCGGTTACGGTTTTCAGGGCGGCGCCAGCCGCGAAGGCTGGCAGCGGGGCGCCCGGACCCGGGGCTTCGGCGCGCAGTTCAAGCAGGCGCTGCTCAGGGACCTCGGGCCGTGGCGCGTCGGTATCGGCGGCTGGGGAGAGTGCCTGCCGCGACCGGACAACTTCATCGCGCTGCACCCCACGCTCAAGGACAAGTGGGGCGTTCCGGCGCTGAACATCCATTGCACCTTCGGACCGAACGAGCGCGAGATACTGAAGGACATGCAGGTCACGGCGGCGGAATGCCTCGAGGCGGCGGGAGCCAGGGACATCCGTACCTTCGACGAGGACTACGCGCCGGGGCTGTGCATCCACGAGATGGGGACCGCGCGCATGGGATGGGATCCGAAGACTTCGGTCCTCAACCGCTGGAATCAGGCGCACGAGGTGCCGAATCTCTTCGTGACCGACGGCGCATGCATGACGTCCTCCGCGAATCAGAACCCCTCGATCACCTACATGGCGCTCACGGCCCGCGCGTGTCATTACGCGGTGGAGCAGCTCAAGCGCCGGGAGCTTTGATTTGACTGGCTCGGGATCGGCACATCCCTGTGCCGCCCCTCGCGCGGCGAGCCAAAAGCGCGGTTTCGGCTCGCCGCTCGCCGCCTTCGGCGGCGGGCACATCCATGTGCCTTCAAGAGCCCGCGGACAACCGGGATGACGCAGCCGCTCTCCAGGCGGCGCTTCCTCGGCGCCTCCGCGGCCTCGGCCGCGCTCGGCGCGGCAGCCCTGGCGAGCGCGGCGCATGAGCGCGTCGCTGCCCCGCCCGGCGGGCGACTCAGACAATCCGTATGCCGCTGGACGCTGCCCGGCGCGCTGCCCGAGGTGTGTGCGCGCGTGCGGGCCCTCGGGCTGGCGGCGATCGACCTGCTGCACGTCGACGAGTGGAGCGTGGCGCGGCAAGCGGGGCTCACCTGCTCCATGGGCTATGCGAGCCGGCGCGAGCATTTCATCGAGGACGGCTTCAACGACCCGAAGAACCACCCGCTGCTGGTCGCGGAGCTCACGCAGGCGATTCCACTCGCCGCCGCGGCCGGCGTACCGAACGTCATCGCCATGTTCGGAAACCGCAGGGGGCTGAGCGATGCCGACGGCATCGAGAACTGCGCGACCGGACTCAGGGCGGTGGCCCCGATCGCCGAGCAGCACGGCGTGACGGTGTGTGTGGAGCTCCTCAACAGCAAGATCGATCACCCGGATTACCAGGGCGATCACACGGCCTTCGGGGTGGCGGTGATGCAGAGGATCGGATCGCCGCGGATGAAGCTCCTCTACGACATCTACCACATGCAGATCATGGAGGGCGACATCATCCGCACCATCCGCGAGCACGGCCGCTGGTTCGGGCACTTTCACACCGGCGGTGTGCCGGGGCGGCACGACATCGACGCCAGCCAGGAGCTCAACTATCGCGCCGTGGCGGCGGCGATCGCCGACGGCGGATTCCAGGGCTACCTGGCGCACGAGTTCACGTCGAAGGGCGAGCCCTATGCGGGGCTCGCGGCCGCGTGCCGCATCTGCGCCGTGTAGTCGCAGTAGCGAAATGTAAGCAAGGCTGGCCGCTGGCGCGGTCTGAGTTCAGGATAGCGACAGCAAAGGGAGCTGCATGAAGTATCTGCCGCTCATCTGGTCCGGCATCTGGCGCAAGCCGGGGCGCACGATCCTCATCTTCCTGCAGGTGAGCGTCGCCTTCGTGCTGTTCGGGGTGCTGCAGGGGCTGAAGACCGGGATCGAGCACGCGGTCGAAGCGGCACGCGCCGACCTGCTGATCGTCCACAGCCGCCAGGGCTTCATCTTCTCGGGGCTGCCGCTCGGCCTGCTCGGGCAGATCCGCTCGCTCCCGGGAGTAAAGCTGGTCGAACCCGTGGAGCTCTTCGGCACCTACTACCAGAAACCCGAGAACGGCATACTGGTCGTGGCCGTGAGACCGGACAAGGACTGGACGGATGCCTTCACCTTCAATGTCGCCCCGCAGCAGCTCGCGGCCTTCGCCAGGAGTCGTACGGCCGCGCTGGTCACCGAGTACGCCGCGCAGAAGTACGGCTGGAAGATCGGCGACCACATCCCGCTCGTGAGCCAGGTGGCGAACAAGGACCGCTCGACGACCTGGGCTTTCGACGTCGTCGGGACCTTCACCGACAGCGACTTCACCCCCGGGCGCTACAAGATCCTGGCGAACTACGACTACTACGACCAGGGGCGTGTCAGCAACGCGGGCTCGGTGAATCACTTCAACGTGTCGGTGGCCGATCCGGGTGAGGCGGTCGCAGTGGCCGATGCGATCGATCGGCTGTCTCTCAACTCCTCGCACGAGACCAAGACCGAGTCGATACGCGAGCTCGCACAGCAACAGGTCGCGCAGATCGGCGACCTCGATTTTCTGGTCCACGCGGTGGTGAGCGCCGTGCTGGCGGCGCTGCTGTTCGGGACTGCTACCATGATGATGCAGTCCGTCCGGGAGCGCACCTCGGAGCTGGCGGTGCTCAAGACCATCGGCTTCACCGATCGGGCCGTGTTCCTGCTGGTGCTGGTCGAGGCGGTGGTCGTGTGCATCGCGGCGGCGGCCTGCGGGCTGGGGCTGTCGATGCTGGTCTTCCCGTACGCGGCGCGCTTCGTATCCGGGCTCGCGATGCCGCCGGTGACCATCGCGGCAGGTTTCGCGCTCGCCGTCGTACTGGCGATCGCCAGCGCCGCGCTGCCGGCGCTGCGCGCCGCGCGCCTGCGCGTGGTGAGCGCGCTGGCCGAGCGCTGAAGCGCCATGAACTTCCTGCGGCAATTCCCGGCCCTGCTGCGCATGAATCTCGCGAACGAGCGTGCGCGTCTCGGCTCGGTGTTGACGATCGTCATCGGCGTGACCTGCACGGTGGCGGTGCTCGTGTCGATGCTCGCCATGGGAACCGGGGCGCGCGCGCAGGCTCAGGGCGATGTGCACGACGACGAGGTCATCGTCCTGGCGCAGGGCTCGCAGGGGGGTCTCGACAGCAATATCTCGCGGGACCAGATGGTCGCGCTGCGCGATCTGCCCGGCATAGATCGCGACAAGGACGGCGAGCCGCGCGTCGCGGGGATCGTGTTCACCCCCTTCGAGGGACACCGGCGCGGCACCGGCCGGCGCGTGTTCTTCCCGCTGATCGGCAGCAGCGACGCGAAGGTCGAGCTGCGCCCGCCGGCGCACCTTACCGAGGGGCGCCTGTTCAAGCCCGGCCTGCACGAGATGATCGCCACCAACGCCTGCGTCGGGCAGTTCGACGGATTCGGCATCGGAGCGAAGCGCGCGGTGCGCGGCGTCGACTGGACCGTCGTCGGGCACTATGACCAGGGGCAGAGCCTGCAGTGCGTGGTCCTCACCGACGCGGAGACGGTGATGAGTCTCTTCAACCGCAACGGCTTCAACCGCGTCAACGTGCGTCTCCAGGCTCCCTCCGACTTCCAGGCCTTCGACCGCGCGCTCGAAGCCAAGCCGGACCTGAAGCTCGAGGCCAGGCCGGCGCGTGAGCAGACCGACGCGGACCTGAAGCAATTCAAGGGGCTGCTCAACTTCGTGAGCTACTTCATCGGAGCGATCATGGGCGTAGGCGCCACCTTCGGCGCGGTGAACTCGCTCTACTCGATCGTGGATGCGCGCCGCCGCGAGCTCGCCACGCTGCGCGCGATCGGTTTCGGCTCGGGGGCCATCGTGGCCGCGACGCTGGTCGAGTCGATCCTGCTGGCGCTCCCCGGTGCGCTGCTCGGGGCGGGGCTCGCGTGGCTCCTGTTCCACAACATGGCAGTCAGCCCCTTCGGCTTCAGCTTCAGGCTCGATGTAACGCCGCGGCTCGCCGAGATCGGCATCGCCTGGGCGCTGCTGATGGGCTTCGTCGGCGGGCTGTTGCCGGCACAGCGGGCGGCGCGCGTGCCGATCACCACGGCACTGCGCGCCACCTGACCGGCCTCACTTGCCGGGCGTCGTCGGGTACGGCGGAGCGCTCTTGAGCTCCACGGGCTTGAAGCTCTTGAGCTGTTCCAGCACCCTGGCGATCGCGGCATCGAGCTGCGGGTCCTCGCCGCGGTTGACGGCGGCAGGATCCAGAGTCACCTCGATGTCGGGAGCCACCCCCTCGTTCTCGACGCGCCACTCGCCTTCGGGAGTGAAGAAACGGAAGTAGGGTACGGTGAGCTGCCCGCCGTCGATCAGATCGGGATTGGAGCGGATGCCGATGAGTCCGCCCCAGGTGCGCGTGCCGATCAGCGTGCCGATCTTCTGGTGCTTGAAGGCCCAGGGCAGGAAATCACCGCCCGAGCCTGCATCCTGATCGGCGAGCATTACCTTCGGTCCGTAGATCGCCCCGCCCGGAGTGCTGAAGATCTGCCCGTCGCGGTCCTTCCAGCCGGCGAGATACGGACGGGTGAGGATCTCGATGATGTAGTTGGCTGCCTGGCCACCGCCGTTCTTGCGCTCATCGACGATGAGCGCGGGCCTGTCGATCTGCGCAAAGAACATGCGATTGAAGTACTGGAAGCCGTCGGCCGCGGTGTTGGGCAGGTAGACATAGGCGACCTTGCCGCCGGTCTTCTTCGCGACATAGTCGCGGTTGCGCTCGATCCAGTGCCACTGCCGCAGCGGGGATTCATCGCCGATCGGCTCCACCACGGTGGTGTGTGCACCCTCACCCGAAGGGTCGGGGCCGATGCTGAGCGTCACCTGCCGGTCGACGGTCTGCTCGAAGAGCGCATACAGGTTCTGCGTCGCATCGAGTGCGTGTCCGTTGACCGCCAGCAGGTAATCTCCCTCCTTCACGTCGACACCGGGGACCGCCAGCGGCGCTCGCATGAAGGGATTCCAGCGGTCGCCGTGGTAGATGGTCTTGATGCGATAACGGTTGTTCTCTACCGCGAAGTCGGCGCCGAGCAGCCCGGTCTTGGTGCTGGCCTCGCCGGGAACGTCGCCGCCGCTCAGGCGGTTATGGCCGACCTGCAGCTCGCCGATCATCTCGATGAGCAGAGCGGTCAGATCCTCGCGGCGCTGGACGTACCTGAGGAGCGGCTGGTAGCGCGCATAGACCGCGTTCCAGTCCAGGCCGTGCATGTTGGGGTCGTAGAAGAAGTCCTTCTCCATCCACCAGGCCTCGTCGAAAATCTGGCGCCATTCGGCGGCCGGGTCCACGTACATGCCGAGCTGGCTGAGATCGATCGGCTTCGGCTCCGGCTTCTCGCCGGCATCGGCGATCTCCAGCTTGCCCTTGGCATAGGCGAGCAGAAGCTTCTTGCCGTCAGCGCTCATGGAGAAATCCTGGATCCCCTGCTTAAGCGACTTCGCCTTGCGCTCGGAGAAGTCGAAGCGATAGAGCTCGCCGTCGTTCCCCGGCTCGGCATCGGGCGGCTCGTGCGTGCTGCCGGGTTGACGGCGCTCGAGGTAGAAGAGGGCACCGTCGCAGCCGACAGCCAGAGACTCGTAGCGCCGTTCCGCGACCGCGAAACCCGTGATGCGGCTCTGCAGCCCCTCGAAGTCGATGCGCACCGGCTTGGGAGCTTTCGCGGCCGTGGCGTCGGCCCGGGCGGCTTCTTTCCTGCCCGCAGCAGGCTCGGCTGCCTTGTCGGGCTTGCCCGGTCCCTTGCAGCCGCTCTTGTCGTCCGCGTCGGGTTTGCCGACCTCCTCGTCGCCCGCTTTGCGCAGCAGCGGCGAGCGACCGTCGGCAGCGAGCACGGCGACATAGATGCCGCGCCGCAGGGGACGCTCCTGGCTCGAGAGGTCGAGCCCGACCTGGCTCGGGCCCGAGTTGATCGAGGCGGTGAAGTACAAATACTCGCCACCCGGCGCGAACACCGGGCTGTCGGCATCGGCGAGCCCGTCCGTGAGGTCGAAGTTCTCGCCGGTTCTGAAGTCGTGCACACGGATGCGGGTGAAGTGATTCGCACCCTGCACGGTGTAGGCCAGCCAGCGGCTGTCGGGCGAGAAGCTCACCTGGACGGCGTTGCGGTCGAGGGTGTGGTCGATGAGCGTACTGGCCGCTTTCTCGAGGGCGAAGGCATACAGGTGCAGGTGCGAGTCCTCGTAGACCAGCGTCGAGCCGTCGGGTGACCAGTCCACCAGGCGGTAGTAGATCCCCTTGGACAGCGGGTAAACGCGCGGCTTCTGCAATCCGTCCTGATCGCGCACCGCGAGCGCATGCTGCATGCCGAGATCGGTGATGTAGGCGATACGCGCTCCGTCATGGCTCCAGAGCGCATCCTTCTCGCGCACAGCGGATGTGCCGGTGATGTTGCGGACCGAGCCGTCCTTGACCGGCACCGTGAACACATCGCCGCGCGCCGATATGACGACGCGCTTGCCGGTGGGCGAGAGGAACGCCGAGGTGATGGTCTTGGCGGCGTCCTTCCACTGCGGACGAAGCTGCGCGGCCTCGGTGGCGAGCCTGATCGCCAGCGGCGTCGTCCTGCCCGAATCGAGGTCGAGCTCCTTGAGCCGGCCGCCGGCCTCGTACACGGCGGTGCGGCCGTAAACACCCACATTGCGCACATCCCACACCGCCTCCTGCGACAGCTGCCGCAGCTCTTTGCTGCGCGTGTCGTAGGCGAAGAGATTTGCGGCCCCGGCGCTGCGATCCGAGATGAACACGACCTCATCGCCCGCCCAGATGGGTGAGCGGTCCGTGGCATTCTCGTGCGGCACCTGCTCCCAGGCGCCGCTCACCGGGTTCAGGATCCAGATCGGTGTCGTCGTGCCGCCGCGATAGCGCCGCCATCCCGAAGGCCCTTGGTACGCGGTACGGTAGGGGCGATAGGCGAGGCGCGTTCCATCGGGCGACCAGGAGGCCTCCCAGGCCACCGCGTCCATGATCTTGTGCTCGAAGCCGCCCGTAAGAGGAATCTCGTAGAGCTGATTCGAGCGGTTGTTGGCGACGGCGCGCGGGGAAGCGAACAGGATCCGTTTGCCGTCGGGGCTCCAGCCGTCCACCTCATCGTGCGAGGGATGCCAGGTGAGCCGGCGTGGCTGACCCCCGGCCGTGGGGATCACATACACGTCGGTGTTGCCGGCGTAGGTAGCGGAATAGGCAATCCACTGCCCGTCGGGCGAGAAATGCGGCCCGTCGGCGCTCGCGTGCACGGTGAGGCGTACGGGCTGCTGGCCGGCGCGATCTGCCACCCAGATATCGCCGCCGTAGACGAACGCGAGATGCTCGCGTGACAGCGCCGGCTGGCGCAACAGCGCCGTATCCGCGCTGTCCTCTCCGTAGGCCGCGATCGCGGTGCACAGGAAAGCAATGCCGAGGAGCCCGGCTGGCGATTTATGCATCATTATTCCCTCTTAAAGAGTCGGTTCTATTCTTCTCTGCGGGTGTCGGCCGCGGTTCGCCGCGGGGGCGCGGTTTCCGAGGCGGCGGCCGCCGGCAGACACCGGCCACCAGACGGCGTGAAAGAGCAGCCACGCGAGCAGTGCGAATCCGGCCGCAAACAGCAGGCCCTCGCCCGAGAGGGCAAAGGTCGGCACCCAGTCGGCAAAGGTGGCGCGGGCCAGAGCCGGATCGGCGTGCAACGCGAGATAGCCGGCCTGGCTCAGGAGGCTGCCGTGCATTGCATCGACGGCGCTCTGCAGCTGGTGCACGGTAGCGACCAGGCCGCGGATGATGTCCCCCTCCGAGTGGAAGGTGGGGTCGCGGCTGCTCAGGTGGTAGTCGATCAGTTTCCCGAGGTCGCCCCGGTAGGACTGGTCCGCGAGCTTCTGCCACGGCGCGAGATCGAGCAGGGCCTGATCGAGGCGACCGCCCAGGCGCTGGCGATATTGGGCAATGAACCCGGGGATGAGGCCGCCGGCGACTGCCGCCGAAACCAGCACCATCCGGTCCAGCAAACCTCTGACGATCGGCATGGCCGCGCATTGTTGCACGCCGGCGGAGCCAATCGCGAGCCGCGCGCCCTCAGGCCTGCGCCTGCAGCTCGTTCCCGGCCGCGAAGAAGCGCTGCAGCTCGGCGCAGATCGACAAGGCGAGCATCTCCGGCCCCTGACCCCCGAGCCTGATGCCTACGGGGGCGTGCAGACGCGCGGTGAGCGAGGTACGGGCCGCGGGGTCGAGCTCGGCGAGCAACTCGTCGCGCCGCGCCGGCGGCCCGAGAAGTCCGATGAAGGGGTCGGCACGCCGGGCGAGCGCCGCCAATGCCTCGCGATCGTTCGCTGCGGTATGGGTCATCACGATACAGGCATCGAGGCGCTGATCGCCGATCGTCGCGAGCGCCTCGGCCGGCCGCGCGCAGATCGCACGTCCCGCGGCCGCCGCGCGC
Organism: Steroidobacteraceae bacterium; assembly: GCA_035632655.1. Lineage (GTDB taxonomy): Bacteria > Pseudomonadota > Gammaproteobacteria > Steroidobacterales > Steroidobacteraceae > 13-2-20CM-66-19. The sequence goes on along the minus strand of DASQGK010000078.1, from coordinate 30,862 downwards.
GTCGCGAGCAGCTCCCCGCGATGGTCCGCAGCGATGGTGCGCCAGCCGAGACAGTTGGCGATGTCGATGAGTGCGGGTGCCTCAGGCCCCGCCCCGATGAGCATGAGGTGCGGGGAAGGCGCGAACCGGATCACGGCGCAGGCGGCGCCATCCTCGAGGGAGTACTCCCCCGGAGCACGGCCCTGGAGCGCGCGCACCGGCTCGCAAAGGGGCGGCAGCTCCGTTTCGATGCCTCCCGACCAGAGAAAGCCACTACCCACGTGCGGGCCGCTGGTGACGAGCGCGGCGTTGAGGACCCGCTGCGTGCGCTCGGCGCTCAGCAGCGCATCGCACAGCGGGTGGCGGGCACCGGCAGCGACCGGCAGCAGCAGCACCTGCATTTGCCCGCGGCAGCCGGAGCCGGAGCCGAAGACGAGGTCATCGTCGCTGCGTGTATCGAAGAGAGCGAGCCGCGGGCGATTTTCCCGGAGTGCCGCGGCGGCGGCGGTCTCGAGATCGGATTCGAGACAACCGCCGGAGATCACGCCGAGGCGGGAGCCGTCCGCCCGCACCAGCGCCAGCGCCCCCGGCTTGCGGTAAGTGGATCCCGAGCAGTGCACCACCACGCAGAGCACGAACGCGCTGCCGCCCGCAGACAGAACAGCGAGCTCCTCCACGATCCGCCGGTGATGGGTCGCAAAGGGGTCCGGTTTCATCACATGCCAAAGCCCTGGCGCAGGAACGCCTCGCTCTTGCGCAGCATCAGCGCCCGCGCCTCCGAGTCATCGAGCTGGTGGTCGAGGTCGTCCCAGGTGAGCAGCTCGCACCGTCCGCCGGCCGCTTTCATCCGCTCCGCCATGGCCTTGGACTCCTCGATCCCCACATTGCGGTCCATGGCGGCATGGAACAACAGCACCGGCACCTTGATCTTGTCGGCGTTCTGCAGAGGCGAGCCCTCGCGCAGGTGCGGGCCATCGCCGATGACCGCGCTCATGTAGTAGTAATTCGACCAGCGGCGAAATTCCTCCTTGGCCATCGTGAGGTCGGTCACCGGCGCAATTGCGACCACGGCCTTGAAGAAGCCGGGCTCGACCACTGCGGACTGAAGCGCCGCATAACCACCGTAGGACCAGCCGAGGATGCCGAGCTTGTGCGGGTCGGCGATACCCTGGTCGACGAGCCAGTGACCGGCCGCGAGCACGTCGCCGATGGCGACCTTCCAGGACTTGAAGCCGTTTTGCCTGAACCATGCATCGCCATAGCCGAACGACCCGCGAAACTGGGGCTGCAGTACCGCGAAGCCGCGCGAGGCGTAGAACTGCGACAGCCAGTCGAAGCCCCACACGTCGCGCGAGCCCGGTCCGCCGTGCGGCAGCACGATGGCCGGCAGCCCCCTGGCGGTCGTGACTCCCGGCGGGAGGGTAAGGTAGCCGGGAACCATCACCCCATCCGCGGCGGGGTAAGTGATCGACCTGACGCTCGCGAGCTTGATCCCCTCGAGCTGGCTTCTGGAGACGAGGAAGGTCTGCAGGCGCCGGGCTTTCCTGTCGAAGAGATAGTAGACACCGGGGTCGGAGTCGCTGGTGGCAAGAATGAGCATTACGTTCTCGTCGAGGCTCGAGTCGAGGACGTGGAGCTCCTGTTGCGGCAGCGCCCGGCCGAGCGCGGCCACGAGCTGTTTGACGCCCGGATCGAAGTAGAACGCCTGGCGCTTGTCGGTGATGTAGGAGACGCCGACCACGCGCCGCTGCCGGCCGATGCGCTCGAAGCCCAGCACGTCGACGGCGGGATTGGCGTACAGAAGCTGTTCCGTCAATGAGCCATCGAGACTCACGGCGTAGGCGGCAAAACGGCCGTCGGTCTTTCTGAGACCGTAGGCAAGGTTTCGCTCCGGGTCGACCGCGTAGGGAGCGAAGCCGAGGTGCTCGAGGGAGTTGTACTCACTCAGCTTGTGCCAGTCCGGCGAGTCCGGGCTGCGGTAGAGGTAATCGGTGACTCCGTTGCCCTGGGTCGTGGTGCTGGCCCCGACTTTCTGCTCGAGTCCGACGATGCGGACCGCACCGCGTCCGTCGCTGATGTACTCCACCGCGTCCTCGCGCGGCGGCTCGACGCGCCTGCTGATGAGCGTACGGGTGTCGAGGCGGTCGACGCCGATGCCCCGGGCGCTCGAGCCGATGCGGCTGCCGGTCCGGTCGTCTCCCACATAGGTGCGCACCATGAGAACGGCGCCGTTTTCGGCCGGCAGGGAGTCGATGATCTCGCCCCCGTCCAGGTGTATCGCATGACCGTAGATGCTGTCCCGCTTGCTCAGCAGCTTCAGGTCCGTACCGTCGGCGTTCACGGCCACGAGGCGGCTGACGGGCATGATTCCGTAGGTAGGGTCCTTGAGACTGCCGTGGAGGTAGCAGGCCAGACGATCGTTGGCGACCCAGAAACAGCCCTCGAGGCGATCGGGCTTCCCATCAGCGACCAGTGCCGCTCTTGGCTTGGCCCCCTCGGCGAGGCTCAGCGTATAAAGCACCGAGCCCTGGCCCTGGAGCGGGGACAGGTAGGCAACGCTCTGGCCATCGGGTGAGAGCCTCATGTGGGATACGCTCGGCCGCGCGCCGAAGGCCGCCGCGGCATCGAAGGAATTGGCTTGCTGGCCTGCGGCCGAGCTGCAGGCGCAGAGCAGCACCAGAGGTGCGATCGCTTGCTTCACTGAACCCCCCGATTGCCAGATCATTTTAATGCATCGCCGCATAATGGGTGCAGGCCGGCGCCGAGGCAGCTGACCTCGCATATCGCCGGGGCCGATTTCTGCCGTAAGCTCCGCGCGTGTCGGCTCGCGCGATCAGCCTGTTCCTCATGCTCCTGGCACAGGTGCCCGTGTGTCTCGCCAGCGGCGGGCCTCTCGGCATCGACCACGAGCTGAGCTACGACAACAGCGGCATCTGGAGCCGCAAGAACCAGGTGGCGCTCGAGTACGGGGGTCTCCTCTTCGAGATCGGCGGCGCCCTCTGGGAAGGGGGCGATACGCGCTTCGGCAACACGCTGTGGCAGTCGGTCGACGCCACGGCCTCCTCGGGAGTCGTCGCGTACGCGCTCAAATACGCGTTCTCGCGCGTGCGCCCCAGGGCGAGCGGCGGCGATCCCAACCTGTGGTTCAAGGGTCATGGTAATCAGAGCTTCCCGAGCGGCGAGGTGACGCTCGTCAGCTCGATCCTGACGCCCATCGTGCTGGAATACCGTCACGACGACCCGTGGGTGTATGCGCTCGAGCTGCTGCCGGTCTACGACGGCATCGCGCGCATGAAAGTTCAGGCGCACTGGCAGACCGACGTGATCGCGGGCTTCGCCCTCGGCACCGGTTTCGGCTGGCTGATGCATGAGCACGGGGGCACGCCCTTCGTTCTGAGCGTTCTGCCGCACGGGTTCTATGTGGGGCTCAAGAAGGAGTTCTGACGCCCGCGTGGTCGACCTCGCGTACTCCGACGCCCGCCTGGCGGCGCTCTACGATCGGCTATACCCGCGCCCGCCGAGTTTCGACTTCTACCTGCCCATGATGATGGCGGCGCGAGCGCTGCTCGACGTCGGCTGCGGCACCGGTGCGCTGTTGCACGAGGCGCGCCGCGCCGGGCACCCGGGAAGGCTGTGCGGCCTCGATCCGGCGGCCGGCATGCTCGCGCAGGCGCGCCTGCGCACCGACATCGAGTGGATCTGCGGCGACCTGCTCTCGGTCGGGTGGGTGCGCGAGTTCGACCTGGTCACGATGACCGGACACGCCTTCCAGGCGCTCATCACGGATGCAGAGATCTGCGCCGCCCTGGGTGCAATTCGCAGCGCGCTGACGGAGACGGGCATCTTTGCCTTCGATACCCGTAACCCCGCCGCGCGTGCGTGGGAGCACTGGATGCCGCGCAACGCCGTGGAAGTTACGGATGCGCACGGTGAGGAGGTACGGCTGGCACTCGAGGTAGAGAGAGCTTTCGACGGGCGGACGGTGACGTTCACCGAGACATTCACGGCCCGCAGCTGGGAGCGACCGCGTGTGAGCCGCAGTACGCTGAGGTTCCTCCAGCCCTCGGAGCTGGCGGCTATGCTCACTGCGGCCGGGTTCGAGATCGAGGTCCAGTTCGGGGACTTCGGACACCAGCCGCTCGCGGCGGCGAGCCCGGAGATCATCACGATCGCGCGGGCGCGCTGAGGCGGCGGGGCAGAGCGCCCGACGCGCGCTCAGGACTCGAGCGGTGATCCGACCCGCAGGTGCAGCGTCTCGGCGAGCGCCGCGCCTGCCGCCACCTTGGCCCCGGCCTCGACACGCACCGTGCGCAGCTCCAGCCTTCCGCCCTGCACGGCGACCTCGATGGCATTCTCGCCGATCGCGCATACCTCGCCGGGTTTGCCCGGCACGGCGCCGAAGGTGCGGGTGTGGTGCCTGATCACCTCGTAGATGCGCAGCTTCTGCCCCTGCACCGAGGTCCAGGCGCCGGGGGAGGGGTTGCAGCCGCGAATGAGGTTGTAGATCTGATCGACGGGCGCCTGCCAGTTGATGCGTGACTCGGGATCGCGACACCAGCCCTCGTAGGTGGCGTACTCCTCGCGCTGAGCGATCTGCTGGTGACGGCCGGCGACGACCAGGTCCGCGGCCTCGACCAGCGCCTCGACGCCGAGCGGAAACAGCCGGTCGAAGTACACGCTGCCGAGGGTATCGTCGGGGCCGATCGGGGTGGTCTTCTGCAGGATGATCGGCCCCTCGTCGAGCCCGTCGGAGGGGCGGAAAATGCTGAGCCCCGTCTGCGTCTCCCCCATGATGATCGGCCAGTTGATCGAGCTCGGGCCACGGTGACGGGGCAGGAGCGAGGGGTGATACTGGATGGTGCCGTGCCTCGGTGCGTTGACGAAGGCCTGGGATGCGAGCTGTATCACGAAGGCCATCACGCCGAGGTCGACGTCGAGCCGCTGCATCGCCTCTCGCGCCTGCTCGTCCTTGAGCGATGGCAGCTGCAGCACCTGCACACCGCGCTCCTCGGCTGCAGCACGCAGCGGGTCGGCCTTGGCGCCGGGCTTCTGCGGCGCGCAGAACACGGCCGCCACGGTCGTGCCGCGGGCGAGAAAAGCCTCGAGCACACTCTTGCCGAAAGCCTGCTGTCCGATGATTGCAATTCTCAAGGGGGCTTCCTCACTCGGTTGGATAAGTTTCGTTCAGGCGCTGCACGGTCACTACAGTACCCGAGATCTCGATTTCACTCACCGCGCACGGGTCCTGTCCCACCCGCCAGTAGGCGGACAGCGGCCGATCGAGCGCCTGCAGCAGCAGCACCCGATTGCAGGCATTGTGGCCCACCACCACGACCGTCTCCTGCGGATGGCGCTCGCACATCAGCCGCACCACGTCGGCCATCCGCGCCGCCACCTCCTGCAGCGACTCGCCATGCGGAAACCGTACCAGCTCCGGCGCGCCCAGCCAGCGCTCGAACAGGGCCGGCCAGGCATCGCGCACCTCATCGTAGGTGCGCCATTCCCAGTCGCCGAAATGCACGTCGTTCAGCTCATCGAGAGCGCTGCAGTCGAGGCTGCAGGCGGAGCCGATCTGTGCGGCGGTCTGCAGGCAGCGGCGCAGTGGGCTGGTGTACACGGCCGCCGGCCGCAACTGCTGTGCAATGCGCTGCGCCGTGACCCGCGCCTGCCGCATGCCGAGCGCCGACAGCTCGACATCGCGGCGGCCGCGGAAGCGCTGCGGGGCAATCCCCTCGACATGCCCGTGTCGCACCAGGACGATGCGTGTCATGTGAACATTATCCGAGGCCAGGGGAGTTTTTTGGAAGAATAGCTGCCATGAGGCGCACCGACGACACCCGCAAGCCAAGGTCCCTGCTCAAGCTGCCGCTCAGCATATGGGCGCTCGGGCTGGTGAGCCTCTTCATGGACACCTCCTCGGAAATGATCCACGGCCTCCTGCCCGTGTTCCTCGTCACGGCGCTCGGGGCGAGCGCTGCGACCGTCGGTCTCATCGAGGGCATCGGCGAGGCCACCGCCTCGATCTCGAAGCTGTTTGCCGGGTGGATCAGCGACCGGCTCGGCAGCCGCAAGGCATTGACCGTCGTCGGCTACGGAATCGCCGCCCTGTCCAAGCCCCTGTTCGCCAGCGCGCACAGCGCCTCCTTTGTTCTCGCCGCCCGCTTCGCGGATCGCATCGGCAAGGGTATCCGCGGCGCGCCGCGCGATGCGCTTCTCAGCGAGCTCACGCCCGCCGGGCTCATGGGAGCGGCCTTCGGTCTGCGGCAATCGCTCGATACGGTTGGCGCCTTCGCCGGACCGCTGATCGCGATCGCTCTGATGGCGCAGTTTCACGGCGATTTCCGCCGGGTCTTCTGGTGCGCCCTGGTCCCGGCGCTGCTCGCGGTTGCGGTGCTGGTGCTCGCGGTGCGTGAGCCGGCGGCGAGCGTGCGGCGCGAGCCGCGGGGAGCGATCCGCTGGGCGGAGACCTGCCGCCTGGGAGGGCGGCGCTACTGGGTGGTCGTCGCGGTCGGCGCGGTACTGACGCTGGCGCGTTTCAGCGAGGCGTTTCTGATTCTGCGCGCGCAGCACGCCGGACTGAGGATCGGTCTGGCGCCGCTCGTGCTCGTCGTAATGAACGTCGTCTACGCCGGCGCGGCCTATCCGGCCGGGGTGCTGTCCGACAAGTTCGCGCGCAAGCCCCTGCTGGTCGCCGGTTTCCTGGTGCTGATTGCCGCGGACCTGGTGCTCGCGTTTGCTCCCGGAGTGGTGCTGGTGATGGTCGGTGTCGGTCTGTGGGGGCTGCACATGGGAATGACCCAGGGACTGCTTGCCGCATTGGTCGCCGACACAGCCCCACCGGCCCTGCGCGGGTCGGCGTTCGGAGTGTTCAACTTCGTGAGCGGCATCGCGTTGCTCCTCGCGAGCGTGCTCGCCGGCTTCCTGTGGCAGCTGGTCGGACCCTACGCGACCTTCCTCTGCGGCGCAGCGCTCACCGCCTTCGGTCTCGTCGGAGCGGGCGTGCTGCTATACCCCGGCGGCCACTCCCGGCGGGAAGCGACCCGTGGGTGATGTCTCCACATCCGGTGCCGCGCGAGCCGGCCTGGCCTACGCACTCGCGGTGTTCGCCATCGGCTTCGCGCTTGGCACCGTCCGCGTGCTGCTGCTCGCGCCGCGGATGGGTGCCGCCACCGCCGTCTCGATCGAAGCGCCGCTCATGCTGGGCGCGAGCTGGTGGATCTCGCGGCGCTGCATCCGGCACTTCAGGGTGGCGCGCGCCGCCCCGGCGAGAGTCCTGATGGGCGCGGTGGCCTTCCTCGTCCTGATGCTCGAGGAAGTTGCCCTGGCGTGGAGCCTGGGGAGCTCGCCAGCCGGCTACCTGTCGAGCCTCGCATCGCCCGCGGGTGCGATCGGCCTTGCGGCCCAGGTGGCTTTTGCCCTGATACCGCTGGCTCAGGGCTTACGCTGCTGCTCGATGCGCGCGCGCAGCGCTTCTTCCTGAGCGCGCAGCTGCGGAGTGAGCTGCTCGCCGAAATCCTCCGCCTCGAATAACGGCCGGATCTCGATCTCGGACTCCTCGCCGGGCATCGGATCGGGGCAGCGCTGCACCCATTCGACCGCCTCGGCCATCGACTGCACCTTCCAGATCCAGTAGCCGGCGATCAGCTCTTTGGTCTCGGTGAACGGGCCGTCGATGACGGTCCTGCGGCCGCGCCCGAATCGCACCCGTTTGCCCTTGCTGCTCGGCTGCAGGCCGTCGCCCGCCTGCATGACTCCCGCCTTCACCAGCTGCTCGTTGAAACTCCCCATGTCGGCGAGCAGCTTTTCGCCCGGCATGATCCCCGCTTCGGAATTCTGCGTCGCTTTGACGATGACCATCACCCGCATTGCTGCGCTCCCGGCTCGAACATCGGCCGCACTTCGGATTCGCCCTCGAACTCGGGCCAGTACTTGCGGTGCAGCTCCATGAACTCGGTGGCGATTCGGATCGCCTCCGCCTTCGACTCGGTGCGCAGGATCGCCCAGCCGCCGACGACTTCCTTGGTCTCGGCGAAGGGGCCGTCGGTCACCGTTATCCTGCCCCGCGCCAGGCGCACACGTGCCCCCTCGCGGCTCGGCAGGAGACCTCCGGTGTCGACGAGCGTGCCTTCCTTCAGCGATTTTTCGACAAACTTTCCCATCGCCTCCATGAGTGCGGCCGGCGGCGGTGACTCGCGATACGACTCCGAGTGGCGGATGAATGTCAGGTATTTCATGGCGGCCTCCTTTCTTACTGTCTGATCAGACGACGAAGCAGCGAGGGCGATTTCGACATCCGCACGCCGGGAACGCCCCGATTTCTGTAACCTATTGATTTAGCGGAGCATACGCTGTTTTTGTGACGCGCATCACAGGCCCGTTTCACCGAGGGCCTAATGTGGGGAGCATGAACCGGGCGCTGGCTTCCCTCCAGCACGCGGCTCCGGTGCGACTGGCCGCAAGGACGCTGCACGCACTGATTTTCTCCGGCTCGCCCGCCCGCAGGCGCACCCTGACGCTCGCCGCCCTCGCGGGCATCTACTTCCTCGCCGCCAAGCTCGGCCTGAGGTTCGCCTACGTTCATCCGAGTGTGACGGTCATCTGGCCGCCATCGGGCATCGCGCTGGCAGGACTGCTGATTCTCGGGCTGGACCTGTGGCCGGCGATCCTGGTCGGTGCGTTCCTCGCGAATCTGACGACCTACGGGTCGCTCTCCACGTCACTGTGCATCGGCACGGGCAACACGCTGGAAGCGTTGCTCGGCGCCGCGCTGGTCATCCGCTTTGCGCGCGGGCGCGACTTTCTGCTGCGCCCCCGTGACATCGTCCGGTTCGCGCTGCTCGCCGCCATGCTGAGCACCACGGTCAGCGCCACGGTGGGCTTGAGCAGCCTCGCGCTCGCCGGCTTTGCGTCCTGGCGGACCTACGGGCACGTCTGGCTCACCTGGTGGCTCGGCGACCTGGCGGGCGATCTGATCGTTGCGCCCCTGCTGATCCTCTGGAGCACGGCACCGAGGGTGCGCTGGAATTCGCGCACTATCCTCGAGGCCGTGGCGCTCCTCGCGCTGCTCTCGCTCGTGGCGCTGGTCGTCTTCGACGGCCTCATCCCGGCGACCACCATCGAACGGCTGCCACTCGAGTTCCTGGTGGCGCCGTTCCTCTTCTGGGCGGCGTTTCGTCTCGGGCGGCGCGGCGTCGCCAGCTGCCTGCTGCTGCTCGCCTTCATCGCGGTCGTCGGCACGCGGCACGGGCTCGGTCCCTTTGCCCACAGAGGTCCGAACGAATCGCTGGTGCTGCTGCAGGCGTTCCTCGCCGTGGAGGCCGTGACGATGCTGGCGGTCGCCGCGGTGATCGGGGAGCTGCGCCGGGCCGAGGACCATGCGCAGCGGCTGGCGGTGAAGGACGAGCTCACGGGGCTCGCCAACTATCGCGCCTTCATGGCCAGCCTCGATGGGGAAATCCGCCGGGCGCAGCGCGTGGGGCGGGAGTTTGCGGTGTTGTTGCTCGACATGGACGGCCTCAAGCAGCTCAATGACCGCCTCGGACACCTCGCCGGCAACCGCGCGCTGTGCCGGATCGGGCATTGCCTGCGCAGCTCGTGTCGCACCACCGACACGCCGGCGCGTTTCGGCGGCGACGAATTCGGCGTCATCCTGCCGGAGACCGCCGAGACCGGTGCGCGTCAACTCATCGAGCGCATCCGCGAGCACCTGGCAAGAGATGCCGAGCGGCCCGCGATCTCGGTCAGCATCGGGGTCGCCGTCCATCCGCGCGATGGCACGAGCCCGGAGAAGCTTCTGGGCGCCGCGGACCAGGAGCTCTATCGCGGCAAGGCTGCGCGGGCGGGCCTGTGATGCGTCCGCCAATGCTCGGCAATGGCCGCGCGGTTGCAGAGCCACACGCTCTCATGGCGCTGCATGTGCTCTATGAGGCGCGCCAGCGCATTGATGCGCCCGGGGCGGCCGATGATCCGCCCGTGCAGGCTCACGGTCATCATGCGTGGCCGCCCCTCGACGCCTGAGCGGTACAGCCAGTCGAAGGCATCGCGGCAGTAGGTGAAGAACTCCTCGCCGGTGCTGAAATCCCCGCCGCGCTGCAGACGGCTGTCGTTGCTGTCGAAGCTGTGGGGAATGACCAGGTGCTGCCGGCCGGCGACCTGCGTCCAGTAGGGCAGGTCGTCGTTGTAGGCATCGCTGTCGTAGAGGAAGCCGCCGGTCTCGACCACGAGACGCCGGGTGTTGGGACTCGGCCGGCCGGTGTACCAGCCGACGGGCCGCCGGCCGATGAGACGGGTGATGACTTCGACGTTGCGCTGTATCAGCGCGCGCTCGATGTCCTCCGCAACGAACTGATAGTCGATCCAGCGCTGTCCGTGGCAGGCGACCTCGAGTCCGCCGGCGGCGAGCTCGGCGGCGACCTCCGGATTGCGCTCGAGCGCCATGCCGACCGCGTACACGGTGGCGGGGGCGCCGGCGCTCTTCAATACCCGCAGGATCTCCCAGAACCCGACGCGGCTGCCATACTCGAACAGCGACTCGACGTTCATGTTGCGAGCGCCGGGCAATGCATCTGCTCCGACATCGGTGAGCACCGACTCGGAATGACTGTCACCGTGAAGCACGCACGCTTCGCCGCCCTCCTCGTAATTCAGCACCAGCGAGACGGCGATGCGGGCATCGCCCGGCCAGCGCGGATGCGGCGGCCGCGATGCGTAGCCGACGAGATCGCGCGGGTAAGGCTCAGCGGGGGTCATGGACCTTCCTGTGCCGGACTCGCGGCCCGATCGGCGGCGATCCAGTCCATGTAGGCGTGCAGAGCCTCGCGCATGGGCCGCGGCTTCCAGCCGGTGTCGCCGAATATGCGCGATGTATCGTAAGCGCCCCACATCCCGTCCCGCAGCGTCGCGTCGGCCAGTATCTCGGCCTGATCGGCCGGCACGATCTCGGCAGAAAAGCCCGGCGCCTTTTCCCCCGCCCACTTCACCATCTCGCCGAGCGTGACGGCAGCGCCGTAGGCGACGTTATAGGTGATGTAGCCGAGGCGCGGTGCGCGCAGCAGCGATACCACCGCCCGCGCCAGGTCTTCGGAGTGAATGTAATCGCCGACCGCATCGAGGGTGTTGACGCGCACGCGCCTGGCCCCCTCCACCGCCATGTGCGCGATACGGTTGGGCGGATGGCGCATGTTGCGGCTGCGGGTTACGCGGTCCATCGTTCCGTATACCGACGAGGGGCGAACCGAAGCGACCGAGATGCCGAACAGATCACCGTAGCGCTCGGTGATGAGCTCGGAGGCCAGCTTGGAGATGCCGTACAGGCGCCGCGGCATCACGTAGCCGTCCTCGGGAAGCGGCTCGCCGGGACGATCCGGTCCGTGATGCTTGTAGACGGCGCCCGAGCTTACGTAGATGAAGCGCTTGAAGTTCGGCAGCGTGCGCGCCCACTCGAGCACTTCCACCGTGCCCATCACGTTGACGTCGATGATGCGCGCCGGGCTCTCCGCTTCGGGCTCCCGCTTCGCCTCCGAAGCGCTGCCGCGCGAGATGGGCGTGATGGTGGCGCCGTGGACGATGTGGGTGATGCCATGGCCGACCAGCGCGCCGCGCCAGGTCTCGGGCCGCGTCACGTCGGCGGTCACCACCGACATGCGTGCGAGGACCGGAGCGAAGTAACGCTGGGCCATGGCATCGAGTGGCGAGGAGTCGAGAACCACGAGGCGCGCGTTCGGATCGGAGTCCAGCCAGTGACGGCCGATCACGCTCATGACGAACCCAGTGGCGCCGGTTACCAGCAGAGTCATTGCATCACTCCCGCGTAAATTCCATCAGAGGGGAAATTCCAGCAGCAGGGCCAGCAGGGCCCGCGTTCCGACCGCGAAGTCATCGAGCGACATCCCTTCGTCCGGATTGTGGCTGCCGCGCTCGTTCCTGACAAAGATCATGGCGCTCGGGACTCCCACCTGGCAGAAGACCGCCGCGTCGTGGCCCGCGCCGCTCGCCATCTCGAAGGGCGTCTCCAGCAGGCTCATGAGGGCGCGTCGCAGCCGCGGCTCCATCACGGCCGGGGGCGAGTCGCTGGTCGTGCCGAGGTCCAGGTGCACACGGTAGTCGGCGCCGATGCGCGCGGCGGCAGCGCGGGCTTCGGCCGCGACCGCCTCCATGGTGTGCGCGGCAAGGCTGCGCAGATCGAGCACGAAGCGGGTCTCGCCGGCGATCTTGCTCGGGCCATGCATCGCGGCATCGGTGTAGAGCTCACCCGTGGTGAGGACGAGATCCGCGCCCGCGCGCTGCTGCCCGAGCCAGACGCCCTCCATGTGATGCAGAAAAGCCACGGTCGCCGCGACGGCATCGCGCCGGTAGGGCCGCTCGACCGCGCCCGAATGGCCGTACTCGCCGGTGCAGCGTGCGTTGCGAAAGCGCTTGCAGCCGCGGATGCCGCTGACGACGGCTGCGGGCAGCCCCCGGCCGACCAGCGTCGGCCCCTGCTCGATGTGCAATTCAAGATAGGCGCGGATCTGCGCCGGATCGAGCAAGGCACGACGTTCCCTGATCGGCCGCGGATCGAGGCCCTGCTGCAGCAAGCTGGCCTCGAGACTGCGCCCATTGTCGGAGCGCGTGACCGCCAGACTCGCAGGATCGAGAAGGCCGAAGGCGCCGGCGCTGCCGATATAGGCGACGTCGAACCAGGCGGACTCCTCCGCACGAATGCCCATGACGGTGAGGTCGCACGCGGGCACCTGCCGGGCGCGGCGCAGCGCGGACAGGGCGCTCAGGCCGGCAACGACTCCGGCGGCGCCGTCGAAATTTCCGCCCTGAGGCACGCTGTCGAGATGCGAGCCGATGATGATGCGCGGCGCGTCCCGCTCGCGTCCGGGCAGCGTCATGGAGAGGTTGCCGATGGCATCCACGGCCACCTCGAGTCCGATCGCGCTCGCGGCGGCGCGCACGATGTCGTGCGCCGCCTGTTCGCCCGCGCCGTAGCTGTCGCGCACGATGCCGCGGCCGCGGCGCGTGGCGCGACTCAGCGCATCGAAGAGCGAAGCGGCCAGCTCGAGGTCGGGTTGGGGCATAATCGCGCGGATGTCGAGTCTACTCGCGGGGAAGGTTGCCGTCGTCACCGGGGCGAGCTCGGGGATCGGCCGCGCGATCGCCACGAGCTTCGCCGGCGAGGGGGCCGCGGTCGTGATCGCGGATATCACCGAGCAGCCGCTCGAGGGTGGCGAGCCGACGAGCGCGCTCATTGCGCGCGCGGGGGGGAGGGCGGTCTTTCACAAAACCGACGTCGGCCGGTGGAACGAGGTCGATGAGCTGATCGGCGCTACGGTGGAGCGCCATGGGCGGCTCGATGTGATGGTGAACAATGCCATGACCTACTCGGGGACCGCGTTGCTCGAGACCGCGCCCGAGCAGTGGGACGAGGTCATGCGCGTCAATCTCACCGGCATGTTCTACGGCTGCAAACGCGCGGTGCAGCAGATGATCAGGCAGGAGGCGCGGGACGAGGTGCGCGGACGCCTCATCAATCTCGGCTCCCAGCAGGGCATCGTCACCTGCCCGGGCGACCTCCCGTACGGGGTGACCAAGGCCGGCGCGATCTATATCACGCGCCAGATCGCGGTCGACTACGCCAGGCATCTCATCGTCTGCAACTGCATATCGCCCGGCAAGATCGTGACCGGCGCGGGCGGGCTCGCACAGGATCCGGCGCGTCTCGAGCTGCAGCGCCAGCGCACACCGTGGCCGCGCTTCGGCCGGCCGCAGGACGTCGCCAATGCCGCGGTGTTTCTCGCCAGCGACCGTGCCAGCTTCATCACCGGCTCGAATCTCGTGATCGACGGAGGATGGCTGGCGGCTTAGCGGTTGGCGATGGCGTAGACCTTACCCTTGTAAGGCGGCTTGTCGAGCTGATCGAGCGCCATCACGTACACGGTCTTCTCGTCCGGGCTCAGTGCCAGGTTCGGTACGCCGGGGGAAGGCAGGCTGAGTGTCCGCAACAGCCTGCCCGCCGCATCCACCACGAAGATGGTGCCTGCCAGTGGCGCGTGGACGTCACGCGGATTCTGCCCGATGTAGAGCAGTCCCTTCGAGTCCATCTTCACGCCGTCGGGGAAGATGTGCGTCACGTGGTGAGTGAGGTCGTCGAGATCGAGAAATACACGCCGCTCCGAGAGGGAGCCATCGGCGCCGATCCGGAACTGAATCAGCCGGTGGTCCTCGGTTTCGATCGCATAGAGGATGCTGCCGTCGTTCGACACCACGATCCCGTTGGCGCTGTGGACGTCGGTGGCCTCCTGGGTGATGGTGCCACTGGCCGACAGATAGAAGATCTTGCCGTCGATCACCGGACCGGGTGCGGTGCCGGAGCAGGTGAAGTAGATGCCGCCGCGGCGGTCGGGCGCGAAATCGTTCGGTCCGACGAAAGTGTGCCCCTCCTTGTCATGTGTATAAGCGGGCAGATCCCGGCCGTCGGCCGCAACGCGGCCGATCGAGCCGCTGTCGTAGCAGGTGACGAGGAATTCCCCACGCGCGGTCGGGACGACGGCCGACGGGCCGCAGCCGGGTTTGGACCAGAAGATGGCGTTGCCGGTGCCGTCCCAGGCGGTTACCGAATTGCGATCGTATTCGACGTAGTAGAGCTTGCCCTGATACCAGATCGGCCCCTCGGCGAAGTGCGCATCGGCATTCAGCACCCTGACGCCGGCGGCTCCCGCCGCCTGGGCGGCTGCCGTCACGGCCGCAAGGACCAGCAAGAGGCTTTTCACACCGTGTTCCTCCGATGGATCAGGCGGCGCTGTGACCCACGCGCTCGAGGTCCGCTTCCACCGTGCGCGCGGCCAGGTAGAAGTGCCACACCGCCCAGAAGCCCGTGGGTGCCAGCAGCAGCAGCGCCCAGCGGAGCGAGGCGGCGTTCGAGCCGTGTGCCCCGGCAAACCAGTCGCTCAGCACTCCCACCCCGACCACCGCGACGATGAGATTGAAGACGTTGCCCACGAGCCCCGACCAGGCGGTGAAGGCCGCGCGCATGTGGCTCGGCGCGAGATTGGCCACCAGCGCCATGCAGGGGCCGATGAAGAAATAGATCGCGGGGATGTACAGCCAGAACATCAGCCGCGCGAGCCAAAGCGAATGCGTCCAGTAGGCGATGACCGAGGGGATGGTGGCGCAGCCGGTGACGAGCCCGAGCGCCAGCAACACGCGCCGCGGGTGCTTCATCACCGAGTGGGACATGAGCCAGGCGGCGGCGAGCGAGATCAGGATGCCGCCGATCAGATGAATGCGACCGGGAATCGCGCCGGCCTCGGCGATGCTCAGTCCGTAGGCCCGGACCAGGAAAGTCGGCGTCCAGTAGACGAGCCCCCAGCCCCACAGACTGCAGACGCCCGCTCCCATGATGACGTGGAATGCCGCCCGCTGACGCCAGAGAAAGATCAGCGCCTCCGCAAAGCCCGCTTTGCCCTCGGACGGGACCGCATCGAGCTGTCCGCGCCGCGGCTCGCGCACGGTGACGAGCAGCAGCAGCCCGAGCAGCACACCGGGCACGCCGAGAGCGAAGAAGGCTCCGCGCCAGCCGTAGGTCTGCGCGGCCGCCCCCGCCACGTCGGATGCGAGCCAGGCGCCGATCGGTGCGCCCAGGGCGAAGACGCTGAGAGCCATCGCGCGGCGCTCGGCGGGAAAGCAGTCTGACACGAGTGCCGTCGAGGGCGGCGTCGCGCCGGCCTCACCGACGCCGGCGCCGATGCGGCCGATCAGGAATTGCCAGAACGAGAGCGCGAGCCCGCAGAACAGGGTGAAAGCCGACCAGATGATGAGCGATGCCGCGACGATGTTGCGGCGATTGGAGCGGTCGGCCAGCCACGCGATCGGAATTCCGCAGGCGACATAGAAGAGGGCGAGCGGCGGACCGGTCAGGAAAGCTCCGCCCGTGTCGGTAAGATTCAGTTCGAGTCGGATCGGTTCAAAGACGGTCGTAACGACGTAGCGTGCGGCGATGTTGATGGCGTAGACCACGCACATCAGGATGAGTACGTACCAGCGCTGAAAGAGCGATGAGACCTCAGCTCGCGCCGGCGCTATCGCACTGCTGCTCAAGTGACTCGTTTTCGGGCGGGATGAGTGACGCGCGGCGGTTCGGGCACGCTTGCGGGCGAGTATGCAATGCGCTATATCCCGAAGCAACGCACGTCGGCGGATCTCCGCCGGCGTTCCCACGAGAATCCGATCGCCTCCCGCGTACCGCGAACGCCACGAGGCGGCGACTTTTGTAAGAAGGGGAGGCTCCGTCGATGAAGCTCAATCCGAAGTGTGCGGCCGCGGTTGCGGCCGTTCTGGGGACGCGTATGGGCGCGGCGGTGGCCGCCGAGCAACCGGCCTCCACCGAGGCCGGGACGACCAGCGTGGGTATCACCGAAGTCGTCGTCACGGCGCAGCGGCGCTCGGAGAACGCGCAGGACGTGCCGATCGCGATCCAGGCTTTCACCGGGGAGGCGCTCAAGGAGCTGAACGTCTCGAGCTTCGACGATCTGCTGCGCTATCTGCCCAATGTGACCGCACCCTCCTCGGGGCCGGGTCAGGACCAGGTCTTCATGCGCGGGCTGAGTGCCGGCAGCGTCGCAACGCAGTCGGGCGGCTCGATCAGCGGGTTTCCCAACGTCGCCATCTATCTCGATGAGCAGTCCGGCCAGCTTCCGGGCCGCAATCTCGACGTGTATGCCGCCGACCTCGAGCGCGTCGAGGTGCTCGAGGGGCCGCAGGGAACGCTGTTCGGCGCCGGTGCGCAGGCCGGCGTGATCCGCTACATCACCAACAAGCCCAGGCTCAACACCACCGAAGGAAGCGTCTCCGCAAGCTACGGCACGACTGCGGGCGGGGATCCCAACAGCAGCATCCAGGCAGTGCTCAACCTGCCCGTGATCAGCGATACGCTGGCCGTGCGCCTGGTGGTGTACGACGACCGCCACGGCGGCTACATCAACAACGTGGCCTCCACCTTCACCCGTCAGCCCACCGATCTGGGCATCCATTACGGGAATTTTCCGGCGGGATGCGTGCAGGGGACCTGTCAGGTGCCGCCGGGGAGCCCGGTGATCAACAACGCGGGACTGCTCGGCAACGCCATCAATCCGGTGACCTGGCAGGGCCTGCGGGCCTCGGCGCTGTGGAACATCAACGACGCCTGGAATGCGCTCATCACCCAGAGCTTCCAGAACATGGATGCCGAAGGCGTCTTCTACCAGATGCCGTTGAGCTCCGACGGCGTGCCGCTGCCGCGGCAGTCGGTGACACTGTTCAATCCCAACTGGAACCGCGATCGTTTCGAGAACACGGCGCTGGTGATCAACGGCAAGCTCGGCGACCTCAGGCTCGTGTACGCCGGCTCTTACCTGGTGCGCAACGTCGACACGCAGCAGGACTACACCAACTACGCGCGCGGCAAGTATGCCGACTACTACCAGTGCCACGGCGCCGACGGGCCGTACGCTGCGATGTGCTTCTCGCCCGCGACCACCTGGACCGAGAAGGAGCGCAATACGCACCTGAGCCAGGAGCTGCGGCTCAGCACGCCCGATGACTGGCGGCTGCGCGGCATCGTGGGCGCCTTCTGGGAAAACCTGCGGATCTATGACGAGCTCAACTGGAACTACAAGACGATGCCCCCCTGCACCGCGATCGTCACGGCTGGCTGCGAGACGAACGTCGGCCCGCCGCAGGACGGTCCCCCGGGCCCGAGCATCAATAACCCCGCAGCGATTCGCGGCGACAACGTCGGCTTCTTCAACGACGTGAAGCGCGGCTACACGCAGACGGCGCTGTTCACCTCGCTGGACTTCGACATCGTCCCGAAGGTGCTCACCCTTACCGCGGGCACGCGCTACTTCCATTTCGACAACGATGAGAAGGGCGCGGTCGTGGGCACCTTCTTCTGCTACGACGCGGGATTGCCGCCCTGCCTCAATGACGCGACCAACATCGACAAGGAAGGCCTGCGCACGACTTACAAGGGCTTCCGCAGCCGCGTGAACCTTACCTGGCACATCCGGCCCGACGTGCTGGCGTACTACACCTGGTCGCAGGGGTTCCGCCCCGGGGCTTTCAACCGCCAGACCGCCTGTTACGTTCCGGACGCTTCCGGCATCGGCCAGTACTGCTCACCGCTCGCGTACAAGTCGGACGATCTGACCAACAACGAACTCGGCTGGAAGACCACGCTGCTCAATCACCGCCTGCAGTGGAACGCGGCGCTCTATCAGGAAGACTGGAAGAACGCGCAGGTATCGTTCTTCGATCCGGGCGTGCTCGGCAATGTCGGCTTCAATACCAACGGGCCCGATTACCGCATCCGCGGCGTGGAGACTTCCTTCATCGCCCTGCTGACCGAGGGCCTCACGGCACAGGGCTCGGTGTCCTGGGACAGCAGTGAGCAGACCAATTCTCCCTTCCTGCTCGCCAACAACCCGGTGCTGCTGCAGGATCCGGCGACCGCGGGCGAGTTCGGCAAGCCGGTCCTGGTCTTCGGCAATCCCTATGGACCGCTCGGTACCCCGAGCGCCAATGCGCCGCCGCTGCAGTTCAATCTGCGCCTGCGGTACCAGTGGACGCTGAGCTCCTACAACATGTTCGCGCAGTGGGGCGTGACGCACACCGCCCACTCGTACACGCAGTTCGGCAGCAACCCCTCGCTGTCGAGCGGCGGGGCGATCAGCACCAACCAGCTGCGGTTCGAGAATCCGCCCTATACGGAGTACGACGCAGCGCTGGGTGCATCGAAGGATGCCTGGACGTGCGAGCTGTTCGCGCAGAATCTCACCAATGTGATCCAGAGCACCTGGACCTCGACCGCGCAGTTCTCGCTGCAGCAGGAGATCACGCGCCCGCGGGTGCTGGGAGTCAGGCTCGGGTACAAGTTCTGAGGTGAGCGCATGACGTGCGGCGAAGCGGTGATGAAGCTGCTCGCGGCCTACGGAGTGGACACGGTGTTCGGCATGGCCGGCACGATGACGCTCGATCTGTATCGGGGCATCGCGGCCAGCGGCATCCGCCACGTGCAGTGCCGCAACGAGCAGGGCGCGAGCCTCATGGCCGATGGCTACGCGCGCGCCACCGGTCGACCGGGCGTCTGCACCATCATCGGCGGACCCGGTGTCACCAACGCCGCGACCGGCATCGCGCAGGCCTACTGCGACTCGCAGCCGATGCTGGTCATCTCGGGGGCGTCGCCGACCCTCACCCACGGCAAGGGGTGGGGAGCGATCCACGAGCTCGACGACCAGGCGTCGGTCACGGACGGCTTCACGGCCTTCAGCGCCATGGTCCGTCATCCGGAGGAGATTCCGGAGCTCATTGCGCGCGCCTACGCGATCTTTCGCGGCAGCCGGCCGCGCCCGGTGCATCTGTCGCTCCCGCGGGACGTGTTGCCCCTGGCGGTCGATGCCGAGTGGAAGACCCGCCGCAGTCCCTCGCTGCCGATGCCCGATCCCGCGGCCATCGAAGAGGCGGCGGATGCCCTGACGCGTGCCAGGCGGCCGTTGATCTTCGTCGGCGGCGGTGCGGTCGGTACGCGCGCGGCGCTCACGGAGATCGCCGAGCGCATCGGCGCCCCGGTGCTTTCCACCAACGCCGGCAAGGGGATCCTGCCGGAATCTCATCCGCTGTCACTCGGCGGCTCGATTCTGCAGGAGGCGAGCCAGCGGGCGCTGGCCGACGCCGACGTGGTGCTGCTGGTGGGTTCCGAAGTCGCCGCCGGCGACCACTTCGTCTCCAGGCTCGAGATCGGGGGCGACATCGTCCGCATCGACATCGACCCGACGGAGCTCACCTCGATGTATCCGGCCGCGGTGCCGATTCAGGCGGATGCGCGCGCCGCGATGCTCGCGTTGGCGGCCGCGCTCGTGCGCCGGCAGCCGGTGTCCCAACGCGCGGAGGGCGAGAGCCGGGTGCGGGAGATTCTCGCGCACAACGCCGCGCGCCTCACCAGCCTCGAGAGGCTGCACGCGCGTGTCTGGAAGATCCTGCGTCAGGCGCTGCCCGCAGACGCCATCGTGATGGGCGATGCCACGCAGATCGTCTACTCCGGCACCGCTGCCATGCCGATGGAGATGGAGCGCTGCTGGTACTACTCGGGCAACTACTGCGCGCTCGGTTTTGCGCTGCCGCTCGCCATCGGCGCGAAGATCGGTGCGCCACGGCGGCCGGTGATCGCCGTAGCGGGCGATGGCGGAGTGATGTTCACGGTCAACGAGCTGGCGACGGCTGCGGAAGAGCGGCTCGCGCTTCCGGTGATAGCGTGGAACAACGATGCGCTCAAGGCGATCGCCGACGGCATGGACGAACGACAGATTCCGCGTATCGGCGTCGAGCCCCGTAGTCCGGATTTTCTGCGCCTGGCGGAGAGCCTGGGCTGCCGCGCGACCCGGGCCACGGGCGCCGGGCATCTCGAGCAGTCGGTGCGGGAAGCTCTGCTTGCGGACCGGCCCACCCTCATCGAAGTTCGCCAGGACAGTGCCTGGCTGAAGGCCTGAGCCCCCGGCCTCAATCCGGGTGCAGCGCGCGGGGACGCCGTACCGGGTTGTAGTCGTTGATCTCGTCGCGCGGCCGGTAGGGTGCCTCGAGCCAGGCCCGCTCTGCGGGATCGAGGTGCAGCGCGAGCGCCTCCACCGCCACCTCGAGGTGCGACATTCTCGACGCCCCGACGATCGGCACATTGCGATTGGGGCTGCCGGCCACCCACGCCATCGCGACGTGCGCCGGCTTCACCCCACGGCGCGCCGCCACCTCACGCACGCGCCGGTCTATCTCGCGATCGATTTCATCGCCGAAAAAGTCCAGGTACACGTCGTGAGTCGTGCGGGCGGTGGGCTCGGTGCTGCGTGCCAGAAAACCGCGCGCCAGCGGACTGAAGGTCGTGACACCGACACCCTGATCGCGGCAGTAGGGGAACATTTCGCGTTCCTCCTCGCGGTAGAGCAGGCTGTACTGGCATTGCATGTTGATGAAGGGGGTCCAGCCGTTGAGCTCGGCCACGTGGTTCATCTTGGCGAACTGCCACGTGTACATGGTCGATGCGCCGATGTGACGCACCTTGCCGGCACGCACGGTCGCGTGCAGCGCCTCCATGGTCTCCTCGACCGGAGTGTCGACATCGAAGGCGTGAATCACGTAAAGGTCGACGTAATCGGTTCCGAGGCGCGCCAGAGACCGATCGATCGAGACGCGGATGTGCTCAGCCGACAGGCCGCGATCGCGCGGATCATCGCTCATCGGGTAGAAGACCTTGGTCGCGAGCACCAGATTCTCGCGGCGGGTCATTTTCAGGAGGTTGCGCGCCACCACTTCCTCGTTGCGGCCGAGGGAGTACCAGTCGGCCATGTCGAAGAAATTGATGCCGAGGTCCAGCGCCCGGCGCAGGATCGGCACGGCTGCGGGCTCGTCGAGCACCCACTTCTTCCAGGCGGAGCTGCCCATCGACATGGTGCCGAGGCACAGCTGCGACACCTCGAGGCTGGTCTTTCCAAGGCGGACGTAGTCCATTTGCAGCTCCGTCCGCCCGTTACTCGTACCAGGCGGGCGATTTGATCGCGTTCCTGAAGAATGCCGTGCTGTGCCCGATCCACAGCTGCGCGTTCTTTTCCCTGAGGAAGCGCTCCACCAGCTCACGCGAGGCCGGAGTGCCCGAGCTTTCCTCTTCCCTGGGCATGCGATGCAGCGGGCGCTCCTCGGCATAGTGATACAGGTCTCCGCTGAGCACCACCCCGCCGGTCCTGGCGAGCTTCACGTAGAGGGCCTGGTGCCCCGGGGTGTGGCCCGGTGTGAACTTGAGAACCACGGTGCCGTCGCCGAATACGTCATGGTCGCCTTCGAACACCTGCTTGCGCGCCTGTGCGAGCGCGGAATAGAGCGGCAGGTAGGCAGGATCGGCGCCGGCCCCGAACATGAAGTCGAGCTCCGCCTTCTGGGCCAGCCAGATCGAGCCGGAGTAGTCGTTGGCGTTGCCGACGTGATCGAAATGCGAGTGCGAGATCGCCAGATAGGTGATATCGGCGGGCGTCACTCCTATATCGGCAAGCTGGCCGCGGAGTGTGTTGAACTTGATCTGTCCGTAGCCGCCGTCGACGTTCTCCCACAGCGGCCGGCCGACGAGCCGATCCGACAGACCGGTATCGAAGAGCAGAATTCCCTTCGGGTGGACGACGAGAAAGCACGGCACCGACATGTTGGTGTCGGCCACCTGCTCGCGCGTCAGCTGGTAGTCTTCCGGGCGGTTGTAGACCAGCGTTCCGCAGTCGATCACGTAGAGGCGTGGAGAGGTGACCCTGGGGAGCGGGGCGAGCCCCGGCGGGCGCGCTGCGGCCTGTGGCTCAGCCGCGCCGGCGGGCAGGGCAGCCGCTGCGGTCAGCGCCAGGGCAAGGAGCCAGGTCTTGCCTGTAACATTCACCACTTCGCCCCCGCGACTCCCGATTGACTGGGGACCATATTAATCGCATCCGCATGAGGCCGTTCGCCGTCTGCGCCGCGCTGGGGGCGCTGGCTCCCGCGGCGGTGCCGGCTACGTCTGCCGAGACTCCACCGACCGAGACGGTCGTCGTCCAGGGCCGGCGGCTGACGGTGGAGACTCGCATCGACCGCAAGATCTACGTCGTGCCGCCGGATGCGCAGACCGAGCTCGGTACGCTGAGCGACATCCTCAATGCAATTCCCTCCGTCGACGTCGATCCCGACGGTGTGCTGTCACTGCGCGGTGACAGTAATGTGCTGGTGCTGATCGACGGCAAACCGGCCACACAGCTGCAGGGATCGAAAGCCGGCGAGAACCTGCAGTCGATCTCCGCCAGAGATATCGAGCGCATCGAGGTGCTTACGACACCTCCTTCTCAGTACAAAGCCGAGGGCGCGGCCGGCGTAATCAACATCATCACCCGCAAGCGCGCCGCGAAGGAATCGGCCAGCGCCTCCCTCCAGGGGAGTCTGGGGGACGGCGGGCGGTGGCTGGTGGGCGGCAATGGAAGTTACGGCGGCAAGCGGTTCACCGCCTCCGTCAGTGCCGGTTTTCGCGAGGACTACCGGCAGCGAACGGTTCAGTCGGAGGTGGTCGGCTCGGACCCCGCGAGCGGCCTGGTGCTCGCCAGCCGGGACGTCGCGTACCAGCGCCTGCGCCGCAATATCCCCAACGTCGGTGTCTCCGGTGAGTACGACCCGAACGAGCGCCAGTCACTGTCCGGTTCGGCGAGCTGGCTGAAGCGCGGCGGACTGCGAACCTACGTGCAGCTCGATGACAGCACTCCCGCGAGCGGCCCGGTGTCCAGCTCGACGCGGCATCTCACCAGGGGACACGATCCCGAGGACGACTACGATGCGGCGCTGCGCTTCAGCCGGAAGCTCGGCAGACCGGGAGAGACCCTGGACGCATCCGTACACCGCTCGATCTCCCGCGAGCATGAGCACTACGATCACGTGAACGATTCGTTCGTACCGGTGGCGCCGACCACCTACGACTACCTGGACTGGGTCGAGGAACACGGTATCAGCGAGGCAGACCTCGACTACACGCTGCCGCTGACGAAGACCCGGATCTTGAAGCTCGGCTATGCCTTCGAGCGGGACGACTACGGATTCGACAACGTAGGCGCCAACGTCGATCCCGCGAGCGGCGTCCCGTCGATCGACCCCACCCTCACCAACAACTTCAAGTTCCATCAGCGTATCCACGCCGTATACCAGAGCTACCAGGCGAGCGCCGGAGCATGGACCTGGCTCGCGGGACTGCGCACCGAGTGGACCAGTACGCAAGCGCTGCAGGTAACCAATGCGGTCTCGACCGCGACCCGCTACGCCGAGCTCTACCCGAGCCTGCACATCGACCGCAGCCTCTCGGACTCATCGACGCTCTCCTGCGGCGCAAGTCGGCGCATCACCCGGCCGGATCCGAGCTTTCTGAATCCGTACGTCGATCACGAGTATCCGCCGAATCTGACTGCCGGGAATTCCAGTCTCAGGCCGCAGTTCACGCGATCCTTCGACCTGGGCTACGGCTACGAGGCCGCCGGCGCCAGCTACGGACTGTCGGGCTACTACCGCCGCAATACCGACGGTGTGACGGACGTGACGGAGTACCTGGGGGGCGGACTGTCCCTGACCACGAAGACCAATCTGCCGAGAAGTGATTCGGCGGGGCTCGAATTTTCGGCGAGCGCAGCCCTTTTTCCGACGCTGTCGTACAGCCTGAGCGGCAACGCCTTCTACACGCAGATCGATGCAACGGCGCTCGGGATCGCCGGGCTGAAATCCACCACGGGCGTCAACGCCAAAGCGAAGCTCGACTACCATCCGACGGCCGCCGACGCGGCGCAGATTGCCTTCACGCGCACCGACAAACGCCTGACGCCGCAAGGCAGCATAAGCGCCATCGACATCGTCAATGTCGGTTACAAGCACTCGCTGACGCCCGCTTTGGCCGCAATGGCGACCGTGTCGGATCTCTTCAATGGGCAACACTACCAGCGGCTGGTGTCCGCGCCCGCATTGACGCAAACCTACCAACGCAGCGTCGCAGGCCGGATCTTCTATCTGGGGCTGACCTACTCCGTCGGAGTGACCAGGAAGGAAAAACAACCGGCCTTCGAGTACGACTCGGGGGGCTGACCCCCGGAGGCACGGTGTCAGCAGCCGCCGTCGGCAAGTACCCACAGCTTCGCGGCGGCATGTCGGCCGGCAACGTCGTCCGTTTGGCTCAGCGCTTACGCAGCCTGAGCATCTCAGCGTTTACGTAGGCTGGGGATCTCAGCGGTTACGCAGACTGAGGATATAGTGCGAGACGGCGCGAGTTTCGGACTGCGTCAGCAGCGGATTCGGCATGGACATTGGCAGCCTGTCGACGTCCCAGTGAGTCGTCGCGATGAATCGCGCGAGGCTGTCGGTGGTTACACCGGGCCGGCCGGCGATTTCGCCGAAGGCGGGAGCCGCTTGCCGGAGCATGGGCGGATATTCCTGATCGACCGCAACGACATGACAGGCAGAGCAGATAAGGCGCGCGATGTGCTCGCCGCGCGCCACGTCGGCGGCGGCGGGTGGGGCCGCCGCCGAGACGCGCGGTGCGCCGAGCAGCGCTGCGGCCAGAGCGAGCGTCGCCGCGCGCAGGGGAATGTGCCTCGCAACCATGAAACGCTCCGCTCGATAGCTGGCGTCAGCAGGATCCTGCGCCCGCAGTCGCTCGTGAGGACATACGCACTTATGACCATGCGCGCCGCGCAGCGGGGGGCGGGCTGATGGCGCAGTTGAGCGCCGGGATTCTTCTATATCGCGGCGGCGCCTCCGGCATCGAGGTTTTCCTGGTGCACCCCGGAGGGCCATTCTGGGCGCCCAAGGACGAGGGTGCCTGGTCGGTGCCGAAAGGTCTCGTCGGCGCGGATGAAGCTGAGCTCGAGTGTGCGTGGCGCGAGTTCGCGGAGGAGACGGGCTTTGACGTTCGCAGCGGGGATCCGGAACGCGACCTCGGCAGCTTCCGCCTGCCGAGTGGCAAGCGACTGCACGTATGGGCCGCCGCGCGGAACTGCGATGCAGCGGCGCTGCGCAGCAATTTCTTCGAGATGGAGTGGCCACCCGGCTCCGGCCGGCGCGGCCGCTTCCCCGAGGTGGATCGCGGCGAATGGTTCACGCGCGAGGTGGCGCTGCGCAAGATAACCGCGGGTCAGCGGCCGGTCCTGGAAAAGTTCTACGCGGAACCGGGGCCGCCCGCGACGTAGGTATTTCCGCGGATCGCGGTCACGGCGTCGGGGAGACTAGAAAGGCGCATGCGATTACGCGTCGTGGTGGCAAGTGAGGCAGAGGCCGACTTCTACGATCTGCAGTCGCCTCTTGGGGCGCCGGTTTTCGTGAGCCGGCTGACGGATCCTCTGGCCCACCTGCATGACCGTGACTTCAAGTCCGACCGTCCGGGCCGTGTATTCGATCATGCCGCGCCCGCAGGGGGGCGGCGAGGTGCAGTGGCCCGGCACGGCACCGGCGGCGAGAGGCGACCGCGCCGGCACGAGGCGGCTCTTTTCGCCAGCAGGGTTTCCGGGCAGCTGGAGCAAGCACGCGTCAACGACGAATTCGATCGCCTGGTGGTAATGGCAGGACCGACATTTCTCGGGCTGCTGCGCAAGGCGATCCCGCATCAGCTCCGCGCGTGCGTCGCCGCCGAGGTTGCCAGGGACCTCGTCCGCGAGGGCGCGACTGCCGTGCGGACGCACGTTCCGCAGGAAGCGTTCCGCGAGCTTTAACTCAGTCGATCTCACCGAGGAGGAAGACCTATGAATACCCGAGCTTCGCGGTTGCGGCTGGTGCCGGTGCTGACCGCGCTGGCTGCGATCCTGTGCACGGGGGCTGCGCTTGCGGCGGAGCCGCCGTCGCCGACGCATCCCGCTTTATCGAAAGAGCAGCGCGAGAAGATGGCTGCAATTCACGAGCAGATGGCGAAATGCCTGCGCTCGGACAAGCCAGTCGCCGACTGCCACAGGGAAGCGATGCAGAGCTGCGAGGCGACGATGGGCAAGGACGTCTGCCCCATGATGGGGCACATGCATGGACACATGATGCAGCAGCCGGCGAAGAGCGGGGAGGCGAAGTAGTCGGCGCGGTCGCGCATCGACAGCGGCCGGTCGGTTGACTCTTACAGTGCTTGCCGGGCCGGGCCGACCGACCCGCCGGGGCAGGCAGTGCATGGTGAGCGCCAACATCGGGGCGACGCCGCCCGACTGAGGAGCAATCCATGCTTTACTGGGCCGCTGTATTTTTCATCATTGCAATCATCGCCGCCGTGCTGGGTTTCGGCGGAATCGCGGCGAGCGCGGCGGGCATTGCCAAACTGCTGTTCCTCGTCTTCCTGGTCATCGCGATCATCACTTTCCTGCTGGGCCGCGGGCGCAACGTTTCTTAGACCGCAGCAGGAGCGCCCCGACTCGACTTCGGGTGCGCTTCCTACAGGGCAAAGCGATGCATGCAGGCAGCCACCGCCGCGAGTCCCGGCTTAAGGTCACGTGAGCCTCGGTTCTTTCACGTCAGGAGGATCAACATGAGTTCCCTAAGAAGTACGCTGACAGTTTTGGCGGCCATCGCCGCGCTGCTGGGCAGCGTCGCCTTCGCCCAGGACGCGGATGTCGACCGTTCTCACCCCAGGGCATTCGTCAAGGATTCCCTCATCACGACCAAGGTCAAAACCAGGCTCGCCTCCGAGCATATGTCGAGCCTCGCGCGGGTTCATGTCGATACGGACGCCGACGGCGTCGTCTGGCTGACCGGCACGGCCCCGACGCGCGAGGCGGCGGAGCGTGCGGTGACGCTGGCGCGCTCGACCGAGGGCGTGGTCGGCGTGAAGAGCGACATCAGGGTCAAAGGCGGCGAATAGCGGGATCAGGCCGCCGGTCCCGGCTGCACGCGCGCTCCCCGCGAAAGACCGTAGAGTCCGATCGCCATCCAGACCAGGTTGAGGGCGGCGGATGGGTAGGCGCCATTCCAACCGCTGTTAACGATGAAACCGGCGCCGGAGAGAACGTTGAGCCATTGGTAGGTCGGAGACAGCGAGCGCAATCGACCGCTCGTCAGCAGCAGATACGCCGACAGCATCATGGCCGCGGCAGTCCATCCGATGATCTCGACGATGATTTTCAAGGACCTCTCCTTTCAAATCAGGCGTCACGAAAGACAGCCGAGAAGGCTCTTCGGAAGATCTTCAATTCCGATCGGTGCATGGACGCGATTCTCACGAGCAGGCGCCTCCCCTTGGCGCGCAAGTGCACCTCGACCCGGCGGCGATCGCGCTTGCCGATCAGTCGAGCCACCAGCCCGCGCCTCTCACAGCGCGAAATCAGCGCCACTACGCCGTGGGGGTGAGCCTGCAGGCGTTCGGCAAGCTCGCCGACGGTGGCGTGTTTGTAACCCGGATAGCCCTGGATGTGCAGCAGCAGCAGGTACTGCAGGGGAGTGACGCCGTGAGATCTGGCAGCGTGCTCGGAAAATCGCTGGAAGCGCCGCATCTGGTAGCGGAACTCGGACAAGCGTTCGAAGGCCGCCTTCGATATCGCGCCGTTGCCGGACCGAGCCATTGGTGTTTCGCAGAATTGGTAAGAAAGAACTATATCACGACGCGACCGGAGCCCCGCGGCTGAGGTTGGGAGCGGTGCGGGCGAGCGGTAGCCGCCGCCAAAAAAAACGGGGCGTCAGACGACGCCCCGTTTCTCTCCTGACTACTGCGCCGATGCGCTATGTCGGCTGCGTCTGGGCGCCGGTCCGGCCGCGCGCATCCGCTTCCATGGGATCGGCCGTAACTTTTTCGAGCATGCTCTTGCGCATGGGCGAAAGCACGAATTTCGCCAATATGGCGGCGACGATGGGCAGCGCGCCCGCAATCCACAGCACGGGCACCCAGCTGCCGGCGGAGGACTTAAGCACATTGGCCAGTGGTATGAGCAGCGACGATGTTCCCTTGGCGGTGTATAGCAGGCCATTGTTGGTCGCCGCGTACTTCGGGCCGAAGGTGTCGCCGCTCGCTGCCGGGAACAGCGAGAAAATCTCGCCATAGCCGAGGAAGATCAGCGGCGCGAAGATCAGGAAGCCCGTCGCGCTATGACCGAAGCGCATCAGACCCCAGATGGCCAGACCTTCGACCGTAAACACCAGCACCATGGTGTTCTCACGGCCGAGCATGTCCGAGATCCAGCCGGTGAGCGGGCGAGTCAGGCCGTTCACGAGCGAGTCGATCGACAGGGCCATCGTCAGCAAGGGAAGCGTGGCCCAAAGAACGGTCACGGGAATCTTGTCGACTCCATAGTCCTTGGCGATCGGGCCGACCTCCGCCGCCGCCATCAGGCCGCCGGATGCGACCAGAACCATGCACACGTAGAGCATCCAGAACACGGGCGTCTTGAGCATCTCGCCCGGGCCGATGTTGCGCCGCGTCGTGGGATTCACCGCGCCCTTTACCGCAGCCGCGATAGCGGCAACGGGCGGTCGAATCAAAAACAGCGACAGCACTACCACCACGATTCCCTGGAGTACTCCGAAGTCGAAGAAGGCCTTGTCGTAGCCCCCCGCCTTCACCATGTTGGCGATCGGAATGACCGTCAGTGCGGCGCCCGCGCCGAAGCCTGCGGCGGTCAGTCCCGCGGCGAGACCGCGCTTGTCAGTGAACCACTTGAGCGCATTGCCGATGCAGGTTCCGTAGACGGCCCCGGCGCCGACTCCGCCGACCACGGCGGAGAAATACAGCATTCCCAGCGTGTCCGCGTAGGAATTCATGATCCAGGAAAGCCCCGCGAGAATGCCGCCCACCAGCACGACCGGCCGCGGGCCGAATCGGTCCATGAGGTAGCCTTCGACCGGGACCAGCCAGGTTTCGCAGAGCACGAAAATGGTGAATGCAACCTGGATGGCTGCTTTGGTCCAGCCGAACTTGTCGTGCATCGGATTCACGAACAGCGTCCAGCCGTACTGCAGATTGGCCACCATCGCCATGCAGATGATTCCAATGACGAGCTGCAGCCAGCGGTTCTTCAATCCGGGCTGCGCCGACGCCATCTGAGCTGTGTTCATATAGCTAACTCCAGTGGAGTTTTGGAAGGGAGGTCGCCCTGCAGATCAAGGTCGCGTTGAATCGGGGTATCGAGGCCGAGAATGGATCTTGTAGTCTTTTCGCACCGGACTATATCATAGTATGACATATATGTATCAAGGTCCGACGGCCGGTGCCGCATAGCTGCAGCACCGGCTAGTCGAGGAAATCGCAGTAGCGCTCCACGTGGGCAGCCAGCTGGAGCGTGTGCTGGCGCGTCAGCCGCTCGGCGAGCTCGGTGTCACGCCGCTCGAGGGCTTCGATGATCTTCAGGTGATCGACGATCGAGCGCGCGGCGCGCTGGTTCTGCGCAATGGTTGCCTTGCGGATTGCGCGCACGTGGATGAACAGGTTCTCCGTAGCTTGCGCGATCAGGCGTGAGCCGCCGAGGCGAATGATCATCTGGTGAAAAGCAATATTGGCGTCGGAGTACTCGTCGAGATGCTTCGCCGGCGGTGAGTTGCGGAACTCGTCGAACAGGTGGCGCAGCTTGCCGATCTCTGCATCCGGCGCATGTAGCGTCGCGAGGCGCGCGGACATGCTTTCGAGCGCCGCCCACACCTGAATCATCTCCACGATCTCGCGCTTGGACCTGCGGACGATGAAGATGCCGCGGCGCGGCACGGTGCGCACGAAGCCGTCCTGCTCGAGTATCGACAGTGCCTCGCGCACCGGGGTGCGGCTCACTCCGAGGGCCCGCATGATCTCCCGCTCGTCGAGGCGCAGCGGCCGACGATGGCTGTAGATGTCGGTGTGTGCGATGGCGTCCTTGAGCAGCGCGTACGCCTGGTCGCGCAAGCTGGCCAGATTCAGGGGTGCGAGGGTGAGAAACCCGGTAGTGCCGGGGGTCGCGTTCGGTACAGGCGTAAGCGTAAGGGTGTCGGTCATTTCTCGTGTCGGGGCAGCCGTGCGTTGTCGCTGCGTCCCGGGCCGGCCGGCCTGCTTGCCGACGTTCGCGTGTTCGCGTGTTGGCATCCTGAAGCGATTCGGAGCTGCCATCCCAGTTTACAGCTGATTCGCGGAACCGGTGTGTTATATCATAACGTGATATATTATGCCGATGAGCATGTGTCATATGTCAGGCGACGCGGAGACCGTGTCAGGGAACGCGGGCAACGCTCCACTGCATGCTGCAGTGCGCCGCGGTCGGTCGCGCGTTCGCTGAAGGGGGATCCATGAACGCCGCAATTCCCGTACCTGTGCCGAAGTCGAGCACGGCTGAAGACACGCTGCAGAAGAAGAGCCGTGAAGCCGGAGTGGTATCCGGCGGTCATCTGGTGGCGAAGGCGCTGAAGAACGAGGGGGTCGATA
>DASQGK010000077.1:0-2869 GCA_035632655.1 Steroidobacteraceae bacterium | reverse complement strand
GACAACTGTGCGCGCCTCGTCAAGCCGCACGGATTTCTCTACGTCATGCTCTACCGAGATGCGTACCTTGCGCCGGTGTGGCGGGCGATCAAGCGCACGTACACCCGCGGTGGACCCTTCCTCAAATGGATACTGCGTAACGGATATGCCGGGCTTCAGATAGCCGCGCTTTTAGCGAAGGGCCGCAACCCTTGGCGCATCATCCGCGACTATGCCAAGACGCGGGGCATGTCCTGGTACATTGACAGCACCGATTGGATCGGTGGATATCCATTCGAGTACACCAACGCAGAGCGGGTGATAGACCGCCTCGCCCCGCAGGGATTCCAGCTCGTCAAGCTGTTCCCGGCGCTGCACCCCAAGCCTGTCGGCTGGCAAGGGACTGGCAGTTACCAGTATTTGTTTCAGCGGCGGTCATGACACCTTAGTCTTGGGACTTCACACTCTTGAATTTGGTGGGCCGTGTAGGGATCGAACCTACGACCAAGAGATTAAGAGTCTCCTGCTCTACCAGCTGAGCTAACGGCCCTGATTGGGGTGGACGATGGGACTCGAACCCACGACAACCGGGATCACAACCCGGGGCTCTACCAACTGAGCTACGTCCACCGTCCGTCCCCTGTAGCGCGGCTGGCGTGCCCGGCAGGACTCGAACCTGCGACCCTCGGCTTAGAAGGCCGATGCTCTATCCGCCTGAGCTACGGGCACGACTAAAGCGCCCCTAGCCGGCCCCGCCGCACACGGGGGGCGCGAATCATACGTAGATGCCTTCCGGAGCGTCAATTTTAGCCCCCCGGGCCTCGCCTGGGGCCCTGCCCACGGACGCTCCCCCGGGAGGCTGCTGCGCTGCGGACTTTGTTAGACTCGGCTCATTCCTCGAAAGATCCACCAGGCATCCGATGAAAATCGTGGGCAATGCCCGTGAGCCCGTCACCGTCGACCGTGTAGCCGACGAGGCGAGAGGCGAAGGCGCGCCTGCGGCACAAGTGCCTCCGGCCGGCGCGGAAGGCTCGGCGGGGGTCGGGGAAGCAGCGCGCGCCGAGGTGCGGCGGCTCCTCGCCGCATGGCGGATGCACGAGAGCGGCGCGCGCCTCGGCGTGGACCCGGAAGAGCTGCATCAGCTGCGCGTAACGGCACGGCGGCTGGATGCCACACTCGGCCTCTTCAAAGAGCATCTGCCGGCGGCGCTGGTGCGGGCGCGCAGGACCGCCAAGTCGCTGCTGCGAACGCTCGGAGCTACACGCGATCTCGACGTGCAGCTCGCCGGACTCGCCGCCTGGTGCCTCGAGCTGTCCGAGGAGGAACGCGCCGCACTTCAGCCGCTCAGCGAGCACCTCGAGCACGAGCGTGCCCGTGCGCGTGCGCGCATGGTGCGCGCGCTCGATTCGGAGGCGACGAGGCGCTGGCTGCAGACCCTTACCGCGGCGAGCGAGGCTGCTCCGACGGAATCGAACGCGAGCCCCGTAACCATCGCCACCGTCATGCCGCGGCGGGTGCGCCGGCGTTTCCGCCGCTTGCGCAAGGCTGTGCGGCGCTTGCGCCCGAGCTCCTCCATGGAGGACTACCACAAGGTGCGCCGCCGCGCGAAGCAGCTGCGCTACGCCCTCGAGTCCGGGATGTTCAACTGCGGCAAGCCTGCCGAGGAGATGCTCAAGGCGCTGCGCCGGCTGCAGGACCGGCTGGGCGCGCAGCAGGACGCCTACATGGCCCGCAGCCATCTCACCGCACTCGCCGCAGACGCGGCCTGCGGACTGCCGCCCGCGACGCTCTTCCTGATGGGCAAGCTCGCCGAGCATCACTCGCGCGTGAGCACCGAGGCCCGTGCGACGGTGACCCGCTGCTGGCGCAAGGTGCGCGGCCGCCGGTGGAAGGCCTTGCGGGCCCGCCTCAGGGAATTCGATCATCCGGATCCGCGCGAGCCAGCACCCGCGTCCCTCGTCCCGATGAGCGACGGTGCGACCTCAACCCGGGAAGACCGCCAGCTCAGTCACTGACGCGCGGCGGATGAGCGCATGGAGCTGCTGATCGTCCGCCATGCCATCGCTTTCGAGCGCAATGCCCGACGCTGGCCGGATGACGATGAGCGTCCGCTCTCGCCGCGGGGTCTGGACCGCGCGCACCAGGCTGCGGCGGGCATGAGGCATCTCGTTTGGCGCCCGGCACTCGTACTGGCGAGTCCGCTCGTTCGCGCGCGTCAGACGGCGGCGATCCTCACCGACGTCGCGGGGTGGCCCCGCGCCCGGGAGACCGCCGCCCTCACCCCCGGCAACTCACCCGCTACGCTGCTGGCGGCGCTCAGGCGCATGCCTGAGACCCGCATCGCGCTCGTCGGGCACGAGCCGAACTTGAGCCGGCTGCTGGCTGCGGCTATCCCCGGAGACGCCGCAGCACAAGGGTTCAGGCTGAGGAAGATGGGCGCCGCGCTCATAAGCTTCGAGGGACCGGCACGCGCCGGACGGGGTCGCCTCGAGTGGCTCCTGCCCGCCCGGGCCCTCCGCGCCGCTCGTAAGAACTAATGAGCGCCGGCCGTTGCCGCATTGCCCGCCGCTGCGGGCGCCGGGCGCGCGAGCCACACCAGGCCGATCATCGCGATGAAGATGATTCCCGAGACGTAGAAGATGTCGTTGGCCGAGAGCATGAACGCCTGGCTGTCGACCAGACGATTGAGGAGCGCATAGCCCTCCTCTTTGCCCAGACCGCTGCCATGGAGCGTCGCGAAGGCCTGGGCTGCCGCGGGGCTGCTCGGCGTCAGGTGCTCGACGAGCTGCGCGTGATGGAGCGTGGCGCGGTGATCCCAGAGTGTCGTCGTGATCGAGGTGCCGAAAGAGCCGGCGGTGATGCGCGCAAAGTTCGAGAGACCCGAGGCGGC
>DASQGK010000076.1:0-31343 GCA_035632655.1 Steroidobacteraceae bacterium | reverse complement strand
AACTACGAAGGGATCGACGTGGATGGCCAGGTCGGCGTGTCCGACGACAAGGACGCCTGGAACTACCGCGCGCGCGTCCTCGCTGGCTTCAACTTTGCCGACGGCCGCGGCAACGTGACCGCGGTGGCGGAGTTCAGCAAGTCCGACGGTCTCACCGGTCCCGATCGCAAGAACTTCTCGCAGGATCTCTCATTCGAGGCGCCCGCGGTGCCGGGGGCTTTCCAGAGCGTGCTGACCGCGGACAGCTCCGTCAACCAGCTGAGCACCGGCGGCGTGCCCTACCTGGATGACTTCTTCTATTTACCCAATGGCTTCGGATTTCCTCCCTCGGCGATCGGCGTCACCGACGCGAACGGCAACCCGCTGGCCTTCTCGGGCGGGCATCTCGGGCCTTACAGCCTCGGTACCTCCACCGGGAATCCGATCTTCTTCTCGGGGGGCGACGGCATCCGCCTTTCGCAGTTCAGCAACCTGCTCTCGCCTCTCGAGCGCATCAACATCGACACCATCGATAACTTCAAGATCTCGGACCACGTGAACCTCTTTGCCGAGACCTGGTTCTCCGAGACCCACGGCAGGAATCTCATCGCGCAGCCGGCCTACAACGCGACCATCTTCGGCCCGGCGGGCACCGTGAACGGCGACTTCAAGATCGCCGCCAACAATCCGTTCCTGAGCCCCGCGGATCAGACCCTCATCGCGAACGAGCTGGCCGCCTATGGCGCGGCCAACTGCCCCACGGGCCCCCCTTGTGCGGGGACCTTCGATCCGAACTGGAGCCCGAGCTTCTTCTACATCGCCCGCGCCAACACCGATCTGCAGAGCGGCGCGGCGACCGCGA
Organism: Steroidobacteraceae bacterium; assembly: GCA_035632655.1. Taxonomy (GTDB): domain Bacteria; phylum Pseudomonadota; class Gammaproteobacteria; order Steroidobacterales; family Steroidobacteraceae; genus 13-2-20CM-66-19. The sequence goes on along the minus strand of DASQGK010000076.1, from coordinate 30,502 downwards.
ACCAGCAGGTCTATCGCGGCGTGCTCGGTCTCAACGGCGATTTCTCACTGGGCTCATCGCACGACTACACCTGGGAGCTCGCCGTCAACTACGGCCGCTCGCAGAACACCTCGGTGCAGCCGGCGTACGTCTTCCAGAACGCGCAGAACGCTCTGAATGCGACCACGGTCAACGGGCAGATCGTCTGTGCGCCGGGCTACGTGAACTCGCCGATCCCGACCAATTCCAGCACCTGCGCGCCGCTCAATATCTTCGGTGCGGGCGAGCCGAGCGCCGCCGCGGTGGCCTACATCACGCACATGGCGACCGCGGTGTCCACCGATACGCAGCGCGACTCGACCGCCAACCTCAGCGGCGACATTCTCAAGCTGCCGGCGGGCGAGTGGAAGGGAGCGATCGGCTTCGAGAACCGGCGTGAGTCGGCGGACTTCACGCCCGACAGCTTCTACACCTCGGGGACGGAGCATCTGGTTGCGGGCCCGGTAGCCGGCTCCTATGTCACGAACGAGGTCTACGCCGAGACGCTGGTGCCGGTCTTCGAGCCGTCTCAGGACATCCCCTTCCTCCATCAGGTGGAGCTCGAGGGCGCCTTCCGCCGCGTCGACAACACCATCTCCGGGAAGTCCAATACCTACACCGAGGGCGTGCGCTGGGCGCCGGTGCAGGACGTCCTGTTCCGCGGCAATCGCACCATATCGATCCGCGCGCCGGCGATCACGGAGCTGTTCCTGCCCTCGTCGACCACCTTCGAGTTCGGGCAGGATCCCTGCGACAAGACTCTCGTCGGCCAGGGCCTGGTGCCCGCCACGCGCAAGGCGAACTGCACGGCGGCCGGCATCGACACCACCACCTTCGCTTCCAATGCGATCAACGCGACCGTTACCGGCACCACCTCGGGCAACACCGCTCTCCAGCCCGAGAAGGCCGACAGCTTCACCTATGGAGTCGTGCTGCGCCCGCGCTGGACGCCGCGCCTCAGCCTCTCGGCGGACTGGATCGACATCAAGATGTCGAATGCCATCGAGCAGCTGAATCTCACCGAGCTCCTGGACGAGTGCTACGACGCGAGCGACTACCCGAATAACCCCGCCTGCAGCCACTTCACCCGCAATGCTGCGCACCAGGTGACGAGTTACAACGACGGGTTCATAAACGCGGGTCTGCTCCACTTCCAGGGGTTTGCCCTGACGCTGGACGAAGCCTTCGACCTGCCGCGCCAGATGGGCAGCATGAAGTTCCGCGGCAGGTACCTCGATACCAAGACACTGCTCCTGCAGGTCGGCTCGTCCGCTCCGCTCAATGAGGCGGGTGAGCTGACCGCGACCCTGGCCGAGCCCAAGAGCAAGGGAACGCTCGAGCTCACCTACCTCAAGGGGCCGTTCGAGTGGTACTGGCAGGCGCAGTACATCAGCATGATGAATTTCAACAACCAGAACACGCCGACTTCGCAGGACATCCTCAGCGTGCCGCGCTGGTGGCTGATCAACTCGACGATCAGCCTGGACGTGACCAAGGCGTTGCAGCTGCGGCTTACCGTGGACAACGTGTTCGACAAGGAGCCGCCGTTCCCGGCGCTTGCGGCCGGCACCGGCGGCAACTTTGCCAGCGCCACCTCGCTCTACTTCTCCGGCATCATCGGACGGACGTATCTGCTGACGGTGGACTACAGGTTCTACTGAGGGAAGCGGGGCAGGCCCGATTCCCGAGGCTGAGGTGCGTCGGCCGCGATCTGCGCGGCCGGCGGCTCGGCTTACTTCGCGGCGACCCTGCCGTGATGCTTCTGCTCGCGGGTCCAGGCGCTCATGCGCGCTTCCAGCAGCTCGAGCGGCAGCACACCGCCGTTCAGTATCTCGTCGTTGAAGCTCCTGATGTCGAACTGACTGCCGAGCTCCTTCCTGGCCCGCTCGCGCAGCTCCAGGATCTTCAGCTGCCCGAGCTTGTAAGCCAGGGCCTGCCCCGGCCATGCAATGTAGCGGTCCGTTTCCGACTGGATCGTGGGCTCATCGACCGCGCCGCTCTTGCGCATGAATTCCACCACCTGGTCACGGCTCCAGCCCTTGGAATGAATGCCGGTGTCGACGACCAGCCGCACTGCCCGGAAGAGCTCGCTCGAGAGCCGCCCGTAATCGCTGACCGGGTCCTGATAGAAGCCCGCTTCCTTGCCGAGCTGCTCGGCATAGAGCGCCCAGCCCTCGATGTAGCCGGAGTTGCCGCCGTGGCGGCGGAACTGCGGCAGCGCGGTCAGCGTCTGCGCGACCGACAACTGCATGTGGTGGCCCGGGATGCCCTCGTGGTACGCCGTGGCCTCGTTGTTGACCATGGAGCGCTGCTCGAAGTTGGAGACCGCCACGACGACACGACCGGGCCGTTTGCCGTCGGGCGTGCCGGACTGGTAGTGCGTAGCGGTGCCCGGCTCGAAGTCGGGCATGGGCTCCACCGTCAGGGGCAGCCCCGGGATGAACCCGAACAGCTCCGGCAGCTTCGGTTGCATCTGCGCGATGTACTTGCGGAAATTATCGACGATCGCCTCGGCGGAGGCGGGACGGTAGCGGGGATTGGTCTTCAGGGACTCACGGAAAGAAGCCAGGTCCTGAAAACCCTCGCGCCGGGCGATGACCAGCATCTCGGACTGGATACGCGCGATTTCCCGCAGGCCGATCTGGTGTATCTGATCGGGCGTGAGATTACTTATCGTGGTGCGGTCGCGGATGTCGTTGAGGTAGCGCTGCTCGCCGGAAGGGAGGGAGGTCACGGCGAGCGCCGTGCGTCCGGCAGGCGCATAGTCGCTGGCGATGAAGTTGGCGAAGTCGAGGTACGCGGGCAGCACCTCTTTCACGACAGCCTCGGTGATCTCCTTGCGCAGGCGCGGCTGTTCCTCGGCCGGGATGCCGGGCTGGAATTTCTTTGCGGGCAGCAGGAACGGATCCGCCGCAATGATGCCGAGGCATTGCGCCGGCACCTTCTCCAGCAGGAAGCGCACCGGCATGAGGCCGTCGCGCTTGCCGGCACGCAGCACTGCCTCCGTCTGCTGGAACACCCGCGGGATCTGGTGCAGCCGCGCAATGTAGTCCTCGTAGTGCTTCACCGAATCGAGCGACGCCGCGAGCGGCAGATCGGCGAGATGGGTCTGCGGACCGCTCATCTGGTTGACCGGCATCTCGTACTCTTTGAAGCCATGGTTCGCGATGCGCTGCTCGAGGGCACGCGCCAGGACCTCGTGCGAGAGCCTGTCCTGCTCGGCGAAGCCCGCCACCGGGATCGATTTGAGGCGTGCGAGATACGCCTGGTCGCGCTGGTTCTGGCTTTCGGCCCCGGCCAGCGAGTAGTCGTTCAGCTGGTCGTTGTAGCGGTAGTCCCCGAAAGCGCTGGCCATCTCGGGGTGCATCCTGAGCTCGGTCTCGTAGTACTCATCGAACAGGGCATTCTGCTGCGCCACGCGCTCCTGCACCGAGGCAGGGCTTTTCGCGCCGGCGGGCGTGCCGACGAGCAGCAGCAGACCGGCCAGGAGAGCGGCCGGGAGACCAGGGAGAGAGGCTTGGGTTTTCATGGCCGGCGATGCTACCACGCAGGCCGGACGCGCAGCCGCTGCGGCTTCAGCGCCGCAACGAGACCGGCGAGCGCGCGACGGTGGCCGCTCCTCCCGGGAAACGACCGATCCGGCCGGCGTGCTCCTGCTCCTGCGGGCTCACGGGCACCACGGCGGCGGATGCGAAGTTCGGGCGGAGGAATTGCGCGACCTGCTTGGCTGCAACCGCATCGCTGAAGAAACCGAGGCGCAGAAAGAACCAGGCGCGCCCGCCGCGACGGCCCTCGGCCGCGTACAGCGTATAGGCGGAGAAAATCGGGTGTCTGGGGACGCTCTTGACGTCGATGGCCGATACCGACCATTGCAATTGCACGGCGAAGGACACCGGCGTGCCGCGAGCCACGGCCTCTCTCAGTACCAGCCGCGTGCTCGTATCCTCGGGAGTCAGTACGCGAATATCGGCGACGGGTCCGTCGGCTTGCCCTGAGCGCCGGTGCTCGAGAACCTTCAGAATCTGTGAGTCGGAGAGTGCTGCAGCGGGCGGCTTGCCGCTGCGGGGCGCGTGGCTGACATCCATGTCGAAAGCGGGCGAATTGCCCGCCGGCCCGGACCGCGGTCTCGTCATAGTTTCCCCTGGAACGTAAAGACAGCGCCAGTGAAGTGTCGCCGCGTCGCGACTCGCGGGCAACGGTGAGGCGGCCCGATTGTGAGGACCATCGCGGTTGCAAAGCTTATGTCAGGTGCGCATGGGCCCGGCACGCGTGCGCCGCGACCGTCTCGCCGCGGGCCCTCAGCCCCCCGCCGCTTGCTGTTGCCACAGCTCCCAGGCGCGTGGGTATTCGTTGCCCGCCAGCTCTGCCGCCGCCGCGGGATCGAGATAACTGATCTCGCCGCCGAGGGCGATCGCCTGCGCCTGGATCCTGGCGCTCTGCTCCAGATAGACGCTGCGCCCGACGGCCATCGGCAGGGAAGTTGCCACGACGGCGACTCCGTGGCCGCGGATGAGGATCGCGGGCTTCATGCCGAGCTTTGCGGCGAGCGCGCGGCCGAGCTCCGCATTCAGGACGAGCAGGTGGCCGGTGCCGTGATCGCGGGCGGCATCGAAGACCGGCACGCCCTGGCTGACGAATGCAGCCATGTGAAACACGGGCCGCAGCGCAACGCCGCTGATGCCGAAAGGCACCACTGCCGGTGAGTGGCTGTGAACGATCGCCTTTACATCGGGCCGCGCGCGGTAGATCTCGCCGTGGATGAAGCGCTCGCGATACTGCGCGCGGCCCCCGGCGTCGAGCGGATTGCTGTCCAGGTCATACTCCAGGATGTCGGCGGCGCTGACCAGCGCGGGCGCGAGGTCGCGTGACAGCAGATAGCGGTCGGGCGCTGCGGCCCGGCGGACGCTGACATGTCCGTAGCCGTCGACGATGCCCTCTCTGGCGAGGATGCGGTTGGCTGACACGAGGTCGCCGATCAGTTTCGCCTCTGCCGTGGACGCAGGCGCTGCGCTGGCGGCGGTGGCCGCGCCTCCCGCGGCGAGCAGCCCCGCGGCGACACCCGCCGCGGACCCCGTCACGAAATCGCGGCGGCTCATCGGGTCACAGGAACTCACGTTATGGCTCATGGCGGCGCCTTTCATCGGGTGACACTGTGCCAGTCGGCGGGAACGGCCGACGATCCATTAAACTCTCAAGTTCAGCTCGGGAGTCAATGATGCGACGATCTGCACTCGGGGTCCTGGCGGCAGCTTTGGGCGCACTCGCGGGATGTGGCGGCGGGGGCGGGTCATCGGCCCCGGCCATCACCGTGAATCCTTCTGCGGTGTCCTTCGTTCCGCAACAGCTCGGGTCCACGAGTCCGCCGGTCATCGTCTCCGTCTCGAACACCGGATCGGCGCAACTGACCGTCTCGTCGGTGCAGCTGAGCGGCACGAATGCCGGCACCTTCAGCGCCAGCAGCTCCTGCGGCACGCTGGCGGTCGGCGCCTCGTGCGCCATCTCGGTGCGCTTCAGCCCCACCTCCTCGGGCAACGCATCCGCCGCACTCGGCATCCAGAACAGCGCCGGCGCGGCCACCATCCCCCTGAGCGGGCAGGGGACCACAGGTCCGACCTGGACCACGCTCGCCAACACGCCGCCCGAGGGACTGCAGCTTTGCCTGCTGCTCACCGACGCCAGCCTCCTTTGCCAGGCGGTGCAGAACTGGTATCGCCTGATTCCCGACAGCAGCGGCAGCTACGTCGAGGGGAGCTGGTCGCTCTATACGAAATTTCCCACGGCGATCGGCTACATCCCCCAGGCCTTTGCCTCCGCCGTGCTCGCGGACGGACGCGTTGCAGTCATGGGCGGGGAATACAACTACTTCAACGGCCAGGCGGGTTTCACGCTCACCGGCACGGGGATGATCTTCGATCCGGTGGCGATCTCGTGGACGGTGCTTGCGCCACCCCCATCCACGGGCTCCCCGAATCACTGGCAGTGCATCGGCGATGCCCCGGCTTCGGTACTCGCGGACGGCCGCTGGGCGATCGGAGCCAAGCTCTACCAGGATGTCGCGGTGCTCGATCCGTCGACGCTCACGTGGTCGCAGGTGAGCGCGCCCGGCAAGGCCGATACCGTGAATTCGGAGGAGGGCTGGACACTGCTGCCCGATGGCAGCGTGCTCGCCCTCGACGTCAGTCGCGCACCCCTCACCGAGCGCCTCGTGCTGGCCGCAGGCGCGGTGACCGGCGCGTGGGTCTCGGCCGGCTCGACCCCCGCCGATCTGCACACGCCGACCTCGACCGTGGGCTCCCTGAGTGCGCCGGGCTGTCCTCCTTACTTCCCTCCGGGAGAGATGGGTCCGGCGCTGCTGCTGCCCGGCGGCGATGTGTTTGCGGTCGGCGCCGACGGGCTGACGGCACTGTACTCACCCGGCAGCGACACCTGGCGGGCCGGTCCCGCGGTGCCGAACGGCCTCAACGTCGAGGATGGTCCCGGGGCCATGCTGCCGAGCGGACACGTTCTGTTCGGCGCGAGCGCCGGCTCCTCGGGGCAGGGCCTTTCCTACTTCGAGTTCGACGGCACGCAGCTCTCAGCGGCCCCGTCTCCTGTCAACGCGGCCAGCGATTCCGCCTTCTTCACCAGCCTGTTACCCCTGCCGACGGGGCAGGTCCTCTTCGTCGATGGATCGACGACCGTGCAGGTGTATTCGCCGGCGTTCTCACCCGTCTACGACCCCGCCTGGGCGCCGACCGTCACGTCCGTTCCGGCCTCGCTCAACGCCGGATCGACCTACATGATCACGGGCACCCAGTTCAACGGCCTGACCCAGGCGAGCGCCTATGGCGATGAGAGCCAGAACGCGACTAACTACCCCCTCGTGCGCCTGACGAATACGGCGAGCGGGCACGTGTTCTACGCACGCACCCACGGCCACAGCACGATGGCGGTGGCTACCGGAGCGTCGGTGGTCTCGACTTTCTTCGATGTTCCCCTGGGCGCCGAGCCGGGCGCGGCGATGCTCCAGGTGGTGGCGAACGGAATTCCATCGGCGGCGGTGGCCGTCACGGTCAACTGACCCTCACCATCCGACCGCCTGGCCGTCCTTCCTGAAGTCCGAGGCGCCGCGGTAATAGCGCAGCGTCGTCCCGGGCGCGACGACCTGGATCACCTGCACGCCGCCGACGTCCGCGCCGCTCACCGGACGCACCGTGTGTCCCATCGTTGCGAGGGCAGGGCCGACGAGCTCGTAGAGCGGCGACTCCAGGGTCAGCAGGTTGGCGACCTCGCTGTGGCGGAAGCGTGCCATGTCGGCCGCCGCCTGGATGTTTGCCCCAAGGTCGATGACGTCGATGAGCAGCTGCGCATGTCCCTGTGCCTGCATGTCACCGCCCATGAGGGTGACGGTCATGACCGGCTGCCCGTCGCGCATCAGGAAGCCGGCCGAGAGCGTATTGAACGGGCGCTTGTGAGGTGCGATGACGTTCGGGCTCTTCGGGTCGAGGGTGAACAGGGTGCCGCGGTTGTGCAGTACGAAGCCGTAGCCGGGCACGGTGATGCCTGAGCCGAACTCGTTGTAGTTGCTGTTGACCCACGACACCATGTTGCCGTCCTGGTCCGCCGTGGACTGCACGATGGTGTCGCCCTTGAGATCCGCGCTCCCCGGCGCGGTGGCCGAGGCATGATGGGGATCGACGTGTGTGCACAGCGACGCCGCATGAGTGGCGGAGAGCAGCTCCTGCAGCGGAACGCTCACCGCATCCGGGTCGGCGTTGTAGCGAAACAGATCCGCGTACGCGAGCTTCTTCGCCTCCACCAGCAGGTGCCAGTAGAGCGGATTGCGCGGGCCGAGCGCTGCCAGTGTCTCCCCCGGCGCCCACTTCGGCAGGCATTCCCCGAGAATATTGAGCATCTCCTGCGCGGCCCAGGCCTGGGACGGCGGGGGCAGCTCGAGCACCTCATAGCCGTGGTAGCGGCTGCGGGCCGGCTCCATCCACTCGCCGTGGTAGCCGGCGAGATCCCCGAGCGTCATGGTGCCGCCGAGTGCGCGCGACTTCGCCACGATCGCGCGCGCGATCTCTCCTTTATAAAAGGCGTCCGCCCCCTTTGTCTGCAGCAGGCGCAGCGTCCGTGCGAGATCGGGATTGCGGAAGAGCTGTCCCGGCGCGGGCGGATGTCCGTCCACGTACCACACCTTCACCGAGTCCGGATCGAGCTCGCGGCAGCAGCCCTCGAGCGGCAGGGCACTCGGCAGCGTCCAGTCGCTCGCGATGCGCTCCGAGACGGGGAAGCCGTTCTGCGCATACCCGGCCGCAGCCTCCAGCACCTCCCTGAAGGTGAGAGTGCCGAAGCGCTTCAGCAGCGCATCCCATCCCCACACCGCACCCGGCACGGTCACCGGCAGGATCCCGCCGGGAGGCATGCCCGAGCCCGGCCCCCAGTTCTTCGGCTCGACGTGGTAGCCCAGCTCGTTCAGGTGCGCGAGCGTCGCGCCGGTCGGCGCGGTGCCGCTGGCATTCAGCACGTACGCCTTGCGATCCCGGGCGATGTAAACCATGACGAAGAGATCGCCCGCTACGCCGACCATCATGGGCTCGGTGACGCTGAGCACCGCCGCCGTTGCGACGGCGGCATCGACGGCGTTGCCGCCGCGCTTGAGGATCTCAAGACCCGCCTGTGCCGCGAGCGGCTGGCTGGTGACCACCATGCCGTGGGCGGCCATGACCTCCGAGCGCGTCTGCGCCGGCCAACCGGAGGCACGCACCCCACGCACCGCCTGGCAGAACGCCGGGGGCGGTGTGGATCGGCACCAGGGGTCAGGCTCCGGCGTTGCGGCGGCGGCCGCCGATGGCAGTGCTCCCACGCAAGCGAGCAGGATGAGCAGGGTCCGCACGCACATGGCTAATCGGGTCTCTTGAGCTTCGGAATGGGCATTGTAGCCCGCGAGGACTAAGCGCGCGGCCGCAGGCCGCGCGGGTCGTAGAACGGCTTGAGCGTTGCGCGTGCGGGGACGGCACGATTGCCGATGAGGACCTCGAAGCTCCCCGAGGCGATCAGCTCATCCGCCACGCCGCGCTCATCGCTCACGTAACCGAGACCCACGGCGCCGCCCAGGGTGTGCCCGTACATCGCCGACGTGATCAGTCCGACGCGCGCACCGTTCAGCAGTATCGGCTCGTTGTGGTAGAGCATCGGCTCGGGGTCGCAGAGCAGCAGCTGCACCAGCCGGCGGCGGCGCGGCTGCGCGCGCAGCGCGATCAGCGCCTCGCGGCCGATGAAGCCTGCGGGTTTCTCCCACGCGCAGGTGAAGGCGAGTCCCGCATCGAGCGGGGTGTCGTCGGGGCCGATGTCGTGCGACCAGTCGCGGTAGGCCTTCTCGATGCGCAGCGAGTTGAGCGCGTGGTAGCCGCAGTGCCTGAGCCCGAGCGGCGTGCCGGCCGCGACCAGGGCGTCGTACACGCTCACCGCAAACGGCACCGGCACGTACAACTCCCAGCCGAGCTCGCCCGCGTAGCTGATGCGCAGTGCGAGCGCCTGCGCGTAGCCGATCTGTACCTCGCGCGCGCTGCCGAACGGGAAGCCCGCGTTCGACCAGTCGCCGCCCGAGAGACCCGAGAGCAGCTCGCGCGAGCGCGGCCCCTGGATGTTGAGCATGCACCAGGCGTCGCTCACGTCGGTGACGATGCAGTGGCGCTGCGCATCGATATGCTCGCGCAGCCACGCGATGACGTGCGTGGCGGTGAAGGCGGCGGTGACCACCAGGAAGCGGTCGGCGGCGAGGCGCGTGACGCTCAGGTCCGCCTCGATCCCGCCGCGCTCGTTGAGAAACTGCGTGTACAGCACCTTGCCGGGGGCCACGCGGCAGTCGGCGGTCGCAATGCGGTTGAGGGCGAGCTCGGCGTCGCGCCCCTGTACGAGGATCTTGGCGAAGGATGACTGCTCGAAGAGCCCGACCGCCTCGCGCACGGCGCGGTGTTCCGCGGCGCTGTTCTCGAACCAGTTCTGCCGGCCCCAGCCGTATTCGTACCCGGGATTCTGCCCGGGGCGGGCGTACCAGTTGGGGCGCTCCCAGCCCGCCGATTCGCCGAAACAGGCGCCGGCCGCGGCAACCCGCTCGTGCAGGATGCTGCGCTTCACGCCGCGGGCCGTGCTCCACTGCCTGAAGGGCCAGTGGTCCTGATAGCCGATCCCGAGCGTCTCCACTACGCGATCGGCGAGATAGCGCGGATTGTTCTGCCAGGCGTGCATGCGGCGGATGTTCACCGACCAGACGTCCATGGGCGCGCTGCCGTGCGCAATCCAGTGCGCCATGACGAAACCGACGCCGCCTCCGGAGAGGATGCCGAGGGAGTTGAAGCCGGCGGCGACGAAGAAGCCCCTGAGGTTCGGAGCCTCTCCCATCAGGTAATTGTGATCGGCGGTGAAGGACTCCGGGCCGCAGAAGAGCAGCTTCACGCCCGTCTGCGCCAGCACCGGCACCCGCTCGCACGCCCGCTCGAGGTGGCTGTGCATGCGATCCCAGTCGGGCGCGATCTCTCCGAAGGTGAAGTCGTCGGGGACTGCCGCGACGTTCCACGGCCGCGCGACCTCCTCGAAGATGCCGACCATGAGCTTGCCGGCTTCCTCGCGGATGTAGGTGCTGCGCCCCGGGTCGCGCAGGATCGGCAGCCTGGGGTGTACTCCGGCCACCGCCTCCGAGATCAGGTAGTAGTGCTCGGCGGCCTGCAGCGGCACATCGACGCCTGCGAGCCGCCCGACCTGCCGTGCCCACATGCCGGCGCAGTTGACCACAATGCCGGTCGACACCCGCCCCAGCGCGCTCGTCACCGCCGTCACCCGCCCGTCTTTCTGCTCGACGCCCGTGACCGGGCAGTTCTCGAAAATCGCGACGCCTGATGCGCGTGCGCCTTTGGCGAGCGCTCGCGTCACGTCGGTCGGATTGATGCGGCCATCATTGGGAAAGTGAAACGCGGCCTGCACGTCGCCGACGTAGGCGAGCGGCCACATGCTCTGCACCTCCGCTGCATCGATCTCGCGGCACTCGATCCCCCAGCTCTGCGCGGCGCGAAAGCCGCGGCGCATCTCCTCGGCTTTCGCCGCGGTCAGAGCCAGTTGAATCGAGCCGCACTCGATGAGCCCGGTGGCCTGACCGGTCTCCTCTTCCAGGCGGCGGAAGAGCTGCTGCGAGTAGGCGGCGAGACGCGTCTGGGTCTCGGTGTCCCGCAGCGTCGTGAGGAGACCGGCCGCATGCCAGGTGGTGCCGGAGGTGAGCTGCGCGCGCTCGAGCAGCACCACGTCCGTCCAGCCGAGCCTGGCCAGGTGGTAGGCGATCGAGCACCCGGCCATACCGCCGCCGATTATGACGGCGCGGGCTCGTCCGGGAAGCGTTCTGTCACTGGAGGCGGAGCTCACCGCTTTGGTACTCCGGCGCTTTCTTGTCATTATGCCGGGGCCGTCTCAGAAAAGCAGGGCAGGCGAGCCCAAGATGTCTTGACAGGTGCGCTCGTATGCCGGCGGCTGAACACATCGTGCTCGAGTCCGAGACTCGGGAAATACCGAGTCCCAACGCCGCACGCAAGGTGCATGCGCGTCTCGAGCTCCGCAGCCGCCTGCGCAGGCGCCTGCTGCAGCTCAAGCTGATCGATTACACCTACCTCGCGGTGCACTCGCGGTCGGGCGCTACCGCGCTCGACTACGTGCTCGACCTGCGCTTTCTCGATGCGGCTCCGGGCCTCTCCAGGCGCATCGCCTGGCGCTGGATCGGCGCCTCGCTCATTCTGCTGGCGGCGGTTGCCGCGACCGGCATGTGGATCGCCGCTTCTGCGACGCCCTGGTGGCAGCACGCAGCTCTCGGCCCGTGCGCTGCCGTGGCCGGAGTCTGGCTGCTGGCGATGCTCGTCGCCGCCTACCGCACGACCGAGACCGTGCGCCTGCTCAGTGCCCACGGCCGCGCGCGGCTCCTCGAATTCACCGGCGGGCCCGGCACGGTGCGGGCCGCGCGTAAGTTCCTGGCGCGGCTCGCGGCACACCAGCGCCTGGCGGCGGCGGCGCGCCGGCCGCTGCGGGCCGAGCAGCTGCGCGATGAGATGCGCGAGCACCAGCGGCTGCTGAACCTCGGCGTCCTGAGCGCTGCCGAATACGAGGCGAGCAAGGCGCGCATCCTGGCGCAGCACTGACGGCCGCCACAATTCGCCACAATTGCGCCCCGGGCTGACCCGAATGGGCCCGCAGACTCTCTTCAATGAATGAGGAGGGTCGCGTCATGGAAACCGATGAGCTGCGCGTCTGGCTGAATCACTTCGAGTACCACGCGCAGCATCCGCGCTGCGTTCCCGCCGGGCTCACCGATCTGCTGACGCCCGGGGAGCGCGGCCTCATTGCCTCCTCGATCGCCACCTTTCAGCTCGGCGAGCAGTCGGAGGGCGCGACGCTGCTTCAGGCGGCGGAGCGCTTTGCGCGTGCCCACGCGATGCCGGCGCTGGTGCGGATCACGGGCTCGCTGATCGGCGAGGAGCAGCGCCACGCGGCGCTGCTGCGGGAGTTCATGGAGGACCACGGCATTGCGCTCAAGAGGCGCGACTGGACCGACGGCGTGTTTCGCTGCCTGCGCCGGCTCGCAGGCTTCGAGCTCTGCCTGTACGTACTCATCAGCGCCGAGCTGATCGGCAAGGTTTATTACCGTGCCCTGGAAGCGGCGACGGGCTGCCAGCGTCTGCGGGTCCTGTGTCGGGTGCTGGTGTGCGATGAGCTGGCGCACGTCGGCTTCGAGTCGCAGCTGCTGCTCGGGCTGCGCTCGCGCCGGCCCGCAGTGCAGCAGGCGCTCATCCGCGTGGCGCACCGCAGCTTCATCGCCGGGACCGCAGCCGTAGTCTGGTTCACTCACCGTGCGGTGCTGCGCCGCGGCGGCCACAGCGCGGGCAGTTTCCTGCGCACCTGTCTCGCCCAGTACGCTTTCTATCTGGAGCCGCCCAGGCCTGCTGTCGCGCGGACGTCCGCAGGCTGAGGGTTTTCGCCTATCATGCCGGGCCTCGGCGCTGACATCCGCCGTGGAGGTCGCCATGAGAAGCACTTTGGTTCTGTTGGCCGCGCTCGCATCCGCTCAGGTCTGCGAGGCGCACCATTACTCCCTCCCCGCCACCCCCGCGAACGTGCAGTGGGGCTGGTACGACCCGAACGAGAAGCCCAGGCTCACCGTGAATTCCGGCGACACCGTCTCGATCGAGACCCTGTCGCATTCCCTCGGACAGATAAAGCCCGGCGTCGACATGGACGAGATCGTCAGGCTCCGCAAGGAGAATGACGGCGGCGGCCCGCATTCGATCACCGGGCCGATTTTCGTGAACGGGGCGGAGCCGGGCGACACGCTCGAAGTCCGCATCCTCAAGATCGTTCCCAAGGCGGACGCCTTCAATTTCAATCTGCCCGGCAAGGACTTCCCGACGGTGGGACTGCTGGCGAGTGAATTTCCCAACGGCTTCGTGCGCTACTACAAGCTCGACCTCGCGAAGATGCAGACCGAGTTCAAGCCCGGCATCGTGATCGACCTCAAGCCCTTCCCGGGAACCTTCGCCGTCGGCGTCGACCCCAACGAGCCGCCCGCCAAGGCCGGCCCGCCCATCCGCGACGACAAGGGGCGCACCAGCACGCTGCGCCCCTGGAAGAACGGCTCGAACATGGATCTGAACGAGCTGCAGGCCGGCTCGACCATCTATCTGCCCGTGTTCCTCAAGGGCGGGCTGATCTGGACCGGCGATTCCCACTGCCGGCAGGGTAACGGCGAGGTGAATCTCACGGCGCTCGAGTGCGCCTACAAGGAGATCGAGATCCAGCCGATCGTCCGCAAGGGTGTGAAGACCGAGTGGCCGTGGGTCGAGACCCGCACCGACTGGATCTTCATGGGATACGACGAGGATCTGACTCAGGCGATGAAGATCGCCGTCGGGCAGACCGTCAACTGGCTCGCAACCCAGCAGATCGTGCCGATGAGCCGCGAGGAGGCGTACGCGCTCACCTCAATGGTGGGAGACTGCCGCGTGACTCAGGTGGTCGACGTGCGCAAGGGCGTGCACTGCATGATTCCCAAGCACGTCTTCAGGCCAATTCCAGAGCCTCGGCGGCACGCGCCGCCGCCACAATGACCTGAGTCTCCAGCGTCCGCGCGCCGCGCAGCGAGTTGGCTATCAGACAGCCGTGCTCGGCGCGCTCGAGCAGCGCGCGCGCCCTGGCCACGTCGCCATCCGCCGGGATCGTGACTGTGGCGAAGGTGCTGAAACGCGTGAACTCCGAGTTCGCCGCCACGCGCTCGAGTACGCCCTCGACGCGACAGTCGAGGCGCAGCCACTCGAACCTCGCGGCACGGGTCACCGCACGGAAGGTGAGGATGAAGCAATCCGCGAGCGAGGCGCACAGCAGCGTCTCGGGCGACCACACCCCGGGGGGACCGTCGAACTGAGGCGGCGCCGCGGTCTCGAGCCCGGGCAGCCCCGGCGAGCCGGCCGACACGAGCCCGGTGCCGGTGCCCGCGGCGCAAGCGCTGTAGCGGTGCGGGTAGGGATGCATGCGCTCACGCTAATCATGGGCGGGCCGCTGCGACAGTGTGGTTAATGCGTAGCAGCCGCGCCCTCCGGGGCTCAGCGCCGGCAGAATTCGCCGTGCAGCACCTCGATCAGACGCTGCACCACCCCCGCCGGGAGCGAGTAGCGGATGCTCTGCGCCACCCGCTCGGTGCCGACTATCTCGGATTCCCGCAATACCGCCAGGTGCTGTGACAGGGCAGATTGGCTGAGCGGCACGCGCTCGTTGAGCTCGCCAACCGACAGGGGACCCTGAGCCAGATGACACAGGATCATGAGCCGTTGCTCGTTGGCGAGCGCCCGGAGGAGCTCGGCAGCCCGCAGGGCATGCGGCTGCATGTCCCGGGCCGCGCGCGCCGCGCTGGTCGTTTTCATGCCGTCAGTATATTTAGTAATTGCTAATTAAGCAACTTCTAATATATGATCCGCAGCTGCTCTTTATGAGGAGATGAGTCCCATGACGATCGACCGTATCGTGCTGGCTTTCGCGGGTTCCATGGTGCTGCTCAGCCTCGCGCTCGGACTGCTGGTGAGCCCATGGTGGTTCGTGTTGACGGGCTTTGTGGGGGCCAATCTCCTGCAATCGGCGTTCACCGGTTTCTGCCCGCTGGCGATCTTTCTCAGGAAGCTCGGGCGGGCGCCGGGGCCGGCTTTCCGCTGAGCCGCGGAGCGCTCTGCCATGGGCAGCCGCAAGCCTTCGGCCGCGCTCGCGGGACTTGCTGCCGTCGCGCTGGTGGCGGGCTGTCACGGTGCGAATCACCCGGCGGCCCGGCAGCCGGGCACGCCCCTGGCGAGCGTCGTGGTGCAGCGCGAGCGGACGCCCGTGGAGCGCAGGCTCGACGGGCTCATCGAAGCGGTCAACGTAGGCACCGTCGCGGCGCAGACCTCCGGCCGGGTCGCCGCCATCCTCTACGACGTCGACGACTTCGTGCCGGCGGGGGCGGTCATCGTGCGCCTGCGTGCCACCGAGCAGCGCGCGGGAATGCTGCAGGCGGAAGCGGCGTTGCGCGAAGCGGCGGCCCGGGAGACCGAAGCGCAGGCGCGCCATCAGCGTATTGCCGACATGTACGACCGCAAGGTCGTTCCCAAGGCGACGCTCGATGAGGTCGTGGCAAACCGGGATGCCGCCGTGGCGCGCCTCGCAGCCGCACGTGCCGCGCTCGAGAGCGCGCGCGAAGGCGTCGCCTACACCGAGGTGCGCGCACCCTATGCGGGGGTGGTTACCCGGCGGCTGGTGCAGGTGGGCGAGACGGTGAGTCCCGGCACGCCGCTCATGAGCGGCCTCTCGCTGCAGTACCTGCGGGTGGCCGTCGACGTCCCGCAGTCGATCGTCGAGCAGGTGCGGCGCATTCGCAAGGGCGCCGTGTACGTGGCCGGGCGGCGCATCGAGGCGACCCGGGTGACCGTGTTTCCGGAAGCCGCCGCACCCTCCAGCACCTTCCGCGCACGACTCGAGCTCCCGGAGAACGCGGCCGACCTCTATCCCGGAATGTTCGTGAAGGTGGGCTTCGTCACCGCAGAGGCGGAGCGGATCCTCGCGCCCGCCGCCGCGCTCATCGAGCGCAGCGAGGTTACCGGCGTTTATGTGCTCGATGCGGGCGGGCGCACCTCTTTGCGCCAGGTACGCGTCGGCGATCAGTTCGATGGGCGCGTGGAGATTCTCTCGGGTCTCATGCCGGGTGAGCGCATCGCGCTCGACCCGCTGGCCGCCGCCCGCGAGCTCGTGCCGGCCACCGCGGGCCCGGCCTCATGAACGATGCGTCCCCCGGCGCGGCGGAGGGTTCGGGCAACGCCGCCGGCCTGGGACTGAGCGGGCGGATCGCCCGGCGCTTTCTCCTCAGCCCGCTCGCGCCGCTGTTCGCGGTCGCGGCGCTCCTCATGGGCGTGTTTGCGGTCCTGGTGACGCCGCGCGAGGAAGAGCCGCAGATCGATGTGACCTTCGCCAATGTCTTCATTCCTTTTCCAGGGGCTTCTGCCGAGCAGGTCGAGAGCCTGGTGTCCTCGCCCATGGAGCAGGTGCTGGGAGAGATCTCCGGCGTCGAGCACATCTACTCCGCCTCGCGCCCGGGGCTGGCGATCCTCAGCGTGCAGTTCAAGGTCGGCGAGCATCGCACCGATGCGATCGTGCGGCTCTATAACGCGATCTATTCCAATCAGGACTGGCGTCCGCCCGATTCCGGGATCCTCCAGCCGCTCGTCAAGCCGAAGGGCATCGACGACGTTCCGATCGTCACCCTGACGCTGTGGACGCAGGATCCGGCGCGCGGTGCCTACGAGCTCGGCCAGGTGGCGCGCTCGATCGAGACCGAGATCAAGCGTGTGCCCGGCACGCGCAACGTTTACACGATCGGAAGTCCCCAGAGCCTGGTGCGCGTACAGCTCGATCCGCAGAAGCTCGCCGGCTTCGGCCTCACCGCGGCGGAACTTGCGCGTGCACTGCTCGCGGCCAACGTGGTGCAGCACGCCGGAAACCTCGAAGGGGACGACCGCGTGACCCCGGTGGATGCCGGGGTGTTCCTCGCCGGCGCCGCCGACGTCGCCGGCCTGGTCGTCGGGGTCGATCACGGGCGGCCCGTGTTTCTCGAGGACGTGGCGGCGGTTGCCGCGCGGCCCGATCAGCCGGAGTCCTATGTGTGGCTCGGGACCGGCCCCGGCGCCGCCAGCCGCGGTCTGCCGCCGGTCGCGCACGCGCCCGCGGTCACCCTCGCGGTCTCGAAGAAACCGGGAACCAACGCCATCGCGGTCGCCACGCAGGTGCTGCGCAGGGTCGGGCAGTTGCGCGGTACTTATCTTCCCGAGGGGGTGCAGGTCACCGTGACCCGCAACTACGGCGAGACCGCCAACGACAAGGCGGTCAAGCTCATCGAAAAGCTGCTGTTCGCGACCGCCTCGGTGGTGCTGCTCGTCGTGCTCACGATGGGCCGGCGCGAGGCGCTGGTCGTCGGCGCCGCCGTGACCATCACCCTCGCCGCAACGCTGTTCGCCTCCTGGGCGTGGGGTTTCACCATCAATCGCGTCTCGCTGTTCGCGCTCATCTTCTCGATCGGCATTCTGGTCGATGACGCCATCGTCGTGGTGGAGAACATACATCGTCACCTGCAGTTCGGCGGCACTCTCCGCGAAATCATCCCGCGCGCGGTCGACGAGGTCGGCGGCCCGACGATCCTCGCCACCTTCACGGTGATTGCGGCTCTGTTGCCCATGGCGTTCGTCAGCGGGCTGATGGGGCCGTACATGAGCCCCATTCCGATCAATGCGAGCATGGGGATGCTGATCTCGCTCGCCGTGGCGCTGGTGTTCACGCCCTGGCTGTGCCGCAGGCTCCTCAGCGGGGCGCCGGCGGCGGCCGGTGAGCACGGCCAGGCGGCCGGGCTGACGCGGCTGTTCGAGCGCCTGGTACGCCCCTTTCTCGGCGGCGCGGCGGGGCGGGTGCGCCGCCACAGGCTCTACGGGTCGATCGGCGGTGCGATCGCCGTCGCCGTGGGCCTGGTGGTGGTGCAGCTGGTGGTGCTCAAGATGCTGCCCTTCGACAACAAGTCCGAATTCCAGGTGGTGGCCAATCTGCCGGAGGGCAGCACGGTCGAGACGACCGCCCGCCTGCTCGATGAGCTCTCGCACGTGATCGAGCGCGTACCGGAGGTGAGCGACTACGAGGTCTACGCCGGCAGCTCCGCGCCCATCAACTTCAACGGTCTGGTGCGCCAGTACTACCTGCGCCAGAGCCCGCAGCTCGGCGACATCCAGGTGAACCTCGTCGATCGCCATCATCGCAGCCGCAAGAGTCATGAGATCGCGCTCGCGGTGCGCCCGGCGCTGGCTGCCGTGGCGCGCCGCTACTCGGCCTCGCTGCAGGTCGTCGAGGTGCCGCCCGGGCCGCCGGTGCGCGCCCCGATCGTCGCCGAAGTCTACGGACCGCGCTACGCCGAGCAGCAGCAGCTCGCCGGGCAGATACGCGCCGCTTTCGACGCCACCGCCGATATCGTCGATACCGACGACAGCGTCGGGGCGGCAGCGCCGCGCCAGGTGGTGGAGATCGATCGGCAGAAGGCGGCGCTCCTCGGCGTGTCGCAGGAGCAGATCGCCGCGACGCTGCGGCTCGGCCTCGAGGGAGCCGATGTCACCTACGTGCATCGCGGCCGCGAGCGCTACCCGATCCCGGTGCGGCTCGAGCTGCCGGTCGCCGACAAGGCGCGCATCGCCCAGCTGCTCGAGCTCGAAGTGCGCGCGGCGAGCGGCGCGCGGGTGGCGCTTTCCGAGCTGGTCAGGGTCCGCTCCGCCGAATGGGACCGCACCATCTACCACAAGGATCTGCTGCCGGTGGCCTACGTGATGGGCGACATGGCCGGCAGGCTCGACAGCCCGCTGTACGGCATGTTCAGCCTCGTCGGAGCGTTTGCGCGGCATCCGCCCGGTGGCGCGCCGATCGCTCAGCGATTCATCAGCCCGCCGGACGATCCCAACAGCGCCGCGATCAAATGGGACGGGGAGTGGCAGATCACCTACGAGACCTTCCGCGACATGGGACTCGCCTATTCGGTGGGACTGGTCCTCATTTACCTCCTGGTCGTGGCCCAGTTCGGCTCCTACGTGCTGCCGCTCATCATCATGGCGCCGATTCCCCTGACGATCATCGGCGTCATGCCGGGCCACGCCCTGCTGCGCGCGCAGTTCACCGCGACCTCGATGATCGGGATGATCGCGCTCGCGGGCATCATCGTGCGCAATTCCATCCTGCTGGTCGACTTCATCGACGGTGAGATTCGCGCCGGGCGCAGCCTCGAGGATGCCGTGGTGCGTGCCGGCGCGATTCGCGCGCGACCGATCGCGCTCACCGCGCTCGCGGCCATGATCGGCGCGCTGTTCATCCTCGACGACCCGATCTTCAACGGTCTGGCCGTCTCGCTCATTTTCGGCATCTGCATCTCGACGGCACTCACGCTGCTCGTGATCCCGGTTCTGTATTACGCCTATCTGAAGAGAAAGGAGGCGCCCGCCGGGCCGGCGGGTGCCTCGCGTCCGAACGAGGCGCTGGCCGAGCGCTAAGGAGAATGTCATGGCTGAAGTTGCAATCATCGGGGCAGGAATTGGCGGCGTCTCGTGCGCCTTCGAGCTGCGCAAACGGCTCGGCAGGCAGCACGGCGTAACCCTCATTGGCTCATCGCCGTTCTTCGAGTTCACGCCGTCCAATCCGTGGCTCGCGGTCGGCTGGCGGGAGCGCCGCCAGATCAGCGTGCAGCTGCGCGTGCCTCTCGAGGCGAAGGGAATCCGCTGGATCCCGGAAACCGTCGCGACCATCGATGCGCCGGGCAATCGTCTCACCCTCGGCACCGGCAAGCCGGTGCCGTACGACTACCTGGTGATCGCCACCGGACCGAAGCTCGCCTTCGATGAGGTGCCGGGGCTCGGGCCCGCCGCCTTCACCCAGTCGGTGTGCACCCAGGAGCACGCCGTGCAGGCGTGGGAGAAGTACCAGGAGTTTCTCAGGGACCCGGGGCCGATCGTGATCGGCGCCGCGGCCGGCGCCAGCTGCTTCGGTCCGGCCTATGAGTTCGCGATGATCGTCGATGCGGACCTGCGCAAGCGCCGGATCCGCGATCGCGTGCCGATGACCTTCGTCACCAGCGAACCCTACATCGGCCACATGGGCCTGGGCGGTGTCGGCGACAGCAAGGGGCTCATGGAGTCGCAGCTGCGCCATCGTCACATCCGCTGGATCACCAACGCGAAGGTCACCGCGGTGTCGGCCGGGTCGATGACCGCGGTCGAGCACGACGAGGAGGGCAAGCCGAAGAAGGAGCATCAGCTCCCGTTCCGCTACGCGATGATCCTTCCCGCCTTCAAGGGAGTGGAGGCGGTCGCCGGCGTGGCGGAGCTGTGCAATCCGCGCGGCTTCGTGCTGATCGATCAGCACCAGCGCTCGAAGAAGTATCCGAACATCTACGCCGCAGGCGTTTGCGTTGCGATCCCGCCGGTCGAGGCGACCCCGGTGCCGACCGGCGCGCCCAAGACCGGCTACATGATCGAATCGATGGTGACCGCAATCTGCGAGAACATCGGCGCCGCGGTCGACGGGCAGGCGGCGACCGCCGAGGCGACCTGGAACGCGATCTGTCTCGCCGACTTCGGCGACACCGGCGTCGCTTTCGTCGCGCTGCCGGAGATCCCGCCGCGCAATGTCACGTGGGCGAAGTCGGGCAAGTGGGTGCACCTCGCCAAGATTGCCTTCGAGAAGTACTTCCTGCGCAAGGTGCGTACCGGGTCGGTGACTCCCGTGTACGAGAAGTACGTGCTGCGCGCCCTCGGGATCTTCTCGCTGAAGAAGGCCGGGTGAGCCGCGCGCGCCGTCATCGGCGGCAGTTGTGGCTGGCGGCGGCCACGGCCCTCGCATGCGCCGCTGCCGCCGCCGAGACGCTCACCGACGCCTGGAATCTGGCGCTCGCCCGGGACCGGGTGCTGGCGGCGGCGCAGTCGGACGGCGAGGCGGCCCGGGCCGCCGAGCGCGCCGCGCGCGGTGCGCGGCTGCCGGCGGTGGATGCCACCGCGGGCTATACCCGCCTCGACGCCGCGCCGATCCTGCAGGTCGTCACCCCCGGCTTCGAGTTCCGTTCTCCGCCCATCTTCCGCAACGACGAGTTCGTCTCGGCCAGCGTGCAGCTGCGGCTGCCGCTCTACAGCGGCGGCCAGATTTCCGCCGGCATCGATGCCGCCCGCCATGCCCGGATCGGCGCCGCCGCGGAAGAGCTGTCGGCCACGGCACTTCTCAAGCTCGACGTCGCGGAGGCCTACGTGGGCGTGCTGCGCGCGCGGCACGCCTCGCAGACGGCCGCCTCGAGCGTCGAGAGTCTCGAAGCGCACGTGGCGGATGTGCAGCACCTGGTGGACCGCGACCTGGTGCCGCGGAGCGACGCCCTGGCTGCGCGGGTCGCCCTCGCGAATGCCGCACAGGACCGGGTGCGTGCGGCCAACGCCGTGGAGATCGCCCAGGCGGTATACAACCGCCGCCTGGGCGAGCCGCTCGGCCGAGCACCCGAGCTCGATGCACAGCTGCCGGGGGATGCGCTGCTTGCGGCTACGCCCATCGAGGCGCTCATCCGGCGTGCCGGCGAATCGCGCGGCGAGCTCAGGGCGCAGGCGGAGCGCGCCGACGCGCTCGCCGCGCAGGCGCGCGCCGAGTCGGGCAAGGCGGTTCCGCAGCTCGCGCTGGTGGGCGGCTACACGCACCTCGACAACCAGATCCTCGACCGTCAGGACTTCTCCACCATCGGCGTCGGCTTCAGCTGGAATGTCTTCGACGGCGGTCAGGCGCGCAACCGTGCCGCCGCCCTGCGCAGCGCGAGCCGCGCCGCCCAGAGCCGCCTCGATGACCTGCGCTCGCAGATCGAGCTGCAGGTGCGGCAGGCCTGGCTCGGGGTGCAGGAGTCCCGGGCCCGCAAGCGCGCCTCGGGCGAGGCAGTCGCGCAGGCGGAGGAAAATCTGCGCAGCTCACGCGAGCTCTATGACGCGGGCCTCGCGACCAACACCCAGGTGCTCGATGCGGTCAGTCTGCAGGTGAACGCGATCAACAACCGCGACAACGCCGCGCTGGATGAGTCGCTGGCGCTGCTGCGGCTCGAGTACGCGGTCGGACAGCTGTGACTCGCGCCGCCGGGCGCGCCGTCTCCGGCGCGGTCCTCGGGTGCCGCACCCTGGTGTAGTCTCGGGACTTTCGCCGGAGAGCCCGCATGCGCACGCTGACAGCCACGGTCCAGGTCGCGGCCCAGGTACTGCCGCTCGTCCTCACCCTGCAAATGCTGCCGGCGGCGGTGCCGGCGGCCGCGCCGGCGGCCGCGCGGGACCCGGCCGCAGGTCCACGGATTGACGCCCAGGGCGTTGCCCATATCGCCGCGGCCGAGGTGCCCGCCTCGAGATTCATGAGCCCGCAGGCGCGGGCGCGATTCATTCAGCTGTTCTCGCATCCCGATCGGGAAGAGCATTCCGGGCCGCCGGACTTCCGCGCCATGCGCGCGGAAGACGAGCGCAAGAACGCTCCCTACGTGGCACGCGAGCGGGTGCTGTACCCGGTCGACATCGAGGAGAAGGTGCTGGGCGGTGTGCGTACCCAGGTGATCACTCCGAAGGCCGGCATCGCGCCTGGGAATCGCGACCGGGTGCTCATCAATCTGCACGGCGGCGGCTTCATCTGGGGGGAAGGCAACGGCGCGCGCACCGAGTCGATTCCGATTGCCGGCCTGGGACGCATCACGGTGGTGACGGTCGCTTACCGCATGGCGCCGGAATTCACCTTTCCCGCGGCCAGTGAGGACGTGGCGTCCGTGTACCGCGAGCTGCTCAGGGATCACCGCGCCGAGAACATCGGTATCTACGGATGTTCGGCGGGCGGCATCCTCACCGCCGAGGCGCTGGCCTGGTTCGAGAAGCAGAAGCTGCCGCTGCCCGGCGCCATCGGCACCTTCTGCGGATCGATCGCTGCGATCGGCGGCGACTCGAGTCACGTCACGCCGCTCCTGGTCGGCGAGCTACCCTCCGCCGACGCCGACAGCGACTCGCTGCGCGGGAATCCCTACTTCGCGGGCGCCTCGGCCTCCGACCCGATGGTTTTCCCGGTCAACTCCCGGGACGTGCTCAGCCATTTCCCACCGACGCTGCTCATCGCCGGGTCCCGTGACTTCACGCTGAGCTCGCTCTTCAAGGCTCAGTCCGCTCTCACGAATGCCGGCGTGGATGCCGAGCTGCACGTCTGGGACGGGATGTGGCACGCGTTCTTCTTCGATCCGGATCTGCCCGAGTCGCAGGAGGTGTATCGCGTGGTGGTCGATTTCTTCGAGCGCCACCTCGGCCACCCGCGCTCGCGGCGAGGCTGAACGCGCGGCGCTCTCAGTGCGCCTCGATCCGGCGCCGCGCCTTGAGCAGCACGTCCACCGCCTCCGGCCGGTCGTCCCAGTAGTCGAGGCGCACTCTGCCATCGGGAAGCTGGCTGAGCGTGGCGGGAGCGGCGCTGAAAGTGCAGTACCACCCGCCCGGCAGCACCACGGCGTTGCGCGGCCGGCCGAGGCTGCGGTCGAAGACCAGCTCCTTGCCCTCGAGCCGGTAGCTCACGGGCGCGGTATAGGTTTCCGCGATGCGCAGCCGCAGCGTCTCTCCGGCCTTGAGCGGCGTAAAGGGGATCACCACGACGTGCGCGGCCGGCTCGACACTCTCGCCGACGTTGATTCCGGAAGCGACGAGCTCCGCACCGCTCATCTCGCGGACCTTGAGCTGCTCCCCGGTATCGAGGATGGTCGCCGATGGCTGGCTGGCGACGCTCCCCGCGCGCACCACGTTGGCATAGCCATCGATGCCGGCGCGCGTCTCGGTGTAGTCGTGATAGAGGCTGAAAGCGTGGGTTTCGGGTTGCTGCAGGAAGTAGACGATATCGCGGTCCTGATGGGCGCGCTCCGCGAGCCGCTCCTGTTCCGTCGCGCCCTCGAACGGCGACTCCCAGCTGCGCTGCGTGCCTGGCGCCTGCGGGAGCGCCGCGGAGCCGACTTGTGCATCCTTCACCGCGCGTACCACCAGCGGCGCCGCGCCGGCTCCGGCATGCATGAAGCTCACACTGATGCGCCCGTCCGGCTCGGTGCGAATCTGCGCGGGCACCGACACGCCGACCGCCTCGTATCCGGCCGGCAGCACCACCTTGTTGCGCCTCACGCCGAGCGGCCGGTCGAATACCAGCGTCGTGCCGTCCTGGTAGTAGCTCTTCGGGTCCTTGTAGGTCTTGACGATCACCAGCCGCGCCTGTCCGTGCTCGGGCACGGGCCGCGCCAGGGTGACCCGGATGTACTGCGTTGCGGGGTCGGCGTCGGGCATGAGGGGATCGGCGCGTGCCTGCGTCCCGCTGACGACCTCGAAGTGCAGCGGCGTCCCGAGGCGGGCGTCGCGGACGCTTTCGTCGCTGGCGATGCTGCCTTTGCGGATCGGGTTGTAGAAATACTTCGCGCCGGCGGTGGTCGCCGTCACCTCGTAGGTGATCCTGAAGCTCGCCGTCTCGGGCGCGAGCAGCTCATAGCGGGTGTACTCGTCGGTCTCCGCCTGCGTCAGGGAGGTGGGAAAGTAGAGTCCGTCGCCGCCCGCGGGCGCCGCGACGGGCGCCGCGACGGCCGCCGCCGATGCCAGCAGCGCGACAGTGCCCGCCACGCTCTTCCAGCCCCGGCCGCTCATGGCGCGTGCGCCTTGCCGCACGGATAGCCGGTGGTGAGCACCTCGGCGATGAGACCGGCGGCATCGCGCGAGTCGCTCGCAGCGCCCGGCATCGCGAGCCGCTTCTTCACCGTCGCCTCGAGCTCCTCCGCGGAGACCGCCGGCGGCACGCACGGACGTCCGGCCCGGCCGCCGCGGCCCGCCATGCGCAGTCCCTCGGCGATTCCCTGTGTCACTCCGAGTATGTAGATGCGGCAGGCGTTGCGGCTCACGTGATCGGTGCCGCTGCAGAGCTGCGCGAGATCGGCAGCCGTCATCGCCGGCTCCTCGCCCGCGGCTCCTGTCAAAGGCAGGACCAGGGCTGCGACCGTCAGGGCGGCGGCAAGTGCTTTCACGGGAATACTCCGGTGGCTGGCGGCGCGGCGTAGGGTATCAAATCTGTGATCCGGTACCGCCCGTGAGCGGTCATCCGCCGCCGCGCCCGCGCGTTCAGCCTCGAATGAGACGCTGCCATTGCCGGCGCCGGTGGGTCCTGTGGGCCCTGCTGACAGGCTTCGCTGCCGCGCCCGCCGCTGATGCGGATGTGCTGTCGGTGGTCGACATGCTGCGCGCCGGCGGCTGCGGGGGTCTCGTGCCGATCGCGCGTCCGCTCAATCACACGAGCGTGCTCGATCGCGCCGCCGAGCAATGGGCGGCCGGGAAATCGCTGTCCGCCGCCGCCGCGAGCAGCGGCTACGCTGTCCTGGCCGGCGTGCGCTTGAGTGGCTCGGACGAGGCCGCGATCCGCACGTTGCGCCGCTCCGAGTGTCACACGGTCGCGGGCCGCGATCTGCGCGACATAGGCGTCTACCGCCGGGGCTCCGACAGCTGGCTGGTGCTCGCTTCCCAGGCCGCGCCGCAGACGGGCGCGGCGCCGTCCGCTGCGGCCTCCGGGACTGCCGTGAGCACCGCGTCGGCGGGCCTCGCCAGCCGGGCACTCAAGCTCGTCAACGCAGCGCGCGCCCGCGGCGCCACCTGCGGATCGCACGAATTCGGTCCCGCACCGCCCCTCACCCTTTCCGGGACGCTGGCGGGCGTCGCGCTCGGACATGCCAGCGACATGGCGGTGCACGGCTATTTCGATCACGTCGACCCGAGCGGACAGTCTCCCGCCGATCGGGTGCGCGCCGTCGGCTACCGCGAGAAGCTGGTGGGCGAGAACATCGCCTACGGCCCGATCACGGTGGAAGAGGCGGTGCAGGGCTGGCTGCACAGCCCCGATCACTGCGAGAACATCATGGATCCGCGCTTCGCGCAGATGGGGATCGGCATGGCCACGGGCCGGGCCGCGCGGCGCGGCCTGTTCTGGGTGCAGCTGCTCGCCGAGCCGCGTGCATGAAGCGCAGCCGCGGCGCGCGCCGATACAGCGGCGCAGCGGCCGTCTCGTCGTAGGCGCATTCCCCTTCTGTGTAGCTTCAGCGCGTGTGCCGGCTCATTCAGCCGCAGTTCATTGCCGCTTCCCAAGATGAATGGCTGGAACCGGGACGTGACCGGTAAGATCCAGGACCAAGCACGGAGGCGATATGAAACACACCTTAGTCGTCACTCTTGCGCTGGCTGCCGCAGCGCTCCTCGGTACCCACCAGGCGATGGCGCAGGACCAGCGCGCCGCTCTCGGCTGCAAGCTGAGCTTCTCGCTGCAGGGCTGGTCGGCCATCTATTCGCACGCGGAAGGCAGGGGCACGGTGAGCTGCACTGACGGCAGCACCCTGCCGGTGCTGATCACGGCGAAGGGCGGCGGACTCACCGCCGGCCGGACCCAGGTGGATCACGGCGTCGGCCGCTTCACGCATGTGCGTGCGATCGATGATGTGCTCGGGCGTTATGCTCAGGGCGAGGCGCACGCCGGTCTGACGCGCTCGGCAACCGCACAGGTGCTCACCAAGGGCACCGTGACCCTGGCGCTGCATGGCTCCGGCGAGGGCATCGACCTCGGGGTCGATGTGGGTGAGGTCACGCTGAAGCCGGCCAGGTAG
This sequence comes from Steroidobacteraceae bacterium, assembly GCA_035632655.1. Lineage (GTDB taxonomy): Bacteria > Pseudomonadota > Gammaproteobacteria > Steroidobacterales > Steroidobacteraceae > 13-2-20CM-66-19. Next base: position 3,738 of record DASQGK010000076.1, on the reverse strand, counting down.
GCCGGCGGTGGTGATCCGCGGGGACGCGGCGCGGCGTCCTGCCGCGGTTTGCGCGGCGAGCGGCCCCCGGGGAAGTGAGCCCCGGGGGCCGATGCGGCGTCTGGCACTCGTCGCGGTCATGGCGCTGCTCGGCGGCTGCGCCACGCTGCGCAGCGATTACGTCCGGAGTCCCTCGAGCGCCCTGCCTGCGGTGTACGACACCGACTCCGGGCGTTACGTCCGGGCCGAGCTCGATCGCCATCCGGGGAAGTGCGGGTTTCGGCTGCTGGTGAGCGGCATGGACGCGCTGATGAGCCGCATCTGGCTCATCGATCATGCGCGGCACTCGATCGATCTGCAGTACTTCATCTTCGAGAACGATGCCACCGGGCGCCTGGTGGCGCAGCGACTGCTCGCGGCCGCCGACCGCGGCGTGCGGGTGCGGCTGCTGCTCGATGACATCACGCTCAAGAACGAGGATCGCCTGCTCGGCGCGCTCGCCGCGCACGCGAACCTCGACGTGCGGGTCTTCAACCCGTTCCGCACCCGCGCGCCCTCGCTGCCCTCGAAGCTCGTGCAGTTCGCGCTCGAGGGACGGCGGCTCAATCGCCGCATGCACAACAAGTCGATGATCGTCGATGGCTTCGTCGCCGTGATCGGCGGCCGCAACATCGGCGATGCCTACTTCGAGGCGAGCGGCGACAGCAACTTCCGCGACCTGGACGTGCTTGCCATCGGCCCGGTGGTGGGGGAGGCGGCCCGCGCCTTCGATCTTTACTGGAACAGCAACGCCGCCTACCCGATGCAGGCCTACCCTTCGGCCCGCGACGACAAGGCGAACCTCGCGCAGCTGCGCCCGCAGCTGAGCGGCGAGGTGCGCGCCTTCGCGCAGTCGGATTACGCGCAGGCGATGCTCGAGGAGCTGCCCAACGGCGCCACCGGGGATCGCCCGGGCCGCTGGGTGTGGGGTGAGGGGACGCTGCTGGTCGATCAACCGGCGAAGATCGAGGCCGATCACGACGAGCCGACGCTGCGCATCGGGCCGAAGATCAGCCAGGCGATGGACGGCGCGCAGCGCGAGCTGCTGCTGATCACGGCGTACCTGGTGCCGAGCCGCCGCGGCGTGCGCTACCTGACCGCGCTCGAGCGGCGCGGCGTCGCGGTCAGGTTGCTCACCAATTCGGTCGCCTCGACCGACGATGCGGCGGCGGAGTCGGGCTACACGCGCGCACGCCGCGCGCTGCTCGAGGGCGGAGTGGAATTGCACGAGCTGCGGCCATCGCCCGGTGCGCACCCGCACCCCACCAGGCCGAGCCGCTCGGGCGGGGTCAGCACGCTGCACGCCAAGGCCATCGTCGTCGACCGGCGCTTCGTGTTCATCGGCTCGATGAACCTCGACCAGCGCTCCGCGCTGCTCAACACCGAGATGGGCGTGCTGGTCGACAGCCCGGTGCTCGCCGGTCAGGTGGCGCAATTCTTCGAGCAGGCCGTCAATCCCGCCAGCGCCTATCGCGTCCAGCTCGAACGCGAGGACGAGGAGTCCGCGCACCGCGAGCGCCTCACCTGGTCGTGGGACGATCACGGCCATCCCATGATCTCGCTCCGCGAGCCGGACGCACGCCTGTGGCGCAGGCTGGAGGTCGATGCGCTGCGGCTGCTGCCGATCGAGGGGTTGCTCTAGCCGCCGCCCGGCCGCGGCGGGTGGCGACGACGAGCGGTCCCGGGCCGGCGCATTATGCCCCGGGGGCATAGGGACTATTACGAATCGCCCCGCTCCCCGATCCAACGCAACATCCTCTGGTGGCTCACTCACTGGGAGAGCTCAATGGAGATCTCAATGGAGAGCTCAATGGAGCATCGCTGGGGACACCGAATGGCGTCTGAGATGCCGGTACGGCTGAGATGCAGGGTGTCGGGCGACAGCGGCTGCCGGTGCCTCGGTTTCCTGAAGAACGTCAGCGCGACCGGGGCCCTGATCAGCACCGAGACCGGCATTCATCCTGCGCCCGACGTGGTCGTCGAGCTGCTGGCCCCCTGTCTGGGCATGCAGGGCCGCGAGCTCCCGGCCGCGGTCGTGCGCAAGAGCCCCACGGAGATCGCCGTCGAGTGGATGGAGACTGCATCGGCCGGCGTCTCGGCGCTGCTGCTCGAGAACATGCTGGTGAGCAGGGACGAGGAGAGCGCGCGCTCAGCGCCCACTCTGAATCGTGTCAGCTTCTGTGCGCTGGCGCCTGCCACCGGGGTGTGAAGCATCCGCCCCGCGCGGCCGGCCGCCAGGGGCGCCGTTCGCCGCTACTTGGCGCCCGCTCCGCCGAGAACCCGGGCCGCGTCCTGCTCGCTGAGCGTCGCTTTTGAATCCGCGGCCGCAGCGGGCGCGGGTGCCGGCGCCTTGGCCGGTGCCTTCTTCGATTCCGCCGGCGCACGCGGCGGCATCTTCACCGAGCCGTTGAACTCCGCGCCATCGACGATGCTGACGCGCGGGGCGACGATGTCGCCGTTGAGCACCGCGCTCGGCGCGACGGTGGCCGACTCGGTCGCTTCCACATCGCCCTCGATCGTGCCGCGGATGGTGATGCTGCGCGCGTAGACGTTGCCCGTCACGACGCCGCCCAGAGCGATGGTCACGCTGCCTGTGTGGGTGATCGAGCCTTCGACCCGGCCGAAGAGCACCAGATCCTCATCCGCCGAGATCTCACCCTTGAAGACCAGTGTCTTGCCGAGGGTCATGAGCGCCAGCGGGGCGGACTGACTGGGAGCTGCAGCCGCGGGTGCGGCTTCTCCCGCCCCTGCGGCGCTCTCGGCACCGGCCGCGCGTCCGTTGGGACCGAAGACAGACATGATGTTACGTGCCATAGCTCACCGTTTATCCGTATCGCGCCCGTGGGAGCGCTTGCTCGTGTCCATGATGACGTTGCCGTTGAAATCGGCCCCGTCGACGATGCTGACGCTCGGAGCGCGTATGTCTCCGCTGAGGCGTCCGGTCTCCATGACGGCGACCGAGGTCTGTGCCTGTACGTCACCCTCCACCGTCCCGGCGATCGAGACGATGTGACCCTCGATCTGCGCCTTGACGTGGCCTTGCCTGCCGATCGTGAGGCGGCGCGAATGCCTGATGCTTCCGGCGATCTGACCTTCGATCAGCAGATCCTCGCCGGCGGTCAACTCGCCCTTAAAGCGCAGAGTGGGTCCCAGAACCGAGCCGTCATCCCTGGGCTTGTCGCTGCTGTCCATGTGTCCTCTCTGTGAACCCGATCACACAACCGGCCCAGTGCACTCACTGCCGGCTCCCATGCATCGGCCGGGAGCGCCAACACTTGAATCGATCGGGATGACGGGATCCGGCTAGGCCGGCCGCGCGGCGGCGTCGATCATGGCGACGTAGGATGCGAGCGGCGGCGTCCTGAGACCGGCCACCTTGCCCTGATCGTCCCAGAGGCGCACCCGTACCGCTTCGCGGAAGTAGCGTTCGCCCTCGAACCGCTGCACTTCCTGCGCCGACATGGGTCCCCCCTGGAGGGAGAGCGTATGCACCGAGGCGGAGCTCAGCTGACCGATGTAGCGGTCGTCGGTCGCGCACAGATAGCGCTTGGCGGGCACGTGCAGCCGCACCGGCTCGCTGATCTGCGGCCCGAAGCGCTGCGCGAGCCAGCGCGCGCCCAGCTCCTCGTGGCGCGCGTCCGCCGTCCAGTCGGCGATGTCGTCGGGCACCGCTTCGAGCAGATGACCGACGTCGTGCAGCAGCGCGGCGATCACCAGCGG